>CAZAEQ010000051.1:0-29195 GCA_964484185.1 uncultured Phycisphaeraceae bacterium
CAAAACATCTGATTGTCATCGGACTCGTTGTGTTCTGTGTTGCAATAGTCATCCCCAGCGGCCTTGGCGCGATGATTTCCATGATGCAGAGCGGGGCTGAGGAGGCGCAGAGAGCAATTGCCGCGGGCGCGACTCCTACTGAGTTCCAGCTTGAGATGCAGAAGGCATGGGAAGGCGCGAGGAACGATATCAGTCCCACTGAATCTAAGGTACTTGAAGAAGTGAATGCTCGCCGCGGCAGCTGGTGGGAGACATTCAAAGTAAATGCGGTGTTGACATTCTTCTTTCAGTCCGCGCTGTTCTTTATGTGGACCTTGTGGCGGTCTCTGGGCCTCATGCTCGTAGGGATGGGGCTTACGAAGCTTGGATTCTTTGCCGCGAAGTGGACCATGGGGTCATACGCGAAGCTTGCAATCGCGGGCTATATATTCGGGCTTTCGCTGATAGCGCTGGGTGCAACGCAGTTGATTGCTCGACATGCTGATGTCGGATACACGTTTGGGATCGGGGCACAGTTTAATTACGTTGGCAGTCTCGCAGTCGCTCTCGCGCATGCTTCGCTGATCATGTGCATCTGCAAGAGCGGAATCTGGGGCGCTCTGCGAGGTCGGCTTGCCGCGGTTGGACGCATGGCCTTCACCAATTATCTTTCACAGAGCATCATCTGCACATTCATATTCTTTGGATTCGGGCTCGGATACTTTGGTAAGTTCGAGCGTGGGGAGCTTGTATATTTCGTGGTGGGAATATGGGCACTGCAATTGATATGGAGTCCGATCTGGCTGAAATACTTCAGGTTCGGCCCGGCGGAATGGCTCTGGCGGAGCTTGACGTACATGCATCGCCAGCCGATGCGTCGCTGAGCACCTCTCGTTGCGGTCAGATCGCTGGGTCGGATAGACTACATTCATGTTGGCGGCGATGGTGCGTGACAGAAACTGCGCAGACATAAAAAGGGTGATCCATGAACAAGTCCAGTGTTTTTGGAAGGACGTCGCGGTGGGCCGCTCATGCAGCTGGACATCCACGAGCCTTTCTGGCGGCGGTAGGGGTCATCGCGTTATGGCTGCTGCTTGGCCCTGTGTTTCACTACAGCGGTACCTGGCAACTAGTGATCAATACCGGTACCACCATCACCACGTCTCTGATGGTGTTTCTGATCCAGCACACTCAAAACAAAGACACTGGCGCGATGCAGGTCAAGCTCGATGAGCTGATCCGTTCAATGCATGGCGCGCACAACGCCCTTCTTGATCTTGAGGAACTTGAAGAGGGGGAGCTGGAACGCATCAGAACCAACTACAGAAAGCTGGCAGCCGCTGCGCGTGAGAGCATCAGGACAGGTGGTCGAGATACTGAATCGCCAGAAGTTTAAGTCGATAAGAAGCTGCTAGCGCTTCTCTTTTTTGATCTTCTTCAGGGTTGGAGCGGTTCCAGCTTTCTTGGCCCGCTCTTCGCGCTTGTGCTCAACTTCGTGTGATGGGTCAACGCGGCTTCCCTTGCGAGCGGTGCTGGTTGGTGACCGTTTCTTGCGACCGCTGCCGCTTGAGAGGTTGGTGCGCTGTCCGCCCTTTTTGCCTGTTGCTGCCATTGTCATGACTCCTTGTATCAAAGCCCGAGCATTGAGACAAGATGTTACGCAGCAGATTCAGGGGCGCGGCGTGCCCAGCGCAGTTTGGCTGAACGAGCTCGGGGATTAAACTCTCGCTCATCTTCATCAGCGACAATCGGATCACGGTTCTCTGCTTCGTACACACCGGCGCGCAGTCCATCTCGAAAAGCGTACTTTACGCGGCGGTCTTCTCCGGAGTGAAAGCTGATGATTCCGGCGACGCCGCCTGGTTTGAGCACATCGGGAAGAACAGTCAGGAGTCGATCGAGGTTGGCGAGTTCTCGATTGACGAGAATTCGCAGAGCCTGGAAAGTTCGGGCTGCGGGATGGAGTTTGGCGCCTGCGGCCCGCTGAATCGTGAAATCACGTGCTTCACAGATAATGGCCATGAGGTCTTGCGTTGTTGTGATCGGATTGACCGTGCGACGCTCGACGATTAATTTCGCGATCTGCGGGGCATCGGTTTCATCGCCCAGTTCAAGAAACGCGGTTGCGAGTTCTTCCTCACTCAAGCGATTGACCAGTACCGAAGCGGGCTGGCCGCGGGTTGCATCCATGCGCATGTCGAGGGGGCCGGGCTTGCGATAGGAGAATCCGCGGGAAGGATCATCGATCTGTGTGCTTGCGACACCGACATCGGCGAGCACCGCATCAACGCGCCCATCTTCAATCCCGGCCTGAGCAAGCACGTTCTGCAGCCCGGCGAAATTCGTGTTAAAGAGATCGAAACGGCCGCCCACACGCTCAAGTTTCGCTTTGGCGGCGGCCAGATTGCCCGCATCAAAGTCGATTCCGATCAAGCGGCCCCCAGATTCGGGCGGGCCCAGGCGTTCAAGGATCGCCGCGGAATGTCCGCCCAGACCGACGGTGCAATCCACAATTATCTGTCCGGGGCTCGGAGACAGAACATTAAGTACTTGATGAAACAGGACCGGGACATGTTGTGGTTGTTGTGACTTCCTCACTCAATGTGACAGTAAGGTCGCAGTTGGCCTGGAGTCGATAGCTGACGCTAATTGCCTAGAGTTCGCAATGTTCGGGCCACTGCTGCTATTGTTTTGCGGAGTAGTTTCGCTCATCGGGGTCGCGGCACCAATCGTCTCATCACTGCGCCATGGTAAGCGTGGATTCCTCGTTGCTTGTCTTGGGCTGCCTGGGGCAGTCTTAGTATTGATGATCGCTGTTTTGTACATCGGGATTGCAGAAGGAAACTGGCCAGTTTTAAGCGTGAAAGCGGGTCTTGCCGGCGCGGTCGGCTGTGTTGGGTTGGTGTTGATCGGTCTTGCAACGCGGTCGGCCTGGAGACCACGACTGGGTCCTGGCCAGTGTCCAAAATGTGCGTATGACTTGAAGGGTCTCAGCAAGTGCCCGGAATGCGGTCGGCCAGGAGCGAACTAAACCGATACGACATTGCCCTTAGACACAAAAAGCAATGATGCGGCAATTGAAGCAGGATCTAATTTTAGTATCACGGATAATGCGGACCTGTACGCCGCCATTTGTGGGCGATAGGTCTCGATGCTCTTTTCAATTGGAGCAGATGTCAGGGCATCGGTCTTGAAATCCAGAATGTGCGCAGCAACCGGCTTGTCGTTGAAATAGCAGATGTGCACGCGGTCGAATCGGCCGGTCAACATGGTGGGACGTTGGTTGTGAACAATCTGGACGCTGAAGGGCCACTCTCTCTTAAGTCTCCACGTGCCAGCTTTCACGTCGGGCAAGGACAGCGACTGGCGAATTTCGGGCATTGCGAGCATTGACTTAAAACCAGGAAGATGTGGCGAGGCTGATGATTCAGAAATCCCTAAGCGAGCGGCGTGGGCAAGCAAGGCAGCATCGAGCGGTACTGGCGAACTGGCCCATTCGATCAGTTCAAACCAGGCATGAATCAACGTGCCGCGATCGAGAGATAGATCGTGGCGTGGTTGCAGAATATCGGTGGCAGCTGGAGATGCAGCGCCTTCCAATGAAGATGGAGAGGTGCGAGGAAGATGCAGCGGGTTCACCGTTGCTGGCTTGGCGAGCTTGAGTGTGATAGGAGACATCGCTGGCGTGCTGGCCGCAGAGTGCTCTCGTTTCCATGCCATCCAATCACCGAGCGATCGAGCATACAAAGTAGTTTCCGGATCGCGTGTCATTCCCGGAGCGAGTCCCTCGCAATACACGCGTGAAGCGGACGGGTTGCCGCCGTCTTTGGGCTTTTCCGGGGGAACGATGATTTCGAGATGGTGTATCGCACGTGTCATGCCGACATACAGGCAACAGAGTTCTTCGCCGACGATTGCCTCAAATCGTGCATCTTTCAGGTCCCTGAATGCCGGGTCTGCATCGCCAAGCTCTTTCGATGGAGACAGCGACAGGAGGGATGGAGGACTGAATGGCGTTTCGCGATGTACAAACAGTTCACCAGCTTTTCGCTGCCACGCGTTCTCAAACTGTGGCAAAAAGACAGCGTCAAACTCAAGTCCTTTAGCCTTGTGAATCGACATGATCCGGACCCGGGCGGGATTGGGATCGACTATTGCATGACTGGTGACTGCTTCACAAAATGCCGCGGCATCTGGATTAGCCTTTGCATCAAAGTCTGCGCCAAACGCGATGAGCTGAGTGAGTCGTGAATGGTCGCGTTCAGCAAGGTAGGGGAGAAGTCTCTTTCGAAGCGCGATAAGTGCAGGGGTTACGCCGCGAACCAGGAGTTCGGTCCGCATGTACCGGGACACTTCCAGAGCCTGTTTGTTGGAACGATGGTCTGTGAGGCCCATGACCTTTCCGACCGGTGAGGTAGCAACGTGATAGCGCGCAACCGTGTCGGCGGGGTGGGTTGCGATATGGAAGAGCGAGAGTATTGCGCAAATGGCCGGCGAATCGGTGAGAGGCCCGCCGCCTTCCTGGCTGGATTCGATACCGAGTTGCGAGAGCTCAAATCGAAGCGTGGAAATCCATTTGTTGCGGCGAAGCAGAATAGCGATTGAGGCAGTGGGGACCTTGTCGAAGATGGCCTTCACTCGCTGGGCCGTGTGGGTCGCGAGTCGATCGAACACAGTGTCGGGGTCTGTGTCGGCAACTTCTGGAGACACGCACAGGAGAACTTCGCCGGGGCGTGCAGCGTGGTGGGCCTGGTGAGTCTTGAAAGTTGATTGCCACTTTGCTGCGGCATCGCCGCCTTGTTCGAGGAAGGCGGGGTTGCTTGAGAGATTGCTGAAAACGGTGTTGACGGCGTCGATGACTGCCGGACTGGAACGAAAATTGATGGCGAGATCCAGGACCTTGGACTGGTCAAAGCCGAGTTTCTGATCGACTTCGCCAAGAAGGGCCGGTTCAGCCCCGCGCCAACCATAAAGCGATTGCTTGGTGTCGCCCACAATGAACATGGTGCGTCCATCGTCTGAAGAAAGGCACTCAGTGATGAGGGGTTCAAGAAGTTCAAACTGTTGGAGCGATGTATCCTGAAACTCATCGAGCAGGATGTGGCGAATGCGTGCATCGAGTTTGTAATAGATGTGGTCGCGGCCGCCTTCATAGGGAAGTTTGAGCAGCAGCTGCGGTATGTCGTCAAAGAGAAAAGTGCCCTGCGAGGATTTCAACGCGGAATAATGTGTATCGAATGAAGACAGAAGCTGGTGCAGCGCTGTGTTCGCGCGCAGGAGCTGTTCGCGAAGGACGGCGATTGCGTGCCCGATGAGTGGCAAATAAGCCTCGTGGATGGAGTCGGGAATGTCAAGCGCGTGAAAGAGGTATGGCGGCCCCTTGCAAAGTGGCTTGGCAAGTCCAGTACTTAAAAAGCCACCCCAGTCACCAGTTGATAGCGAGAGATCAGCTTTGTCAATGGCACGCTCGAAATGAGAATTCGGTTTCTTTTTTCCCGTGAGCGGGATGTCTCTCGCACTGGCTCGAAGCGCCTTGATCGAGTGAGAAAGCTCGGCCGGGGTCAGTGGAGGTGACTCGGGTTGAATCGCCACCCATGGCAAAAGCTCCTGCTTCGCGGCCTGGAACCTGAAATACGCCGCCTTTAGCGCACTGAGAATTGGTGCATGAACAGCAGAAGGATTTCCGCCGCGAGCAAGATGTACCAGTGAATCCAGGGTGCTATCGGCAGAACTTGCAGCGAGCATGTTGCTGAGAGCTCGAATGCGCAGGTTGGTGTCCTCTTCCGGGTCAACCAGTTGCCATCCGGGAGCGACTCCCAGATCGAGCGAGAAGCCGGTCGCCAGCCGCAGGAAGAGCTTATCAATGTTCAGGACGTTGTGGCGGTGCAGGTTGGCAACCAGAAGTATCAGCAATTCTCGACATTTCTGATGGGTGAGCGTTGGACTGGCAAATTCGTGAAGTTCTGCAAGCGTGTCTGGACGGGTTGCGCCAAATGCCAGGAACTTCATAACGCGGTCGAGCATCTCGCCGGCGGCCTTCTTTGTGAAGGTTGTTGCGAGCAGGGAAGATGGTTGTTCTCCGCGTGCGAGCAGCCCGATGTATCGCATTGCCAGTCGATACGTTTTGCCTGTGCCCGCTGAGGCGCGGATGACGCAGTGTGGATGCAGGTCTTGCGGGGTTGGTGTCATTGAGAGTCATCTCCCTTGGCCAGAGGCCTCGCTCCGCCGGGGCTGACAATTCCAATGCCCAATAGTGCGCCGCGGGCACCTTCGGTACTTTGTGATGATCCGACATCGCTGAATGCCGAGGAGAGAATATTTGTAATGACCTGTTGAATGGCGATATCAGCCTGTGCCAGGTCAATCTTGGAAGTCAAGGGTTTGAGGTCGGTGTCAGCCGGATCACGCGGGAGGAGTAAGTACGAAAGGGCTGGGAGAGGCTCTCCTGTAATTGGCTTTGCGAGATGCCGATAAAGCGGTAGCTGCAGGTCCTTCCACGTATTTGTTCGAGGTGAAAAGTGGGCTTTGTCGGGAGCATCTGCTCGATTGCCGGTCTTGTAATCAATGATCTCCCATGTGCCCGATCTGGCATTAAAGTCGATTCGATCAATTCTCCCGCGGACCAGCACATTGGAACTGTTGTGCGGATACGAAATCTCGCCATCGTTCCATTCGCAATACTTGATCGTCCATCCCTCGTTCCTGCGTGCCGCCTCGATATCCGCAAGCCGTGAGATTCGCCGCCGTGCCATCGCTATCTGAATCTGGACCTCGGGACGAACCTGACTTCCGAAGGTGACCGCAATGTGCGAATCCAGCGAGTCGTTCAATGCCGCTGCGATATCGGCGGCTTTAGTAAGAAGCTTTGCAGGTGAATCACCGAAGACTTTCAAAGCCCCATGAATGAGATTTCCAAAGGAACCCGCGTCAAGTTCTTCGTTGTGGCTTCCAAAGTCTTCAAGTCCAAGCACTCTGTCGAGATAGAACTCGTAGGGAGAAGTCAGATATTTCTTGAAGTGCGACACGCTCAAGACTGTCGGGGGCGAAAGGTCCTGGAGAGGGCGAACGACAAATCCACTGACTCCGCAGGGTACGTGTCCGCGCTGAACTGCGGCCAGTTGAGTTGGTCCTTTAAGCAGACGCTCAATTCTTGGTACCAGGACGTCATCACTCAGCAGCAAGCGAGATGGCCACAGCGGGTCATCTTTGCTGTCGCGTCGTCCCACGATAACGATTACCTTCGCGCCCGCCCACTTTCGCGAGTGTCGAATCAGTGAAAGCAGATATGCATCACGGCCGAACCGTGATGTATTGCATGAGATTCGTAACGCAGTTGCCAATGACTCGGGCAATAGCGGATCGGAGCTGATCTTTTCCGGAACAACTCCTTCATTCAAGCCCGTCACAATTGCAATTGGAGATGGATCCATCGCCGCGTCGAGCCAGCCTAGTACCTCGATGGAGTTTGACACCGGCTCGGGAGATAGTTGTTGCCCAGCAAGTTCATCAAGAACAAGTTGCAAGGCCTCGCAGGCCCGTATCGACTTGCCAGAGGTCAGTGAATCTGGAAGTGTGTTGAGCGAATCGAGTGCCGCGGAAACTGCCTGAAAAGTCGCTAAAGTGCGGCGGCCGGGTGCGGTCGAAGTTTTTACACGCCGATTTTCATAGATGCTTCGTACAACATCTCTGATCGCCTTCGCCCAATGAGATGCTGTATCGTTATCATCGCGGAGCAGCGGAGAAAGCAACTCGAGGGCGGAGGCATAGAGATCCACGAGAATTTTTTTATCGCGTGGGGAATCGCAAATCCAGGAAGAGTCAATCCCTGAAGGCGCTTGCGAGGCTCCGTAACGATCAAGTGCGCGAATCCACTGCAGCGGGCCGATCGGCGGCGGGCGTTGCTGATGTGCATTTCGCATTGACTGGATCAGGCGAGATTCAAAGTGTGGATGGCGGACCAACCGTGAATACGCATCAAAGGTCTGATCCTGACAGAATTCCGCGATGAGCGATATCAATACAGATACTGGCGCGGATGCAATTGATTGTGCGGCGGCATCGCGGATGCGTACGCCGCCAATCTCGCGGGAAATGCTGATCAGGTGTGGTGTAACACTTGTATCTGGGGCTGAGATGACCACATCTTGCGGGGTGGGCGCGGGGTCAAGCGTCGCCAGACTTGAAAAGGTCGCTTCGGCCTGCGATGCCGGACCATCTGCGAAAATGAGCTCGTCTTCAGAAAGTTCTGCAAGTGCCCCGTTCCACTGTAACGGAATAACACAACCAATTTCGTCGAATCTGGCGGCGTGCGATTGCGGCGCGGCGATCAGGCACTCAACCGGTCCAGAGTGTTTGCGAAACGCGGCGCGAGCGAGACCCGGTATCTCACTTGTTGCAACAAGTACGATACCGTGCGAGAGAGTTGGCGACCCTGCGCGAACCGCAGCAAGTTCAGTCTGCGACGCGAGCGAGCCGCCGCTGGATTGCAGTAGTTCGCTCGCGTGGTTCAACGCAAGTTCAAGGGCGTTCCAACGTTCTGTATCGATTTCCCCGATGAGCGACTCGCGATTCTGGGCGGCGATGACTGGAACTTCTCGAGGTCGAATATTTTCGCCCGCAAGCTGTGTACATGTTTTTGAGAACAATTCGCTGTAGCGTTTCAGGACTTGGGAGTTATTCGGGAGCGATCCAACAAGCTTGACCTGTTGTGCTGCCGGAAGCGAGCGAAGCGCATGAATCCATGCGAGCTGTTGATGGGTCGCGGGCGTTTCGGAAGCGTTCAGCTGGTAGAGGGCGGACACAATTCGACCAGGTGTGAGGTATTGGGGCGGTGTGTAGAGGATGGCCCTGGATTGGGCAATTTGGGAGATGAGCGAATCAAGAATGCGGCCAGCCCGAGAACCCGGAGTGACAACCACCAGGTTGCTCAGATCGAGTTCTCCGTCGGTAATTCGCGTAGCAATTGACTGAGCAGCCAAGACCAGTGCAGGGTGGTCCCAGCCCATAAAGGTCCTGGTAATGTCGAGCTTTGTGGTGACGGCCATGGTGACGATAAGGATATCAGAAAGTGGCTCTCTCGACACTGCAACGAACAATCAAACGCATGGCGTGCGATTGGGCTACACTCGGCCCAACTGCATGCTATTTACCGTTACCGCATCTTGTTTACGGCCCCTCCTTGTTCCCGATGCCAAAGGCAAGGGAGCAACACTGAAGATGACCGATCTTCCAGCCTTCGCGCGGGAGAAGCTTGGCCTGCACGGGGTGAATTTGACAACCGATTTGCTTCAGGGAGCGGATCGGGCGCGGCTGGAAACGATCCGGGAACGGGCTGATAAGGCGGCGTGTTCATGCCTGTTACTCGTGGAACATCAGGCACTTTCGATTTCGAGCACCTCGAATGATGAGTACATCCCGGCGATGGACCGGATGAAACGGGTTTTGGAGGCGGCAAGGTATCTAGGGTGCAATTCAACCGCATTTAAGATCAATGCGGATACGTCAGAATCTTCGAACAAACTTGTGATTGAGCGGCTCAAAAAGATCATGGAACATGCGGAGAAGCTGGATCTCAATGTTCTGATCTCGCCGTATCCAGGATTGACTATTGAGCCGGATAAGTTGACTGAGTTGATTAAGAAAGTCGGCGGGTTTCGAATTGGGACTTTCCCTGATTTTCAACTCGCGGCCGCACAGAAGGATCCGGGCGCATTCCTGCGGCGGATTGTGCCATACGCATCTGCGGTCTCGGTCTCGACCCTTGATTTCAAACCTTTGACTGGCAAGAAGAAAAAGGCAGAGATCGGGCTGGATGAACAGGTTGAGCATGCCGGGTTTGAGTTCCGGCCGCTGATTGATGCAATTGAGAGCGTGGGATACGACGGAAATCTGGCGATCGACTATCGCGGTCCTGGCAATCCTACTATTGGGGTGATCCGAACCCGCAAGTTGCTTGAGGCGTTCTTCGCCGAGCCTGTGAAAGAAGAGTTCGTTGAAGAAGACCTTGATTCGGCGGCGGCTGCGGAGCCTGATGAAGATGAACCAGTTCGCGATGAAGAATGACGTTGTGAAGTCGAGCAAGTGAGTGAGGTGTACCATGGCCGGGATTGAGACTGCCGCCTTGGTTGAATCGCAGAGCCGGAGCGCCGTGACCGATCGGCCCGGTCAGTCCGGTCACGCCGGTCAGTCTCAAAGTCGCCGGGCTTGGAGCGACCTCTTGGCTTCAAAACGTCCGATTGTCATAACGATTGATGGACCTGCCGCGAGCGGCAAAAGTTCTGTTGCGAGGGAACTGGCGCAGCGGCTCGGGCTTGAGTTGTTGAATACAGGTGCGATGTATCGAGCCGCCGCTGCGGTTCTGATTCAGGCTGGGCTTGATCAGCGGTCTGATCCTGGCACGGTCGTTCGGGCCGTGGAGGCGGCGGACATCCGCTTTGACTTCAGTCGCAAACCACCGATGATTCTGGCATATGGGCAGCCGATGGAAGATCGCATTGAAGATGAGGATGTCACGCAGTTGGTTTCACCGATCGCTGGGATCGCAGAACTGCGGGCACACATGGTGGATCGGCAGCAGCACGTGGCAGATACGCATCCGAGACTGGTAAGCGAAGGCCGGGATCAGGGATCAGTGGTGTTTCCGCATGCGGCAGTGAAGTTCTTCTTGAAGGCCACTTCTCAGGTCCGAGCGTTGCGGCGGGCGACACAAATGCGGGCACGCGGGCTATCGCCAAATCTAGAAGAATTACAGCGGATGATTGAGGCTAGAGATCGATCAGATGAAAGCCGGAAGGTTGGGCCGCTGGTCTGTCCAACCGATGCGATTGTGGTCGATACTTCTCCCATGAATTTTGAACAGGTTGTGGATACTTTGGAGCGTGAGGTAGTTGCCCGCGTGCTTGTGTGAGCAGGGTGCAGAAATCTGACAATTCGGATGACTTGGGTTGGGCACGCCGCGGATTTCGAGCCGTGTTTTACTTCATTGTCAAGAATACCGCGTTCGTCGGTTTTCTGTTTATCTATCGCACCCGCGGATTGCATCGCGAGCGGATGCCGAAGTCCGGGCCGCTGCTCGTTGCATCAAATCATCAATCACACTTTGACCCGCCATGTATCGGCGGGATTGCGCCGCGGCGACTGAGCTACATCGCACAGTCAGGGTTGTTTAAGTTCAAGCCGTTTGGATGGGCAATTGAATCACTGGGATCGATTCCGATCAATCAGGAAGCGGGTGATGCGGGAGCGATCCGCGAAGTGATTCGCCGGCTTGACCAGGGCGAAGCTGTGTTGATATTTCCGGAAGGGACTCGTTGTGAGAAGGGCGAGATCGAAGAGTTCAAGCGTGGGGTCATGTTACTTGTAAGGCGTGCCAAGTGCGCAGTTCAGCCAGTGGCAATTGAGGGGTCTTTTGGCGCGTGGCCTCGCTTCAACAAATTCCCCAAGCTCCTTGGTCACCGGATCTTGGTGAACTATGGAACGCCGATCTCATACGACGAGTTGATGAAGGACGGGAATGATGCCGCGATGGAAAGACTGCGGCGTGAAATCACGTTGTTGCGAGAAGAGTTGAAGGACAAGATGATCGAAGATCAGCGGGCGTTTCGCTGATTCTGGTCGCCGACAAGTACCCCGCCCAGGCCGCCGAGGAGCGCGCCTGCGGCAGCGCCTTTGCCCATGTCGCCGGAAAGGGAGCCGAGCCCCATACCAACAAGTGAGCCGAGCATTGCGCCAGAGAAGAAGCCTTCTCCTGCGTTATTGCAGCCGGTAGTGGTGAGCAACATAGCCCCACCGACTAGAGAAATGAGCGCGGCCTTGGTTGTGCGAGTTTTGAGAAGTTTCATGACGGACTCCAATGAGTGAGGACGATGAACGTTCGCTAGATTAGATGTTTGATCGCAGGCAGAGTTCCGAAAATATCGTAAGTCTTTAAAAACCAGGGGTTTATGCGGCCTATCAGTTCCAAGAACAGCCTTTTGGCCAGTCCTGGGGGCGCTGGCGGTCGGCCTGGGTGATGAGGCGGGAAAGTTGTGAAAGTTCGCCAAAGATCATTTCTGCCCGGAGAAGTGCATCGCCTTCAGCGAGCAATTTATATCGAAGTTCGTTGTTGTTGATGATGGTGAACCCAAGGAGTTCGATGAGCGCGGTTGTGGGGATCTGTAAATCGCGAGCACAATCGAGGATGGGTTTGGAGACGTTGAGTTTGTCAAGCGGTGCAGAGGAGAGCGAAGTGCTCAGGCGAGAACGAATAAGAGTAAGCTCTTCCGGATCTGCTTCATCAAACCCGATTGGTTGCAGCAGCGCCTGGCGGTAGAGTCGTTCGCTGCTTCCAGGACTTTCTTCGACGATCCGAGCGCGGCAGATGCCCTGGAGAATGACGTTGAATCTTCCATCGGGAAGGCGTTCGTGCTGACCGATTTGCCCGATGCAAACTGCATCGCGCAATTCGGGTCGACCGTGATAGTCCTTTTTCCAATCACGGCTGTCGAACATTGCCATGGCGATCTGGCCTGCGCCATCGAGTGCGTGTGTGATCATCTGGCGATAGCGAGGTTCGAAGATATGTAGTGGCACGATTTGCTGCGGCAACAGGTGAACGCGATCCAGCGGGAAAAGCGGGAGTGGCTTTGAGAAGTTCACTCGAACTGATGCCTCAATTGCCATAGTTATGACGCCAGTGGATCGACCCGGAAAAGTTTAGTATCCAAACCCCAGACTTTCTCGGTGAAGTTGCCGCCCAAATCGGCGGATTGGGCGTGTTCTGGGCGTGCGGCAGCCAGTGCCATGGTGGTTTTGGCATCGAGATTGTCGAGCATGGAAACAAAGATCGCTTCAGGAGTTGCCGGGATTTTGGCAGCGCCAAATTCCGGAATGCCGTGGTGCGAAATGATGATGTGCTGCAGGATGAGAACGAAGTTCGCGGGGAACCGCTGGCCGGAGTCGTGCATTGCCTGCTGCGCCTTATCGTGAAGCATGATTGCGCCATCGACAACGTGACCGAGGAGTTCGCCGCGGTCTGAATAGCCGAAGCCGCGATCAAAGATGAGTTCGCGAGTTTTGCCAAGGTCGTGCAAGAAGAGGCCGAGCAGCACGATATCGCGATTGAGTTTGGGGTATCCCGGAAGCATTGCATTTGCGAGCTTGAGCAACTGCAGTGTGTGCTCGAGCAAGCCACCGATGAAGGCGTGGTGCATGCTCTTGGCCGCGGGAGCCTGGCGGAAGAGATCCATCAGATACGTGTCGTTGAGATAGGTATTAGCGAGTGTTTTCGCGGCGGGATGCTTGAGCGTGCCGAGGATGTTTGTCAGTTCCTCGAACATCACGGCGGGATCAAACTTACTGGCGGGAAGAAGGTCTCGGATCTGTTCGAGCGACGGCTCGAGTGGTTCAATGGTTCGGATGATGAGTTGAAGCTCGCCCTGATATGGCTGAGTTTCACCATCAACCCAGACGAAGCCATCGGTCGGAAGCCGCTTGAAAGTCGCTTCATCAACAGACCACATTCGGCCGGCGACTTCACCAGTTTTGTCAGAAAGGAGGCAGCGGAGATATGGCTTGTCAGCGCGGGTTTTCCCGAGCTGGCAGTTGGCGATGCAGAACGCGCCTTCGATGCGAGCATTGGGCTGCGCATCTTTGAGATATGGACGCGGGCCGAGGCTGGCGGGAGGCTGTTGAGTTTTGGTTGCAGACATGGAGTTGCTTTCTGAGAGAGTTGTTTTATTGACGCCAGGATTCGGGCACTACGCCGTGAGCAGCTCGAATGACGGAACGGAACCCGCCGCGGCCTTTCCAATCGGAACGGACCAGCAGCCAGGTGGGATTCATGAGCTTGGCAAGGTCGTCACGAATGGTGTTTGTGACGGCCTCGTAAAAAATACCTTCATTGCGGAATGACTGAAAGTAAAGCTTCAGCGACTTGAGTTCGACACAAGTTCCTCTTGCTTTGGCGGCCTGAGGCTCAAACCTGATCGTGATTGTTCCAAAATCGGGGTGGCCGGTCTTGGGACAGACTGACGTAAATTCATCATGAACATGTTCGATGATGAACGGTGTGTCGGTGGGTGTGGGGAAAGTTTCTAAGAGCGAGGCATCTGGCATGGTTGTAGGGTATCGAAGCTAAGTCGCCCGAGCGAATGGCGCATGCACAAACCATGCTTTGGGCATGCAAATGCATAGCCAGAAGGTCGCAAAGGGCTTGGCGCTCTGGGATTACTTGCCGCTGCGGACCATATCGATCGACTTCCTGGGGTTAATCATGAAGCGACCCTCATAGCCCGCCAGCGGATCGGCACCCTTTGCCATGATTTCCATGACCTGGGTGGGCGTCAGCTTGGGGTTCACGTTCAAGATCTTGACAGCCAGGTTCGCGGCGTTTGGCGATGCCATCGAAGTGCCGTTGAACTTGAGCTTCTGGCCACCGGGGATGTATGAATTGACTTCAAAGCCGTTGGCATAGAGCTTGACGCCTTTCCCGAAGGTTGTAAAGCTAGTGGGCTTGCCGCTGGAATCGACTGCCCCGACGGTGAGCATGTTGGGGAGTTTGAGGCCGCTGGGGATGAGTTCGGCGAATTCATTGTCGTTGTCCGAATTACCGGCAGCGCAGATGAAGAGGATATCGGGCGCGCCACGCATGGCGGCGTCGAGCGAATCGCGTTCGATGGCAAAGAGCTTGCGTGCGATCTCGGCGCGTTCTTCGCTGTTCTTGCCAACGCCCTTCTTTTCGAGCATGGCTTCGACATCTTCACGCGAGCCACCCCAGGACATATTGACGACTCGTACGCCATTGGCTTTGAAATAGTTGATGGTGTCGTGCGCGGCTTTGGCAGTTTTCTTTGCGAGCTCTTCGGAGGGAGCGTGTTGAGGAATCTGCTTGTAATCAAAAGTGATTCTTGCGGTTAGCACGCGCGCGAAGGGGTTGCCTTCAACGGCGATACCTGCAACGTGGGTTCCGTGGCTGTAGTTTCCAAAGAGACCCAGGTCTTCAAGGAATGGAGTTACTTCGTTCTGCTTCAGGGTTGTGATGTACTTGCGGAACTCGGTTGCTTCGGGGCTATCGACACCGGACTGCACATCGCCGACGCCCTTCATGTGTTTTTGCATGAGTGCGCTGTCGTGCTTGAGGTCGCTCAGGGGGTGAAGCAGTGCCGAGGTTGGGTCGATTGTCAGGTCATATGCGATACCGTGCACATCATCAACGAAGCCGTTGCCGTCATTGTCTTTGGCGTCCACCGTCTCTTTGGGATTGGTCCAGAGTTGTTTGGTAGTCTGGAAAATCGCGGTGTCAACGCCGGAATCCCAGACCGCCACTGTGATTGGGGTCAGTTTGTCGGCCTCGGTGAAAGTCACAAGGGTGGGGGTCCAGATGTCTTTGCGTTCGGTTGAATTGGCATCAATCAGTTTTCCATAGACCTCTGCGACTTGCGGCTGGATGGGCAGCATGTGGTCCAACATGACTCGAACACCAACCAGCGTTGTGACTAAGTCGCCTGAGACTTCGCCTTTTTGCTGGTCAACAACCGGGTCCAGGCCACCAGCGATTTGCCCGAGAACGAGCTCTCGCGTGATCATCTGGGCCCGACCGCGTGCAGATACAAGTTCTTCGCGGACAACGTCGAAAGGAAGAACACTCACCGATTCATTGAGCTTGGCTTTGAAGATCTGTTCAAAGCGAGCTTTGTCGCCGGAGCTTCCTTTATTGGCCGCCACAAGTGCTCCCAGCACCTGACCCGTCATGAGTTTTTTGGATTCCTTGCCTTCGAGTGACCGGACAGTGGCCGCGCACGCGAGAGCATCATCAAGGCGACCTTCAAACATTGCGATCTGCTGGCGCAGTGTGTGATAACCCTGCAGCGTTGTGCGATCGGTGATGTCGTACTTCGCGAGGTCAGATTCAACGTTTGCCTTTACCTTTGAGACAAAGTCCTTGAAGGGTTTGTCTGAAAGCAGAAACTCTGAGGCCTTTCCTTCGATCGTGTACGTGTGGCGTGGAAGATCGTCAGAGGTCTTGACTGGGATCTTGGTTCCAGCAGGTGTGGCAGGGGGGTTATCAGCGATCACAGAGGTAGCTGTGCCAGCGAGAAGGACGATGAGTGCGAGTTTTGCGAAGTGAGTAGACATAGGTTCAATTCCGAGCCGCGGTTATTGCGGAGATACGAAGGGATCGGCCAGGCCACGATGGCCCCGCCGGACTGATTCCCCAGATTCTTAGCCTCTTGGAGGCGTGAGTTTCAGTTTTCCAGCAAAGTTGTTCTGTTTTCGTTCATAACCAGGGTCTTTTATGGCGGTACCGGAAGCTTTGAGGGCGCAAACTGTCCGATGCAAGGGCAACCCTACCTTTGGTCAATGCTTCAACCTGAATACCGATTGATCGCACTTGATCTTGATGGCACGCTTTTGAATTCTGGCGGAGAACTGAGCCGCGAGAACATCCGTGCGATGGACCGCGCACGCGAGGCTGGAAAGCGCATCGTGATATGCACCGGACGCGGGTACAAGGAATGTAAGAAATATCTTGACCAGATGGGGCAGACCGACCCCGTGGTGGTGGCAGGAGGGTCAATTATCGCGGATGCGAAGTCTGGACAGACCGTTCATCGATTCACGCTCCACGAAACGCTGGTTGGAAATGCGGTTGAGCGATTGCTGTCGCATAAATTGCCTGCGCTGGTACTCAAGGATCCGTGTGAGGTTGGATACGACTATCTGGTCGTGCATGGTCAAGAGAAATTGAAACTGGATGCAGTGACAGAGTGGTGGTTTAAGGAGATGGATGTCCACGCGCGCTATGTGGAAGACATCGGGACCGATGAACATCCGGATCACACTGTACGATTTGGTGTGTGCGGAATGTCTGGGACTTTGCAGACGATCCAGGATGATCTGGTGGAGACTTTCGGGACTGAGACGCACATACACCATTTCCCAGCTGTGGTTGCGCCTGAACATGCAAGCAAGACTGATGATGGGCAAACACTGCATGTACTCGAAGTGTTTTCCAAAGATGGCAACAAAGGGACTGCACTCAAATGGGTTGCCGATGGGATGAGTGTGAAACTGTCAGAGTGTGCCGCGGTTGGAGATCAAATCAACGACCTGAGCATGTTGTCTGCCGTGGGGCTTGGAGTGGCGATGGGGAACGCGGTGGAGCGGGTGAAACTGGCGACCAGACGAGCAACGCGATCGAACGACGATCATGGCGTTGCGCACGCAATTGACCGGATTGTGGCCCGGGAATGGTGAGTTGCCGAAAGTCCGCGAAATTGATACAGTACTAGCGGCCACATAAGAAGGAGAGTGTCATGAAGGTGATTGATTCTGTAGTTGGTGTGGGATTGATTGCATCGATGTGTGCGTTGACTGCCTGCCAAAGTAGCGGGGTTCGTGCAGTGGGAAAAGCGTCAGAGGAGAACGCGAAGTCACTCGAAATGATCAAGAGCCTTCAGGGTGAATGGCAATTGGTGAAGATGAATGGGGAAAATCCTCCGGAGCCTGGAGTGTCAACATTCAATGTCACAAGCATGAACTCCAGCGTTCGTGAGGTGATGTTTCCCGGCTCGGCGCACGAAATGACAAACATGTACCACATGAATGGTGGCGAACTGATGGTGACGCATTATTGCGGCGCGGGCAATCAGCCACGAATGCGAAGCGTCGCTGTATCGCCGGGACACGTCGAATTCAAAACCGAGAGTGTTACCAATCTTGACACTATGGACACAGAGTTCATGGGCGAACTGACACTGGACATGGCTGACAAGGACACGCTGAAGCAGACTTGGCGATCTATCAAGAGCGGGAAAAGTACTTCGCACATGATCTTCGAATTCCGCCGCAAGTAAACAGAATGTGTGTCGAACTTCTGCGTTTGCGCAGCTCTAGCCAATCCGACCCTTCAGATTATGGAATCTGGAGGGTCAGTTCTTTTTTGGCTCCGCCGATTCGGAAATGGGGACCTGCTTAGGAGCCTCATCGGTTGGCTTGATCGTCGGACGCGCTCCAAGTCCAGGTTGATTGATGATCACGATTTCTTCTTTGTCAGTTGTTGTTTCAGGTCGATCACGACGTTCGCCGCTCTTGGCGGCTGCGTAAATCTGAGCTTGCAGGCGATCGCGTTCAGTAGTGAACGGACCGCCGAGGTATTTCTGCTGCTGGAGTTCGTAGAGGACGCCGACGATTTCTGAGTAGCTCAGGCCAAGCGAAGGGGTTGATTCTTCGGGCGACGGGTCTTGTGCGAGAAGGGTGATGAGATCAACGATTGTTCCGGTTGTGCTCGCCGTGCGAGCTCGCCCGGTTGCATCTTCAAATCGCACGCGGATTGGGTCAGTGGGGGCGTCGCTTGCGATCAAAAGGCGGCTGGACCAGATGTTTGCAAGCATGGGCCTTGCCAGTTCGAGATTGGCTCCAAAGAGAACGATGCGAGGCTGACCTTGCTGTGTGATGTAAATCAGTGGTTCTCCGGTTGCAACCACATCGAGAAAGAACTTGCCGGAAATCATCTGGCGCGAAACCCCTTGAAGGAGTCCCGCTGGCACGTTAGTTTCGGCAAGGACCTCAAGGTGTGAAACCGGCGCACGCGGGTTGCTTTCCGCAAGGCGATTGGTCTGCACGCGAACAGCGCGGCGCATGAGTGCCTCGTATGCGCCGATCCGGATTGCCAGGTCGGGATCCGCGAGCATTTCCCGGAGCGTGACATCGATCATGGGGCCGCCGCCGATTCGAGAGAGCAGGTCAATGGCGGCAGCTCGTTCTGCAGGATTTCCATCACGGGCCAATTTCTGCAGCGGAGCAGCGGCTCGGACATCGCCCAGGTTTGCGCCAGCGCGAAGTGCCGCCATGCGTGGCTCCGACTCAGGGAAGTCGTACAACTCTCTCATTTGCGGCAATGTGCGCTCTGGGCGGCCCAGTGCCTCGAGTGATCGCGACAGGGGGGTTGCCAGAGCGGGCTGGGATTTGAGGGCGTCGACATAGCGTTTTGCGAGTTCTTCGGCTGGTGCGAACTGGTCGATCGTGATTGCCTGCACAAGATCGAGAAATTCTCCTGGAGTTTTTGCGAAGCGTCGCGGGACATTCAATTCGATCATTGAATCGTTACGTCCGCGTGCAACTTCACCGGGATCGCCCATTCCAGGATCAAACCGTTCGTTGATTGCGTCTTTGATTGTGATGGCGCGAGAGTGGCTGGGATTATCGAGACGAATTTCAAGCGGGAACGGATTGAGAACTGTTCCGCCATCGAGTACGCGACCGGCGAAGCGAGTCACGCCTGCAGTTTCTTTGCCCGGGTCGGAGAATGGATTGATAAAGATTGGGCCACGGGCGACAGCTATTTTTCGAGATTGAATGCCACCGACGAGGGCGGGATCGCCAACCTGCAAGTCGGTCGTCCAGAGAATTCCACCCTCGAGATTTGTGGCGTTGAGTGCCGTAACAAATACATCAAAGCGAGCGCTCGCAGGTGCGCCCGGTGCAATCGCGGCCTGGACCAGTACTACCGCGGTGTTCTTATCCTTCAGTAGCTGTTTGGGTGTACGGCCAGAAATTGCGTAGCCGTCATATCGCTCAGCTCGACCGATTCCCAGGAGCCCCATTTGCCGCTCAAGGCTGCCGGCGATCTTGTCGGGGAGTGCACCGCCGCCAGTGCCGTTGAGACCCACTACAAAGCCGTATCCGGAGATCAGGACGGGCTGGGTGCCCGTGATCGTGGTTTCGGTGCCGACTGTGCCACGGAGGACTGCTGGCACGTCTCGGACAACAAGTGGTTTGACATCAAGTGGCTTTGGACGTGGAGCGTTTGAGGATTCGCAGGAGGCAAGCGTGCCACAAGCAGCCGCGGCGGCGAGGGTGAGAAGTCGAGTAATGCACGAAAATTGCATGCAGGGGTTCCTGGGGGCGTGGCAGCGTTAGAGGTGCCGGTGTGTGTCTACTAGGCGATGAGTCTACGTGGTGAAGCGGGAGAACGTTGCAGGTGTGGTCTTGCAGCCGCGAGAATGGTCTATTTCGTTGTAATTGGCTGTGGGTGAGAGACTTGGATGGCGTTCTCAGGTGTTTGAGCTGAGGATGGGAACGAGTTTCGAGGCGACCCGAACGAGTTATCCACAATAAACCGACAGGGCGGGGATTGAGTTTTGTTAAATGCGAAAGAAATTTGCTAAGTTGGGTCAATAAATGGACTTGCGCGCATTTTTTTGACATGAAACCACTGCATTTTGTACCATTTGAGGTTGACCATACCAGCGGTAGTGGTAATCTATCCTCTCGCACTTGACCAGCGAAGGAGTTGATCCGACGCGAAAGCTACACTTGACATATCTTTGTGAGCTTCATGGTCCCTTTATGTTTGGGATCCTGAAAACGCTGTTGCATAGCAATTCCTGATTTTGTTGTGGGGGAGTTGTCGGGTAGCGGTCTGGCACGATGCGGCGGGCAGATTCTCGTGCCCATGTTGGTAATGACATTGGTTCATAGCGGTGGAAGCCCTTGGTGAAGGGTGGACAGAAAAGTGGCGGCAGCAGGGAGGTGGGTAGTGGGAGTTCTTTCTGATAGACAAATTCGGCAACGCGTGCCGATTCAACCATTCGAAGAGTCGGTGAAGCGGCCTGGTCGGATCAGTTACGGTGTCTCGAGCTATGGGTACGACGTTCGTGTTGGCACACGGTTTAAGATCTTTACGCCAACTCCGATCACTGGCGATATTGCAGTTGTTGATCCTAAATCGTTTTCAGATGAGATGATGGTTGAAGTCGATGTTGGCAGCAAGCCAGCGGATCGTCAATACGTGATTATTCCGCCCAACAGCTTTGCGTTGTGCGAAACCGTTGAGTATCTGGAAGTGCCGCGAGATGTGCTTGTTATTTGCGTTGGCAAGAGTACGTATGCGCGTTGCGGACTGATTGTGAACGTGACGCCGCTGGAGCCAGAGTGGCGAGGAAAAGTGACGTTGGAAATTTCAAATACCACGCCGCTGCCTGCGCGTGTGTATGCGAATGAAGGTGTGGCACAGTTGGTATTTTTGCAGGCAGATCAAGTTTGCGAGAAGAGCTACGCCGACAAGGCGGGCAAGTATCAGGATCAGTCGGGATTGACTTTACCAAAGGTTGACTAAGAGGTTACCGCTCTTTTGTTTGGCGGCATCGTGTGGTTCTATTTTGACGGTCGGGAATTGGAAGAGGTTGTCGCATGAAGGTTACGCGGAAATTCACAACATCGGGCCAGGATCCATTCGCAAGCGTCGCATGGGTGAAGCGTTCGAGCAAAATCTCGAATCCAGATGGCAGCATTGTGTTTGAGATGAAAGATGCCGAGGTGCCCGAGACGTGGTCGCAGTTGGCCACGGACATCATGGTGAGCAAGTATTTCCGCAAGGCCGGCGTGCCACAGTATGACGAAAATGGGAAGACAAAGATCACGGATGGCAAGCCGGTCACGGGTCCGGAGCGATCTGCACGCCAGGTGATTCATCGCCTCGCCGGTTGCTGGCGGCACTGGGGAGAGACCCACAAGTATTTCGACACTGCCGAGGATGCTCAGGCGTTTTACGATGAGATTGCGTACATGATGACGCATCAGATGGCTGCTCCCAACAGCCCGCAGTGGTTTAACACGGGCTTGCAGTTTGCATACGGAATCGGCGGCCCATCTCAAGGGCATTCGATCGTTGATCCAAAGACTGGCGAAGTGGAATTTGCTCCTGATGCATACACGCACCCGCAGCCGCATGCCTGCTTCATTCAGAGCGTGAGCGATGATCTTGTTAACGAAGGCGGCATAATGGATCTCTGGATCCGCGAGGCTCGCTTGTTCAAGTATGGATCTGGAACGGGTACCAATTTCTCCGGGCTCCGCGGCGATGGCGAGAAGCTTTCCGGCGGAGGCCGCTCTAGCGGTTTGATGTCATGGCTGCGAATCGGCGACCGGGCGGCGGCCGCGATCAAGTCTGGCGGTACAACTCGGCGTGCGGCAAAGATGGTGTGCCTGGATATGGACCACCCCGACATCGAAGATTTTGTGAACTGGAAAGTGCGGGAAGAGATCAAGGTCGCTGCGCTGGCGGAAGGCATCAAGTCTGTTTCCAAGGCTGATCAGGAAATGGCCAAGAAGCTCGGACTGAAGTTGGACTACGACTTCAATGGCGAGGCGTACATGACGGTGAGCGGGCAGAATTCGAACAACTCTGTCCGAATTCCCGACTCGTTCTTCGAAGCGCTTGATTCAAATGGCGAGTGGCAAACTTTCTGGCGTACTAATGGCAAAGTTGCCAAGACCTACGAGTCGCAGAAATTATGGGATTCGATTTGTTACGCCGCCTGGCGGTGCGCTGATCCGGGCGTGCAATATGACACGACGATCAACGCCTGGCACACCTGTCCCAGCGCTGGGCGAATCAACGCCAGTAATCCTTGCAGCGAATACATGTTCCTGGACAACACTGCCTGCAACCTGGCATCGCTGAACATCCTGAAGCTCTATGACTCCAAGACCCGCGCGTTTGATATTGAGCGGTATGAGCACGCTGTTGATATCTGGACGATCGTACTTGAGATCAGTGTGCTGATGGCGGCGTTCCCCAGCCGCGCAATTGCGGTGCTTTCGTACAAGTATCGCACGCTCGGACTTGGCTATGCCAATCTCGGCGCGATGCTGATGCAGGCGGGTATTGCGTATGACTCTGAAGAAGCACGTTCGATCTGTGCGTGCTTGACCGCGATTCTCACGGGTCGCAGCTATCGGCAGTCTTCGCTGATGGCGAAGGAACTGGGCGCGTTTGCTGGGTTCGAGGCCGATCGTGAGAATATGTTGCGTGTGGTGCGCAATCACAAGCGGGCTGCACACGGAGTGGCACGCGATGCGGATGAGTGGGAGAATCTGAAGATTCGTCCGGTGCCGATCGATCACGCATTGGTTCGTTCTGGCAAGGTGAAACTTAAGAACAGCCAGGCGTTGCTGAACCATGCAACTATGGCATGGGATGATGCACTTGCGTTTGGCCAGCAGTATGGATATCGCAATGCACAGACGACGGTCATCGCGCCGACCGGCACCATCGGGTTGCTGATGGATTGTGATACCACCGGCGTCGAGCCCGATTTTGCTCTTGTGAAGTTCAAGAAACTCGCCGGCGGCGGCTACTTCAAGATTGCCAATGAATCCGTGCGCCCCGCGCTTGAGGCGCTCGGATATTCTGACACGCATGTTTCAGACATGATGACCTACTTGCTCGGTGCGCTCACGCTTGATGTGCCGCTGCCGGCAGGCGTGAAGGATTCAAAGCCGGGACAGTCGTTCATGCAGTGGCTGCTCAGCAAGGGCTTCCAGCCAAACGATCTCGATACGGTGACCGCGTCGCTCCCTGGCACGTTTGAACTGATGTTCGCGTTCTCGCTCTGGACGTTCTCGCCGGAGAGCCTGAAGCGGATCGGGATTGATGCGGAGAAGGCGAAGGCTGACCCCAAGTTCAACCTGCTTCGCAAGCTTGGTCTCACCGTGAAGCAGATCGATGAACTCAACCTCAAGATCTGTGGCATGGCGACAATGGAAGGTGCGCCACACCTCAAGCCTGAACACGTGTCTGTCTTTGATTGTGCCAATAAGTGCGGCAAGCACGGCAAGCGGTTCATTGCAGCCGAAGGACACATTCGCATGATGGCGGCCAGCCAGCCGTTTATCACTGGTGCGATCTCCAAGACGATTAATCTCCCGAACGAAGCCGCGATTTCGGAGATTTCTGCTTGCTATCGCCTGTCCTGGGAACTGGGTCTTAAGGCCAATGCGCTCTACCGCGATGGTTCAAAGCTCAGTCAGCCGCTTTCGTCTACGACCGATGAGGCCAAAGGCGAGACGCTGGAGGATGAAGAAACAACTCCTGAGGCAGTCGAAGAGAAGCATCAGGCGAACACCGAAGTTGCAAGAGCTGTTGCTGAACTGGCAACTGCCGTGGCCGCAGGCAATGCTGATCAGGCTCTTGAAAAACAAGTGGAGATTGTGCACCGTCCGATGCGGAGAAGATTGTCAGATACGCGTCGTTCGCTGACGCACAAGTTCAACGTCGCCGGGCACGAGGGCTATCTGACCGTTGGTCTCTATGAAGATGGCAAGCCGGGCGAATTGTTCATTACGATGAGCAAGGAAGGATCGACCATCGGCGGATTGATGGATTCACTCGGAACTGCGGTGTCAGTTGCTCTGCAATACGGCGTTCCGATTGAAAGCCTGGTCACCAAGTTCACGCATCAGCGGTTTGAGCCCGCGGGCATGACGACCAATCGCGACATTCCCTTCGCCAAATCCCTAGTTGACTACATCTTCCGGTGGATGGGAATGGAGCTCATTCCAGGCTATCGCGAGCAGTATGCGCCCAAACGCGAAGGGCTCGAAGGCCTTGCCAGCGGTCATCCTTCCGCGGATACTCCACGAGTGACAAGTTCGATGGATCGCATTTCCAACATGGTTTCATCTGGCTCACCACGGCTCGCGACGATGGCGGCGCTTCAGCCCGAAGTGAAAACCGGAACTTCAAAGGAAGATGCCCTGAACAAGTACATGGAACAGGTCAGTGATGCACCAGCATGCGATGTGTGCGGGAATATCACCGTACGCAGCGGCACGTGTCACAAGTGCCTGAACTGTGGCAACAGCATGGGGTGCAGTTGATGTAAATCTTCGCAGTCGATCGGCCGCGGGGGCATGCAGTGCGATGCTTCCCCGGAGAGACGGCAAGCGGATGGACCCCTGCCGGTTCAGAGTGGAATGGATTTCCATTTTGAACTGTGAAGCTCGGAACCCACGCGAAACATGACGGCGACCTGCGGCCACGGATCTGGCCGAAAACACGCCAAGGAGTTTCTCGCAAGGGACCATCTGGGAGTGCATTACACGCTTGTTCCCGCGGCACGATCGACTGCGAAGTCTGGAAAGTCTGACAATCACGACGAGATGACCAATTCACTCGTCGGATCAAAAGTAGCGGGGCGAGAGAGAGAGCCTATGGCTCATGCGACTTCACGCCCCAAAGCGAGGCGAGGGAACGGTCAGCCCACCACTGATCATCCTCCCAACAGGCCTTCGTCTCGCGCTCCCTGAACCCCTGGGTGTTCCACCACCATCCAGGGGTTCTTCTATTCTAGTTTGATGATTCCCCGGGCAATCTCAAAACGCTCCCGGGTTGTTGAATAGGTGTTTCCGCCATGTCGCCCGATCGCATCCAGAATTGTGGGATCGACATGAAAGCGGTTGTTCACTAACCCGTCACAGGCGTGGACATATACAACCTCGCCGATCACAACATTGCCTCCGTTGGCGGCGCCCGCGTTGGTGCGGATGACATGCTTTGTCACGCACTCAAAAGCCAGCTTGGCTTCTCCGATTCGCGGCGGCAGGACTCTGGTGCTTGTCACCGGCGTCAGGTTGGCGAGCGAAAATTCTGAATTCTCGTATTCCAGCGGTTCAGCAGTCAGCGACATCTTCGCCGCTAATTCGTGGGAAACCATGTTCACCACAAACTGACCGGCACCGCCTTCGGCCTCGAGCTTTGCGTTTCGCAATGAGTCTTTCTCTGCGCCGGTCGAGGTATTGGCGGGGCAGAACATCAGCATCATCGGATCAGAGCCGATTGCGTTGAAAAATGAATACGGAGCAAGATTCGCGATCCCTCGCGGCGAGACCGTGGAAACCCACGCGATGGGTCGCGGGATAATTCCGCCGATTAACAGCTTGTAGCGTTCAGCTTGCGATAGTCTCGACGGGTCAAACTCTTGTGCCATTGCCAACTCTATCGAGCGATCATGAGGTGATGCCGCGGGAGATGCGGAAAACATGCCCATCGGGGTGACGAACGTGAAATTCCCGCACACCCCAGGGTTCGTTGGTCGGCGGGTGGGTTATATCGAGTCCATGCTTCAGACATTCAGCGTGTGCCGCATCGACATCTTTGACCCAGATGCTCATCCAACATCCCTTGTCCATCGTGTCATCGCCATCGGCGCCGCCAGAAGTTGAGGTGTTCGTACCCCTGCCGCGCCCACCCTGGCCATTCTTGCACAGGAACAACTCAAACAGGCCAGAACGAACTGCGCCAAAATTCGGCGAATCGTCACCATGTGGCCAGGCCCAGCGTTTCTCAAATCCGAGCTTTGCAAACCAGTCAAAGCTCGCATTGAGGTCGACGACATTCAGGATTGGTGTGAGTCCATGTGCAAGCATTGCCGATTGTAGAGCGGGCTAGTCGCGCATTCAGGATTTGCCAAACAGGCTCATTTCAATCGCCTCGACCCATGCGTGCAGAATGAGCATGTGCAATTCCTGAATGCGATCCGAAGTCTCGCCCGGAACAACTATTGCGTGATTTGCCATGCCCCGAAGCACGCCGCCGGTTTTTCCCAGAAGTGCGATGGTCGGCATGGTTGCCTTTCGAGCCGCCTCAATCGCGCGGATGCAGTTTGGCGAGTTCCCGCTCGTTGACAAAACTATCAAACAATCTCCATCTCGGCCCAGTGCTTCAACCCAGCGTCCAAACACGTGCTCAAATCCATAGTCGTTCGCTGTACAGGTAATATGCCCTGGCTCAGTGCAGGCAATCGCCGCGAGCGGCTTGCGATCAAGGCGATATCTTCCCGTCAGTTCTTCGGCAAAGTGCGCTGCATCGCACATCGAGCCGCCATTACCGCAGATCATGATCTTTCGCCCGCCGCGGAGCGCATCCACAAGCAACCCGCCCGCCGCGTCTATTGAGTCAATCGCTCCCGGTGCGGACAGCAGCAGAGTAAGCGCACTCTGAGCTTGCGAAAATGCCTGCACGATTGATGTTCTGCTTGCCGCCATTGGTCGAAAGTGTATTACTTCGGTTCGCCCTCTGGAGCCGGCTCTGTTTTGGCGGCAGGGATTTCTTCATTTGATGGAACGGTGCGAGATTTCAGCTCTGCCACTGCCCGCATGATCACCGGGTCATCTTCCGGATCAATGTCAAGCGCCAGCGACGGTGTTGCCAGTTCAATATCCGGCACGATCGGGTTTCCTTCGAGCCTGATACCCTTGATTGTGACGTAGTCCTCAAGCGGTATCTGCATCGCATATCCGCCGGGAAGTACGACAAACGTGGAGACCAGCACCGCGCCTGCTGAGGGTGTTCCAACGACTACCGCATCGCGCACTTCCCGAAGCGCGGCGGCAGTGATCTCTGAAGCCGAGCCGGATCCGCCATTGATCAAAACAGCCATCCTGCCTTCAAAACGATTCTCGACTCGCTGTCGTGTTGTCCACTTCTTCTTTGCCCACTTCGAGATGGCAATCGCATCTTTTGAGTCGCCTTGCATCTCCTTCTCGTACGCCTTTGCGATTGATCGGGAAACGCTTGTTCCAATCGGAGTCCCGCCAGGTATGAAGTGTGAGAGCAAGTGATTCAAAGCCGTAGTCGTTCCGCCGCCGTTGTTACGCAGATCAAGAATGAGGTTCTGCCCTTTGCCCGCAGCTTCTTCAATGAACTTTGCGATGTTGTCGCGGCTGTACCCGACAGTGAACGAGTTGACCTTAAGAACGGCGGTCTCCTCGTCAATCCATTTCAGCGAGTCTTTTCGCAATGTGGAAAACTGCTTACGCGTGAGAATGAACTCTTCTTCGTGTCCGTCCTGCCCGCGAATCCGAACCTCAACATTGGTGTCTTCTTCACCACGCAACATCTCCGGGGCAGTTGCTTTTTCGCCATCGATCGCGATGATGGTGTCGCCAACCTTTAATCCTGATGTTGCCGCCGGTCCATCTGGCACCAGCGACATGATGAGCAGGCCGTCTGGGCCGGCTTTCAAACTTACACCTACACCAATCATGCTGGTTCTGTTGCGCTGCGCAGCGGCACGTGGCGATTGAACTTTGAAATGGCTGATGCCAAACTCGCCAAGCGCCTTGGTTATCGCTGCAGCAAACTTGTCGTGCGTTGCCGCTTCGTCGAGCTCTGCCTGATGTTTAGCTTTGTGTTCTGCCCACTGTGTAAAATCTACCCCTGCCGCATAGCAGCGAGTATCAATCAAACTGTCGATCTTCTCCAGAACGTCTGCCTTCAACTCGGGGCCAAATTTGAGCGCTGCCGGCTTCTCCGGCGGCTTGGCGATTCCAGTACCGTTGCCACCACCTGGCTCGGTGATTTGACCAACCGCATTCTGTACGCTGCCACATGCGATCAATAGGCCGAGTACGCCGCACAAGACAGCCGGGAACCTGGATCGCAAGAGTGTTGCCATGGTGGATTATTAGACGCCTCAACCCTCTGAAGGTTTCAGGCCCGCCGAAGTGTGATTTCCACAATCTCGGCCGGAGCATTCACCCGCAGTGGGAACCAGTTACCAACCCCATTTGACACTACACAGGCGGCAGATTTGCCACTAGCACCGGCCCGACGATACAAACCAGATACATAGTCAAAAGATAGTGATGCAACCCCAATTCCAGGCCAGACGTTCAGCTGTCCGCCGTGAGTGTGACCAGCCAGCGTCAGGTCGATACCGGCATCGCGTGCCGGATCAAATGCGTGCGGATGGTGGGCAAGCAATATCGAAAACCGAGATGGATCGACCATCTTTGCGATCGTTGCCCCGTGTTCCTTCAACATCACGTCTCGCGTGACGCCCGGTTCGCCCCAGCGCTGGCCTAGTAATTGGACATCTACCCCTCGAATCCGAATCGCTCGCTGTTCATTTAGAAGTAGATTCACTCCCGCCGCAAGCGTGCGTCTCTCAAACTCCGCGTGGCCATCAAATAAGTCATGGTTGCCCTCGCACATCCATACGCCGCCCGGGGCATCCATCGCCCGCATCGCCGCGAGACTCTCCGGTAGATCGGCGATCGAGTAATCGATCAAATCGCCTGTAAAGAAAATCGCATCGGCCTTCAATGCGTTGGTCGCCGCGGCGATCTTCATAAGCAATGCGCCGGAAACAAACCGCCCGGTATGGGTATCAGTCACGTGCGCAAACCTCGCGCCATCCAACTCCCGAGGCAGGCCGACGAATGGCACATCCACTCGACGAATCCGGAAATCATCCAGCGAAGTGAGGCCTTTTACCAGGCCCGTTGTCTGAAGGAGCGGTGGGGTAGCAATCGCCGCAGCAGTGAGGAACTTGCGCCGCGACTCATTAGAGACACTTGACGCCGGCTGTGCTGCGGCAGGATTGCGTTCACGGAACTTCCGATAGGCGAACATTGCGCCGTGCAGGCTCATAAGCCCGGCGATACACGAC
>CAZAEQ010000052.1:0-27494 GCA_964484185.1 uncultured Phycisphaeraceae bacterium
CCACTGGCAAATTGGAGTGTTTGTGCCGCGGATTCAACGCGCACACAGAGGCCGGTGACATACACCCAGTGGCCTGCAAGTGTGAGGTTGACGTAGCGATTGAGGAGTCGAAGGACTTGACCAGGGTCGGTGTTGGGTTGCTCGGCGAAGATACGTTCAAGTTCGCCGTGCAGGCGATTGACTGTGAGTGCTGCGGGAATTCCGTGACCGGTGACATCGAGCATGACGATGTTGAGGCGCTGGTTTCCGGCGGGGCCAAGTGTGTGTTTGCAGAAGAGATAATCGCCGCCGATCTGACGCATGGGTTCGTAGGCGTAGGTCAGTGAGATCGCGCCGTCGCAGATGGGCTTTGGAAAAAGCGACTCGTGAATACGGCGGGCGTCCACCAGTTCGCGACGCATCTCGTTGTAGCGCTGCCCTACTAGACGATTCTGCACTGCTTGGCGGAAACTTGAATCACGCCAGCAGACGACAAGATAGCCTGGGATTCCGATGGCGGGAGAGAAGGCGATTACCAGAAGGCCGACGAGCGCGATATACCAGCTTGCGCCGCCGATGAGGCCGCGAGTGACGTAGATTACGATAAGAACCGCGTTCAAGATCAGCAGCGGAATCAGCGGACGAATGCACTCGCGCGGCGTGAGCGGCAGGAAGAGGCATGCTAGGAAGTGACGCCCGAAGATCGAAAACGCACCACCGATTCCAACCCCAATTGCTGAGAATGCCATGACAATCTCTTCTTGACTGACTTCATTTCGAGTTGACCATGGTGGGTCTTCATCTGCTGAATCTGGCGCTGGCGGAACTGTGGGGGCGACCGGAGTCTTGCTCCCGATCTGGTCACCGATCGAGCCTTCGGGCGGCGTTAGCTCCGGCTGTCTGATTGCCGAGTTTTCCGATGGAGTCGCGCCGGTGGTTTCCGTGGGTGAACGTATCTCTGGCGGGGGCGTAGGCTTGGCACCAATGTCAGGAACGACGATGGCGTCCCTCGATCGCGCGGCCGACTTCTTGTTTGAACTGCGAATAATGCTCTCCATCTGACCCATTGCCAGAGGACCAGCTAACAGATTGAGAATACCCGAAACCACAATGAGCCAGAGGCAAATCTTGATCAGGGGCCAGCGCGTCATGTGGTTCAGGTAGACATACGCGAAGCTGCCAATAAATAGTGCGGTTGCCGAGCCAGCAAAAAACAGTCCGATCACATGGAGGAGCTTCTCGCCCTTATCAGGAGAGCCAAAAAGCAGGCCACCTAGAAAAGCGAGGCCGCTAAACGTGGCAACTGTGCCGGTGTACCACAGGAACCGCCGCCGCAGAAGCTGCTGGCGTTCGAGCTCGAGTTCTATCCCGAATTCGGTGTTCAGCTGAGATTGGTCAGGTTTGGTTGCCACTTGTAAGTAGTGTATCGTATTTCAGACTGGATTCACGACCGGTTGTTTCCCGGCTTCCAAAGTACATCTAAGTTGCCATCCCCGTTAGCATTGCGCGAAAGGACGAAGAGTAAGTCGCTGAGACGGTTGAGGTACTTGATTGATTCGGGATTGACCGATGTTGGTTCTGCCAGCCAAAGCGAAATCGCGGTGCGTTCGGCCCGACGCGTGACTGTGCGAGCCAAGTGGAGTGCCGCGGACAAGGGTGTTCCACCTGGAAGTACGAAACTTGTGAGGGGTTTAAGTCTGGCGTTGTAGAGGTCAATGGCATTCTCGAGTCGAATGGTCTGGGTCACGACGATCCGGAGCGTCATTGTGGGATTCTCATCGGCCGTGATCGGAGTTGCGAGGTCGGCACCAAGATCGAACATGTCGTGCTGGATCGATCGAAGTAAGACTGCGATGTCGGCTTCTTTGGCACGATCGGCCTCGACGATGCTGAGCCCAATCGCACAATTAGCTTCATCAACATCGCCATAGGCACAGACACGCACGGAGTCTTTAGAGACTCGAATTCCGGATGCCAATCCTGTCGTTCCATCATCGCCGGTGCGGGTGTAGATTCTGCTGAGGCGGACGCTCATGGTGTACTCTCCGGGGACAAACGTGCCGCCAAATGTAACATTGGTGGCAAGGGCTGTTGCGTAAGGATAGTAATGCGAGTCATGGAGGACGGACAGACTGTTACGGTAAACCCCGGAATTCGCGGCATGTTGTCGCGATGGGTCATGCGTCCACAGCAGGTGCCGCAGAGTGCGCCGCTTTCTGCACGAATTCTGGCAGCACGCGGCATGCACATCGAGCATGAGGCGCAAGCGTTTTTGTCACCAGCGTTGTCGCAACTGCATGACCCGAGCCTGATGCCGGGGCTTGACAAAGCTGCAGCTCGGCTTGTTGAAGCACTTCGGAGTGGGCAGCAGATCGCGATCTATGGAGATTATGACGTTGATGGCGTGACTGCGACCAGTGTTCTCTATCACACATTCAAGTGCCTCTGTCCGGAAGCGAAGATCAAGACGTATGTCCCCCACCGCGTTGATGAGGGATATGGATTGAACGCAGATGCGCTGCGGCAACTTGCAGATGATGGGGCACGTGTCATTGTTACGGTTGATTGCGGAATCACCGCAGTTGAACCGGCGAGGGAACTGAAGAAGCACTGCGGGGACAATGTTGATCTCATCATCACCGATCACCATAATTTGCCGGCCAACGGTGCCCCACTGCCGGATGCGTTTGCACTTGTGCATCCGCGGCTTCCTGGAAGTGAGTATCCGTTTGGTGAACTCTGCGGCGCGGCGGTTGCGTACAAACTTGCGTGGCGCATCGGAACGCTGTGGACTGGAACAACCAAGGTCCCGGAGGCGATGCGGACGCTGCTGATTGAACTGCTTGCACTGGTTTCGATCGGCGTGGTTGCGGATATTGTGCCGCTGATTGGGGAGAATCGAGTGCTGGCGTCGTTTGGCCTGGCTCGAATCAGAAATTCACCGTTGCCGGGGCTGAAAGAACTGGTTTCAGCGAGCGGGCTTGATGGGGAAAAGGTTGCCGCGGAAGATGTGGGTTTTCGACTGGGGCCGAGGCTGAACGCTTGCGGCAGACTGGGACATGCACGCGAAGCGGTTGAACTTTTAACAACTGCGTGTGGCGCTCGGGCACAAGAGATTGCTGCGGAACTTAGCAAGCAGAACGACTTGCGACGCGCGGTAGAAAAGAGCATTGTTGATACGGCGATTGAGCTTGCTATCAAACACGGAATGACGCAATCTTCGCGACGTGCGATCGTACTGGCGAGCGATGACTGGCATTCGGGTGTGGTAGGGATTGCGTGCTCGCGATTGGTGGAGAAATTTCACCGGCCTGTCATTTTGCTGGGAAGCAAAGATGGGCACTTTCACGGGTCGGGCAGAAGCGTGCACGGATTCAACTTGCTGGCAGCCCTTCAAGAGTGCAGCCACCTATTGGAGACTTTTGGCGGGCACGACATGGCCGCCGGCATGAAGATTCGACATGAGAATCTCGCACAGTTTCAGGAGTTGTTTGTTGAGGTTGTCAATCGCGGGCTCGCGGAAGATCAGCTTGTGGCACGGACTGAGTTTGACACGGATGTGACTACCAGTGAACTGACACCGGCATCGCTGCTTGAGCTGAAACGGCTGGAACCGTTTGGGCGCGATAACCCGCGAATTCAAGTGCGTTTGAGCGCGGTGAAACTCAATGGTCGGGCTGAGTTGATGGGAAGTGATCTGAGCCACTTATCAATGCGGGTGGGAACTGGTGAGCGGATGATCAGGCTTGTGGGGTGGCGTATGGGCGAACTTGCCAGCAAGATTCCCAGCGGGGCGATGCTTGATGTGCTGATTCACCCCAAGATCAACGAATGGAACGGCAGGAGAAGCGTTGAGGGCGAGTTGATCGATTTTCGTATTCTCTAAAAACGCACAAAGGAGCCAAACAGGCCCCCTTTGTACGATACTCCAATGTGCGAGTTATTTTCAGCGATCAGCTGCGGCAGCTACTGGTTGACCGACTGAGCCAAGCAACTGGCGAGCCTGTGCGTTATTTGGATCGAGGGTCAGGAGCGCGTTGAGCGTTTCCTTGGCCGCATCGGTCTGCTTCATTTCATCCTGCACGATGGCGAGCAGGAGATAGGTTTCAGCATCGGCCTTGTAGCCAAGTGCCTGGTGCAGATTGATCTGAGCAGAATTGAGATCGCCGGTGCGGCGCTGATAGAGAGCGCGGAGCACGTAACCTTCAGCACGGTTGGGAGCGACCGCTATTGTGCGTGCCGCGGCGAGCTTCAGGCGGCTGTTGTCCTTGAGCATGTAAGACACATTGCCCAGGCCAATCCAGCCATCAACATCGGCCTGTCCTTCGGGGCCGCTGGTGAGTTGAATGAAGAGTTCGCGGGCATCGAGAAGGCGATCAACCTTGACGAGACATTCAGCACGAAGGTGCTTGAGATCGCGGCGATTTTTGCCAGCCTCAGTCTTGAGCAGGCGCTGAAGGCTGAATTCGGCATCGGCAAACTGGCCCATGGCCATTTGAGCATGGAGGAGATCTTCAACGATCCCGGTGTCATCGGGAGCGAGCAAGCGTGCTTCGTTGAAGTGGCTGACTGCCAACTCGGGATTCTTCTGAATCATGGCGAGGTGGCCGAGGGTCTGACGCACACCAGCATTGTGCTGGAACTTGTCGCCGCGTGCCTGCAGGAATGCTGATGCCTCTTCGATTCGATTGAGATCGATGAGCGTTTCGGTCGCTGCGATCAGATACTGAGCGTTCTGCGCGTCAAGGTCTGCGGCCTTGGTGAAGAAGCCGAGAGCTTCTTCCTGATGATTGATGCGTTCAGCGACGAGGCCCTGGTAGTACTGAGCTTCAACGCTCTTTTCATCGACCTTGGCGGCCTGCTGGAACGAGAGCACCGAACCTTCGAGGTCGCCCTGTTCGAGCTGAATGCGACCGCGAAGGATGTATGACTTGGGCATGTTGGCGTTCAATGCGATTGAGCGATTGATGGCCTTGAATGCTTTTTCGAGATCGCCACCGAGATAGGACTGTTTGGCGATTTCGAATTCGGTTGCGGCTTTGATGCCTTCAAGGCGCTGAACGGCGAGGTTCTTCTCAACCTTTGTGCCCTGGTGGACTGAATCACAGCCGGAAAGGAGTACAACGGACGCAGCGATAGCCGCGAAAAAACGAGTCTTCATAAACTGAGTCTCCTGGGGTAAGGGGACGAATGTCAAGGCAAGATCGAGGCAAGCGATTCCCCCGCCGCTAAGCGAGGGAATCGGGAAAGAGCGGAGATCAGCGTGAACCGGATTCGATCGGTTCGGAAGGCACGGTGCCAACCTGCTGAGTGGTATCGGTAGTGCCGGGGACTGAATTAAACTGTGGGAACCAATTCCAGGCAGTTGTCAGTGAGAAATCCCAAAGAGCTGCCCAGTCTTGCGCGGTCGCGGTAGCGGCATCGAAATGCCAGTCCTGAAGGATGACGCCCTGACCTGGGTAGGCGATGGCGGTCTGGGTTGAACCATCAGTGGTCTGGTTCCAGGAGGTGGTTCCAGGTGTTGTGGTTTCGGTGTTGGTAGTGTCGGTAGTAGACTCGTTGGTGTTGGTATCGGTGTTGTTGTTGGTGGTGTCAGTGGTGTTGCTGGTGTCAGTGGTGTTGGTCGTATCGGTGGCTGTTTCTGTAGTTGTAGTTGTTGATGTGGTTGTTTCGGTGCTGGTGGACTCGGTCGCGGTTGCGACGGTCTGGTCAGTGTTGACGAGGGCGTCTTCCAGTGCCGCGGTCACAGCGGGATTGGTAGTTGTTTCTGTGGTCGTGTTGGTGTTGGTTTCGGTCGTGCTCACCGACTGAGTCGAAGGAGTGAAGGGAGCTGGTGTGGGAAGTTCGTTCACTGCACCGGTGCGCTTCAGGGCTTCCTTGCTCATGATTGATTCAAGGACGGAGCGGGCCGGAGTTGCTGAAGACTTGCCCGAGATCTTTTCACGAAGCAGGACTGCTTCGGGTTGATTGGGGTTCATCCGCATCGACTGATTGACCTTCCACATTGCCTTCTCGGTGTCGCCCTCAGCAGCGAGGCGTTCGGCCTCGACGTTGAGCTTGCTCGACATGCGATCGCGGCTCCACCAGAGCACGCCCTCGCGGCTGCCGGTGCGGACCTTCTCGGTCCATTCCTTGCCCTTGGTTCCGACATCAGCCATCAACGCATCGTTGACGATCGACGGGGTGATGAGGAAGATGATTTCGTTGCGCTGAGTTGTATCTTCCTTGCCCTTGAAGGCGTTGCCAATGACCGGGATATCACCGAGCCACGGGACTTGACGTCTTGTGCTGGTGGTGCTTTCGCGGAAGAGGCCGCCCAGGACGATGGTTTGTCCATCGCGGACCATGACGTTGGTCGTCAGTTCGTTGGTGATTTCATCGGGAATTGTGACTGAAGCACCTGTGGAATCTTTCGTGTCACGAATGACAGCTTCAGAGACCTGGGGCTTGAGTTCCATGCGGATAAGGCCATCGTTGGTGACGAATGGGCGCACGTTCAGCTGAGTACCAGTATCCAGGAACTGAACGGTCTGAGTTGTTGTTGTTGTCGAACTGGTGGTATTGAGGTAACCGACCTTACGACCGACGAGCACGCGGGCGGGCATACGATTGAGCGTGAATACCTTGGGATTCGAGAGAATCGTGGTATCACTGACTTCATCGAGCATCTTGATAAAGACGGCGAAGTCTTTAGTGGTCACACCGATCTTGAATGTACCAGCGCCAGCCGTGTTACCAGCTGTTGATTGCACACCCTTGCCGTTGCCGTCGCCCGGAAGCGAGACTTTGCCGCCATCGATGCGTTCGCCGACTCCGGCGATCAGACCATCGACAACCTTGAGCGGACCGGGCTTGGCGAAGTCGAGGAAGTCCATGTCGCCAATCAGGGAGAAGTCAACGCCGAATGCGTTGGCTTCCGTGAGGGCGGTCTGGAGAATCGTCGCTTCGATCAGGATCTGGGCAGGGCGGCTGTCCATCTGCTTAACGAGCTTTTCGATTTCGGCAACGTTTTCTTCGTAGTCAAATACAACAATCTGGGCATTGCCAGCGTAATCATCTTTTCCGGTCGGGCCGGAACTACCCACCGCATACGCAAGAGTCTTGCCGTTGGTCTTGATTTGACCCTTGTCTGAGAGCAATGGCTTGACGAACTCTGCCGCATCGACTGCGGTCAGGTAGTTCAGCGGAAGAGTCTTCCAGACTGTCAGGCGCTGCGCGGCTTCAATGGCGCGAAGCTCTTCGAGTGTGTAGACATAGATAAAGCTGTCTTTTTCGATGTAGCCATATCCGTTGACGTGGAGGATGGCATCGAGTGCCTGGTAGAACGTCACGCCGTAGAGATTGGCTGTGATTCGCGCCGCAACATTCTTGCTGGCGACGATGTTGCGCTCGCTCTGAATGCTGAGCATTTCAAGAACGTTCGCCAGTTCTTCATCGTTGACGTGCAGGTTCACCACATCGGTGCCTGTAATCTCAACGCTGCCCGAGGGCTTGGCCGGAGCAGAAGCTGATGGGGTATTGCCCTTGTTCATCAGGCTCTTGTCAGCGACGACAGTTCCAGCCTCAACCGGAGGCTTGCCACCGGGGTTCGAAGGATTTCCGACGCTGGAGAGTCCGGTATTGGGGGACCCATCGGCTGGAACTGCTTCGGATTGGGCTGGGGGAACCGTGGGATTCGCCAGCGAATCCGGATTCACTGGTGGCGCTACCGGCTCAGGTTCCAACGCCATGGATTTTGCTGTTCCGGCGAACACAAAGAGTGCTGCGGCCAGCGATTGGAACCGACAATATTTGTGGAACTTGCACATGGATCAACCTCTTCTTAAATTAACTTCCTGGAATACTTGCAGACCGCCGAAAGCCCACGCCAGCACTTTCGACACGTCACGAACAATGCATCATGAATTTCGACATTGTGAAACTCGGACTTAGGAGGTTTAGGAAGATCGGGCAAAAGTTCTTGAATGTTTTGCGTTGACAGTTTGAGGAATAAACCCAACCCCCAAATTAAGTGCCGCGATAGGAGCACAAAAAAGCCCTGCGTGATACAGGGCCTTATTGAATCCTTTTTCCCACATTTCGCTTCAGTTGTGCGGCGGAATTTCCGGGGTAGCCGCCATGTGCGCTTTCTCGCTCGATGGCTCAGATTTCTTGTCCTTTGAAATCTGCGGTTGTTGTTCCTCAGGGACGGCGTATGCAGACCGCGGCATGCCAGTGACCAGGCGCAGTTTGAACCAGATGAAGAGTCCAGCTGCCAGAACGCAACTTAATCCAAGCACAAATGGCGAACGTGCCTGGAGCCAGTTGGACCCGCGTTTTGGTGCTTCTGCCATTACTGAAGTTCCCTTTGTTCCGCTTATGACCCGCGGACCGACACCCGACCCGTGTAACCTTCAACACTGATTGTGAAAGATTGCCCTGAACCGGTAATTACAATTTCGCCTGTGGTTGGTGCAACGTTGGAACTTGCCGAAAGTACGGGAGCGCCCTGTTCATCAAATATCAAGAGGTTGGCGTTGCCAACAGAATTGGCAAACGAAACACTTGAGATCGAAGCATCACCCATCGCCTCGTTGAACACCGTTGTCTGAAAAGCCATCGACATTGTGACCGTGCCCGATGCGGGCATATCGATCAGGCCGTAGGTTTTGTTCACTGGATCAAACAGCACACCCACTGATCGTTGATGTGCAACCGCTTCGGACTGGGCGTAGCTGATGTCTGAAATGATCTGGCGCACAGCTGCCTGAACACGCAATACACCCGTATCACCCATTGACGGAATCACCATCGCCGCGGCAATTCCGAGAATGACCACCGTAATGAGAATTTCGACCAGGGTGTACGCACGTCGGAACGGTTGATTGCGAGAGCTGTGTGTCACAAGGAAACTCCGTCTCCACGCGGGAGCATTGTTGCGAAGGAATTCGGAATCACTATTTCTGCGGCGGGCTTTGCACAAAGCCAGCTGGCAATTCGGTGACCTTGACGGGCATAGGAGACTTTATGGATGCGGTAAGCCGGTCAAGCTTGGAGTTGATCGCGCGAAGCTCTGAGATCATTTGCATATTCTGTTCGAGCGCATTGGCGAGTTCGCCGGGCTCTCCTGGCGCGGCAAGGACCACAGACATTCCACCGGCAGCTGTGACGCCGACAAAGCGATCTGCGACCAGGAGCGTGAGCATGACCGCCACGACGCTAAGGGCGATGTTGGTGTAACGAAGTGAACCGATTGCGGGCTGAACAGTCTTCATGGGTAATCTCCGGGGTAAGTCGGACCATCGAGTCTTTTGGCCCTGCTCTCAGGACCGATCAATCTATGTCGGCTGAATTTTGAGATGACCTGACCGAAGGTTGCCAGATCGCACCATGATGGCCAATAACTCGCAGTGCCTGAAATGAAAAAGGCCGGGCATGAAGCCCGGCCCTTGCAATTACACTTTCATGACCGAATATCAGTCGGTACCGGTGGTGCTGACGGCGCCGGTGCTTTCGTTGAAGAACGAAGCATAAATGGTGGTGTTGGCGGTGTCAAAGAACCACGAAGTTGTGGCTGAACCCGTTGCACCTGTGCCGGTTGAGATTGAAGTCTTGTCGGCGTAGGTTGATGCAGGATTGGACGGAGGAGCCTTGAGGTAGCCGTAGCCACCAGCGAAGGGGCTACCAACTCGTGCAGTGAGCGCATCCCAGTCCGCCGAAGCAAACGGCGATGTGTTGTTGTTCTTTGCGAGATACAACTCAATCTGGCGCTGAATGCTTGAGAGCTGTGCCTTGAGGTTACCGCCCTGGGCGTCCTGTGTGGCATTTGTGAATTGGGGAATCACGATCGCGGCGAGAATGCCAAGGATAACGACGACGATCAAGATTTCGACGAGTGTAAAACCAGAACGAATGTTACGAACCATGCGAAGAAGCTCCTTCAGGCGACTTGTCGCTGCCTGTGTAGATGTCCTAAACTGCGACAAGCAATTCAAGATCATCAAAGGGTCGATCCATCAACCCGTGAATCCGTTCAATTTCGTCTCCGAAAGTGAACGGGGATATTCGACCTGCAAATCCACAAACCTGAGAATCAACCTGATGGATCCATCGGCATCAATTGAGCCGTGGTTGAGCCAAATGAAATCAGTCAGTTCCGGTTGTAGTGACTAATCCGGTAACCTCATTAAAGAAGGAGGCGTAAAGCGTGTTGGTATCAGTGCGATAAAACCACGATGTGGTCGCCGAGCCGAATCCGCTTGTGCCTGTTGAAATTGATGTTTTGTCGAGATAGGACGATGCAGGGTTTATTGGCCGTGACTTCATGTAGTCTTCAACCGGAGGCACCATGCGATCCCAGTTGGCGGTTGCAAACGGGTGATTGCTTTGATTTCTCGCGCGATAGAGTTCAATCTGCGACTGAACGCTCACGAGCTGTGCTTTGAGATTTCCGGCCTGGGCATCCTGCGTTGCGCCTGTGAACTGAGGAATGACGATCGCGGCGAGAATGCCGAGGATGACCACCACAATCAAGATTTCAACCAGTGTAAAACCAGTACGAAATGTGTTTCTCATAAGCTGCGGTCCTTACGGTAAGACAAAGTTGGCATCCCAACGACATCGACTCCCCACGAAGTGGGCGATGCCGCTTACAGCAAGCATCGGTTGATCACCCCCGCCGAATTACCTCAAGTTGATGAAGAGCGCAACTCCATTGGTCAGATAACCCCGATATTCAGGCGCGCAACAAAAAGACCAGCCCTAAGGCTGGTCTTAATAAGAACTCAGTTATCAGTCAGCGATCACTTTGCGTCGTTGCGAACGCCCATGATGAGCTTGACCAGATCTTTAGGCTGGATGCGCATTGCTCCAACCAGCGCGGCCGCGTGGGTATCGCCGGCGGTTGCCAGTTCAATCGCCCGAACAACCTGGCGTGGTTCAAGCTGAGCGCCGAACCGCTTCACGCTCGCCGTCACCTTTTCAATCATCGCTGCCTGCTCTGATGCCGAAGCGTTCAACGCGGCATCCATAATCGCCACCTGTGCCTTAGAAGAATTAATTCGCGAGAGAATTTCCGCAACATCAATCTTGCTCGCTGTGCCGCCACCAAGTACCGTGACAAGCGGCGAAACTGCATCCGCAGCTTCAAACACAGTGTTATTCGACACTGCAAGATCACGCAACGCGTTCAGTGCCCGGGCCTGATATCCCTTGGCTTCTTCAGCGGTAATGCTGCCGCCAGTTGAACGCTGCACAAGTTCATCGATCGAACGAGTGACCATCTCATCACCCATGGCCGCCGGACGAATCGATGTCGAAGCATCGTTGTCGAAACGGCTGCGAAGTTCGTTATAGACATCTGAACTTGTCAAACCGAGGAACGGGGCTGCACCGAGCTTGCCATCGGCACGAACTTCCTCAACCAATGCAACGGTCTTGGGATTCGAAAGTCCTGCACCAACAACCAGGTCAACACCAGGGGTTTCAGACAATGGACCGGCAATATCAGACAGTTGCTTGCCCATGGGCAACACAACATAGCCGCTCTTTTCAAGCACCTTGCGAACCTGCTGGTACGACTCTGTGCCATCGGCAATCACCACCGAGTAGCGAACTCCGGAGTCACGGACAGCGCCCGACAACGTGGGAACAACTCGATCCGCGCCAACAAACTTGGTTGTTGGTGCCGACTGAGCCAATGCCAGCGCGGCTTCATACTGCACGCGACGGTTGGGATACCCAAGAGCATCAACAAGTGGTGCACGGTTGCCTTCGGTCATGACCAATGAATTTCCGCCGGCAGTCTTTTCAACCGCGCTCAGAGCAAGTCTGGCCAATGGAGTATCAGAATTCGTAAGTGCCCGGCCCAGGACCCGCTGTGAAACAACTGGTCCGGCCGCAACTGCGTAGTACATCGCTTCCCGCTTGTCGGCGCCATACGCGGGATTCTCGTAGTCCTTGGGAGTATCGATCTGACGAGCAAAGTTTGAGGCGACCCAGGTCACAACTGCATCCTGACGCGAAGGGTCAAGTTGCAGGGAGTTCTCTGCCATACGCATAGCCATCGCCTCGTGGAATACCACGGTCCGAATCGGCTGCATAGTCAAGCCAGCGGCTGGCGTGTAACCCCAGAGAATCTGGAAGTCGTCAGATTCAAATGGTGTCAGGTCTGAGTTTTCAGCGAAATACGCTTCAGCGAGCTGATAGTAAAGATCGCTTGAATTTTTCGCGTTGCCTTTGCCGCCAAGCTTGACGATCGCGCGTGCGCACGCGGCCTTCACCGCACTGATCGAGCTCTTTGCTTCCGCATCAGCCAGGAATGGCACCGCTGTGCGGCGGCCAAGTGACCCCATCGCATTGGCGACAATCTCTTGTTGTTCTGGTGGCAGGAAGTTGAGCGCGGTTCCCAGCGGCATGACCGCTTGGCGGCCCATATCCCGCATCACTGATTGCACTTCGGCCTGCAATGCAGGGTTCGATCCATCGAGCAGAGCAGTCAGCAACTGCGGCATCGCATATTCGCCAGCAGGAATCAGCCGTTCACGGGCCATGATTCTTCCGCGCACTGGGCCAGTGAGCATTGCAATGGCCTGCTTGATCTGTTCAGGATCGCGTGCCATCGAGATCTTGCCGCCTTGATAGGCCCGCTGCAACTTGCCAGCAGTTACTTCAAGCTCGGGCACTTTCATCGCACGCGTCACAGCGTCGTTGAATCTGCTCAGGTCGCCAGACTTCTCAACAGCCGCGACAAAGTCGGGGCCGCTCAGGTTCTGACGAACGAGCTCTTCACCCATCGCCGCCGCGAGGTCATATCGCGCGATTCGTACATAGTGAACAAAGTCACGCACCAGATCGCGAGGATCTGTCACATTCGCTGCGGCAGGTGCCGGTGCGGCGGGTGCAGCAGTTGATGCTGGTTGCATGGCGAAGGCAGAACCCGCACACATGAATAGAACGGACGCAAGCAATGCTGAGCGAGAGGCGAAATTCTGCACTGGCGACTCCTGACTAATTCAGTCCTTTGAACCCACGCGGCATCCAAACTATGCCCGGAAGTGAGAAAATCTCACCCAACCCAGGGCCAAACCCACGCAACTTCAGATTGAAACATCACTGCTCCAGTCCAATGCCACAGGATATGGGTCGTCACTCTAACGGATATCTGCTCGCAGGTCAATTCTCGGAATTTGTTTCTAGCCAATCATATTCCTAACCCACAGACTCGACTCGATAACCGGCACATCGGACTCATAACTGGTCTGGTAACAGAAACCTTTGCATATGACGAGTATGAGGAGTCAAGCGACCCTGTGGTTTCGCCGATCGCTAGCACGTGTGCCGCCCGCACCGCTCCCCAAGTTGTTCTGGGGCCACGGTGATGTCAAAATGACCTGCGATCGGAGATCGCTCGGAACGCGTACAAAGGCCCCGAGGTGAGTGATGGCTTTGCTTGACAAGGAAGTTTTAACAACCGGCGAGGTCGCCAAGATCTGCAACGTCGCGCCAAGGACGGTTTCCAAGTGGTTCGATTCCGGATCACTCAAAGGCTACCGAATTCCAGGCTCACGAGATCGCCGCATTCCCGCGGCAGAACTCGTGAAGTTCATGAAGGCTCACAACATCCCGCTCGAGGGAATGTCTGGTGGCCGCACACGACTGCTGATCGTTGATGATGAACGCGAAGTTCTCGACACGCTCGCTCGAGTGTTGACAGAACAGACCAACTATGACATTCGCACCGCCCCCACCGCATTCGCCGCGGGTATGGAATGCGAACGATTCAAGCCAGGCGTCATCCTTATGGATGTCCACCTTGGCGAGACCCAGTCCGGTCAGAGCGATGCTCGTTCAGTAGCGGATATGGTCCGTAAGAACGATAATCTCCAGTTTACCAAACTCATCGCCATGAGCGGCAAGCTCACCGATGGCCAGGCAATGTCGCTCCGTTCACCATCGAATGGTGGATTCGAAGGATTCCTGAAAAAGCCATTCCAGGTGCGCCAGGTCGTTGAAGCGATCGAAGGCGTTCTGAATCTGGTTCACTGACCATTTTCGGTTACACATTTCAGAATTTCCAGGATTGCCCGTGAATTCACGGGCGATCTTCTTTTTTGGTCTTTCAATTTGCTCAATTGTCCGATATCCTGTTTTCTGAGCAGTTCATTATGCCCGACTCTTTCAGCTTTATGCAGGGTTCCTCGGTGTTCAGCAGTGGCCGCCTGTCGTTCACGCGACCGGTTCCAACCGCTGACCCTTTGGGCGCGCGCATCGCTGAAAATATTCCGCGCTTTGGACGTCCAACAACATTCACCGGGGTCCTGACAACTCCAGAGACTATTGATTCATCCCTCGCGGCGGGTTCAACGTTGCTCCACGTCGGTCTCGATCGCGATGGACTGACGCCCGTTGCCGTTGTCACCGAACCTTCAACTCGCTCGATCAAAATCTATCGCGAGTCTTTCAGTGGAAATGTACCTCGACTCAAACTAGTCCGTCACACAGTCCTACCAACCGATACCGGAATCGGCTCGGGTGATTTACTTGGAACGCTCACTCCCAACAGTCCCATTGGCTCGCTCTGCTTTGATCCTACAACCATGCTCGTGGTACACGGAACGCTGGTGGCGCTTTGCCGCGTAAGCCGTAAAATTGCGACGGGTCAATGGCAAATTCAAGGCATTGGTCTGTGCTACAGCACCAATCTTGGCAAGAGCTGGGTGAAATATTGGACAGACCTCGATTCACCAAGAGATCTCGGCAGGCTGCGCCTCGCGGGCTGGGAGATGACCAATTACTACACCCCGTATGTTGCCGACGGGAAATCGCCTCTTGAAGTCTTCATTCCATTTTCAGATTACCGCACTGCAGGTTTGCCCAACCCTTCGACAGGCGGCAGAATCGCCTGGTTCAAGATGTCTCGCACCAGCCGAACTGATTCACTGGTCCCACTCTGGGGCCCCGGCGGGCCGGGGACAAACGACCACCGCATGGCGTGCTTCACACTTGATTCCAATCCGGCTGACTTGCGATATTGCCATGTTCATGCGGTCGGTGTCTGCGAATACACACCGCCAGGCAAGAAGCCCGGCTTGCAGATTCTTGCAGGTGTGGGTGACGGCGCAGTCAGTTCGATCCTCAGAATCCTCGTAAAAGACCCTGCTCAGTATTGGCTCAGCACACTTCCCGGCGGCACGCCCAATTGGTCAATACAACCAAATTTCCATGGTCGCGCTGATACGGCAGTCATCGACCCGGTCACTGCTGGCCCCGGCGTAGGCGAACATCAGAATCTCGACCAGGTCACCGGATTGCAATTCGTTGGTTGCGGCCCGGGCTACGACCCCGGAACTCTCATTCTTGGCTCTGATGCAGTTGGCGAAGGTGTTGTGTTGCTGCAACCCGGAAACGCGCCAGACTCAAAGCCCCAGATTCAATCGCTCGCCACTGACTTTGGCTCTATTACCAAATCAAATTGTTTCTACGTGCGAGTCGACCGCCCTGAACGACCCACCAGAACCGTTGCCTGCGGCATGAAAATAACGCCCTACGCAAACGGACGACCCATCCGAGGACCTGTCGATCTCATCTGGTTCTCGCGCGAAAGTGGTCGGCCCGGTACCTGGGGCTGCATTTCCTATGAGAATATCGAAGAGCGATATTCGCTGCTCAACGACAGCATTTACGCACTTTCAAACGGCGGCACAAAGTTCGTCAAGATTTCTCTGCCCCCCACTCGCGCAGGTCGCCCGCTACTCATTGGTCCTGGCGGTTCGCAATGGCTGCGTGACGATCCAACACGCTTGAATGTCTCGGGACTGCAAGTTCAACGCTGCCCGCGTGATACTCAAGGACGCTGGCTGTACCCAAGCGCAGATGGTTCAACCACGCTGGGCGTTATTGATCCACAGCCACCTGTGATGGTTGATGCGGTCTTCCGTGTGCGCAAGAAACTCGAAGATGCCAACGGCGGCATGATGCTGACCGTCAGCGGTTCACAGACCCACCCACGCACCGGTTCGCAGTTGCTCGAATCCGCGCGACTTGATCCGCTTCCCGGCGATCCGCCCAGCGACCCGCCGCGTCCGATGTGGCTTCGCGCCTTTTTCCGCAACACTCCTGTCGATCTCGATCTCGCCTCATACGACGCCAATCGCAATCCAACAAGCTTCGACGTAACAACCTCTTTCGATGGAGTCCCGCGCGGGATCGCCGACATGTACCTGGTTGCTCAAGATCGCTGGCAGGCGGTGAACTGCGCGGTTCATTCCTCCGTCGGCACAGGCGAGTGGTTTTCTTTCATCTGCCGCAGTCGGACGGCTTCCAGCGATTCCGACGGCATCATCGCTTTTTCCGAATTCCTTTCCGACACATACCGCGGCCCCGGCTATCCCCTTCCACCTGACCAGCCAGAATGCTGGCCTGAACCGCCGCCAGACTTTCCGGGCTGGGGGTGCTTCCCACGCGCCACCGACTTCCCGGATGAACTTGCCCAGATCAACGCACTCGGTCTCAATGGCAATTGGACACTGCTGCTTGCGGGCATGTGCGCTGACGATTCGTGGGACCAGTTCACACTTACTGATCCAACCGACAACGCACACGTACTTTTTTCACTTCTCACCGCTCAATCAGAGGGCGCACGAATCACGCTCCGGGCAACGACTCGCGTCGACGCCAGCGCCAACGTTGGCCTCACCCTCTGTTATCAGGCTGCCGCCAAGGCGACTGAACTTCGTCGCATCCTCTCCCCCGTTTCGTTCCACCGAAACCGTCCGGTCCTTCTGGCTCTGACATGCAACTCGAGCCTTCGTCGCCTGACCCTTACCGCAGCAGCCAGCGGCAATATTCTGCCACCATTGGTCGTCAGCACTCCAATCGCAACCGAGGCGTTCGCGAAACTCTCCTTCAGCGGTCCCGATGGCCAGGGCACGGTTTCCGCTTTCCAATGGCTTGCGATGAAGACCGAGTCAAGAGTGCTGAGCGACGCTGAAATCCTGAGCCAATTCCAGACTCTTGGCTTCTTTCCGGGCTAGGTCGGCAATGTTTGCATCCTTAATAGTTGGATATCGGTACAAGTATTGAGCGTTCCCCATCCGTCCGGTATATCATCCGGCCCCTCGGTTTGACCGCCGCGGGGACCTCTGATACCTTGACCTCGGGGCAATCTGTTTTGGGGAGTTCTTCTCCTCGGCTCAAAGAAGGATGCTGGCGTTGAACGACGGACACAATCTCACGTCTCCTTGTTTCTCTAGACGCTTTCTGGCATCCGCTGCAGCATGCTGCATTTTGGCCACTTCTGCGTTTGGACAGGCAGCTCTTCCCAACGAACTGATCAATGGCGTAGTGGTCAATGAGCAGCAGAAAACGGTCTTGCGCGACTACGTCTCGCCCCTTTTGCCGCAGCTCAAAGTTGCCAACACGCTCAAACCGGCTCGTGACCGACTTCTGGAGCCGCTGGGCTCGCAAAATGTAAGTGCGGCCTTCCGCCTGGAACTCTGGCGAAACGTCGCCAGCACAGCGCAGGAAATGGTCAAAGCTACTGACGATGTCCAAAAGGTCAATGGGCTTCGTATCGCGGGCGAAATCGCAACCGATTCCTCGGTCGACGCGATTACTCCGGCGCTGAAAGACAAGAGCGCGTCGATCCGATTCGCCGCCAGTTTCGCCATTATGCGTGCGTTTGAACAAACCCACGGCAAGCCAGCGGCGATGTCTAAAGAAACAGCCATCGACTTGATCACCGCCATTGCCAACGCAATGAAGGTCGAGACCGACGCAAACTGCTTTGACAGCATGGTTCGTGCACTCGCCGCGGCGGGCTCAGACCGCCAGTCGATCGATCCGATCGTGCAACGAAGAGCACTCGAAAGCCTCTCAGCCGTCTGTTCCGAAGTGCTTCAGAAAAATGGCGACAAGGCGATCGACGACACCCGTCTTGAAGCGTTTGTCCGCGCCCTGACCTGTATTCGCGACAGCTTTACCAAGCCCCAGGCTCAGGCAGCTCCACCGTCCTGGACTAATGATGGAGCAGCATTCGCCGGCGATGCTCTCACCTCGGTCTATCGCCAGATTCGCAAGGCCGACTCAGAACTGGCCCCAATCAAAGCCGGTGACCTCGAAGATGCCATTGAAGCGAAGAAAGCGGCCCGACGCGGCGCAACACAATTAGTCTTCATCGCTGAAAGCACTATCACGCTCGCCCGCCAGATCCGCGGCAATCCGAACCAGACCACCAGCATCTCCGACCAGCTGAAGCGTGCCGAAGTAAAGACTGATGCCTCCGCCCTTGAAGACATGAACTCGCTCCTCACCGATAAACTCCCCAAAGAGTTCACGCTCCCCGCAGACCGTTTCCTGAAGTAACCCGTTCGATTTTCATTCCCAGAACGGATTCTGGAGCCGCCAAAAGCGGAAGTTTATGTGGAAGATTTTCCTTCCCTTGCTTGTGATCTGCGGAGCCATCTGGGCAAGCGTTTCCAGCGATACAGCATCCTCAAAAACCGATCTCACATTCGTCAACCGCGGCGATGTCACTTCGCTTGATCTCCAGACTATCTCCTGGATGCAGGACCTCCGCGTCGCTCGCATCGTGTTTGAAGGTCTGGTTCGGCCAGATGTCTTCACCTCAAACTACACGCCGACCCCGGCAGTTGCCAAAAGCTGGACGGTCTCGCCATCCGGAACCCACTATACATTTTCGCTCCGCCCAGATGCCAAATGGTCCAATGGCAAGAGCGTCCTCCCTTCCCATTTCGCATATGCCTGGCGCCGCGCACTTCTCCCCGAGACAGGCTCTGACTACATCGCTCAGTTTCAGTTCATTAAGGGTGGCGCCGAGTTCACTCGCTGGCGCGCCAATGCCATCAAAGCTCATGCCCAGCGCGTCAAATCCGGTGAACTCAAGCTCGCTGATGCGACTCTCGCCGCAAGAACTCTCTGGGAGGAAACCTGCCGCCAGTTTGAGCAAATCGTCAAGGTCCGCGCTGACGACACCAACCTCACACTCGATGTTGAACTCGAGCGGCCGTGTCCCTATTTCCTCGATCTCTGCGGCTTTCCCCAGCTCTATCCAGTCTATCCCCCACTGCTTGACAGCTTCATGCTGCTTGATCCAGTCACCGGAACAACCAAGATTGATCAGTCTTGGTGCAAGCCCGGTTCGATAGTCTGTAACGGCCCCTTCCACCTGGTTCTCTGGCGCTTCAAACGCGACATGCAGTTCACACAGAACCCGTATTGGTGGAACAAAGATTCGCTCAACATCCGATCCATTTCAGTCCCCACAATCGACGATGCCAACGGTCAAGTCCTGGCATTCCGCTCCGGCGCAGTCGATTGGCTCAGCGATGTAGATGTCTCATACCGCGGCGAGATGCTTCGGCAGAAAGCAGACTTCTATCAGGAGCACAGCGCGGAGATAGCGGCAATGCGTGCCAAGGGCCTCGATCAGATCGCGATTGACCGCACGCTTCCGAGCGACCCTCGCAACAAGATCATCGTCACTCCGGCATTTGGAACCTACTACTACAACTTCAATTGTCGCGACAAGCTTCCAGATGGCCGCGAGAATCCAATGCGTGATCCGCGCGTGCGCCGGGCCTTCGCACTCACTGCTGAGAAGCGCACAATTGTCGAAGATGTTCGCCGCAGCGGCGAGCCAGTGCAACAAGTCATGGTCCCGCCTGGCGCAATCGCTGGATACCAATCTCCAAAGGGTCTGGCCTACAACCCCGAATTTGCACGCAGAGAACTCGCCGCCGCTGGATATCCCGGTGGCGCGGGCTTTCCCACTGTAGAAATCCTCTTTAACTCCGAAGGGGGCCACGATCTCATCGCCCAGGCCCTTGCACGCAATTGGGAACGCGAACTTGGTGTTCACATCGAACTCGCACAGCGCGAGATCAAAGTCTTCCGCGATGATCTCAAAAACGGCAACTTCATGGTCGCCCGCGGCAGTTGGTTTGGTGATTACGGTGATCCGACAACCTTCTTGAATATCTACCGCACCGAAGATGGCAACAACGATGCGAAGTACGCAAGTACTGAATACGAAGAGTTGATGACGCGTGCTGAATTGGAAACCGATCCGGCCGCGAGATTCGCGATTCTTACGCAGGCTGAGACCTTACTCATCGAAAAAGACTTTCCCTGCCTTCCCTTGTTCGGCTACCTCAATTTCTACATGTTCGATCCGCACCGTCTCACCGGAATTTCCTCACACCCGCGCAGCGAGCAGCATCTCTGGGAAGTTGACATCTTTGGTGACGGGCTCGGTCGAGACCTGCCCATCGGCATGAAACCCACGCAAATCCCCAGTAAAGGCGGCAACTGATGTGGCGACTTATCGCCCGCCGCCTGCTTCTGCTCCCGGTTGTGCTGCTGGCAATCTATTCGCTCACGCTCGCCCTCGCCTGGGCCGTACCGGGCAATCCGCTTGAACGCCCTGAAGGCCGCCGCCCGCCGCCGGAAGTAGCCCAGTCGCTCAAAAGCCAGTATCAACTCGACAGCTTCTGGGGGTTCTATACCTCGTATCTCACTCGTGTCAGCGGACTCAATTATCTTAATATAACTTTCGGACTGACTGAGTCGGGCAAGTCCCAGCGAGAGGCCCTCGCACTTCAAGATGCCAGCAGCACATCCGCTGGCGTCACGCTGCGCCCGCGGCCCATCTTTGATTTCGGTCCATCGCTTCAATATCGCGATCGCAAGGTTAATGAAATCATCGCTGGCTCGCTCCCGGTCTCTATCACGGTCGGCGCTGCCGCGATCTTGTTCGCCACAATTCTGGGAGTGGGCACCGGACTCCTCGGAGCAAGCAGACCAGGCTCTCTCCGCGATGCCTTCAGCTTTTCGCTGGCCCTTATCGGTGTCAGCCTTCCCAGCTTTGTCATTGGCACGGTTCTGCTGCTTTCGTTCAGCGTGGCGATTCCAATTTTTCCAGTTGGACACTGGGGCCAGCTCAGAGACCTGGTCCTCCCCGCCCTCACACTTTCCCTGCCTTTCGCGGCGTACATCGCCCGCCTCACCCGCATGGGCCTGCTCGAACAACTCTCAAGCGATTACATCCGCACCGCTCGCGCCAAGGGCGTCTCTGAATCCGCAATCCTGTACAAGCATGCACTCAAAAACGCGTTTCTGCCGGTGCTCAGCTATCTCGGACCGGCAACCGCGCTCGCCATGACCGGCTCATTTGTTGTCGAACGTGTGTTCCGCGTGCCGGGCATGGGCCAGTTCTTTGTCACCGCAGTGCAAAACAAAGACCTCTTTCTCATCATCGGAATCGTGCTGGTGTTTTCAACCATGCTGATAATCGTCAACCTTGTGGTTGATTGCATGTATCGACTGGTTGATCCAAGGGTGAATGCGAGCTGAAATTTATTTGTCAGGAGCTGGCCTGCGTCCGCCGCCGGGTGCCAGTTGGGACATGAGCTGAGCCATCAGCATCTGCATATTTGCGATCTTTCCGCTTTCGACATCTGCCGAGGCTGCATCAAGAGCTGGACCCAGCTTGGGTAATGCTGCTGCCAACATTGGATTCCCTGTCAACCGTGCAGCGCCAGCATCACCGTCAACTTTCCATTCACTGCCATCCTTAAGAAAGTTAATAGTGGCTGGTCCCATTTTAGTTGAGGCTTTGTCGCCATCGACTTGGATTTCCAGAGAACCAACATCCGTTCCCTCAAAGCTCAGCCCTAGTGGCATTCCCATTGCTTTGGCGGCATCGGTAAACTTTGCGTCAAACTTTGCCTTGCAGGCCGCGTCGAGCTTTGCAAGACTTGCGCCCATTGCCATCACCTGTTGGGCACCTGGAGTGGTGACCTTGGTCAACGATGCGACTTTCTCCATGTCGCCAGCGTTGGTCGCCGCAACATATGCCTCAATAAGAGCAAGAAGTTCAGGCGGTGCCGCAGTAACTGCCGCCGCGGCCGGTGCAGCCGCATCAGCCGGCGCTTCCGACTTCGCAACCGGAGTCACCGGCGCATCTGAAAATCCAAATTCCTTCAGCGACGCATTGCTGCCCGATGAAAGCGCCTGAATCACCGCATCAAGTGATGCGCCGAGCTTCTCAAGCCGCGCCTTCACATCCGCAGATTCCTTTGATCCTCTGACCGGTGCAGTCGTATACGCCGATTTCGCGGCCTCGTACGCTTCCTTCGCTGCCGTCGCCGCCTCATCGCGAGCCTTGGCCGCATTGTCTGCTTCAGTCTTGTAATCATCCGCCTTCGGAAGCGCCGGATTCGAACTCGCCAGCATCTGCATCAGCTGCCCATAAGTCCGTGATTCAACCGCGCGAGACAAATGCACATCGCCAATCGCCTGCTGAATGCTTCCAACCGTGAGCTTGGACTGCAACGGCGCATCAGCATTGGCCTTCTGAGCAGTGCCCAGCGCCTGACGCAGCAGCGACAATCTTCCATCGTTCGCTGTCGTCCACGCGCCTTCGCGTGCCTTCTTCAGGTCCGCGACTTCTTCTTCAATCGCCGCAGCAACCTTCGCCGCATCAGTGTTCGACTTTGTCGCCTGGGCTGAGTTAAACGCCATCTTCTCAGCGAAATCGGCCTTGGTCTGGGCGATTCCCTTCTTCTGCGATTCGATCTGTGCGACCGCAAGCTGCAATTCCGGCAACTGCGAACGCAACTGCGTCGCATCGGCATCCACAAGCTGTGCATCCTGACGCAATCTGTCGGCCTGACGCTTCAGGCCCGCCGCCTCTTCCACAACCGGAGCCGCATTGGTCGCGCTCATTCCACTCAATGTCTTACGCAGGTTTCCCGCTTTGTCATCAAGCTTGGCCGCCGCTTCGTTCTTCAATTTCACCGCGTTCACAAGCACTGTGATCTGCGCTTCCAGGTCTGCCTTGGCCTTTGCCCGCTCACCGCTTGCCTGATCAAGCAGCGCTGAAGTCTTATCAAGTGCCGCAATCTGCTCGGCCGGGTTATACAACGCCGCGGCAGAAGCGATCTGCTTGTGATTCACATACTGCTCAAGATGCGACCGCAACGAGCTCAGACGATTGAAAAGTCCAATCTCTGTAACCTTCCACGCTCCGCCATCTTCGCTCAATTCCGCGCCGCCGCTGGATGTCCTGGCTGATCCATCTGCAACGCCGGCCTTGCCTTCAGATGCCGTTGCCGAAATCAGATTTGCCGCCGCGGCTGATGCACCTGTACCACCGGCAGCCTGTGCTGATTTCGATGCGCCGTCAAACAGCGTCTGCTGATGCGAATTGGTAGCAGCCGTTGATGCGCCGCTCGACACAGCTCCAAGGTCCACCGATGCTTTATGAATCGCCGTCCGTGTGGAATCTTCCTTATTACACGCCGCGAGTGTGAGTGCAGCTCCGGCAACAAGGACAACGGCAAGAGGCGAATGGCGCTTGACGATCGACATGCGTTGCAACTCCGTACAGGCCCCTCTTGAGTGAAGGACCGTTGATTTCAACCAATTGAACTCACACTATACCGGAAGTCATCACTGCCGGTGGCATGAGTGCGTCACACTGTAGCCACACCAAACACTCACTTACCACTACTCCCCCGCCGCTTACTTCGGAAAATCATCATTCCCCGGACTCGCGGCAGGTGGTGTCGGCGATTTTGGCGTTGGCGTCTTTGCTGGCTCTGCCGTTTTCGTCGGAGCAGCTCCAAGATTCGATGGTCCCGGTTCAGATGCAGGGCCGACATTCTCAAGTCCTGGCAGCATCAACCCAAATGGATAATTGGGCCGCGGCTTGTACAAACTTCTGATCCATTCCACACCTTGCTGGAATCGCTGATCATCAACATCTCTAAACGCCGGCTTCAGGTCTGTCTTGCGAAAGCCCATCGCGGTCACATCCGGATGACCCTGCTTTGATTGATCCGCAGGCAATCCATACTGCAACAGCGGCGAACTCGCCGGCGCTTCGTAATTAATCAGCGCTTTGCCATCCTTCAGCCTGAATCGATCCAGAATAAACATGTTGGTCAAAATCGTCGCATCGTTGGCCGCACGCTCCGGATTCAACCGGAACCGCCCCGCGCCCTCGCCACCATGACACGCCGTCGTCGCACACGAATTCAGCAACCATGTGCGATTGACATTCTCACGGAAAAGCCGCACTGGCCGCGGCGTATCAATCAGCTTCACCTTCCCATAGAGCTCGCGTGCCTGCACCCTGAACATCAGTTCCAGCAGCGTTTCCGGTGAAGCGCGATACAGCGCTTCCTTCCCTTCGCGGCTCGAAGGCATCGACGCATGATCGCCATACCGATTGATCAACTGCTCAATCAGCTCGCGCCCAATCACCACGCGCCCCGGCTCTTTAAGATCAACTTCAAAAACCTTCATCAGGTTCGTCTGCTCTTCGTTCAACACCGGGAACTTCTGCTTCTGAACCTTGACGCGATCCTTGAGCGGCTTGCCCGAACCTTCGGCCTGTGCAAGCAGCGACTGCTGTTCAATCAGCAGCATCAGGTCTTTGGCGCGTTTGTTCGCTGGCTCAAGCTTGAGTACCGCCTGCACTTCCTTTGCCGCCAGATCAAAGCGGCGCCGCGCCCTCAGCCAATCACCCAGCGAAACGAGCCGCTCGGTGTCATCACTGGCGATCGCCGCCCGCATTTCCTTGTATCGCTCTTCGATACTTGGCAACTTGGTAAAGCTCTCAATGTCCTTTTGCCCGAAGCTCATTTCCACGCCGGCAACGATCAGCACCACGAAACTCTCTTCCGTTGTCTCTGCCTCGGCCTTCAGTTCTCCCTCAAACACCGCCCCGCTCTTCAGCTTCACTCGATATTCCGGCTCCTCACGCCCAGGCTTCACATCTTTCTTCTCATCCGGGCCGTCCAGTCCTGCATCAGCCTTGGGTGTCTGAGCCTTTTCGAGCGGCTCTGGATCACCTGGCAAGTCTGCCGCGTATGCCATGCTGGCCGCCAGCCCTGCCACCAATACCACAGCCAGCATCGAACCCAGCAACGAACACCGATATCTCAAATTCGCATTCTTCAATGACAAGTCCTTGTACCCACATTCCGCCCTACCTAGCTCTCGCGCAGCGGGAATGATACGGGCCCTCATGGTCGTACCGGTGACCCGTGAAAAAGTTGAGGAAGTTGAAATAGGTGAAATAGTTTGAAAAATCGCTTGCGATCAGCCGCGGCGGCTCGATTGGTCCCTAAACAGGCCCCGAACCAACGACGCCACGCCAGACCGTTCGCGTCTCGGGATCGCAGGCGGCAGATTCGCCATCGCGGCTTCCGCTGTCGCAAATCCGCCAAACTTCTTCAGCCCGACCGCGAAGAACCCGTCCCATCCAAGGTCGATTTCTTTGAGCACTGCTTTGCCAACCAGCTTCTTCACAACCTGTGTTGGCGGAACTGGTGTCGCATCCGGCCTGAACCCTGTCAGCAAACGGTACCCGATCTCTAAAATCGAGTACGTCTCCAGCCGCGCCAGTTCTGCATGCGGCGTGTTATCCGCGCCAAGTCGACGATCTAACCCATACAACTCGATGATCGTCCGCCCGTGGCGATCGACCAATACCTGATCCATCGAGATCGGCCCGTGAGCCTGACCCCGGAAGTGTCCATACGCAGAAGCATCGAGCAGCTGGCTGATAGCTCTATGTGCCTCTACCGCCATCATTCTGCCGCCTTTCAGCGTCAAAAGTGATGAAATCGTAAGTAATCCCTCGGCATGGCCAGGGTGTACCGTCACAATGCAGCCGCGCCCTTCAGAGTCCAATGCCGACTGCGAAATCGATTGAATATGCGGATGGTCAAGCTCTGCCAGTTCCTGCGCAACTTGCAAAAACCGCCGCCGACTTCCATCGAGATCTTTCAGTGCGTATCGATAGACAACATGGCTCGTGAGGTCGCGCTCATGAACCGCCATCCACCGTTCCGCAAACCGCGTATCTTCAAGTCTGCGAACAAAGCGATAGGGCCCAAAGTGCCCCACCTTGGTTCCAGCGCCTGCCAGTGTGGCCGGCTCGCGGTCTCGCATGTACTGAGTTGGTTCGTAGTCCTGATCCATATTCAACGATCTATCACAAACCCTTTGCCCAATTGGAACCTTCAACTATCGGGCGGTTCCCTGCCGCGGCGTGAAAAGCCTTTCTCGCGGCCCTAGGGGGAAGTATACTTCCCCTAAGCATACCCCGCAACCAACCCTATACCCTCCGCTGGTCCGCAAACCAGCTTCCCTGGAGTACTCAGATGACCACCCTTTCACCCTCCGTCAGCCCAAATCTCCAATCTTCCACCGACCCCCTGACGCTCATCGACGTCGACCACGTCCGTTTCTACGTCGGAAACGCTAAGCAGGCGGCCTATTTCTACGCCCACTGCTTCGGCTTCACCTGCGAACAGGTCTCCGATCAAACGACAGGCTCACGCGAGGCCGCCCACTACTACCTCACGCAAGGCAACATCCGCTTCATCCTTACCACCGGCCTGACCAAAGACCACCCTGCCTCCCGCCACATCTCCTTGTATGGCGATGGCGTCAAAGACGTTGCATTCACCGTCCACAACGCCGAAGCCGCCTGGAAGCAAGCCATCAAGAACGGCGGCACCTCTGCTCAGGAACCAACCGAACTCAAAGACGCTCACGGAACGGTCATCACCGCCGCGATCAAAACCTACGGCGAAGTCATCCACACCTTCGTCCAGCGTCCGCAGTCCGGCCCCTACGCCCTCCCGACCGTCAAGCAATCCGGCGGCACCGGCACAGGCTCATTCATGCCCGGCTTCGTCCAAACCAAGCTCTTCAAAAACCTCAACGAGTTCAACGCCAAAAACCCCTGCGGCCTCAAATACACCGACCACCTCGTCGGCAACGTCGAACTCGGCAAGATGAACCACTGGGTGAAGTTCTACGAAGATGTGCTTGGCTTCAAGATGTTCATGTCGTTCGATGACAAAGACATCGCCACCGACTTCTCCGCGCTTATGTCCAAAGTCATGGCAAGTGGCAGCGGCCTCATCAAGATGCCGATCAACGAGCCCGCGCCCGGCAAAAAGAAATCCCAAGTCCAGGAATATCTCGACTGGCACAACAACACACCCGGCGTCCAGCACCTCGCCCTCCGCACCGATGATGAACTCCACTCCATCGAATCCCTGCGTTCCCGCGGCGTAGATTTCCTCGCCATCCCCGACACCTACTACGACCAAGTCTGGAAACGCATCGAGCCCATGCTCGCACAAGCCGGCAAGACCGTCAAAGAAGATCACCAAAAAGTCCGCGACCTTGGCATCCTCGTCGACGCCGACGATGAAGGCTACCTCCTCCAACTCTTCACCAAGCCCCTGCAAGACCGCCCCACCCTCTTCTTCGAAATCATCTGCCGCCGCGGCAGTCAGGCCTTCGGCAAGGGCAACTTTAAGGCTCTCTTCGAAGCTCTTGAGCTTGAACAAGAGAAGCGTGGGAACCTCTAGCGGCAGGCATCTGGCACCCTTGGATTGGAGATGTATTGAGTAGTGATGTTGACGGGTGTTTGTGGCCTGGAGGGTTGCTGGGTGTTTACCACTTCAACGGCGTATTTTGGGTCCCGC
>CAZAEQ010000053.1:0-26597 GCA_964484185.1 uncultured Phycisphaeraceae bacterium
GGAGCGTGGGGCACCTAGGGGGGCGGGTATATGAAACCCTTGGATTGGGGTGGTATGGAGTATGGATGTTGACGGGTGGTTGTGGCTTGGTGGGTTGCTGGGTGGTTACCACATCATCGGCGCACTTTGGGCTCCGCACATTCTCATCTGGGGCCCGCGCTTCAAAGGCGTAACTCTTCAGAAAGGAGACTATCGCGAGCGCATCGCCGCTTTTCTGCTCGGCGTGGGATTCATTGCCGTCATGGTCTTCATGAAATATACCCACGGGCTCATTTCGAGATAGGTGGCGAAGGAGAATACCTTCGAGTCTGTCAGCTCAGACCCGCCGCCTGCAAATGCAAAGCGACCCCGCGGTGTTAAGTGCGGGGCTCGCGTGATTGACTTCAACAAGGTTAATGCTGGGTCTGCTCAACGGTGAATCAGCGACGTCGACGCGCCGCGGCCATCAGCCCGCCGAGGCCCATGATCGCTGCAGCGCCAGGCGTCGGTACCTGCCGGACCGTGAGCACGAACGTGTTCTCGCTCGTGGCAAAGTTAAGCTCAGTGACCGCCACGATCCAGTCGCCACTTGTGAAGGTGCTCTGTCCGCCCCAGGGAAGCGTGCCCGAGAACTGGCCATTGGTCTGCACGAGCGCGCCAACGGCGGGTGTCATCACTGTCCCGTTGAAGTTGTACGCCACCAGGTCGGGCATCGAGGCGAACGGACGCGCAAAGGGGTCAGCGGTGGTGCCGAAGTAGAACGACAGCGCGTTGTACCCGCCCGGACGCGTAAAGGTAAAGTTGTTCGCTCCGAGGCTGAGCGCGAAGGTCGTGCCACGGGCAGCGCCGTTGATCTCAAACGGGCTGTTATTGGTGTTCAAGATGTTGTCGTATTCGGCGGGTTCGGTGGTAGAGCTGCCGGTAGCGTTGGCGTTGTACTGCACCACTCCCGACACCCACAGCTGCGCCTGGGCCGATGAACAACAAACCACCGCAGCCAGGGCCGCGGTCCCACACAAAACAGTTCTCATACCTATCTCCATGCGCTGGCGGTGTTCCGGTACTCGTTCCAAAGGAAGCGAGCCCATAAAAGGACCCGCCACTCTTAAACATACTTACACTTCGCCCTCTGGCAAGTAATTCCTCTCCGCCGGATAAAAAAAGTTATCGTGCCATGCCATGCGGAGCGCGATAATCGGCAGTTTTCGGACCTCACCGACCTCACACCCCCACGCCCCACCCAGAGAGCCGCGCCCCGTTACCGCGCGGGTATCCCGAACGTATGTTCCGCAGCGAGGATCACCTGCAATCACCACAAGCCATCCGACACAATCGACGCACGCTTAAAGAACCCCGAGCGTGAGCGAGTGGGTTGAGAGCTCGACCGCCTCACACGCGCGAAGCAAAGTATTCGCTTGGCCATCAATACTCACCTTCACATGACATTACAGAGTTCTGGCCCAGCGCGGTAAGAACGACGCCTGTCCACTTCGCAACCTTACGGATCTTTGGATGAGGCTTCACACACAGAGCATAGGAGTTCGACCAAACATCAGATAATCACGATGTTCATTCGCCCTCGCTCAATCCAGCTGCTTTCCAGTCGCACTCCGCGGCAACCGCACCGTAAACACCGTCCCATCCTTCTCACTCGACTCCACCGCGATCGTCCCCCCATGCGTCACCACGACTTCTCGCGCGATGTGCAATCCCAATCCCAGACTTCCGACTCGTCGATCGTTCAGCGCCTTGGCGCTCCAGGCGCGAGTCAACGGATCAAAGAGTGTCGGTATCGCCTTGGCCGGAATCGGTGCCCCGCCATTCCTCACAGTCAGCAGCACATCGTTGTCGGCCTGTCGCGCTGCAAGTGAGATCGGCCCCGTCCCATGCTGCACCGCATTTGACAGCAGATTCGAAAGCACCTGGCGCAGGCGGCCAGCATCCCACTCGCCCGTGAGCGTGCCATGACACTCCAGGTCCAGCGGCCGCGTGGGATACGCCAATCGCATTTCTTCAACCACTTCCTTGCAGAGCTTCTCAAGATCAGTCGTCGCCACCGCAATCGGCATGACCGTCTTCAACTGACTGCGCGAAAAGTCCAGCAGATCGCTGATGATCCCGTTCATCGCATTCGCGCTGGATGCAATCCTCCCCACCAGATCAGCTTCCGACGCCGAAAGATTGTTGCTCCGCGACAGCAGCAGCGACCCCGTCCGCACCGCCTGCAGCGGATCGCGAAGATCGTGCCCCATCACCGCCAGAAACATCTGCTGCGAGCGCTCGGTATGTTCAATAAAACTCTCAACCGCGCGCGACAGCGACTGATCGACCGACTCGCTGAACCGGCCCAAGTCATCCAGGTCCGCAACAGTAATAGTTGAATGAGTCTGCCGCCAGAGCCGAACAACGCTGGCCCGCAGAGCCCGGTATTCAGAAATCACTTCCAGCAGATTAAATCCCGAGCCCAGCCGCTCGATGCCGTGCGAGAACGATGCCTGATTGACCAGGACGCTCTCATCTCCCTGGCCCTTGGACTTGGCAATCGCCTCCTGCGCCGTCTGCCGTGTCTGCATATCAATCGCGATAGCCCGGAGAATCTCGGGCGCATGATCGCGCAGCGCCCGCCGCGACATGCTCTGCCCCGCTTCGATTGTCCGTCCAAACGACTCCCAGTTCCGCAGGATCTCTTCAATATTGGCAGTAATGAAATCTGCAAGGCGCATGCGTAAACACTCTCTCCGACCGCTCGGTCCTTCTACCACAGACAACATCACACTGCGGCACACATATTGCCCGGCTTTATGCGGCATGCGTTCTCAGACACGCCAACGCGTGGACGCCTTGTCATTCTGCTGCACCGGGCTTTTCGCGGCCAACTATATGCAATTCGAAATCCGCGTGAACAACGCCGAATCTGGTACAATCCGGGTGTTGAGCAACACAACGTCCCTCATCAACATCGTCATCAATCTGCTCATCTGTGTGTGCGTGGTCGTCGTCGCAATCTGGTTCCCCAATTCGATCCGCTTTCACGCCCTGCGCAGTCCTCCTGGCCGCGTATTCGTCGCGCTCATCGGCCTCGCCGTTGGCGCAATGGGAATCTATAGCCTCTTCAAGCTTGCAGGCGCTTGAACTCATTTGCGATCGTGCTGCGACCTTGAAGCCTGCTCTCCTGCTCCACTGTCTATTCTCTATTCAGCGGCCGCCGAATCAGCACCCCGCGCTGAAAGCATCGACGAAATCGAGATAGTCAAAGAAGTCGATGATGCCGTCATTGTTGTAGTCCGCGGCGGGCGCCTGCGCACTGAAGCTATCGACGAAGTCGAGGTAATCAAAGAAGTCGACTATGCCATCGCTGTTGAAGTCTGCATCACATCCTGCAACAAGCGTGCCGATCACCGAGACATCGTCAATAAAAGCTTCGACATTCGATTCGGGGAATGCGCCGGCAGAAACAACGATCTCGACCATTGACGCAAATGCATCGTTGGGTGGGGCGCCAAACGCCGGAACCGTGAGCGGGCCCATCGAGAACTGGCGGTAGGCCCCCGCTGTGTCATTCATCGCTCCAAGCCCGGAACTTGCAACAATCGCACCATCACGATTGAGAATCCGGAGCGTGTAAAACCCGACACCGCCCGGGCCCAATACAGCCTTCGCATAGAACGTCGCACTCACCGTTGTTCCCTGCTCCAACGACCCTAGACCCCCTTCATTCATGCTGTTCTGCACCAGCCCGCCGGTTGACCCGATCGCATTGGCGCCCACAGCCCTGATCCGCTGTGCAAAACTGCCAGTCCGCGGCGATGTGCTATCACGCAACGACAACGTGCCCGGCGCGCCAGCCACCACGGCAAACCAATTGGCCGATTCTGTTTCACTTGCGCCAGCCGTTTCAAACCCGCCGTTGACGATGATCTCGTCCGCCTGGACCTGTGTCGCAAATCCAGCCAAAAGTGCCGCCGTAGCCAGTCCGTATGCCTTCAACATGTTCAATTCCCCGTGGGTGCGAATTCGCACTTCTCCAAACGCACAGGCATTCCGGAAACGCCCGGAAACACTTGTGCAACTGTTCCACAACATGTTACAGGAACCGCCGCGAGGGCACAAGAGGAATCTCCGAAAAACTACCTATTTTGCCATTTCACAAGAAAACACAAGTTCTGAGCCCCAGACGGGGGCTCGTATGGGGGTCTAGATGTGTCTCATTTTCTCGCGGCAAGGGTCTTTTTAGCACCCATCGCCGAGCGCAGCCGGGAACGCAAAATCAAGATAATCAAAGAAATCAACCGACCCATCCTTGTTGAAATCCGTCACGTTCCAGTCGATCGGTGTGATGTTGAGCCGTCCAAGCCCGCTCGAAAGACCGCCAAACGAATTCGTCAGCCCACCAACCTTCATAAAGCACCGATCGCCCGCTTCAACATGGATCAACACTCTGCCTTCACGGTTATATGCAGTCCGCGTCTCAATCCCGCCCGAACTCGCCCGCGCGGCAACTCGAAACACCTGCAACGGCGATTCAAAATCCGAACCCGCAGTATCAATCGCATACTCCCCGCTCGCGGTCGCAACAAATTCAAACCAGCGATCTTTGCCCGCAACCGACTCGCACCCCATCGGCACAACAACTCGACGACCATCTGGCAACGGATTGTTGAAATAGCTCGTCTCATCTGTCACCGGCGTGACAAGGGCACCAGGAGCATCACTCCCCTCGCTCTTCGCCAGTTCCACCGCCTCCCCCACCGTCAGCAAATCAATGCACTCAAGATTGCGCCCCGATGCCTGAACCGTGAAATCTGTAAACGGAAGCGTCGCATTAAAACCAACAAATGTCGCCGCCGCGGGAATCGACACCGTCAACGTCTCCCCCGCGCTCGTAGTAATCACAACATTCGAATCCGCCACAAGCGTCCCATCGCTGCGCGTCGCCGAAACCACAAATCCCGCCGCCGTTGCCCCGCGCCCCGTAATAATCCGCGTCGCTGGTTCCGCCTTGCTCGCACCCACGCCGTTCACGCTCGTCTGAATCCACTCATTCTCGCCATCCGCCAGCGTCCCGACCGTCCATGCGCCGCTCGTCCGAAACGCCCTGTAATCGGGCACATTCCGCACCGTCGCATACCTGCCGCTCTCAAATGCATTATGCCGAATGCTCGCGTTAAACGCATCCCGATCCGTAAACTGAATCGGCGCAGCCGCAGCCGTACCCGCCAGCAATGCAACACACAACGAAGTCGAAAGAACCATCTCAACACAGAAAGTTTTCATCGCTCAAACCTCGCTGATAATGCCAACTCTTCGAACGGGTCAATTGTGAACTCAGCGAGAGCATACCACCCCGCGCGGCCAGGCACAACATGGTTTGTGTAACAACTAAACCACAAGATCGCCACGCACCCCTTTGCTCCCCTGATGCGCTTTCTCACGCAGCACCCTGTGCTGAACGCATCCACGAAGTCAAGATAGTCGAAGAAATCAATGGCAGTATTGCCGTTGAAGTCGGCGGGGCAGGGCGGGGGCATCGCCTGGAGACACGAAACCCGATGGACATGCGTTCGGTTGACGGATAAACGTCGCAGATGCGGGTCGGCCCGGATGTAGCTAACGACGTCGGTGAACGACCCGCCCCGAAGGCCGCGGTCCAAACCGCCGATGATCGCCTCGTTCCACTCCCACACATTCCAGCCCATGTCGAACGCGATGCAGAAGTTCGCCGCGCACGAGCCGATGCGCTCACGCTGGTGTCGTAGTTCGCTTGCGCGGTCGTGGGGGCTCGTTGCTCTGGGTCGGGTACAGCCCAGGCGGACCTGGCTGCACAAGAAAGTCGTGCCCCCGACGTTGACCGAGAGCACGGAAGTTGTTGGTGTTACGAGCGGCGGCGGCGTGCGGTCACGAGCCCACCGAGCGCGAGCAGCGCGATCGACGAAGGTCCGGGGATCGTCACGACGCGGAAGCCGACTTGTTCGCGTTCGAACGTCGGCAGGTAGACGTAGCCGTTGAGCGGCGTGAGCCAGCCAGCAATGTTGTCATACGCGCCGCCCCACGTGGGGCCGCGGATCGGGCCGGCGGCGATGGTGTCGTTCCACTCGTAGACATTGCCAGCCATGTCAAAGACGCCCGCCCAGTTCGCCGCGTATGACGCAACGGCGGTGGTGTTGCCGATGCCCGACGGGAGATAGTTGGCCTGCGCGCCCGTCGGGGCGGTGTTGCTGCTGGTTGGGTAAAGCCAGTAGTTGTCGATGTCGCCACCCTGATTGGCGGGCTGGTAGTACGCGGCTTTGTACCACTCGTTCGCGCTGGCGACGGCCCACTGCCAGTTGCTGTTGCGGGTCACAGTGTTGGCGCTGATGCCGCCGGGAGTGAGCGTGTATGCGCCGTTCTCGGTGGTGCTGTTATCCTGGAAACCCATCGGCTGGCCGTTGTGGAGCCAGTTGGCAAAGCGGGTTGCATCCCAGAACGAGACGAAGTTCACCGGGTTGTTCTCGCGCCCGCTGACGGTGTTGTACGAGAAGGCGCCGATCGGGCCGGTGCGGGTGATGCCGCCGAAAGACCCGGCCATGTTGGTGTTGTACAGGCTGTTGGGATCATCGAACGCGACGGCGTTGAGAAACGCGGTGTACTGAGCGTTGGTCACCTCAGTCGTGGCGATGCCGTAGGTGTAATCCACCGCGCCGTACGTGCCGTTAACGGTCGTCTCGCCGAAGTTGCCTGGATTGCCGATGGCAGCGGTGCTGATATTGATCTGGGCCGTGGCCACAGAGGTCGCGACAGCGGCAAGCGCCGCGAGCGCGACAACGGACATGCGATACTTCATAGTTTCTCTCTCCTGGGGCCTTCGCCCGTTCTTAACAAGTTACAGCCCAGGCGCGGACCTGGCTGCAGCGGAAAGTCGCGCCCACGGCGTTGGCCGGCGGCGCGGAAGTGGTTGGTATTACGAGCGGCGGCGACTCTTCTCGCACAATCTAGCACATTGTGCCTGGGAACGCAAGCACAATTCCGACACCGGCTCTGACCCTTTGCCTGCGAAAAAGCAGCCCGGCATTGCAGCACCATGCCTTTCAACATCCCGTGCTGAACGCATCCACAAAATCCAGATAGTCGAAGAAATCGATCGCTTCATCGCCATTGAAATCCGCGCCTGGATCAAGCGAACTGAATGCATCCACAAAATCGAGGTAATCAAAGAAATCGGCGCTGCCATCGCAGTTAAAGTCGGCCGGACAGACCGTAAGCTCTGCCGCACTGCTCGTCACACTGCTGCACGCATTTGTCACAATGCAGTCATAACTCCCAGACGCCTCCGCGCCGCTGACCATCAGCATCGCCGTTGCCGCCGATGGGTTCGCCATCGTGTCAATCGGCGTCCCATCCAACCGCCACTGATATGTGAACGGCCCAATGCCACCCGCCGTCACCATGAACATCGCATCCCCGCCCGGACATGTAATCATCGCCTCCGGCTGCGAGCAGATATCAATGCACCGCCCCGCACCCATGCTCATTTCAAAAAGTATGAAGTTCCCATTCGACGCTCGACCCGGCCCGCCGGTCGGCATTCCCAGTGCCGCAGCGCTGGAGGTTCCATTCGCATCAATGACCTCGATCCGCACGCCCGTCACCGCCGTCAGTGGCGATACCGCAAGTATCCGATACCGGTTGTACTCCGGCAAAGCACCACTCGCCAGCACCGAAGAATCCGGCTGCACCGTGAGCGTCGCCGCGGGGTTGGAGTTGGGAACGCCCGCGCTGCTGGTGGCCTGTGCAATCGCCGAGTATGGTGTCAACACAATCCAGTTGGCACTGACATCGCCGCCCGCAGAAAGTCCATCCGCAAACGTCGATCGATCATCACCTGTGACGGAAATTCGAAAAAGCCCCAGTGCGTGCGGCACCGAAGTGCCAGAATTGAACCCGCTGAAGACCGATACATCAATGACAAATGGCTGGCCGGGAACTGGCGAGACCAGGTCACTCACGGTCTCCGCCACGGCGGTCTGGTCAAAAGAGCGCTCCACCGTGGTCGAGCACGGGGATTCGTAGATTGCCCAGCCAGTCGCTGGATTTCCATCGATCATCCTCGATACAGGCCCCCCCCCGCCGCACGTCTGGGAAAACGTCGCAGTCGCCTGCGCCAGCGGCACGGGGGTCGATGGACATGGATCGACCGCTAACGCGCTCTGGCACACGAGAGTCATAACGACGGATGCAAGTCCAGAGCCTCTAATCAAACAAGACACTCCGGACTGCTGGTGCGAGAAAGTCTTCATTGTCAGTTCTCCGCCATGGTGATATCGATCTGCTCTGCTGTGTCCGCGACACGTCGACGAACAGACATTGTACTCGAAACCTTCAAAACTTACAATGATCATATTTGAGCGTCAAGCAACCTCGCAGGGTTCTCGGACGCGCTCATCCCTGTCTGTACTCAACCACATGTCGCCTGATAATCCCTTCCCATCCTCGCTTACGAGACAACCAGCGTCACGAATGTCACCGGCCCATTCGCGAGCACAAAATCAGATGCATAGAACCCGATGCTATATGAGCCCGGCGTAGACGGGGCATTGAACATCAAGTTGTAATTAACCTGCGGCCTGTGAATCCGCGAGTTCGCTGTGATGTTCGCAAGTGCAAGGTCGCCAGGTCCGAACCGATTGTCCGAATTGAGATCGATGAACGCCGAGAGATTGCGAACGGCATTGTCATCGCGTGCGACCACATCGATCGAAATAGGCTGATTACCCGCCGCCGAAAGCGTCGACTGCGCCGGCTGCTTCACCCAGGCCTGAAAATCATTGATGAAATATCCCGACTGCACCGGCGACCAGGCATCATCGCCCAGCGCGGGGTTGGTGCGGATCGCCACGCCCAGCACAATGAGTCCCGATCCCCATGCTTTGTCGACCACCACCTGCAGCGTCTGCCCCGACCCCGATGTGGGAGGCGTATACACAAACGTCTGCAGCGATTGATCGATCGTGTGATCCCATATCCCATTCCGATTGACATCGCGGAAGAGCGTGAAGGCCGTGACATCCGCTGTGTTCCACACTGCGCTGATCTCCACAGTCTGGCCCGCGATGATGTGCGACTGCGCTGGCCAGTCGACCGGCAGCACGCTGGTCACGAGAATCTGCGGCGGCGTGGCGCTGGTCTGCCGCAGAATTCCTGAACGCGGTACTCCGAAGCGGTCCGGGCTATCGCGAAGATCCCGGGCGGCCGCGGCAAAGTGCATCGGCTGCGGCCAAAGCGGATTGATCGTCGGCGTGATCGTGAAATCACGCTGCTGCGCGCCGTGGGCAGTCTCTGAATAGCCCAGATCAGTATCAATCCCAGCATCCCACGCGTTATTGCCGTTGGCATCGTACCAGAACGTCACACCTCGCATGCCCGTGCTTGAAGCGCCAAAGGGCGCGTTGACCGTAGCAGTAAGCCGCGCCTGGGTCGATGACACGGGTTCAACCAGAAACTGCGAAACAATCAGCCGCTGATAGATATCAGTCTCGGCCGTGTAAGCAGTCACCGGCCACTGCCCCTCGGTATCCACTGCGTTAGCGGCGAAACGAATACGCACGCACGCACCTGGTGTATCCCAGTCGGCGATAAACGTGAACGTGTACCGGTCGCTCGTGCCGCTGTCAGGCGCAAACAGATCGCCCAGGTGACGATCGGTGCCCGGCGTCCACTCGTTGTCGGCGTTGACATCAACAAAGAACGTCACCGCCCGCACGCCAACATCATCTGTTGCATGCGTAACCAGCGTAATCGGGTGACCAGCAGAATAGGAATTCGCATCGAGTATCGAGAGATCATGCACGATCGGAACTTCCGAAAGCATCTGACGGGATTCGAGCGTTTCGAGGAAGCGCTCACAAGGTCGACTCCGGCGAAATCGCATGGGAACTCCTATTTCGAGAATCTAATCCGCCATGGATCGTAGTTGCTCCAGGCAAATTTCCCTGATAACCCGAGACTCATGCCGATTGGACCCGAGCCGTATCGTGACCAGCGTGATTATCTGATGCTATTTTCTGGCCCGCCGCCTTGCTCGCGAAGCTGACAGTCTCAGCACCCCGCACTGAACGAATCCACGAAATCCAGGTAATCAAAGAAGTCAATCGCCCCATCGCCGTTAAAGTCCGCATCCGATGACTGTGCGCTGAACGCATCCACAAAGTCCAGGTAGTCAAAGAAGTCGATCGCCGTGTCGTGATTAAAGTCCGCAGGGCACGAGGCTCGGATCGCAAGCATTGCAGAATTGCTGTTCGTGCTGCCGCACGGGTTGTACACAGTCCCATGGAATGAAATATCCCGCGGCACAATACTCGATCGCATCTCAGAAATCGTAATCTGCGGCGTATTCCACCCCTCCACCGTAAACGAGAGCCCCAGCAGCTGATCATCAAAGTGCGGCCCAGTCAGCGTAATTGGCGGCATCCCCGGTCCCATCTCCATCGACCATGAATACTCAAGCGGCGCGGCCCCATCTGCTTCCATGCTGAATTGTGCCGTCGTGCCCGGTCCACCCACCGTGCCGCTCATAGCGATGATCGTCGTCGGATTCGGGTTCCACACAATGTGTCCATCGATGCACGGCAAGCCCGTGATGAGAAACGCGCGTTCATGGCCATTAAAGAACCCGGTGCCAGAGACCGCGGTGCCATCTGCCGAGACGCCCCATGCCGACCGGAACGTCGATCCCCAGCCCGTGACATTGGCCCCATGCGCAACCGCGTACGCCATCAAGTCAACCATGCCCGTCGCTGCGGTCCAGATCATGGCGCGGTCCATGGTGGTCGGGAAATACTCACTCGAACCCACGATGCACGATCCATTGAAATTCGTCGCGTTGGCCCACGATGCACCATCACCGGGAATCGTCCCCAGACTCTGCATGCCCGTGCTTGGCCTGTGGCGAAATGCGTTCCATTGACCGCCGCTGGTCGCGGTATCGGCATGGCCAATCACCGTAATGTTATCTGAACTCACCGCGGTCGCGATCGACTGCGTGCCGCCGGGATTCGTCCCCAGGTTCTGCATCGGGCCCGCGGGCGCAACCCACTTGAACGCGCGAACAGTTCCAAATCCCGCCGTGCTCCATTGACTGATGCCCACCACCACCGACCCATCAGCGCTGATCCCGTTCGCATCGGATCCAGGATTCACTCCCGGCCCGCCGGGCAGGAACCCGAGATTCGTCGCAACTCCAGAATACGTCCAGCGCACCGCGCGTCGGCCCGACATCTGAAGACTCGGACCATTGACGCTGCTGCCACAGATAAACGCCGCGCCACTGCTGATCCCTGCCGAACGACACGTCAGGTCGCCCCCAAGCGGATTCAGCAACGTCACGCCGCCAGGAATCGACCAGTGAAAACCATTGCCCGCAAGTCCTGACTCGCCGCTGAATCCAAACCCATCAGTACCAATCGCCCCGCCGCGAGCCCCGCTAAGCGGCACAATGTGCGTAACCCCGCTGCCAACAGTCCAGCGAAACGTGCGATAGTCATATGGCCCCGCGACCGTGGTATCGCCCCACGCAGTACACGTCGTCCCATCCGCGGCGACCACCGCGCGAGTCGAGAACTGGCCGCCAGGCATGACCCCAAGATTATGAACAATCGGCACCGCACCCGCTGCACCAGCGAGCGAAGCGAGAAGAGTTGCTGAAGTAAGCATTGCACGTGTAGAAAGGGCCATGTCTGAATTCCTTAGAGAGAGGTATACAGACTGACTTCCCCGCAAGGTCCCGAATCTTGCACCCTGTCTGCAAAAACTCCCAAAGTACCCAAATTGACACTCTTTGCCTTCCGCTTTCCGCCTTCCGCCCCCCTAGTGCCTAGTGCCCAGTGCCTGATGCCTGCCCCGTCACACCACCGTAAACATCACCCGCGTCAGCGGCCCGCGCACCTCGCGATAGTCCTGCAGCGAAATGTCAACGCTGTAACTGCCCGCCGCCAGACTCTGCGTCGCAAAGCTCATCCGCCACATGGCGTTGATGCGCCCGGGCGTGAGATAGAGAAGGCTCGTCCCCTCGATGCCGGTGTCACCAAAGCCGCCGCCTTGAAAATACCGGATGATCGTCCCGCGGCGCACACCCATCACGCCGTCATCATCGTGCACACGGAACGTCAGATCAATCGAGGGGGTGCCCTGCGATATCGTCGTGCTTGCGAGCGATGCATTGGTGATCCACGGCGTGTTGTCAATATTCACCCACCCCGTCACCACTTCGCTCCAGGCATCATCGCCGCGCCCGCTCCGATCCTGCACCGCAACACCCAGCGCCTTCCATCCATGCCCAATCACTGCATCCGCAAACAGCCGGAACTCGTACGTCCCGCTCAGTTCATTGAACCCGCCATAAAACGTCTGCAGACTCGTATCAATCCCGACATCCCACAAACCATTCTGATTGCGATCCAGGAACAGCGTAAGGGCCCGCATCTGCTGCGGCGTACTGTGATGTGCAATCACGCGAATCGTCTCGCCCGTATTGATCACAAAAGTGTTCGACTGCGAATCATCGGGCCGCACTTCGATAAACGCGACCGGCGCCAGCGCATCCCCGCGCAGCACCGTCGAGCGATTGATCCCAAACCGATCCGCAGTCAATCTCGCATCAATCGCCGACGCCGCAAACCACGTCAAATTCCACCCAATCTGCGGCGTAACCGTCATCTCATAAATCCCCACACCCGTCTGCGTCGCCAGCCCCAGATCGATATCACTTCCAAAGTCCCACTGGTTGTTCCCATTCTGATCGAGGAACATCGTCACACCTGCAACACCCGTGCTCGACAAAATCCACCCCGTCGTCGACACTTTCGCGCGCACATGAATCTCGCCGCCCACGAGTTGCTCTGCGAGCAGATCAAACACAAACGGCCGAGGCTGGTTATTGATCGTGACAAACTGAATCGGCGCCTGCGAGTAGTTCCCATCGGTGTCCACCACATCCACACCAAACTTCGTACTCGCTCTCCAACTCGCCCCCACCCGCACGCGAAGCGAATACTGCCCCGGCACGCCCGCATCATGCGTAAACACATCCCCCAGCGGCTGATCAAATGAATTGAAGATGAATTGATTGAGCGCATCCTGATTGTCCTCAATCCAGAACACAACCGCCCGAACCCCAAGATCATCGCTCACATGCGCAGTCAGCGTAATCTCCTTCCCCGCATACACCTCAGTCGAATCAACCGCAAAATCAACAACCGCCGGATTGGCCATATACCGCCGCGGCTCCAGCGAATCAAAGAATGTTTTTAGACCCGAAGTTGTAGTGCGCACAGGAAGCTCCCATGTTTCCAAATCCAGTTTTCCAAATTGGTTTCACCGTACTAGTCGCCCGCACTCTGTGCGTGAGCGACGAACTCTCCTGGTCCCACGGTCACCATTAGCATAGCAACCCCCACATCTATGCAACCACGAAATTCATCCGTCCAAACGGATCCACGCTTAAAGAACCCCAAGCGTAAGCGCGCGGGTTGAGAACCCAACCGCCTCACAATCGCGGAGCAAAGTTCGCGCTCGACCCTCAATACTCAACTTCCACAACTCACACAGTCTTCATCCCACACTCCGGACATTTTTGAAGCCCGCGAATGTCGTAGCCGCATTGCTTGCAGAGCCCGGGCTTTGAGAGGCGGCGGTCTCTGCGCCAGATTACCGCGGTCGTTCCCACCACGCCAAGCACCAAAGGCCACATTGGGAAAACCAAGAGTGATTCGCCCGTGGGGAGCGTGATGTATTGAAACCACCACCGCCACGGACCGGAGGCCTCGCGTGTGTACCAACTAGACGAACTGTACTTGAGACCCAATATCGGTAGATTGTGCCAAAACTCGACCGCACCAGCCTCGGCATATGCGGCCTGCCCCCTATCGGCACTGAATCCAATTCGGTACCATTTGCTCCCCACCCACACCACCAGCAACATCACCGACAGGACCAATCCAGTCCATTTGCACACCTTGCGAAGTTTGGGCAATCGCCTCACGCCTTCACCCCTGCTCCGCATTCGGGGCAGAGCGCATCGGACTTGAGACCGGCGCGGTGGTAGCCGCATTTGTTGCAACAGTTGTTGCGAGCGCGGAGAGCAGCGGTCCTGTCGAGTCTCCATGTGACGACCCAGATTGCAGTGAGGGGAGGCATGCCCCACCAGAGGGGTATGTACCGATCCCCTGAAGGACCGTAGTAACCTCTCCAGAAAAATCTCTCTCTGCCCTCAATTTCGGGCATGCGTGCAACATCCAGCGAGTAGTCATCGCGAGCACCCCAAAATTCAATTCCGAGCAACCCGCGGAAAACTAAGAGCCTGGGGCAGTAATTGATCTGAATTCGCGTGTAATACCACCCGCTGTGCGCCCACATCGCGATCAAAAGGACCAACGCTCCCAGCGCATTCCATTTCACAATCTTACAAATTCTGGTGCGGAGCGTCACGCGGAAATGCTAGCGGCGGTTCTTCGACTGGGCATCGCTTCCCCGTCTACTGCTCAACTGCTCTCCTGCTCTACTTTCTATCGCGGCTCGCGATTGGGGGTGGGGGTAGAGGGTGATGTTTGAAGAGGGAGAGGAGATTTTCGTCTCCCTCTTCATCAACCCGGTTCGTCTTTGCCCACGGGAAGTCCGCGAAGCCTTGGATTTGTGATAGACCGAAAGGGATATCGACTACGATTGGTGATGCTTTGGTCAGGGATCACAGCCTGTCTTGCCGTTGCAATATTGCTCTGGGGCCGTCGCTGGAAGCGGCGCGGGCCCGAAGGACGCTGTAGCAGGTGCGACCAGATCGTGGATGGGATTGCCTCTGGAGTGTGCCCTGAATGCGGCTCCAATCTGTGTCGCTCCGGGGCAGTCGCCCGGTACTCACAAGCGAAGCATCAACTATTGGTTGTATTGGCTGCGTTGGTGTTACTTTTTTCTGCGCCGCGGTTTGCTTATCTGCTGTATGGTGCGTTCACAGAGCCGGGATGGCAGACAACTGTCCCTGCCTGGTGGTTAAGCCAAATGGAAATGCGACTCGCAACAGGAGCCCGGCTTGAGCAGGCAGCACACGGACTCCTTGCGGCGCGCGACCAACAGCGCATCTCGGATTCCCAGTTTAACACCGGGGCTCGTCGAGCGTTTGGCCGAATGCTTGACAGTCTCAAGGCGGGGGCTGCTCCGTCAAAGTCCCTTAAGTTACTTGCTCGCATTGGAGCTGAAGACAAAGCGATCACAAAGGCACAGATCGCAACGGCGATCCAACTCTCGACAACAGTGACTCAGTGGACTGCGAAGTCTGCATCCAGCGTGCAGACCGATCCGGGCGGCGTGGTCGAGTGCGACTTTCTACCCGAGACATGGCAGCTGGAATTCGAATACGACATAAAGGACGCGAATGGTGCGCTCATCGAGAACCACGGGGGCGGCCAGTATCACGGGTGGGATCGAGGAAACTCCGGGCGAGTCCTCTTTCATTACCCACTAATCAGTGTGCCTCCAGGTCCGGGTCCGTATTCGTGCGAGTGGACCCTGAAAGTTATTCCACCCGGCGGACCATACTGGTTTTCTCATCAGTGGACCCTGCTCAATCCATTTGTGGTCTCGCCAACATCTCCTGAGCACAGTCTTCAAGGGTCACCCGGCGGCTAAAACCATCAGAATCAACAACCTGCGTCGATTCACATATCGCCTCACATCTTCACTCCTACGCCACACTCCGGACACACCTCAAGCCCGCGAATGTCGTAGCTGCATTGCTTGCAGAGGCCGGGCCTTGAGAGGCGTCGGTCGCGGTGCCAGAGCCACGCGGTTGGAGCGACGATCACAAGTGCGCAAACCCAGAAGGGAATTTCACACACGCGGTCAGACACAAACGTGTCTGTAAAGCCAGCAATTGGAGTGTTGTGATTCAGAGTGAATTGTGAAGTTAGGAACGATTGAAAGGAGGCACGGCCGAAAGTTTCAGGCCCAAAGTCATACGTCCCGAACTTGAAGGCACCACCCCTAAAAGAAAGCGACGCGGTGAGAGCCCAGACCACTAGCAGCAGCACCGACAGGATCAATCCAGTCCATCTGCACACCTTGCAAAGTTTGGGCAATCGCCTCACGCCTTCACCCCCACGCCGCACTCGGGACAAGTCTCAGCGCTCGTCAATGGATAGCGGCACTTCCAACACAGCCCTCGCACCGTTCGCCACCGGGCGCACGCGCAAGCGTACAGGTAGTACGACGCGGCAATCAGGAGAACCGAGAGCAGGATGTTTCCGCACATACCGAGCCAGAGAACCCGCAAGGGAATAATCCATGGGCCGTATCCAAGCCCTGGGCGTATTGCGCTGCCGCCCCAATCTTCCGAATACACCGGCGCGATCTGGTTAAGCGAATAGCAGTAGATCGATCGGAACGGCCACCCGTAGCGCAAGTGTCGGACTGGGGTCGTTGGGCCGAGCCCTTCCCAAACCGTGCGCGGCGCACGTAGGAAATGGGAGTTCACAAAGCGCACTTTGTCTTGAATTCCCATATGCTCCTGCACGGAGACAATGGCCGAGTCCTCCATCCAATTCGACCGCTGATAAACATCAATTGGTTTCTTTATGAGCTGGCTGCTAAAGCCCGGCGAACGAGACCTGGTGTACTCCCAAGCCAGCCATATTTGCAGGTACGGCAAAACCGCACCAAACAGCGCGGCCAGCACCGCCACCATCACCAACCTTCGTCGATTCACATATCGCATGCACCTTGAGCATACCCGATTAGCCCTCTCGCCGCGCAGCAAGTACGCACAACCCAGAATCAAACATGGCCCCGGACTCCCATCCGGGGCCTTTTCTTACTCGCGAAGCGAAGATCCCTTAGCAACCAATACTGAATGCATCCACAAAATCCAGGTAATCAAAGAAATCAATCACCCCATCTTCGTTGAAATCCGCCGCCGGAAGAGACGCGGAGAACGCATCCACGAAATCCAGGTAGTCAAAGAAGTCCACCGTCTCATCGCAATTGAAATCCGCAAAGCAGAACGACAGCGTCGCGACCTCGCTCGTAGTCGCGCCGCACGTGTTCGTCGCCACACAGGTGTAATTCCCCGCATCGCCGCGCACCAGACTCAGGATCGTGAGATTGGGCTGGTCAGAGCCGACGTATCGCCCGCCCAGCGGCAGCGGCACGCCCTCTTTATGCCAGCGATAGGTCACGATCGCCGGTTCCGCCGACACGTTCACATTGAACAATGCATACGAACCGCGGCATGGCACGATGTTCTCCGGCTGTCTGCGAAACGCGGGTTTCCACTGCGTCTGCAGCGAACTGATCGCCATATCGCTTCGACTGGTATCGCCCACATATGTGCGTGAGCCGATCATCGTGAACGCGCCGTAGTCTCCCAGCAGCGATCCGATCACGACGGGTTGCGTCAACGATGAAACATCGATGCGATGAATGCCGTGCTCGGAGTATCCATTGCCCACATAGCCCTCAAGATGCAGGACGCCGCTGCGATAGATGATCGGCGTATACACACCCGCCCGCACATCAGGCATCGAGGCGATCACCAGAGGATTCGACCTATTCGTCACATCGAGAATCTCAACACCGTTGCCGCGACCCAGAAACAACGTGTTCCCCGTCACCGCCAGCCCGTAGCATGAACCTAATAACGGCGTCGCAGAAAAACCCACAAGCTGCGGCGATGTCTGATTGGCAAGACTCAAGATCCACAGGCCGTTGTCGCGCGTACCCAGATACAAATACGAACCCAGAATCTTGATGCTCGTCGCCACGCCCCCCAGCGTGTAAGTGCCCACGACCGTGGGGAGTGATGGATTGGAGATGTTGACGATCTGGACCCCGGACTGGCCGCAGAAATAGGCAAAATTACCGGAGAACGCAGTCTCGTAGTCCGCGTCAAATCCACTGAGGTCAGCACGCACAAACGGCGCCGCAGAATTCGTGACGTTCACCACGCGAAGGTGGTCATCGCAGCCGGTGATGTAGGCGTTCCCATTAAACACGCCCAGCGTGCGCGAAGAACATCCATGAACCGCGGAATCCGGCAATGTCACCGAACCCAGCAGCACCGGAGCGTCCGGCGCCACCGTCGAGAAGATCCGCAATCCAAGCTCATCGAGCACATACAAGGTCGTGCCGATATCAACCATGTCTTCGATGCGGCTGGGAAATGGTGCCGCGATCGATCCAAGCTGATTGATCGCGGAGGGATTGCCGATCTGCAAAATGGTCACACCGCCCTCGCGGTCAGCGTTGTAAAGCCGATCGCCCACGATTTCAATATCAGAACTGGTCCCCACCGTGTTCGCAGGCGTGTACGGCGTCGGCGCTGTCGGAGTCGCAAGGTTGTATGGTCGAACTCCGCCGTACGACGATGCAAGGTACAACGTTGATCCAAGAATTGCCGCATCGTTCGCGCCGATATTGGCGATCGTGCCCAACTGCGGAAAGCTCGGGAAACTTGCCAGAGAGAGAATCTCCACTCGTGTGCCATGGGCGACATACGCATAGTTGCCCGATGTCACGACCTTGCCCATTCCAGAGCCTACAGCATTGTCATAATTCCCGAGCAATGTCATCGCCGCGGGATCGGCGATATTGATCGCCGCAAGCCGCCAGGTGGAGGCGAGGCCATAGCCTACAAACGCCCGCGAGCCTGAAACTGAAATGCTGACATCCGAGTAGTAGAGCGAAGGCGCGGGAAGCGTGAGTTGACCCACAAACAGCGGCACACCAAAAGACATGTCGATCGCCGTGATGGTGCATTGCCCGCCGTTGGGATGCTTCGAGATATACACATCGGTGCCGCTGAACTCGAAATCAATATGATCCCCTGTATCGAACGTCGAGTCGAAGACAGGTGCAGCCCCCGAGACCGAATAGACACGGATGTTCTGCGGCACCAGGTTGAACCCATCGCCTGTCACGACATACGCCTTGCCGCCGAACACTTTCATCTTGCCCAGCACATCGCCAACTTCCAGTCGCCCCGTGCGCACGGGAGCAGCGGCATTCGACACGTTGTAGATTTCAAGGCCGCGATTGTTCGCGACCAGAATTCGGTTTGAATCAATAGATGTCAGATGCGGAACATCTCCTCCCAGCCGCGCAGTCACCTGCGGCGTGCACTGGGCAATAGCATGGTCAACAGCGATCGATGCGAGCGCGATCAGCGCGGCAGTTTTGATCAAAGAAAGTAGATTCACAGTCTCTCCTGGGTACAGCCAATCACCACGCGTGCACACGCCTTTCCGCGTGCTGCACACGATTGTACCAAGTGGACACAGGCGGACGCAAGGCTAAATATGCGGCCTTTTCATCGCTCAGCAGCCGATACTGAACGCATCGACGAAATCCAGGTAGTCAAAGAAGTCGAGCACGCCATCAGAGTTGAAGTCTGCCGATGGCAACTGCGAGCTGAATGCATCAACGAAGTCCAGGTAGTCAAAGAAATCCAGCGAGTCATCGCAGTTGAAGTTGGCCAGGCAGACTCCCACAGATGCGTCATCGCTGGTGACGCTCCCGCACTCGGTCGTGACCACGCAGCGCCAGGAGCGGAAACCGTTTTCAGGGCCCTGGTAATCTTCATGCAATGTTACTTGCACAGTGGCGGTGGTCGCATTGGCAGCTGTTCCGACGGTTGCGCCGCCGGGGCCGATCAATGAACCGTTGGACACGTTGACCCACTGGTTCGCACTGTCCATCGCCTGCCATTGATAGGTGAATGGTCCGTTGCCCGCAGGAGTGACCGTGAACGCAACGGTGCCACCGGGGCATGTGCCGCGATCCGCGGGATGATTCGCGAGCGTCGGTGTTGGCGGAATATAACGGGCAAAGCGATTCACCGCGACCGCACCAGCAAGAATGAAATCCCCGGCAGCTTCGATCTCGCCGTTGGGCATGACGGCCAGGGCGCGAACAGATCCAGTTACGCCCGGGCCCATCGCAGACCAGGTTGTGCCATTCCAGCGTGCCACAGAATTGGCGGTGACCGTGCCCGCATTGTTGAAGAATCCGCCGATCAACAGATCACCATTGGGAAGAAGCTGCAACGCAAAGGAATCGCTGCCGACGCCCGCGCCCAGCGCAGACCAGCCGCTGGTGGCGTTCCACTTGGCGACAAAGTTGGCGGGAATGCCGCCCGCAACTGTGAAGAGTCCGCAGGCAAAGAGGTCGCCGTTGGTTTTTGCGGTCAGTGCATAAACCTGGAAGTTTGTGCCAGAGCCCATTGCTGACCAGGTTGAACCATTCCAGCGCGCGATGCGGCTCGCGGGAGAACCGCCAGCTGTTGTAAACGCGCCGCCGGCAACAATGTCGCCGTTGGGCAGTTCGGTAACGGCAAAGACATCGCCGCCAAGACCGGTGCCGAGCGCTGACCAGGTGCTGCCGTTCCATCGCGCGACACGATTGGCCGAGAGAGCGCCGATGGTTGTGAAGTTCCCACCTGCAATCAAGTCGCCATTAGCGGCGACGTGAAGATCAAACACGCAGAAGCCATTGAACGCCCCACCCACCGGCGACCAGGTTGTTCCATTCCATTTTGAAATATACGTGACCGGCACGCCACCGGCATTGGTGAACTGTCCGCCCGCGACCAGTTCGCCATTGGGAAGACTTGCGAAGCAATATGGGGGCTGATTGAATCCGCTGCTCAATGCAGTCCATGTCTGCGACGGCGGGTCGTAGAGCGCGATCTTGTTCGCGGCGACGCCGCCTGCGGAAGAGAAATTGCCACCGACGACCAGGCGCGGGGCGAGTGGACCTGCGCCATCAGAATCCCAGAGCGTCAACGCCCGCAATGGACCAAGGTTGGTGCCTGGAATTGCGCCGCTTGCGAGCCATTCAGCGCTGCACTGGGCGTGCGCACTCATGGACATGGTCGTCAACACCAGGGACGCAGCAATCCGCTGCGGCGTTGTTGCCGCGTTCAGTACGTTGAACATTTCTCTTCTCTCCCTTAGATTGATGCAAGGCGGGGAAACAAACCCCCGAACAGACTCTCGCAACAATGTAAGTGCAAGTGTACCACGCAAATGGAGCATTTTTACTGCGGCATTGGCACCTATGGGACTATGTCGGCGTCCTTGGAATTATTCCAAGGCCGCGTTTGTGCATAATGGAATCGTTCAACACCCGGCACTGAATGCATCTACAAAGTCCAGGTAATCAAAGAAGTCAATATTGCCATCTCCATTGAAATCTGAGTTTGGGAAACTCGCGGAATACGCATCAACAAAGTCAAGATAGTCAAAGAAGTCGGCAGAGCCATCACAATTGAAGTCGCCGCGGCAGAGAATCATGGTTCCGGGAATGGGGTACTGCCAGCCGCACGGTCCCAGCACCGCACATCTGAAGTAGAGGTAATTAGGCGAAGTCTGCGGCTCAATGATGTCAAACGACATATTGAGCGAGGTTGCGCCGGAGATGTTGGCGGTGATGCCTGTGAAACTATCAACGTAGTAGCCGTTGGGCAAATCGGTCCAAGTGAAGAAGATTGGGTTTTGCATCTGCCATTGATACTGGAACGAATTGCCGGAGAGCACCGAGGCTGAGAAATTTGCGGGGGTGTAGTGACAGAAGTACTGATCGTTGACGATGCCGAGCGTCACAGGATAATCACGATTCAGTGTGGTCTCGATCGGGAAGACTGAATAACAGGGGTTGGAAACGACGCAGCGCACCGGAATGCTGGTGAAGGGGCCGAACTCAATCCCTGACAACTGAAGATCTGTAGTGTCTGCCGTTGCAGCAATCCAGGCGACGCCGGTGTTCAAGTCAACCATGAACCCGTTGTTGATCGTGTTCCAGACCGTGCCATTGAACCATTCCCAGTGTATTGAGGACGCGCCGGTAACATTGAATGAGAAGACAGCATTCCCACTGTTGCATGTATACACCGGCGCGGGGTTGGACCAGACTGTCACCGGTCCGTGGACCGTGAGCGGGGCATACTCAGTCAGGACTTCGCCGCAGGAATTGGAAATCCGGCAGCGATACCACGCAAAGTCCATGGGGCTGCAATTGATGATCTGAAATTGAGGCGTAGTCCCGCCTGCATAGGTTGATCCAAGTCCCGATGGGCCGTCGACAATTGCGCCATTGAGTCTGAACCACTGGTAGGACAAGGTGCCGGCATTCACGCCGCCGCCTGCTGCGGTGAATGTTGCGGTATCTCCGCTGCACGCCATGGTGTGCACTGGTTGCAGCGTGACCGATGGCACTGGTTGAATCTGAAGGTTTGTTGTTGGACCCTGGTGCGGGCAGGCGCCGGCTGAACTTGCGATGCAGTAGTAATCTCCTGTGTCGAGCGCAGTAGCTCCGGAGAGGTAGAGCATGAACGGGTTGAAGAGCGAAATATGGCTGCCGCCGGGCTGAAACCCTTCGACGATCAGCACGTTGTTTTTATACCATTGGAAGGATGAGATGCCTCCGGCGGGGCCGCCGGTGATTCCATTGGCGATGATATTGATGTTACCACCAGCACAGACCAATTGTGTTCCGTTGGTGCCGCCGAGTGTGCCGCATTGAAGATTGCTCGCACCCCAGCCGATTTCTACGCCATTGCGAATTCCAAGGCCGCACATATAGCGGCCATCAAGACTGATGCCAGTGACATCAGTAAAGACAACGTTTTGGAGCTGGCCAGACAGACCTCTGCCAACCAGATGTGCCGCGAGCGTCATGGTTCCCAACGTGGGCGTCCATATGAAAGCCGTGGGATTTCCGGCGGCATCAATAGACCTTCCGCCAATGATCTGGCCTGCTCCCGCCATCGTCATTGGCCGCAGTTCAACGCCTCCGGCGAGCATCGGCAACTGTTGCATGCCCGCAATGGGCGACCAGTAGAATCCGCGATCAACTCCATTGTTGGATGTTCCGGCGATGGCCAGACCATTTTGGCTTACACACGTTGCGACCGCAGAGACCTGACCAGGGAGCGAGCCGAGACTCATCATTCCTTCACTTTGTCTCCATTTGAACGCGAGCGAACCGCTGCGTCCGACAACAGTGCTGGCATCACCACTCACATCCATCGCGGCCGCACCGAATTGCGCGGGGAGCGTGCCAAGGTCCTCAAGTTGATACGTTGAGTACGAGAAGCGATATGCAAGTTCGGATGACTGCGTGAACTGGCGGCCAACGACAATGTCAGCGTTGTCACTGATGCCGCCAGCATCGGAAAAATCGGCCCAGGGGAACATTGGGACTGGAGTAATGCCATTTCCACTGACATTCGCACGAAAGGCTCGTGGTCCAACAGTCCATCCGAACGGAAGCGTAAAGACGTTTGTATTTTCATAGCCGAAGAAGTTGGCTCCATTGCCGCTGATCGCGGTTGGATAGCTGCAACACTGGGCTTGGTGGATGAGGACCCCGCCCTGTTGGGCAACTTGTGAATGGAAGGATCGGAGTCCAGCGCCATCGTTTGAGAGTCCAATAAGGTCGAATCCATCATTGCTCAGATCGATAGCACGTGTGTAGGTGGCGTTGTGGTAGTATTCGGGGTTGTAGACATAGAAGGTCTGAGCATGAGCAGCGCTCCCTGCAAGCAATGCAATGGCTGAGATGAGAATCTTTTTCATGAGGGTTCGTTCCTTTAAGTACAAACAGTGCCAGCTCAGCACGCTGCGCTATATGCATCAACAAAATCCAGGTAATCAAAGAAATCTACGTTCCCGTCGCCGTTGAAATCTGACCCGGCGAGATTCCCTGAATAGGCATCTACGAAATCCAAGTAATCAAAGAAGTCGACACTTCCATCGCAGTTGAAATCGCCGCGGCAGATTGTCAGGACACCAGCACCTGAGAAATACCAGGCGCAGCTGTTGGCGACTGCACAGCGGAAATACAACTGGTTGGGGACCGTGCCCAGCACGCTGATGTCAAACGAGAGATTCGTTGTTCCAACCCCCGCCACTGTCGCAGTCAAGCCTGTGAATCCATCGATGAAGAGGCCATCGTTCAGGTATATCCAGACATTGAAAGTCGGATCGAGAAGCTGCCAGTTGTACTGCGTCGGATTTCCTGATGGAACCGGTATCGTGAAATTCGCGGCGGTCGAATGGCAGTAGTACTGACTGTTCGCGCTGTCAATATCCATTGGACCATCCAGATACAACGCAGTCTCAATTGGCCTCAGTGCGCGGCATGGATTTCCCACACCAATTCTGATCGGGATGGTGGTCATTGTCCCGAAGTTGATCGAGTTCAACTGCAGGTTTGCAGTAGTAGCGTTCACTGCTGTCCAGCTCACGCTGGTATTGATATCAAACATGGGGCCGTTGCCGATCAAGCTCCACGTTGTTCCGTTGAACCATTCCCACTGGTAGTACGTTGCGTTGAATGCGTTTGCCACGAATGAAGCCGACCCGCCATTGCAGGACCAGGCCTGCGCTGGTGAATTGAAGAACTGAACATTTCCCCACACATACAGCTGAGACCCACCTGTTACCGTGGAGCCACATGGATTGGTAATCAGGCAGAAATACTGTGCAGTGTCGGCCTGTGAACAGTTGGTGATTGTCAGAGACGGAGAAGTTGCTCCGGAAAATGTTGAACCGTTTACTGACAGGCCGTTGCTGATAGGAAGGTTGTTCTGGTACCACTGATACTGAATATTGCCGGTGTAATTGCCGCCCGCGGCAACTGTGAAACTTGCGGATCCACCAACGCACGCTTCGAGGTAATTCGTCGGATGCTGCGTGATCGAAGGGGCATGATGGCAGGGCACGCCGCGTGCGACCCATCCGACCTGTTGACCACCGAGATTTCCGCGGCCAAACAATGCGGTTCCGTCGGCAGAAATTCCAGAGGCATTCAAGATCTGCAGGCCACCGAGATTGAAGCCCACCGAAGTGAGCCATGTGTTCATTTCCCTCCAACCCAGATCGGTGGACCAGATAAATGCGCCGCTTGCAGGTGCGGTGCCGCCCCAGCATTCACCTGTTGTCACGGTTCCGTCGACTGACGTCGAAGTCGGAATGGTGCTGGTTGCGCCGGGGTAGTTGCCCATCTGATCGCGAACCCATGTGCCGCTGACATTGCGATATCTGAGTGCCTGATGACCACTGTTGAATGCGTATCCCCAGAGGGTGAGCGCATTGTCGCTCATTGAGGTGAGATACTCGTTGCCCGGGTTTAACGCTCCGATATTCTGAATTGTGCCGCCTGACCAGATGACGGGCTGATCGGCGCCGGAGAGATCTGCGCTACCAATGATGACAGTTGCATTTGGATTGGATGCTCTTGCGTAGCTGTTGAATCCACCAGCGAGTGGAGCCAGAAGCGAAAGTCCGCCACTTTGTGTCCACGTGAAAGCACGCATTGCGCCTGAGGGCTGACGTGTGCGGCCGAAGCAGGTCACACCATCGGGTGAGATTCCGTAAACCTCGGTCGGACTGCCACTGGGGTAAGGACCGATGGCGGTGCTGCCGCCGGATTGACTCCAGCGGAAACCGATGCTGCCACTGGAACCGCCAACGAAGACGCCGTCGCGGGAAATGCCCGTGCCAACGTTGTTGGGGAAGCCGATGACAGCGGGAATGACCCCGACGCCGCCAGAGAGGGTCCAGCGGAAAGCGCCCTGAGGTCCGCCCATCCAGCCGTACCAACCGGTGACCGCGGTGCCATCTTGACTGCCGCCGTTGACGACGACTCCGAGTGAACCGGCCGGGGGTGAATAGGTGTGGATAGTCTGGGCGGGAGTGGCCGCGCAGATGCAGACTGTGGATGCCAAAAACAAAGAAATGATGGATCGCATGAGGATGCTCCAGATAAGACCACGTCCAGCTTACCAGTAAGACTTACCGGAGGAGGGGGAAATCTTGCAGTTGGTTCTTGCAATCTGACATGTTTTACTGATAGGACCTGTTGTCTCGAGACTTTCCGGAGACTTCGAAGTGGCAATTCCTCCGAAAAATCCATCCCACAGCGGCCTGAAATGGGCTTTTCGCATCTGTATCACCCTGTTTCTCCTGCCTTTCTTTGGTTCAGGGCTGTTTTTGATCGCAGGCGGCGGGTTCGCTGGGTCGCAAGGCGGTTTGTTTACCGGACTTGGCGTGTTTGGCGTTCTGATTGGCCTGGCGTTTCTGGCAGTGCCGACATTGATGCTGATTCTGGTTTGGACATCGAGCTTCAACGGACCGGCGGCGGCATCGCAGGCTCGTTTTGAACCCAAGAGCACGAAGGTAGTTGACACCACGGCGATGCAAACGTGCAGCTACTGCAGTCTCGCGCGGCCAATGACAGAAGCAACGTGTCAAGCTTGCGGCGCGCGGCATGCCGCGAGAGCAGTTGAGCATTAGAGCAGTGGAGCAGTAGAAAGAGATAGAATCCGCGCCGTGCTTGAACACTGGTGGATTTTTTTAGTCAGCCGCAGGTCCAGAATTGTGGCGGGAGGTTTGAGTTTGGGGACGCGTGCTCTTTCACCGATTTCGCTGATTTGCTGTGTTTATTTTGCTCCTTGAGTTGTTTTTCTTGTGCGCGCAGATTGAGGTTGCGTTCTTTGAGTTCGAGTTTGCGCAGGGCGAGCTGGTGGTTTTGTTCTGCGCGGTCGGCTTTGGCTTGTTCGCGCTGGCGGCGTTGTTCTTCGCGGTCTTTGGTGCGCTGCTGGT
>CAZAEQ010000054.1:0-25972 GCA_964484185.1 uncultured Phycisphaeraceae bacterium
GCATCATCGTCCGCCTCAAGTCAATGCTGCTCCCGCTGGGAGCTGTCCTCTTCGCCATCACTATCGTCACCGTCTCCTGCATCACGCTCCTTGTCATCATGTTCCCCGGTGTTCCCGCCGAAAAGCTCATGAATTTCGATACCTTCTACCTCAACAAGTTCAACGGCCTTGACGACCCAATCGTCCGCATCCTCTTGGCCACCGCATTCCTTATCTTCATCCTCCTACTCACGACCAGCCTCTTTAACTACTCCCGATTCTCCCTCCACGCTCTCTATCGCGAACGTCTTGTCCGCGCGTACCTGGGCGCATCCAACACGCACCGAAGCCCTGATCGCTTCACCGGCTTTGATCCCGGCGACAACATCCGCCTCTACGAACTCCGCGGCAATCTCAAAAACCCGCAACTCGTCCGTCCGTTCCACCTCCTCAACATGACCCTCAACCTCACCTCATCTAATAACCTCATGATGCAACAACGCAAGGGCGCCAGTTTCACCGCATCCATGCTCCACGCCGGAACCCGCACACTCGGCTATCAGAACATTCAGGACTACGCCGGCCCATCTCGATTCAATCCCGCCGCCAACAATCCGAAAAGAGGCATGACTCTCGGCGCCGCCGTTGCCGCTTCCGGTGCCGCCGCCAATCCCAACATGGGTTTCAATTCCTCCCCATTCGTCTCATTCCTGCTCACCGTCTTCAACGTTCGCCTCGGCGTCTGGCTCCCAAACCCCGGGCCGCACGGCTTCGGACAACACATCAAGTCCGGCCCAACCCTCGCGCTCCAGCCCGCCATCTACGACCTCCTGGGATTGTCTGATGACAAGAAAGCATTTGTCAGCCTCTCCGACGGTGGCCACTTCGACAACATGGGTATCTACGAACTCGTCCGCCGCGGCGTGCAAGTTATCGTCTGCGTCGATGGCGAATGTGACAACGTCCCGCCCGACTCTCCCTACATCCACGAAGGCCTCTCGCAGGCCATCCGCAAATGCTCCATCGATTTTGGTGTAGAAATCCGCAGCGAAGATGCGCCTGACGCCGCGCCACACTGGAACAAGAACCTTTGCCCAAACGGCTATTGGCTCGCGCGCATCTATTACCCCCACAACGTCAAACCGCCGTTCGCGCCACCAGAGCCAGGCTATCTCCTCTACATTAAACCCCGACTCTTCGGCGATGTTCCCGTCGACCTGCGAAACTACCACACCGCCAACAACGACTTCCCCCAGCAAACCACCGCCGACCAATGGTTCAGCGAATCTCAATTCGAAAGTTACCGCAAGCTCGGCGAATACATCGCCAACTCAATTCCAAAACACATCTGGAAAAACATGGGCCTCTAACAAAAAAACGCCCTCTGAAAACTTCAGAGGGCGTTTGTGTTTTTGCCTTTACTAGTGCCTAGTGCCAAATGCCTAGTGCCTGTGTTGTCCTCAACCCTTGCGTCCCAGCACCCAACCCAAAACACCCGCAAGCACAGTCACCGCCGCGCCCGCACCTACAAAGATAATCAGGTTGCTGCCCAGGGTATCCAGCAAATTGCTGCCGCCGGAAAGTCCCAGCAATACCGCAGTCATTCCGATTGCAAGAGTCAAAACCATGCCAAGCGCAAATCCGCCGACAAGTCCTGACCCTGCGCCGTCATATGGCTCAGCCATCGCCGCCATCAACGGCGCCGGTGTCGCAGATTCTGAAGGCGCTCCTTCAAACATCTGGCCGCCATCACCCTGCGAAGGCATCGACCCCGAGCCCGCAAGTGCGCTGCTCTGGCCCGTGCCAAATGAATCCTTGATCAAGTCCGCGCCCATGGCCGAATCGCCACCATCGCGCGTCGCTTCCAGAAGCCCTGATCCGCCCAGTGCCGACCCGCCCGCCAGGCTCGGCGTCACGCGTGTCACGGCGCTTGGATCATCAACTTCTGTTGACTCAGCTTCAAAGATGCTGATGCCGGTCTGCTCTTTTGCATTGCCGGCATTGGAATCAGCCATGCCGATCGCCGATGCCGAGCCAGACTTCGAAAGCGAAATCGCTTCTGCTTCGCCCGAGTCCGCAAGCTTGAAGACATCATCAATCTTGCTGTCGACCTTTGAGCCTGACAGCAGATCAACCTGCTCAGATTTGAACATCAGTCGGTCGCGATCGCGGAATTCAGAAAGCTGCCCGCGCGTCACCATTTCCTTGACCTGCGTCTCGCTCTTGCCCAACTTCGCGCACGCCTCTTCCAATGTATAGAACATCTTCGCCATCGCGAACTACTCCTTCAACCGCCCCACCGCGGCCGATCAATACTTACTTATACACTTCGGCCACCAAAGCCGCTGCGTTCAACCAGTAGACAGTCTAGCGTTCCCAAACCACCCTTGCACAAGCCCCCCCAAACATCCCCCGCATTCCGCAGACCCCAACTCCCCGCTCCAATCGAGGTGGTTGAGCTATCTCATCCCGAAATCCCGCCACAACTCAACGGCCTGCGCATCCTCCACCTCACCGACCTCCACATCCGCCGCGGCCGCCCCATCACACCCCAACTCCGCAAAACCATGTTCGCACTGCGTCGAACCCCCGCCGACTTGGTCTTCCTCACCGGTGACATCATGCACCGCCGCGGCGATGAACACGCCGCACTCCAATCCCTCGAAGCGCTCGCCTCAGCCTGGTCCGCCCGCCTCGGAGCATTTGGCGTATTCGGAAATCATGATTCCGTCGATTTCGCAAACGCCGCGAAAGCTCGCACAGATATCCCGATTCAATGGCTTGTCAACGAAAACTGCGATGTGGGCACCAATCTCCGCATCGTCGGCGCCAGCTATCCCGAAGATGTTCTCACAGCAGTTGGCAAAAAAGCCTCGGTCCCCGGCCGCCTTTCGCTCGCAATTTCCCACTATCCAACCGAGATTTTCACCGCCGCCGAACTTGGACTTCCGCTGCTGTTCTGCGGCCACACCCACGGCGGCCAATTCCGACTCAACAAAAACTACATCCCACACACCAGTTGCGACCTCCCCGGCTCAAAAGCCTGCGGCCTGCTTCGTTTCAAAGGCACCGTCTGCGCGATTTCCCGCGGCCTGGGTACCGCCTTGCTCCAGTTCCGCGTGAACTGCCCTTCCCAAATCCCGCTCTACATCCTCCGCCGCGGGCCACTGCCATCCGTCCGCGATCCGCTCCGAATTGAGCAAACCAGAGCCTGGTAGCCCCCCAGAATTTTCAGATTTTTTTGGCCGACCCTGACACACCCTGTCAGTCTCAAAATGGTTATCAGGTCGTCCGTACCCCGGTTTAAGGGGTGAATAACGCAGCTCGCCGGATGGCGGTTTTCACATAAACCCATTGTTTGCAACGTCTTACACAAAGACCGGACGACCACGTTCGTTCAGTTTGTCCGGTACCAAACCTTTCCTTTACCTGCTCGCCTTTCCAATGTACAACTCCGTCTCCGGCCCACTTGGTGGTAGGCCGGTTTGGTCTTTCAGGAGTTCACATATGCAGGCACAACATCTCATCCAATCCATCGATCTGCGTCGTACCGAAGCTTCGTATGCACAAGACGAGGTCTCCCTCTGGGCCGACTTCCTCGCTGACGCCGACCGCGCGGTCCTTCAATCCGTCTTTCTGCACAACATGCAGATTAGGTCGATCGCCGCCGCGGGCAAGACTTCGGCCGACACACTTCGCAAACGCATCCGCCGCCTGCTGCAGCGAATCACCTCCGCCGATTTTCAATTCATCGCCAGGCACCTCGACGTTCTGCCGCCGCCAACGAAGGCGATCGCGAAGCTCTGCATCCTGCAAGGTTTCTCGATCAGTCAGGCCGCGGAAAAACTTCGACTCGCCCCCAACTACGTCCGTCAGCATCGGCGCATGGCGGTCCCGATTCTCACTTCACTCGTCGCTTCAAACACCAAAGGAGGTGCATGATGTCAATCGCATCCACACTCTCGCCCGCCACCGTTCTCATTTCCACACTCTTCAACGTTGCCGCCGCACCAAAGCGGCCGCGCATGGCCACCTCGGCACACTCGGTTCTTCATCATCTTCTAGAGAACCCATCAGCGATCGTTCTCGTTGAAGGTTCCAGCGGCAGCGGCAAATCGACATTGCTCAACCAGGTCATCAAGCACGCCAAGGATTCTCAGCGTCCGCTCGTGCGCGTCAATCGCACAGACCTTCAGGCCAGGTCGCGCGTCATAGACCATCTCATTTCGATTATTCAGCGAAGCAAGCCCGACGACGCGTTGCTCAACCAAGCCGCAGCGATCCTGGCAACCTGTGGCCTGGGCGAACCTGCGCTGTGGCTGCGGCGACCCAAGTGTCTTTCCGACAGCGAGCAAGCCCGTTTCATGCTTGCGTGTGCCATCACCCGCGCAGACCTTTCAAACAGCGCTGCGCCATTCATTGTCGTCATCGATGAATTCCTTTCCACACTCGATCGCATCACCGCGCAGGCAACGTGCGCTGCGATCTGCCGATTGGTCAAGCTTCGCCCATCGCTGCGACTGCTTGTCGCAACGGCGCACAGCGACCTCGCCGCATTTCTTGAGCCGCTATGCGTTGTTCGCCCAACCAGGGGAGGCAACTCATGAATCGCATCAACATTGTTCCCGGCACACGCGATGATCTGCTCGCACTCCAGGCCCATCATTACAACACCGGTGAGCCGGCGACCATCGCCGCCGTCTTGCGTGCCAACTGGTACGACACTCTCGCCGGCGTACTTGTCGTCTCCTACCCGACACTCAACGCTGATTGGCGCAGCGCTGCGTTTGGACCTGGCTTCAAGCTCAGCTGCAAAGGTGATCTGGCGCGCAAGACCAACAAGCATGTCCGCTCAATCTCGCGCGTCATCGTCGAACCGCGATTTCGCGGACTTGGCATCGCTACACACCTTGTCCGCCACTATCTCGCATCACCACTCACCGCGTGTACCGAAGCGGTGTCTGTGCTCAACGCCTTCATTCCACTCTTTGAACGCGCGGGCATGCGTCGCATCGACCTGCCCCCATCGATCCGCGATCGCATCCTCATGCGCCAGCTCGCGGATATGAACATGACCCCATTTGATCTTGCCACCGCTGCGACGTGTTCTGCACGCTCGCCGCTGAACAACCAGGTTCTGGCCGCACTTCAACCATTGCTTCTGCGCTGGGGTCAAACCCACCGGGGCACACGAAAGCTCAAATGTCCAGCAACGCTCGCGCGCCACAGTGCGAAAAGTCTGCTCCTGCCGCGTGTGGTCTTTGCCGCCGGATCGCTGATCTCCCAGCGCACACACGCTGAACCCTCTGACGAATTCACCCCATTGCACACTACTTGAAATCGAGGCCGACCATGTCAACTCCAAGAACTCACGATCAACTTCACACCTGGATCAAAGACAACTTGAACATCACGCTCTCGCGGGCCGTGCGTATCGATGGCCACAGTTCTCACTTTGACTACATCTGCCATTCCTACTTCGCCGACACGATCGCAGGCGGCCCCGCCCTCACTTCCAAGCCGCTGGACGCTGTTGTTCTCGCGCCCCGCGGCGGCGGCAAGACATTCCTGGGCGCGCTCGCCACCACGCTCGATCTGGTCCACAAGCCGGGAATCCAGATCCGCATCCTCGCTGGATCGCAGGAACAGGGCACGCGCATGCTTGCGTATCTCCGTTCCTTTTTCTCACTCCCAACTCTGGCTTCTTTAGTAGAAGGCAATGGCACACGCACTTCGCTCTTGCTCGGCAATGGCTCAAGGGTGCAGGTGCTCTCGCAGTCTCACGCCAGCGTCCGCGGCATTCGCGTACACAAAATTAAGTGCGACGAAGTTGAACTTTTCACCAATGAAATCTTCAGCGCGGTACAGCTCACCACAACTTCCGCAACCTGCGGCGAGTTTCTCGTCCGCGGCACGATCGACTGCCTCTCCACTCAGCACCTCGTCGGCGGCATCATGCAGCGACTGGTGCGTGAGAGCGACTCTGGCGCAAGAACGCTCTTCAAATGGTCACTCCTGGATGTACTCTCAACGTGTGATGATCAGTACACCTGCCGCGCCAAGCCTGATGATGACACTTCCAAGGATTGCCATCTCTTGAGCGAATGTAACGGTCAGGCCAAGGTTCTCTCTCCGACTATTCACGGCCACATGTCTATTGGCGAAGCGCTCCGCATGAAATCTCGCGTTGATCTCGATACGTGGCGCTCTGAAATGCTCTGCCTGCGACCTGGGCGCGCTCAGGCTGTCTTCACCGACTTCGATCGCGCCACACACGTTGTCACGCGCGATCCACCGCGCGAGAGCGACCACGAATGTTCTCGCATCATTCTGGGTGGCATGGACTTTGGCTTCCGCAGCCCCACCGTTATTCTGTGGGCCATTCGCGAACTTTGGTTTGATGGCACCGAGCTCATCACAGTTGTAGATGAATACGTGCAGGCTCAGCGTTCCATGCAGCAGCACATTTCGGTCCTGCGCGAGCGCGGTGGCGAAGGCGATCAACAGCTTCCCAGCACCTCGACCTGTCCATACCCATTGAAGCTGCACTGGCTCGGCGCTGACCCGGCAGGCGCAGCTAATACCGGCGTTTCGACCGAGGGTTCGCATGTCGCTCAACTTCGCAAAGCTGGATTTCAGGTCAAGACGGCTCGCTTCGATGTCTTTTCTGGTCTTGCCATGCTTCGGTCAAAGCTCTTTCCCGCTGTTGGCGCAAGGAAACTCGTTGTGCACTCTCGCTGTCACAAACTCATCGAAGCGCTGGAGAGCTACCATTATCCGACATCGCTCCCGAATACTGAGGTGCCAGAGAAAGATGGCCCCGATCACCTCTGCGATGCGCTTCGATACATGATTGTCAACCTTGAACACGGCAACGTGACTGCCAGGAGATACACATGAAAACCACGGATACTCCCTCAACTCTGCGCAGCGTGCGGCGTCCATTACAATCTGGAATGCACCTTGAATCACTTGAACCGCGCTGCCTGCTCGCGACACTGGCAATGACCGATGCGTTCGTTGTCAATGGGATCAATCGCGACAACGACCTGTCTCTTCGATCGTTTGATCTGCAGTACATCGTCGAGGCAACCGGCGCTGGCTCTTCGCAATATCGAGTCGACATCTACGCGCAGCCCGTCGGCTCGCTCTCGCGCCAACTCATCCTGCAATCTTCAATCGAAACCATCGACCCGGGCCAATCGCGCACAAGCAGCTACCCCATCAACCCTGAACTCACCGGCGTTCCAATCGGCGGCAGCGGCCGAGTTCATTTCTCGCTGACACTTGTACCTCTCGATGCACCGCCGGCAACTTTTGAAGATGTCGATATCAACGACATTTCAATGGAACTGGCATCGCTAGATCAGGAAGCCCCCGATGTACTTCCGATTGTCTCAAACCTTGGAGCAAGTCCAAACGGCACGCCCAACCCGCTCATCGAAGACATGGCAGTGAATCTCAGTGTCACCGCACAAAGTGAAGCAGGCATTCGCAGTGTGACCATCTTCTTCGATCGCAACGGCAACGGCTTACTTGAACCTTCAGACCGATTCGGGCCAGATGCGTATTCGACGGTGAAGACCGCCACGTTTGGCGCGGGCACCATTAATGATGGAATCTGGTTTGCGGAGTTCCTGGTCGATCCCGACTGGACCAGCGGCACAATTTCCTGGGCCGCCATCGCTGTCGATTTCGCTGGCAACGTGTCAATTCCGACTTTTACGACTGCTCGCGTTGCACAGCCGCCGCGTGTCAATGGCGTCACGCCGTTTGTAATGCGTGGAACCTCTGGATTTGTCGAGCTGCATGATGCGGCGGTGTGGTACCAGCCGGGGTCAAGTTTTGTGTATGGCGAAACAGTTCAGCTTCGACCCAACTTCGAGACCTTTGCGCCGCTTGCACATGTCTATTACATTTTCGACCGCGATGACAGCGGCGGGTGGAGCAATGGCGACACGATCCTCGGCGAGGGAGAAGCTATTTATGATTATCAGCTGACGTTTGTGCTTGATCAAAATTGGGGAGTTCGTGATCCAGCGCATGTTATTGTTGATGCGGTAGATATCAATGGCCTGTGGGCGCGCCAGCGCAGCACCGCGGCGTTTGTCGTCACTGATCGACCAGTGGTGAGCAACATACAGATTCCGCCATCGGCCGGCGCGGGACAGATCATGCGTGTGAGCGCGAATGTGACAGACTCATCGCCCCGCGTCGTGACATGGTTCATTGATCGCCTGGCCAATTTCAGATTTGATCCGGGCATCGATGTAGATCTCGGAGCTGACTTCAACGGCAGCGATGGTTGGAGCCTCGATGTGCTGGTGACGCCGCAGATGGCGGGCCGATCGGTGATCATGGCCGATGCGAGAGATGCGCAGGGCGCATGGGCAGGTCCGACCGCTGGCACGTCAATGTATATTTCTGCCGGACCAATCGTGGCATTCATCACGACTTCGCCCGCGACGACTCTCTTCGCCAAAGGCGAGACAGTGACACTGACCGCAGCAGTCTCCGCTGGAATTCAGCTCACGGGCGTGACATTCTTCCTGGACGCGAATGGGGATGGCGGATGGACACCGGGCACGGATGTGGATCTGGGAACCGATACCAATGCGGCAGGCGGATGGACCAAGACGTTTACGGTGGGATCGACATGGCCCGCGGCCGGCGCTCGCTTCGGAGCCAATGGATTCAACGGCGCGACTTTTGGCGATTTCTCCAAAACCACAGGACTCGTAGATTTTTCGGTGGGGCCGCTCGTGGGCTCAATCACAACACCGAGTTCAGTGACATGGAACGAATCGTTTACGGTAACGGCTAGCAATCTTCGCGGCAGCAACGTGCGAGCAGTGTCGTTCTTCTTTGATGCAGATCACAATGGGTTCTGGACTCCAGGGTTCGATACCGACCTGGGCGCGGACTTTGACGGCACCAATGGCTGGTCAATTACCACTACTGCGCGGACAACATGGTTTCCCGAGAGCAACGGTCGAATTGTTGCGAGCGCGGTGAATACCAATGGTTCGTGGGGGCGCGGGACATCGACGAACGCGTTCAACGTATTTGATCGGCCGCGAGTTTCCGATCCCGGCTTTGAAAGTAATGGCACGATCGGTCCCAGCACTGTGACATTTGGTTCGACCGGTTCGTTGAATGTGGATTTCATCGCATCGACAGGTGTCGTGACGGCGACGTTCTTTGTTGACATTGACCAGAACGGTCGCTGGACACCGGGAACAGATATCGATCTTGGCAGCACCGCGACTTTCTTTCAAACCAGCGGGAGCGCGGTGAAACCAATCACGTTCAATTTTGGACACGGCACGTTCAGTATTCTGGCTGACGCCCGAGATTCCCGCGGCAGGTGGTCTGGCTCCCCAGTTTCCCAGACAATCACCATCGTCTAACCATCTTTATTCCCGATCGGTAACATTTCATCGTTATCGCTTCAGAAGAGCATAATTGTTCCCGATCGGTAACTTTTTCCTTGATGGCGCTCACGCAAAGTCCCCATTCGACAGAACTCCTTTTCCCTCCAAATTAGTACTTCTTTCTCCTTCCCCTTTCTGGTATCCTCCCGATTCACCCGAACTCCGACTCTGGTTTGGTCTTGTGCAGGAATTTCTCATGCTTCCAATCACCCTCATCTCGCTCCTGCTCGCCCAGGCACCCGATAACGTCGGGCCCGGTCCCACTGACTTTTACGGCGGGTCTTCCGGCCGCGTTGCCGCAGTCTTGTGTTCACCCAGCGATCCCAATCTCTATTGGATCGGCACGGCCGATGGCGGCGTCTGGAAAACCACCAACGGCGGCACAAGCTGGACGCCGCTCACCGATAGCTTGCCCTCGACAGCCATTGGCGCACTTGCGATGAATCCACCTGGCGTACCCAGCGCGCTCTATGCCGGAAGCGGTGAATCTAATTACGCCAATCACTCGCGCTATGGCCTGGGTCTCTACCGCTCCTTTGACGAAGGTGCGACCTGGACGGTGCTTGGCGCATCTACTTTCTCGGGTCGCTGCTTCTCGCGCATTCTCGTCAACCCTGCAAATTTCAACACGATCTACGCCGCCACTACAGCAACCGGCGGCGGTCCGCAGCGACTGGGTGCCAAAGGTCATCCGCTTTCAGGTGGCCCGCGCGGCGTGTTCCGTTCCAACGATCAAGGCGCCACATGGACACAATTGCTCAATGGCCTGCCTTCAGTCGATGCGACCGACCTTGAGTTCAAGCCCGGCAACCCATTGACGATGTATGCGACGATCGGCGCGCCGTACGGCGATGCCGCCAACGGCTTCTATCGCACGCGCGATGGCGGCAACACATGGACGCGACTCCCCGGAATTCCCACAGACGGCGGCAGGATTTCAATCGCTGTCTGCCCCGCCACCGGTCGCATTTATCTGGCAATGTGCACCATCAGCACTGGTCTTGGTGTCGGCGGTTCAAGCGCAAGTGGCGGCGCGGTGTATGTTGTCGCTCGCTCTGACGACGAAGGCGATACCTGGACAACGCTCACGGTTGACAACTACATGAGCAGCCAGGGCTTTTACAACAACCTCGTCGTCGCCCACCCCACGAATCAAGACATCGTTCTGCTCGGCGGCGTGACTGTCCGCCGCTCTACGAATGCCGGCGCAAGCTGGACTTCACACAACACTGGCCATCCAGATTTCCACGGATGGGATGTTGATGCATCTGGCCGCTTTGTGTGGGGTTCTGACGGCGGCGTATGGCGCACGCCCAGCGCAACCAACATGACGGCCGTCCCTTTGAACACCGGTCTGACAACGATTCAGTTCTACGCGGGCATTTCCAGTTCTCCGGCCAGCGACATCGTGATCATGGGCGGCATGCAGGACAACGGAACCGCTATGCGCAGTTCCACTTCGCTCCAATGGCGCCACCTCACAGGTGGCGATGGCGGGTGGACTCGTATTCAGCCCCTCGATCCCACACTCATGTTTACATGCTCGCAAGGCCTGGGCAATCTCAATCGTTCCACCAACGGCGGCACGAGTTTCGCGGCGGTGAACCCAACCGGTCTTTCAGGCCGCCACGCTTTCTTTCCGCCATATCTGCTTGACCCAGTTACGCCAGGTCGAATGCTCTACGCCAGCGACAGAGTTCATGTGTCTACCAACAACGGCTCCGCATTCACAGCGCTCAGCGGCGACCTCACAGCCGGAACTCCACATGCGATTCGCGCGATGGCGATGGGAACCACCGACACCCAATATGTCTATGTTGCGACCACAGACAGTCGCGTCCTTTCAAGCACTGATGGAGGATCAAACTTCACGTTGCGCTTGTCAGATGCGCACGGCTGGCCGCGGACTACGCGGGAATTGCTGGTTGATCCGACCGATGCGCAGACGGTGTATCTTGCGGGAGCGCAATTTGGAATGCCGCACGTCAGGCGTTCAACCGATGCAGGCGCAACCTGGACAAACCTCACCGGCAACTTGCCGGATATCCCCACCCAGGTCATCGAACTCGATCAGCGATACCCTCAGGCACGCATCTACATCGGCACCGATCAAGGCGTCTGGGTATCGCGCAACGACGGCCAGACCTGGAGCCAATACACAACCGGCTTGCCCAACGCACCAGTGATTGACCTGATCCTGGAACCCTCCCGCGGCAGAATGGTGATTGCAACCCAAGGCCGCGCAATCTGGTTCGCCCCAATGTATTGCCCATCAGATTTCAACACCGATGAAGTCACCGATTTCTTTGATTACCTTGATTTCGTAGATGCGTTCTCAGCTGGGAGCCTTGAAGCAGATTTCAATGCCGATGGCACACTAGATTTCTTCGACTATCTTGATTTTGTAGATGCATTCAGCGCAGGATGCTGAATGGTGACACGAGATCGTGGTAGGCGGCCGCGATCTGATGTAAAAATATGAGGCTAAAAACAGTCCTTCTCCTTTTCTCGGCCATCGTTGTAACGGTGATTGTTGCTATGGGCGTGGGCATTTGGCACTTTTTAGCCACCGACGGCAACTACCGGACACAACTTAGCACTGACCTAAGTCGTTTGGAGCGACAGCTTAATTTGCCAAAGGACGTGACGGGTGTGCGTTGGGTATACATCTCAGAACAAGACAATTTTCCCATACCTTCGCCACCTGAAAAAACTCTTGTGGGTCGGATGACCATTTCATTGGACGCTTTAAATCGATTCAAAGCCCAAGGTGATTGGTCCGAAGTTGGCTCACAACCCGAGTTGGAAGTTGTAATGGAGCCCGCCGACAAATCTAGAAGGTTATTGGAGAATACTTCGAGAATGCCAAGTGATAGCATCATTCAAGGGAAAACATGGATGGGCATTAGATTGTTCGTAGATGCGGATACTGGTATAATATACTTTATTGTAAAAAAAAGCTAAGAATCTCGAAATGTGTCAGATTCCTTTGGGCTTCTGGCGATCTTCATAAATACCAAGAGGCCGTGCATAGCCGAGGGCGCGGAGGTACAGGCCGAATCTTGCATCAAACGCTCTGTCGAAGTCGGTGCCAAGATCGACGAGCCTCTGGCCTGACAGGCCGCGGTTGACGAAGTACATGCCTCTGGCGAGCAATTCGGGGTCGCCGGCGAAGACGCTGTCATTGCCTTGTTCTTTTTCGCGGATTTCGAGCGCACGCATGGCTTCGAGACTTGCGCCTTTGGCGGCTTCCTCGAGGACAGTTTTTTCAGGAGGGTTTTCGAGTTTCAGGAATGCGATGATGTGTGAAAGCACGCCGACAGTGTCTTTCTTGAGATCTTCGTAGCGGATTGTGAGCAGGGGCAATCCGCAATTCTGCCAGGCCTGCGTATGGTCGGCGATTGAACCGAAACCGAGTTGACCCCATGCGGGGTCGCCGCCATGCTGGATGAACGCCTGGGCATATGAGGCGTTGGTGAACTGCTGGCCGCGGGCGGTAATGCGGCGGTGATGGAGGGCTGATTTCAAAATGTCGCGGGGGTTGCGCACGATTGAGATCGCGCCGGCAGCTCTGTCCCAACCGGGGATTTTGGGCCCTGGCAGAAAGTGAGTTTTGCCAAAGAGCAGCGGGCCATCGTACAACGCGCTGCCATATCTGGTGGGAGTCGCATTTTCAAGATCCGGTTTGTGAAGGTCGGGAAATTTGCGCGAGAGTTCAGCGCTGCTCTGCACCGGGCCGACCAGTGCGGCATGCAGCAGAAAACGTAACCACGTATTTCCACTCTTGGGATAAGAGGCAAGGTACATCAAACGCATGGATAATTCGCAGAAAAACCCGACGAGAATTCGACCGACCGTTCAAGGTTCGTGCCGCGTTGCTGTCTGGTTGCCGCGAATTGTTCAGGTCACAGGAAAAAGTGAGAATAAAGACCGACGCCCGATATCAATCGTAAATGCTGAGGCGCTGGCTGGCGGCATTTGGTGTGCCGTAGGCGTGGATTTCTGGAACATCGATTGTGCCAGGATTGCGCGACTGCGTTCCATCGATCGCCCAGGGTTCCAGCCAGCCGCGGAGATTGACTGTGATGCACTGGAAAACCGAGGAGCCATCTTTTTGACGCGGCAGGTCGTACATGGGGCGAAAGACGTCGATTTTCGCGGTTTGCTGGCGGATCCAGATGCGACCGACATGATAGATCGGCATGGAATTCGCCTTGGCGATTTCGTCGGTGATCGGAACTGCTTCAACGCCGAGGCGCTTGGAAAGTTCGCTGCAGACTTTGTCGTAGGTTTCTTCGGTGGTGCCGGGGACGAGGTTGATGGCGATGGTGCCGCTGCTCGAGGGCTTGCCGCCGGACTCGGTGTCGTTGCGGGTGATAGAGCGGGGCGCCTCGATGGGGTATTTGTTGATCACCCACTCAAGCGAGCGCACAACAGCCTGGGTCTGGGAGTAGACGTTGGGGTCGACGACATTGCCCTTGGCGCTGGCGATGTCGGGCGAAGTGTGATAACCGGTGGAGCAGGCAGAAAGACAGAAAATACTTGCGGCAAGGCCCGCGAGTGTGAAAACGTGACGAATACCAGACATGTGAATCCTCCAGATTCATTGCGAAGGGCACATTCCATGCACCCTGAAAAAACGACGTATCCAGCACTATCGGCGATCGGTCGCGGTTCCCTAGTGTTTTCATCCAGACTTTTGGAGCCGATCTAAAAATGCAAATCCCCCCACCAACACCATCCAGACCCCGCCCCAGAAGATTTGTCCTGGGGATCACCGGCGCATCGGGCGCGTGGTATGCCCAGCGGCTGCTGGAACAGCTGCTGCTGGCCGGGGCGGAAGTCCACCTGGTGATCAGCGACTATGGGAGGCGGCTGCTGTTTGATGAATCCGGGATCAGAGAACTGAACCTGGAATCGCTGGTGCCGACGCTTCATGCGGATGACTACCGGCGTCAGTTGATACTCCATCCAAATAAGGATGTGGGCGCGGTGATTGCCAGCGGCAGCTTTTTGCATGATGGGATGGTGGTGCTGCCGTGTTCATCGACGAGTCTGGGCGCGATCGCGACCGGGTCGGGGAGTAATCTCCTGACGCGGGCGGCGATGGTGACGTTGAAAGAGCGGCGGACTCTGATTGTGTGTCATCGAGAGACGCCGCTGAACCTGATTGATATTCGCAATTACGAAGTGCTGGCGTTGGCAGGTGCGATTATCTGTCCGACCAATCCGGGGTTTTATCTGTTGCCCGAGAGCATTGATGAGATTGTTGATTTTCAGGTGGGTAAGGTGTTAGACCTCTTGAAGGTTGAGCACACGTTAAATACGCGCTGGGAAAACCGCAAGCGACGGCCGGATGCGGGAGCGGATGAGTATCGCGCGTAGAGCGCAAGCTATGGCTCAGCACCCCATGCTGAACGCGTCGACAAAGTCGAGGTAATCGAAGAAGTCGATAACGCCGTCAGCGTTGAAATCTGCCGCGGGCGAATTCGAACTGAAGGCATCGACGAAGTCGAGGTAGTCGAAGAAGTCGACGGTGTCGTCGCAGTTGAAGTCGGCGGCACAGATTGGCGGGGGCGCATCGGATCGAACGATGTGCAGGCTGTGCAGATAGGCTTCAAGGCGGGTGTACCCACCGGGTGACGCCGGGAGATATCCGTCCGGCAACATCGGATTGGAAGCGTGCGTCACTTCCCATGCATCGGGCATGCCGTCCATATCAGTATCAACCGGTGCGACGCCGCTTCGATACACCGGCCAGTCCCGGGTTCCATTCCCGTCCAAGTCGTCAAAGATCTCATCTTGGTGGTCGATGAGCCCGCCCTGGTGCAGCAGGAAGGTCCAGACGGATCGAGTGTCGATCGCGTCCCGGCCGTGCGCGATCAGCCCGGCCCCTGCTCCCGCTCGCTCGGCGATCGCCGCAACGGCGTCGCCGACACCGAGTCGCGAGACATACGCGGGGGTGAACAGCCTCGACGGAGAGACCACAAATCCTGTGGCCGGGAATGTCCAGTAAAACTGTGGGCCCGAGGCATCGGACACGAGCTCCGTATCTGTCTGAAATCGGTTTCCGGATCGGTACAGCTGGATCGCGAGTGGATTGAGGCCGCCTCGGTCGTCGCAGTCAGGGTCGGCGCGAAGATCAACCCGGCGGATCACGGGGTTGCTTTGGCTGGAGTCCGGACCAAACCGAAAGAAGTTTCCTTCGAGGTGGGTTTGAATGGAGGCCGTATTCGCCGCATCGCACATCTGAAACTGGGTTCCGTATTCACCAGTTGGGCCCCAGTTGTAGAAGGAGTTTCCGATGATCTCGGTCTGAATGATGCCCGAGCCTTGGCCTGCAACAAGAGGAATCCGCAACGAGTCGTGCGCGAAGAGGTTATGAAGCAGCGAGAGGCGATTGGTTCCGGGAAGGCGGTTCACAATCAGCAAGCCGCAACTGTGGTCTGACCGTCCATCGCTTCGGCACGACCGGCTGCCGCCGCGCAGGCCATAGCTGGTGATCGACCACTGCACGGTAACGAGATCGCAGTCGACGAATGAGAGATTCTCGTCGGTCGAGAAACTAACAGAACAGGAATCGACCATAACGTTGCGGCAACGCGCAAAGCCGATCGTGTCGATGTTCCCCGTCTGGCCCGGGTTGCACCCCGGCCTGACTGTCAGGTTCCGAATGATGATCTGCGAGGCATCCACAAAGCCCAGTCCCTCGCCTCGAACATACACCCCGTCCCCGGGCGCAGTTTCACCCGCGATCGTGATGAACGACTGTGTAGATTGAATCTGGCTCTCGAGCACGATCACCCCCGACACCCGAAATACGACGATGCGCGGCTCGTTCATCGGACGCGTGAGCGCGTCCCGGAGCGACCCCGGCCCCGAGTCATTGAGATTGGTCACCGGCACAACGACGCCGCCGCGGCCGCCAACCGTGAACTTTCCGAATCCTTCCGCGCCGGGAAACGCGGGGAGTTCGCGGGGGCAGGACTGCGCCAACCCCGCCTTTGAAGACCCAAGGATGGCCGCCACAAGCGTTGCGCTGGCCGCGAATCGGCCGATATGGCTGAGTTGCTTCGAGCACTTCTGCACCCTTCGACTTCCACTCGTCATAGCGATCATGGTTGCTCCTTTGGTGTGTTCTGCTGCTTCGGGCCGGTCGCTTCGTACCGCACCATAAGCATAGGTTCTACTTCGGCACGGGGGATGCCCCGCTCATCGCCTTCACTCGCCAGATTGTGGTTTTTGAGCTACGCAATGGGCACTTCTAAGAAGATACACAGTATGAGAAACATGTACAATAACAATCAAGATCGGCCCAAGAGAGTTCACGCACAAGCGCTGGTGTTACCGATCGGTCGGTCAGCAGCCCGCGCTGAACGCGTCGACAAAATCGAGGTAATCAAAGAAGTCGATTCCGCCGTCCTGGTTGAAGTCTGCCGCCGGATCGTTTGCGCTGAAGGCGTCGACAAAGTCGAGGTAGTCGAAGAAGTCCGTCCCACCGTCGGAGTTGAAGTCGGCGGGGCAGTCTGAGACCACTGCCAAGCGCACGGAGTTGGGCAGATACTCGACCTGCCAGAGGAGGCCGCTGGAGAGCGCGGGGAGATTGGTTGTGGGGAACTGGCCTGAGATGAAGGCCGCTTCGAGGATCGTAAAAGAATCTCCCTGCGCGGGGGTGAAGCCGTTCACGAGTTGGACATCGAGGGTGCCAGCGGCGACACTCGCGCCTCCGCCTGTTACTACCACGCGGTCGTTACTCACAGCGCTGGCGATGTCGATGCGGAGAGTGCCGGTGGCGAACTGTGAGTAGGTGCCATTCACGGTGAGGGTGCCGACGGGGTTGAAGTTGAAGCCCTCGGGGGCGACAATGCCGTCGTTTGCCACAAGCCCGCCGATGATGCCGGGGCCGGCGAGCGTTGCGCCCGCGGCGACAGTGACTAACCCCGGACCTGTCGCGGAACCGCTAAGGTTGACGACGAAGAGCGTGCCCTGGTTGATGTTGGTGGAACCCGTATATGTGTTGTTGGTGTTGAGGTAGAGAGTGTTGGGCCCGGTTTTGGTGAGGCCCGCGCCGTTGTTGATTTGCGCAACGTTCTTGAGCGTGCCGCTGCGGAACTGGATGTTGTCTATGGGGGATGGGCCAGCGCCGATCGCGTGCCCCATCATGTCCAGCGTTGCGCCGTCCATGATGACTGCGCTCACGCCCGCGCCGCCATCGGTGATGTCGCCGTCGATATGCACGATTCCGCCGGGGAGGTTGAGTGTGCTACTCGCGCCGTTCTGGCTCATGAGGACACCTGATGCGCCGCAGTCGAGACGCGTGAGTCCACCCTGAATGGTGAGTGTGCTCGAAGCAGTTGCAACATCGCCCAAGTGCAGCCCCAGGCACGAAAGTGTGCCGCCGTTCGAAAGGTTGACGGCGCCGGCGGCGGGAGTGCCGCCGCTCGGTTCCGCCTTGCCGACGATGAGCAGTCCCTGATTGGTCCATGTGGAACCTGCGCCGTTGATGGTCAACGTTCCCGATGCGTCGATCCCTTCGCCCACGTATGTGTCAAACGCTGTGACATCTGCGCCGGCGAGCACAGCCATTGTGCTCTGCGAGGCGAGCCCGATCTTGAGCAGCGCAGTGCTCGTCAGGGACGAGTTCTCGCCGGTGATGGTCGCCGCGCCGTTGTCCACGACGCCGATGAATACGCCCGGGCAGGAGACCGCGGCACCGGCCTCGACGGTGAGCGTCCCTTCACCGGTGTTGCCGATCCACATCTCGCCGGTATTGACCCACGTTGATCCCGCGCCGCTGACGGTAATACTGCCCGGCGCGCCAGTGATGCCGTAGAGGCGGGTGCTGCCGCCGGTCACATCGGCGCCGGCGGTTACCCGAAACGATCCGACACCACTTGCGCCGCCGAAGAATGCTATTCCGCTATAGGTGAACGACGAGCTCGCGCCTGTGAGCGTGAACTCATGATCCGGACCGATGATGGGAACGAAGGCGGTACTGGGGGCAACTGCAATATCGCCGGTCACGGTGACATCCTGGAGCAGTTGGATCCCACCACCGGGATTGTTGAGCGTGATATCTCGTGCGAGCGTCGGGGTATTGAGTATCAGATGACCGGGGGGGCCGACGAGAATCGGTGTGATGCCTGTGCCCAGCGCGCCCGGATGGTTGACCTGAAGCGTTCCATTGATTGTCCAATCGCCGACGTAGTTGTTGGCGGAGTTGAGTTGGACCGTGCCGGTGCCGATGGTCGTTGCTCCGCTGCCATTGTTCCAGACGCTCGCGCCGTTAGTACCGAGGATGAGTGTGTCGTTTGCGGTGAGGCCGCCGTTGAGCGTCATGGGGCCGGCGACGCTGGCGAAGCCATTGAAGGTGTGCGTGCCGGTGCCGCCGCGGATGGTTGTGCCGGCGGAGGGAAAGACGGTGCCAGCGAAGATGCCGCTGCCGTTGTTGATTTCGAGCACCGCGCCGCTTGAGAGGCTGACCGAACCTGGGGTGCCCAGCGCGGTGGCGCTGTTGATGCGGAGGAGAGGGACGCTGACGAAGGTCGAGCCGGTGCGGGTGCTGGGGCTGTTGAGTTCCACGGTGCCAGAGCCGGTGAATGTGAGCGGATTGGCGTTTGCGCCCAGTGCCTGATTGAGATCGAGGAAGGCGTTGTTGAGCAGTTCGATGGTTCCGCCAAGCGCGCCAGCCGTGATCGTCCTTCCCGTGATGAGGAAGTTTGGATTGGTGATGCCGTCGAGCTGCAGGCGGCCGCCGCTGATGGTGATGTCATTGGCGGTGTTACCGAGGACGACGTTGGAGCGCACGTAGAGTGTGCTGCCGAAGCCCGTGATGCTGATGAGGCCGGAAAAAGCGTTAGATGAGACGGGCAGGAGGCGGAGTGTGCCGCCGCCAGTTTTGGTGAGTCCGGCGGAGCCGTTGATGACGGTGTTGATGGTGGCGGTGCGACCGCTGGCAACGTCTACGCCGCCGTTGATGATGAACATCTGGCCGCCCTGGAGTGTGTAGTCGTTGTTGAATGCGAGACTGGCGCAGAACTCGGTGGTGGTCATCAGGATGGTGGCCTGGTTGAGGGGGATGGTGGTTGGGAAGATCGCCGCGTCGGCGTTGGTTGGCTCGGTGTTGTCGAGCCAGTTGGTGATGGTGGACCACTGGGCGTTGCCAGCGGAATTGTCCCAAGTGTCGGAGAAGGTGGTTGAGGCGCTTGCGGCGATGCCGCAGAGAGCGATGAGAAGGCGTGGACGATTTGACTGGGAAGAGAAGAGTGTGGAAGTACGCATCTGGAGGCTCCTTAGACGTTCTATATCACGAGTAAATGAGCAAATATAAATAACATTATTAAATTGAACGGACGAGGGGAAGCGATCAGCATCCCGTGCTGAACGCGTCGACGAAATCAAGATAGTCGAAGAAGTCGATTGCGCCATCAGAGTTGTAATCCGCCGCGGGCGACTGCGAACTGAACGCAGCGAGGAAGTCGAGGTAGTCGAAGAAGTCGACATCGCTATCGCAGTTGAAGTCAGCGCCGCAGATGAAGATAGTTCCGATGCCGCTTGTGACTGAGCCGCACCCCGGATGATCAGCGACAAAGTCGTAGGAGCCGGAGTCCTGCGGCTTAGCGTTTGCGATGCGGAGGCCGAAGCTGGCGTACTCGACGACAGAACCCCATGGTCTTGGGCCCAGGCCGAAGGGAACGCCGTTGTGCCGCCACTGGAATGTGAGGGGGAAGTAGCCAGGCGCGAGGGCGGGAAACAGCTCAGCATCATCTCCAACGCAGACTTGAACAGCGCTGGGTTGGCGGGCGATCCAGGGAATGCCATCGACGGTGTAGCGACCCCAAGCGGGTGCGACGAACTGACCGGAGCGGGCCGTGCCGAAGGTGCCGCCGGCGTGGACTTCGTTGCGGAATGATTGCAATGCTTGTACGGAGCCGTTGAGTCCGCCGCGGACTGCGCTCCAAGCAGTGCCATTCCATCGGGCGATGCGATCAGCGGGGACACCGCTGACGGAAGTGAAATCGCCGCCGACATAGAGAAGGCCATCGGGGCCGACGGTGAGGGCGCGAACGGGAGCGTTGGCGCCGCTTGCGCCGAGTCCGGAGTAAGCGGTGCCGTTGTACTTGATGATATTGGGGATGACAGCGCCGAATTGTCCGCCGATAATGAGTTCGTTGTTGTAGACGGTGAGGGCGTAGACGGTGCCGCTGAAGAAGCTGGAAACGATGCTCCATGCGGAGCCGTTCCACCGGGCGAGGCCGCCAGTGCTGACGCCGCCGGCGGCGGTGAATGTGCCGCCAGCGTAGAGCGCGCCGTTGTAGACGCGCAGCGCGTGGACAGTGCCGGAGTTCATGCCTGTGCCGAGGGGTTGCCAGTTGGTACCGTCATAGCGGGCAACTCGGTTGGCGGCGGTTGCGCCCGACATGGTGAAGGAGCCACCGGCGTAGGTGGAGTTGTTGAAGCGTTCGAGGGCGTGGACAGAGCTGTTGAAGCCCTGGCCCATCGTGAACCAGCTGGGAGGGAGGATCGTGGTGCCATCACGATCGCGGGAGTTTTCGCTGTAGCGGGCGATGTTATTGACGGTGAACCCGACGGTGCCCGGCAGAGCAACTCCGCCGAAGGTTCCGGCGACGAAGAGGTCTCGCTGCGGGGGGAAGGTGTTGCTGGTAACGCTCTTGAGCGCGCGGACCGTGCCGGAAACGTTGCCGAAGCTTGTGACTTCGTATCCATCCCATGCGGCAATATTGGCTGCGTCAAGAGAATGGAACGGATCGGCGGGGTTGGCGGCGATCATGTGGATCTGTCCGCCGACAACGATGCGATTTCCGAACGTTGTGGTGGCGAGGATGTTCGGCGTTGCGCCGAACGTGGTCCACTCGTTGTTGACGAGTTGAATGATGCCTTGCGCCGCACCGGTGGGCACATTGCCGCCGATGAGACCGCTGGCGACGAGGCGCGGCGCGCTAGGGCCAGCGTTGTCAGGGTCCCAGGTGACGAAGCGGGAAGCCCAGCGCGTGTCGGCGAAGTTACCCAGCGTCTGGAAGGTTGTGCCGTTCCACATGGCGGGTGTGTCGATGCGATTCTGAGAAGCGTCGAGCACGCTGCCGCTCACTACAAGTTGAGGGAACTGCGGGCCGGCGGCATCGGGATCCCAGGTACCAACGCCCGAAGGTGATGTGAACTCCGGGGTATTGAAACTTCGCCAGGATGTGCCGTTCCACGCGGCGATACCGTGGGCTTGAGTTGTATCTGCGTGTGAGAATCCTCCGACAACGACCACCTCCGCGTTGAGCGGGCCTGGGCCATCGGAGTCCCACGTGGTAAGGGCATCGGCGTAGGAGGCACGATCTGGATCGTTGGTGAGGCCATCACCCATGCGGCGCCAGCCGACGCCGTCCCAAAGCGCGATGTGGTTGACGATCAAGTTGTTGGCGACGGTGAAGTGGCCAGCGGCGATGAGGTGTGGAAATGAGGGACCGGGACCATCAGGATCCCAGGTTGTCAGTGCATCGACCCAGTTGTTCAGGCCGATGCCGAAGTTTCGCCAGGTGGTGCCGTCCCATCGGGCGATATTTTGACAGTCGACGGCACCGGCCCGGCTGAAGTCACCCGCGACGACGAGGTTGGGAGGCTGCGGACCTGTGCCATCTGGATCCCACACGGTCAGAGCGGCGACCCAGCCGGAAGACGGTTCAGAAAGGCCGCCGCCGATTTGGCTCCAGCTGGTGCCGTTCCACGCGGCGAGGTAGTTGGCAGGTTGTCCGCCGGCATTTCGGAAGTTGCCGCCGGCGACGAGGAATTGTCCTGTTGGTGAGTTCCAGACGAGCGTGTCCATCACGGTGGCATCTACACCGTCGCCAAGGGGGGACCAAGAAGTGCCGTCCCACTGGGCGATGCCGTGGATGTCGATGCCATTGAGGTAGACATCTTGCCCGCCGACGATGACGCGAGGGAGAGTTGCGCTGGGCGGCGTGTAGAGGGTGAGGGCTCGGGCGCCGACGACGCGAAAGGGCGCGTGGTGGCCCGGGGTGTAGATCCAGTCGTCACACTGGGCGAGGACGGGCGCGGGCAACACGGGCAGCACGGCGACGGAGATCGAAACAAGGATCGCTCGGAGCAGAGTGGGGATCGGGATAGCTATTTTAAAGTTATGTGACTTCATGTAAACGGTCTCCATAAGCGACTTAGTCGCATTGTTCCGAAGGGATTTCGTTCAGTGTTCAACCGCTAGCGGCCCAGTCCAACTTCACCAGAGGTCGTGCCGCGTTCCTGCGGGGGCTTATCAATTTGGACAGGCGCGCCGTTGCGCCGCACGAACTCATCATTCCGCAGTGCTTCCACGCGCCAGGAGACTTCGCCGCCCGGCACGCCGCCTTCGATTCCGAACCAGCAGATGGGCGTTGCAGATTCGGGCTGTGCGAGCGCTCCGGCCTGCAACGATTGTTCATTGATGCGTGCGGCGATGTGGAGCATGGGCATGGGAGCGCCGACGGGTGTGAGCTGGTAGCTGGGATTGGTGTTGATGCGTGCGAAGTATGAGGGGAGCGTGACGACTGCACGGCCGTGGTTATCAAGTCTGACAGTGCCGCGGTAGAAGTTGATGACTTCGGGGCTCTCAGCGCAGTAGTGAAAGAGATACTTGTTGCGGGGGTCTTCCGGGTGGTCGATGCGGAAGGATTTGGTGCCGGTGGCGCCCATGCGACCGGTTGAGAAGACACCGAAGGAATTTGAAGATGCGTTGGCTACGGAGCCGTGCACACCGATCATGTTCTGCACAAACAGAGATGTGCTGGTGGTTGCTCCGAAGATTCCAACCGAACCGCTCGCCTCGCTGCTGTTGCGGGCCTGAAGCACGCCGACCCCGAAATTTGCTCCATCGACGAACAGACTGCCGCTTGTTATTGAGCCACTCGCCTGAATCGCACCGCTGCGAATCGAATTGGCCTCGAGATCGCCAGTAACATCGAGCTTGGCGGTAGGGGTCGCAGTGCCAATGCCCACGTTGCCGGTAGTCTGAATGACGAAATTTTTGTTGCCGCCACCGCCGATGCTTTCGAGCTTCAATGCCGCAGCGGAGCCAATGCCCTGCTGGCGGAAGACCCACGATCGTTCACTGGCGAGCCAGAAGAGGTCGGCCTGATCGCCCGAATTCATGGCACGAATCGCCCCACCGTTCACATCAAGCTTGATGCCGGGAGTATCGACACCGGGTGAGGTTGTGCCGATACCGACCCTGCCGGCGTTGTCGACAAATACGGCATCTGGCGTGCCATTTGGAGTATCAAGAGAGAATGCAGACTTGGCATGATTGGCGAGGGGGGTTGCCGAGAGCGGGCGTCGCGGCGAGAGAATGACGAAGTTTCCAAGATCAGCGCACGAGAGGCCGGTGTCGGCGCGGACTTCGACTTCTATGAATTTCTGGGTGGGAGTGACGAACTGCTGGCCGAAATCGATGGTTGCGGTGAACGTGCCTTGATCGACGAAGAGGTTGTCAATGCACTGCGTGCCGCCAAGCTGCGCGCCACCGGACGCGGCGTCGTAGAGGCGAAAGCGGAAATCGTGGAGGCCGTTGGCGGGCGCGCCGCTGTTTTTGAGCGAGCCTTGATACGTGAAGGCTGTGGGCTGGGCGAAGGCGGCGGCGGAGATCGAAATAGAGATCACGCGGAACAAGCCATAAATTATAAATTTAGTTGAGTTCATTTTATTAGTCTCCATGTGTGTCCGGGGCGCAGCGGACGAGTCTCATTTGGCATGCTGTGCTTGAAAATGTGTGCGACTGGAACGAGGCACTCAACGCGACCCGATCGCGATGAACGACCACCGGCGGCAGATGTCGCTACCGGACGAATTGGTTACGTGGGCGCGGAAGCCAGTGCTGGACACTGATGAGATCGTGACGTATTTTCCGCCGAAGAAACTGTCCCAGTATGATGAACCAACAATCGAGGGCACGCTGGTGAACGGCGTGTCAAAAGTGACGACGTAACCACCCTCGTGGACAGGGTCACCCGCGACGGAAAATCCACTGCCAACAAAGATGGGAACAGATCCGGGAGTCGCGGAAGCACAGTGCCCGCTGTTGAGATCGTCGACTGTGCCGCGCACGATGCGCAGCGGCACATCTCCGACCGAGGCTAGGTACAACAGGTTCGTGCCAAGCCGGATATCGCCCCGCACGTCCAACATTGCCGCGGGCGCTGTGGTGCCGATGCCGACCCCGCCAAGGGGGCTGAACACGATGTCGCCACTGGGGCGAGCATTGAGGATGGAGAAGTCCGGGTCGCCCGTACCCCCGTAGCCGAGCCACCCGCGCTCAACATTGGCGTTATCGCGGAAACTGATATACCCGATCTGAGTCCCACCACTCTGGCCGCTCGAATCCGTGTCGTGCAGCGCGAGTGTCGGTGTCGGGGTGGCGATGTGCACTGAGTGTGTCGGCGTCGCGGTACCGATACCGATCCGGCCAGCAGCGTCGACAAGGACCGCGTTCGCGGGTGCCCCATCGGGCGCGACCAGCGAATAGGCCACGTTCGCCGCAGTGGCGCGCGAGGTGCCAGTCATCGGCTGGCGCGGCGAGAGTAACGTGTACCCGGAGGTATCCGCGCATCCCAGTCCGGTGTCCGACCGGACCTCGATCTCCAGAAACCGCGGCGACGTGGAATCGAACTGCGCACCAAAATCGATTCTGGTGTTGAATCGACTCTCGGTCACGCTCACGTTGTCGGCACATTGAACGATCCCGATCTGATTTCCGCCCGCCGCGGCATCAAGCAACCGAAAGCGGAAGTCGTGCAGCCCGCTCGTGCTCGTGCCGCCCGCGAGCAACTGGCCCTGGTAGTCAAACGCCGTTGCCTGCCCGATCGCGGGCCTGGCCGCAGCGAGCATGGTGATGATGGCAAGGTAAAGGCCTGTGAATCTCATCGAATGCTCCTTTGTTCGAATCGCAGAGTGATCAGCGTGGTCCGACCGCCGTGAACTCAAATGGCAAACGCACGTTATTGCCGTTGGACCTGAACACCCTGATCGCGACAGAACTGGAAGTGGCGTTTGAGCAGGTGACGTACTTTCCACCGGTGGTCGAATCCCACTCAGCGGAAGCGACGACGACCGCCGTTCCGCTGAACGGCGGGTCGAAGTTGATGCGGATCTCGCCACAACTCAGGTTGGTGACCGTGAAGCCTGTTCCAGTAGTGGCCGGCGCCGCAGTGCAATCGGTAGACGGGCTGACCGTCCCCTTGACGATGCGCAGGTTCTCTTCGGCCGCCAGGGCGGAGTACTGCCCGGTTGGGCCGAGCCGGATGTTACCTCGCACGTCCAGCGCCGCGAGCGGCGAAGCTGTGCCAATGCCGACCCGACCACCGCCGAGGCTGTTCAGCACGATGTCACCGCCGGGGCGCGCATTGATGATGCTGAAGTCCGGGTCTCCCTGTGAGCCATAGCCCATCCACCCACGTTCGACGTTGGTGTTATCCCGGAAACTGATGTATCCAATCTGCTGCCCGCCCCTTGGACCGCTGGAGTCGGTTCCCTGCAGAACCCTGGGTGGTTCTGGCTGTGAAAGC
>CAZAEQ010000055.1:0-22387 GCA_964484185.1 uncultured Phycisphaeraceae bacterium
GGCAGCCCACGCCAGGGGGCAGCTGGGTGAATATCTCAAGCGGAGTCAATACTGACCCTGTTGGTGGGTCAATTCAATTCGTCGCTCAATCGCCTGATGCCGCGACCCTCACGATCAGTGATATCGGCGGAACCGGCACCTTTGCATCCCACTGGGAAAAACGCTGTGTTGTGACGACCAGTTGCGGAAACGTGAACAGTGATTCCGCCACTGCCACGATTTGTGCGGCAGACTTCAACTGCGATGGCACTATCGACTTCTTCGACTACCTCGACTTCGTAGACGCGTTCAGTAGCAATACTCCAACCGCGGATTTCAACGCGGACGGGAGCATAGATTTCTTTGACTATCTCGACTTTGTTGATGCATTCAGCATTGGCTGCTGAGTTCACTTTGCAGGCAAGGTAGAAGGCCCTGGAGAAATCCGGGGCCTTTTTCATTTATTCACGCCGCGTATTCGCATCCTGCTTTTTCATGATAAACAGATAATTAAACCCGCGAAGGAAGAAATTGCCTTCTTCGGCGGCTTTGTGCCAGTTTCCGCGTTGGAGTTTCTGGTTGTGCCGAACCACGGTGATGATGTCAACTGGCTGGAAGTGCTCGCTGAGCATCGCGAAGAGCTCGAAGCCGATGGGGACGAAACCGCTACGGGAGTTGCCGCCTTCGCCCTTGGGTTTTTTGTATGAGTCGCTGACGTAGAGGCCCAGGTAGCGGCGGTTCTTGAGGACGCGATGGGCCTCTCTGATAGTGGCTTTCATGCCGGCGAAGTAGAGGGCGCGGCCTTCATCTTCGTGGACATCGTGATGGCCGATGTCGCCGGGGGTATCACTGTACTTGATGTGTGCGCCGTAGGGCGGGTCCATGAAGAAGAAATCGACTTTGCCATCTTCAACGGGGAGTTTGCGGGCATCGGCCTTGAAGATGTCATCGCGGCGGGGATTGAGGTCGTAGCCCAGAGCTTTTCGATTGAGGTCGCGCGCCACATCAAGTGTTGTTCCGCTGCCGCAGAATGGGTCGAGAATTAGGTCGTTTTCGCGGGTGTAGCGCATGAGGAGTTGCCGGATGACCCAGCTGGGTGTGGCGCCGATGTAGTCCTTATCGCCCTGCATTACTTTGCCGGTCGCGCTGGTGTAGTGCTGGCTGGGGTATTCCCAGAGTGTGGATGTGAAGAGTTTGAGAGTGGGGCGGTCAGAGAATGCGCCGCCGCGGGGCTTGGGTTTTGGCGTGAAGGGCGAGGAGCGCGGGCTGGGTTGGTCAGCATCATCGCGAAAGTTGTCGCGCGGGTTATCCATGATTTACTTTACCGCCGATGCGAGGGCCGCGACGACAGCGGATTTTGCTTCGAGGAGTGGGAGGGGCGTCCTGCCGCCTGCTGCGGCAAAATGGCCACCACCGCCGAATTTCTGGGCGATCGCGTTGACGTCAACTGCGTTGGGTCCAGCTTTGCTGCGGAAGCTGATTTTGGTGAGGGGCTGGTTCTTTGCGTCCTTGGTTTCGGTGAAGACCGCGACGACTCGGACGGTGGGGATGAGGGCGGGGAAGTCAACGAAGCCGCCGGTCTCGGAGATTTCGGCACCTGTGGCGGCGAAGTCCTGAGCGGTGAGCGTCATGGTCGCGAATGAGTTGTTGTTGTGGAGTTCCATGGAGGTCAGGGCGCGAGAGAGAAGTTTGAGACGCTCGGGTCGATCTTGTTGCTCGGTGAGTTGATAGAGCATGGAGGGCTCAGCGCCAGCTTCGACGCAATCGGCGGCTGCGCGGAGGAGGCGGCCGGTGACGTTGGAGTGGCGGAACCAGCCGGTGTCGGTGGCCATGCCGAGGTATAGGGGATGAGCGATGTCTTTGGTGAGCTTGGTGAGCAGGCGACAGAGTTCTACCGCGATTTCGCAGACGGCGGCCGCACCGGTGTCGACGTAGCGGAGGTCGGCGATATCAGCATCGCCGTGGCGGTGGTGATCGATGACGATGTTGGCAGCGGCGCGACCTTGGAGGAAGGATTTCGTGTTTTCGAGCTGTGACCACGCGCCGGTGTCGAGCACGAGGGCGAGGGCGTAATCTGCTTTGGGGATTCCAGTTTTGTCGACCAGAAGCAGAGGCGTTTGGGCGAAAAGGCCGGGGACCCATGCGGGGATTGGTCCGGCGTGCCAGACTTCAACGCTGCCGCCCATTTGCGTGATTGCGCGTGCGACGCCGAGGGAGGAGCCCGCGGCATCGCCATCGGGCTTGCTGTGGGTCATGACCGCGATTTTGCCACCGGAGGCGATGACGCTTCGGATTTTCTCGGCGATGGCCGCGAGAGTGGTGTTAGTGGAATATGTGCTCATGCGTGTGCTTTCATTGTTGTACAGAGTTGCTCAATGCGAGCACAATCCCGATGGATTTGTTCGACGAGTGGGGTGAGGCCGTTGAATTTGAGGTCATCGCGAATCCAGTGGGTGATGTCGATGTTGAGTTTCCAGCCGTATTCGGGGAGGCCGGCGATGGTGAAGCCGGATTTGGGCGCGCGCATGAGGTGGACTTCCATACGGCGGCCGATTCCGTCGAACGTTGGACGTGTGCCGACGTTCAAGGCGGCGATGAATGTGCGACCGTCTTCAAGAGACCCGCGTCCTCCGTAGACGCCATCCATCGGAAGCAGTTGTTCGGTGGAAACGTTTGCGGTGGGGATGCCGATGGTGCGACCGCGACGATCGCCTTGGACAACAGTTGCTTGAATCTGGTAGGGGCGACCGAGGACGCGGGCGGCATCGCTGACGCGACCGTGGCTGAGCAACCAGCGGATGCGAGTGCTTGAAGCGGTGACTATCAGTTGATCATCGAGATCGACTTCGACGGCTTCCACGATCTCAACACAGAAGTTCATCGAAGCGCCGAAATCCCGCAGAATGGGAATAGTCCCGCTGCGGCCTTTGGCAAAGTGAAAGTCTGGCCCTTCGACGAAGACGGTGGGCTTCCACTTCGAAATGACAAACTCAATGAATTCTTTGGCGTTGAGATTCAGGAATTCGCGAGTGGGCTGAAGTTGGTGGACTTCATCTGCACCTGCAGCCCGGAGGAGTTGAGCGCGATGACCAAATGTGGTGAGTCGGGCGGGCTCGGTTCCCGGCCGCAGCACTGAATTGGGATGGGGGTCAAAGGCCAAGGCGATGACTTTTCCATGGGAGCTGACCAGTTCACGTGCACGCCTGATAAGCGCAACATGACCCAGGTGAACTCCATCAAAGTTCCCGACTGTGACGGCTATGGGTTGCGGAGCGGTTAGGGGCATATGCAGGCAGATCGTTGGCAGGCCAAATGGGATTGTGAGGTGAAAAAAGGAACGTTGGGGGCTCCGCGGCGACCTAAAGTAGGGGCTCTAAAAAGTATCAGATAAGGACACCCATGGGCTTCTTTTCGAAAAAACCAAAAACTTCAGCGCCAACTGTGACGGTTTCGACTTCAAACGCCGCTGCTGCTCCGGCCGCGAGCGGGCGAGAAGGCCGCATATTTGATCTTGGGTCTGACATGCTGCGGCGGGCGCGGGCACACAAGACCGGGTTGCTTTCTGCCAAGTTTTATTCGGACAAGCTGATGGAATGGTCCATGAAGGATCAGAATTTCAAGGTTCAATTCTTCAGGTTCATTGATGCGTTCCCGACGTTGCGAAGCAGCGATGCGGTCTATGAACACCTGATGGATTACATGTCGCAGCCGGGCGTGAACCCGCCGGACATGATTAAGGCGAGTTTCAAGGCGGGGTCGCTCGCCAAGGGTGTGTTCACGGCGACGATGTCTTCGCAGATCAAGGGCATGGCGGAGAAGTTCATTGCGGGGACGGATGCATCATCGAGCTTACCAGGGCTGCGGAAATTGTGGGATGATGGAATTGCTTTCAGTGTTGACCTGCTGGGTGAGGCGTGCGTTTCGGATCAGGAGGCCGATGCATACCAGGCGAAGTATCTTGACCTGATTCAGAACCTGCCAGCACAGGTGGCGAATTGGCCTGGGAATCCGCGGCTTGAGAGCGATCATCTGGGGACTGTGCCGCGGGTGAATGTGTCGATCAAGATTTCTTCGCTGTCGGCCCGGACTGATCCGATTGATTCGGAAGGTGCGATGCGGGACTTGATGTCGCGATTGCTGCCGATTCTCGAAACTGCCCGCGACCGCGGCGTGTTTGTGAACTTCGACATGGAGCAGTATGCGCTCAAGGACTTCTCGATTGAGTTGTTCCAGCGGTGCTGCGAAAAGGTCGATTTCCAGGCTGGCCTGGCGATGCAGGCGTATTTGAAGTCCGGCGTCGATGATGCGAAGAAGGTGTGTGATTGGGCACGGCGGACCGGAAGAGTTGTGACCGTCCGACTTGTGAAGGGTGCGTATTGGGATTACGAAGTTATCAATGCTGAAGCACGCGGGTGGCCGTGTCCTGTGTGGGGCACCAAGTGGCAGACTGATGCGAGCTTTGAGCGGATGGTGGAAGTGTTCCTGGATAATGCCCCGCGGGAAAAGAAGCAGGGGGGCGTCAAGCTTGCCTTGGGATCGCATAATGTGCGGTCGATCGCGGCGGCGATGGCGGGGGTTGAGGCCAGGGGATTGCCGCGGGAAGCCCTGGAATTGCAGATGTTGCATGGCATGGCCGATCAGCTGAAATATGCGGCGGCGGAGATGGGTTTGCGCATTCGCGAGTACGTGCCGGTTGGAGAAATGATTCCCGGTATGGCGTACTTGGTGCGGCGTTTGCTTGAGAACACAAGCAATGAGAGCTGGCTCAAGGCTGGGTTCATGGATAATGCGGATCCGGGTGCGCTGCTGCGTGCGCCTGGCCCGGCGAATTCGAGTGAATCGACCAGTTCAGATTTGTATCAGGTTGCGCCCGAGCGGCACATGCTCTCGCCATCACATCCGGCGGTGGGTAATGGGAGGCCATTCTTTACCGAGCCATTCCGAGATTTCTCGGATGCGAAGCAGCGGCAGAATTTCGCGGCGGCGATCGCCCGGGCGACAGTTCCCAAGATCGCGAGCGATAAGACTGTTGAGCAGGGCACGCAAATGGTGACCGAGGCCGTGAAGGCGTTCCCAGCGTGGCGAGACTTGGATCATGTACTTCGTTCGAACATTATGATTAAGGCCGCGGACCTGATGCGTCAGCAGCGCGATGGACTTGCTGGCGTCATGATCCGCGAGGCAGGGAAGACCTGGCGCGAAGCTGATGCGGATGTGTGCGAAGCGATCGATTTCTGTGATTACTACGCGCGAGTTGCGCCGACGTTGTTTGAAAGAAAGAGGCTCGGTAAATTTATTGGTGAACTCGATGAGACGTTCTATCAACCTCGCGGCGTGGCGGTCATCATCAGTCCCTGGAATTTCCCGCTGGCGATTGCGTGCGGCATGACAGTGGGCGCGCTGGTGACGGGCAACACGGCGATCGTGAAGCCGGCGGAGCAGTCAATCGGCATCGCCAGCATCATGTGCGACATTTTGTGGGAAGCTATGAAGCAGTGTGGATTGAGCAACGATTTCGCGCACGGCGTGTTGCATTTCTGCGCTGGGCCAGGTCGAACCACTGGTGCGGCGCTGGTACGAGATCCACGTGTGGCGTTGATTGCGTTCACCGGGTCACGCGATGTCGGTCTGGATATCGCTACCGCGGCGGCACCAGGTTCGCCGTTTACCGATAGCACGGTGGTAGGTAAGACCACGCACCTCAAGCATGTGATCTGCGAAATGGGCGGCAAAAACGCTCTGATCCTGGATACTTCAGCTGACCTGGATGAAGCGGTGCTCGCCGTTCGCTACTCGGCATTTGGATATCAAGGGCAGAAATGTTCAGCGTGTTCACGCTGCATCATCGTCGATCCAGATGGGCCAGATGGCGAGCAGACGAAGAAGTTCCTGAGCCGTCTGGTCGAAGCAAGTCGCGCGCTCACGATCGGTGACCCGCTGCTGTGCGGAACCGATGTCGGCCCGGTCATCGATGCAAAGGCTAAGAAATCGATGCTCAGCTTTATTGAGGATGCATCGAAGGTTTCCCGTCTTGAGCTTTCGTTGCCAGTTCCGGCGGGACTGGAAGAAAAGACTGGACGAGCGTTCGTTGGACCGACGATTTTCTCACGTGTCATGCCCGATCATCGCCTGGCACAGGAAGAAGTGTTCGGCCCGGTGCTCGCCGTCATGCACGCCAAGACGTTCGACGAAGCACTGGACATCGCCAACAGTTCGCATTACAAACTGACCGGCGGACTCTTCAGCCGCAAGCCTGCACATATTGAGCGTGCCAAACGCGAGTTCCGCGTCGGCAACCTCTATATCAATCGTGGTACAACAGGGGCGTTGGTTGGTCGCCAGCCATTCGGCGGATTCGCCATGTCCGGTGGCGGATCAAAGGCCGGCGGCATCGACTACCTGCTGCACTTCGTCGATCCGCGAGCCATCTGTGAGAACACACTCCGCCGCGGTTTTGCACCTGAACTCTGATTCAAGAACTAATCGCGGTTCCAGGGCCCTGTAATGGCGAGTGTTGCGCCATGGCTTTGCATATTGACAAACATGGTTGAACCGTCGGGCGAGAAACACGCGCCAGCGAATTCATCGTGCTTGTCAGAGTTCTGGCCAAAGTAAGACACGTGACCTTGCGGCGTCACACGCACCATGTGGTTCGGCTCGTTTCCATCTTCGCACACGAACAGGTCTCCCCACGGGGAGATACACATGTTGTCGGGATACTGAATGACTGATGCGTCGTTGGGTTCTAGGAAGAGTTCCAGTGCGCCCGGGGCATCCTTCTCTCCCGCAGTTCCTTCGTGTGGGCTCGGGACATAACGGAAGATCTGGCCGAGTCTCTTGCTGCCACCATTTGTGCAGTCAAAATAAATGCCATCGTTTCCGGTCCACATTCCTTCGCCACGTGCAAAGCGGGTAGCACCGCTGGCGAAGCCGCGATGTCTCAGATCGTTGGCTTTGAGCGATTCAACATCCTCCAGATCAATCCAGCGAACTGGTGCTTTGTCTCCACGCTTGATCGTCTGCTTCTCCCAGTTTCGAGAGTCATTGATTTCCCATTTAGGAAGAACTGCAAGAGCCTGTAGAGTTCCGCCTTCTTTGAGTTTCTCTTTCACATGTGGGATGAATCGATAGAGCAGTCCGTCGACGCGGTCTTCGGTGAGGTAGATGATTCCAGTGCGAGGATCAAGCGCAACGGCCTCGTGGAAAAAGCGTCCCATCGCTTTGATCGGCTCTGGTTTGATGAGTCCGCTTTCAATGGATGCGGGAACTTCAAACACCCATCCGTGCGTTTCTTTGACATTGAATTTCTTGTCGGCCTCGCCCGCGTCTGCAGGTGTACAACCGACTTCTTCGCACGTAAGCCAGGTTCCCCATGGGGTCGGGCCACCAGCGCAATTGCGCATGGTTCCTGCAAGACTCATGAAGTGCTTTTTCAGCGATTTTGACTTGGTGTCGTATTGCAGAGTGGTGGTGCCGCCGATGCAGGGGAATTCAGTTGTTCCGGCATCATAAATTCGCGAAGCATCGATCTTTGGCATCCGCTGATTGCCTGGTCCAAACGGGCTGTACTTCACCCAGGTTGGTTCCAATTCATGGTTGCGGACCAGAATAGTGGTCCCATCAGGCCCTGAAAACGCGGCCATTCCATCGTGCTTTCCAGGCACCAGCAACCCGTCATCCATGGTCTCACCCAGCCGCGAAAACAGCTGATAACTGAATCCAGCCGGGAGATCGAGGAGTTTTGCGGAATCTTTAAGGAGCGGGCCATAATCTCGCGCGGGAGCTCTTGAGGTCAGCGATGCAAAGGCGTTCTTCGACATAGCCATCGAAAGGCCTGCGAAGCCGGCGCTCAGCGCAGCGGACCGAAGTAGAAAAGTGCGACGATTCATGTTCATATGGGGCCGCTTTCAATGAGATGAAAGGGTAGCCACAATGCAACGCAGACTGGAGCCGTTGGCGGTAAAGAAAGGGTTCAGATTGCCGGTTTTTCGCGCGTCTTGATGAGCGAAGCGATGACACCGATTGTCAGGAGTGAGACGACTACACCAAGAGAGACACCCACGGAAATATGAACCAATTTGCTACTCTCGAGAATCATCTTGGCGCCAATGAAGATGAGAATCAGCGTGAGGCTGTACTTGACCAGTGTGAAGCGTTTCATGACCGCGTCCAGTGCAAAGAACAGCGAACGCAGGCCAAGGATGGCAAAAAGATTTGATGTGTATGCGAGAAACGGTTCGTGAGTGATCGCGATAACTGCGGGAATTGAATCGACGGCAAAGGTAAGATCGGCGAATTCCACCATGACGAGTGCGAGCGCCAGCGGCGTGAGGGCTCGCTTGCCATCGATGCGAGTAAGGAAATTGGGACCATCTGAAGTCGGAGAAACTGGGAAAACCTTGCGTGTGAGACGGATTGCCAGGTTGTTGTCTGTATCAATGCTGTCCGGATCGCCTGCCTTGAGCATCTTCAGTGCGGAGAGGATGAGGATTGCGCCAAAGACATAGGTAATCCACTCAAAATAACTCCACAGCGCGAAGCCAAAGAGGATCAGTACTGCCCTCATGATGGCAGCGCCAAGCACGCCCCAGAAGAGAACCCGATGCCGCAGATTCCCTTCTATCTTGAGCGCGGAGAAAATCAGCGCGATGACAAAGAGGTTGTCAACGCTCAGGGCGTACTCAACGATCCAGCCCGTGAGGTAGCTCATCGCTGCGGCTTTGCCAGTCACTGCGATGTGAGGTGCCCTTGCAATTCCCAGCCCACCAACATGGTTCTCGTAGAGGTAATACACGACTGGTACGAATGCGAGCGCGAGTCCAACCCAGACTGCGGTGCGAATGAGGGCTTCACGGGCATCAATATCCTCAACCTTTTTGGAAAAGACTCCCAGGTCGAGGAACACCAGAAAGAGGAAGAGAGTGCCAAAGCCGAGCCAGATGAACGTAAGCACGCAACCCCCTGTTGCCGACAAATAGTCGGCATCGGTTTGCATGTCAGTCTTGCCACGAGCGAGACCTTGAATGGCAAGGCACGCTCTCGCGATGAACCGGATAATGCACTTCTTCGCATTATCGTGTTGACGACCCACCTTCGCCGCTATCTAGATCGGCGGGGCTACTCCCGGACACGGTTCGAGTGTATGCCGGAATGGCAATAGTCAAGGCGGAGTTTGGGTTGCTGGTCCAAGGAGACAATTACCTCGAAGAATCTACTAAAACGGGACATCTGAACGATAAAGGATGTTGCCTGATTGCAGGTGGGGTCCACAACCGGAGGTTCGTGTTCCATGTACAGCCAGATTCAGCGGGTTATTAAAGTTATAGCGGTCGCGTTCGGAGTTTTGGGTATGTCAGCGCTGACCGCTTGCACCACCGCCCCCGAAACAACTGAAGGTCGGGCGGCGCTTCGCCTGGATGCAACTACAACTCTTTCCATAGCTCAAAGAAATGATCCGAGCCTCGCCGTGCTCGTGAAGAAATCAGTCGGGCATGCGGTCTTTCCGACGATCGGCAAAGGTGCTGTGGCCATCGGTGGCGCATACGGCAAGGGAGTCCTGTTCGAGGGCAGTAATATCGTCGGGTACTGTGATTTGACGCAGGCGACTATTGGGTTCCAGCTCGGCGGGCAGTCTTACTCAGAGATCATCGTTTTCAGCACCAAGGACGCCCTTTTCAGGTTCAAGGGCGGCAGCTTTGAATTCGCCGCCCAGGCGACCGCAGTCGCGATCCGCTCCGGGGCGGCGGCGAATGCGAAGTTCGCAGAGGGTGTAGCGGTATTTACGATGAATGAGGCAGGTCTCATGTATGAAGCCGCTGTTGGTGGCCAGAAGTTCAGCTTTCTGCATGATAGAAAATGACCAGTCATAGTATGTGGTCTTTAATTTGTAATTGTATTATATAATAACCCGTGTGCGATTGGTGGCATTAATTCACATGCCAGGCACAACACACAGGCCGCAGCTACAAGTAGAGACCTCCGGGGCGACATTTCGCATCTCGCGTGAGTTGCCGGAGAGTAATCGTGCGAATGCCAGGAGGCATGCCGCATCAGTTCGTTCGGTTGCAATACTTGTATGTCACCGCGCGATGTGAAACCGGGGGAATGACTGCGGGCTACTCATTGTGTCCCAAGGGCATATGCGTCTACGGGAATCAGAGGGCGGGCGAGATCAGCTCTGTTCTTAGACGAATGCAGCGAGGACCGATCCACTATGTGTGCGATTGCTCGCATGATGCGGGCTTCAGCAGACGACGTATGTAACCGCGTGTGTAATTGCGTGCGACCTGTTCTGAAAATGCAATAAATGGTCCTGCAGGAAATCTCCTTGTTTGCCCCTTTTTCTGCTCATTCCAGGTCTGGCGTGAGTTGATATGCCGGCCATTCGAGTACAGTGAAATAGAGAATGCAAACACAGAGATTCTTTGGTTGTATATGTATCGTTAGAATAAATTGGAGGACACTATGAACACCGAATTGACAAAATGCGTGATCGCGATTGGTGGAATGACGTGCGATGAGTGCGTGAAGAAGGTAACCGCGGCACTCGAGTCTGTCGAGGGCACACGAGTCGAATCAGTGGTGATTGGTCGAGCGATCATACAGATCGATGAATCAAGTGCATGCCAGCGTGCGTGTGAGGCGATTGATGAAGTCGGATTCTCAGCAACAGTTGAAGATTCTTCAACGCCCTTTACCGAGCAGGGACAGACAAAAACGGCGACTCAGAGCCAGAACATGGTCAGCGAAGGCGGAAACAGCACTGTAGTGAACTCTTGTCGGGACCAGGAACAAAATCGATAGTGCCCCGGGGGCATTCTAAATTCTCAGGATTCAAAACTCAAAAAGGACGTGACATGAAATTCTCAAAGAACATCAATGATGCAGCAATTACGGCTCTCGCGGCGGCATTCTGCCTCACAGTTGTCGGCTGCGACAAGAGCAACAGCAATAAGAACGGCGCGAGCACTGGCACTTCCACAAGCAGCAACTCCAAGCCAACAACGCCGCCGTTGCCCGACAACACTGCGACGAACAAGGACCACGATGCAACCAAGTCGCCGCTGGATCAGGCTCAAAACGCTGCTGATGTCAAGATAACCGCAGACATTCGCCGCGCAATCATGGATGACAAGGCAATGTCGATGAATGCTCAGAACTGCAAGGTCATCACCGAAAAGGGAATTGTCACTTTGCGCGGTGTGGTCGACAGTCAGTCAGAGAAGGACTCTGTCGAAGCGAAGGCAAAAGCAGTGGCTGGAGTCACGCGTGTCGACAATCAGCTCGAAGTAAAAGTCAAGTAGTCCCTGTTCAACGAACCGGATGGAAACAGTGGGTATGAACATACCCGCTGCTACGCCGGTCCGAGCCTGATGCGAATCGCCAGATACCGGCGGGAAAGGGGAACAGCAATGAACGACAACGGATCACAATTCGGCAAGGCACGATCAGTTGAAGAGTCGCAGAAAGCCCCTGGCGTGGTTGATCGCGTAGCTGCAGCGCTCTCCGAAGAGTTGGCGATGGCCGCAATTGCTGAGAATCAGTTATCGACGCAGCAGGTCAGAGAAGTTGATGCCCGTGAAGAAGAACTGATGGGGGCAGAGTCTCCAGACGGAATACCTCCCGATCATTGGCTCCGCCGGACTGAATGGAAGTGGTTCCGATACATGATGCTTGCACTCGCAGTAGGTGCGGTGGTATGGATAGCCGCTGTCGGCGTTTCAGGTGAGACGGTGCTCATGGCTGCCGCGCTGCTCGTCATCATGGTGTTCGCCGCTGCACCAGTCTGGGGCTCAGCGATTCTTCGAGCACAGGAGGGGCGAGCTGCCCGAGCAAAAGCGATTCGTGAAATTCAATCATCAGAAGTACATGGCGCCAGGAGAGGTTTTCCTGGAGGTCGCCAGTTTAAAACAGAACCTGAAGTTCAGGTTATTTACGTAAAGGAAGATACTCATGTCTAAGTCAGTAATTTGCCTCGTAAAAGACCAGTACAAGGCCAGTTCGATCGTCTCGCGTCTCCGTGAACTCAATTTCAGCGGCAATGACATCTCGGTGTTGTTCCCTGATAAATCCGGAACACGGGATTTTGCGCACGAGAAAAACACCAAGGCTCCAGAGGGGACCGCACTCGGCGCAGGCACAGGTGGCGCTGTGGGTGGCGTTCTCGGCTTGCTCGCTGGCATCGGCTTGCTCGCGATCCCTGGAGTCGGCCCATTCATCGCAGCTGGGCCAATCATGGCAGCCCTCAGTGGCATGGCAGTCGGAGCGACAGTTGGCGGAATCGCCGGCGCACTCATTGGCCTGGGCATTCCTGAACTCGAAGCCAAGCGCTACGAGGGCAAGATTCGCGAGGGCAATATTCTGCTCTCAGTGCATACTGAAAGTTCAGAAGAAATCAAGCGGGCCAAAGAGGTCTTTGAGACCTTTGGTGCAACTGACATCAGTACAACCGAAGAATCCTCGCCCCCAACACCGGAAATAAAGACGAAATCGCGCGATACAGCTCCATTGCGTAGCGATATGTAATGAGAGTCCTCGCGTGCACCCAGCTAATGCCGCGAGGTACTCATGTTGGTGGTGGCGCGAACTTCATCACTCAGCGTGGTCGCTGGCTGATCAATCTGAAGATACATGGAAAGGCTTGAAAATGGACCTCTCAAAATCATCCTCGAGTTCGAATCTCGGACACACTGATAACGACAACTTAGGTCACCCGGTCGGTGTCGGCCTGGGCGCAGTCGGTGGCGGCGCGGTTGCCGGAGCAGTCGGGGGCGCTGTCGGTGGACCGATTGGCGTTGCAATTGGAGCGACTGCTGGTGCAATTGCCGGTGGTATGGCAGGGAAAGCAGTAGCAGAGTCCATCGACTCGGAGCAGGAAAGCAAGTACTGGCAGGACAACTTCACGGGCAGGCCGTACGTTGATTCCGGTTCCAAGTTTGATGACTACGCGCCGGCGTATCGGTACGGATGGGAAACCTATGGCCGCAATGCCACCAATACCAGCTGGGATAAGGTCGAGAATGATCTGTCACAAGGCTGGGACAAATTCAAGGGCAAGTCCGAGCTAAGCTGGGAACATGCAAAGCACGCAGTGAAAGATGCCTGGGAACGCGTGCGTAGCGGAGCACATCGGGCTACATCCTCCCGAAAAGTCTGACTTACTCCGACACCTATTGTCTAGAAAGTCGCGAGCTCGCGCCCCCACAAGGAGATCTTCCAGTGAATCCTCAGAGAATCTTCGGAGTCGTGCTGGTAGTAATCGGAATTGTTTTGATTGTTGTTGGCGTCAATTCGTCTAACTCGGTTGCAGATCAAGTGAGCGAAACGTTCACTGGTCGATTTACCGACAAGACGACTTGGTACATCATCGGCGGCATTGCAGCAGTGCTGTTTGGCGGGCTGATGGGCACGGTGGGTGGACGCTTCTTCAAGAAGTAACACAAGCGAGCTCTGAGGTAATTAGTTTGGTAAGTCTCAATGCCGGGTTGAACTCAATACCCTGGTAAAGTTGAAGGAGTATCAGTTATGCTTCGATGGGCACTAGTCTTTCTCGTTTTGGCTCTTGTCGCCGGGCTTCTTGGTTTCACCGGTGTTGCTGGTGAATCGATGTATATCGCCAAGATCCTCTTCTTCATTTTCCTGGTTGTGTTTGTTGTGGGATTGATATGGAGTCTCATTACAGGTAAGCGCCCGACTGTGCCGTAAATCAAGCACTGAGTTTGCGCTGATCACAAACAGCTGAACAACCTACCAGGCGACCTGCTGTGCTCACCAAAGGGCGGCGGGTCGCTTGTCGTTTTGTGTCCTGTAACACGCCCATTCGCCAGCGTTTGTCGGGATATTCTCATCTCAACTATGGCGAGGCTTCACGAATATCAGGGTAAACAAATTCTCGATCGTGCGGGTATTGCAATTCCTCGCGGCGGGGTTGCTCGATCCGGCGCGGAGGCATCTGTGGTCGCCGCGAAAATCGGCGGGACTGTAGTTGTCAAGGTTCAGGCCTGGACCACCGGGCGCGCTGCGGCAGGAGGCGTGGCATTTGCGCAATCACCGCAGGAAGCTGGTCAACACGCCCAGCGAATGCTCGGAATGCGGTTTGGCAGGTTCCCCGTCAATGAAGTGATCGTCGAAGAGAAGATCGCAATCGCTCGCGAACTATTTGTCTCATTTGCGATAGATGAACGCGAACGAGCACCCGTGCTGTTGCTTTCGGCAACTGGCGGCAGCGGCGTCGAAGAACGCGCAAGTGAGACTCGCAAGATTGCCTGCCATGTGAGAGGTGGGCCAGATGCAGCCGCGTTTCGTTCCGCAGTCGCTTCCCTCGGACTCGCTCCCGGAACTGCATCCGAAATTGAGAACAGCATTCGCTCGCTATTCACGGTCGCGCAATCTATCGAAGCTCGCTCGCTCGAAATCAATCCACTTGTCTTGACCGACCAGGGAAAAGTTGTCGCGGCCGACTGCCGCGTAACCGTGGATGATTACGCCGTTGCGCGGCATCCCGAACTGGGAATCGAGATCGCCCGCGAACTCGACCACCCGCCCACAGAACTCGAGCGAATCGCATATCGCGTCGAACAGGATGATCATCGCGGAACGTTCTTCTTCGCACAGATGAACTCAAAAGAAGATGCCGCCCGAACCGGCAGACCGCTCATCGGTTTTCACGGCGCAGGCGGGGGCGGGTCCATGATGTCAATGGACGCCATCACCAACGCCGGCTTCACAATCGCAAATTTCTGCGACACCAGCGGCAATCCATCTCCCGCAAAAGTCTATCGGGCCACTCGCGTCATCCTGGCACAGCCTGGACTGGTTGGCTACTTCGGCTCCGGATCAGGTGTCGCGAATCAAGAGCAGTATTGGAGCGGATACGGACTTGCAAAGGCGTTCTGGGAAATGAACATCGATATTCCGGTTGTAATTCGCCTGGGCGGCAACACCGAAGACCGTGCAGTCGACATTCTGCAATCAGTCGGCAAAGATGTCCCCGCGACAATATGCGGATTCAAGAAGACTGATGCCCCCGCCGCGATTGCCTCTCGCATGGCTTCAATGGTTGCAGATCGTCAGGCCGCAGGAAAGTCCACGGCGTGGTCGCCACGACCGCCGCGACAGCCTGAGTTTGTAAACGGCAAATACACTGCGAAATTTGAAGTCAAGGGTGGACGCGTGTGGGTTGATACCGCCGCGTGGAAAACCAAAAGTGCGGCCATCATCGCCCGGGCCAATGGCTTATTGCGCGACAACGCAGGGGTTCCGGAGCTGACGGTGACCGCCGCAGAATTCCTGAACAAAGATGGCGACATGATCGCCTGCGAAGTTGAGTGTCGCCGCGATGGCATAGGAGGCGTGTTCGTCGAACTTGAGATTCCCGGCCTCGATGCATTCGTCGCAGGAAAGGCGGGTGCATAATGGCGATTCTCATCGACAGCACAAGCCGCGTGATCGTGCAGGGAATCACCGGCCGCGAAGGTCAGACGCGTGCACGTCTGATGCTCGACTACGGAACCAAAGTCGTGGGCGGCGTGACTCCAGGCAAAGGCGGCACGCAGGTCCTCGGCGTTCCAGTGTTCAACTCCTGCACTGAGGCAGTGGCCGCACTTGGCGAGATCGATATCTCAGTTCTCTTCGTGCCAGCATTGGGTGTGAAGCCTGCCGCGATTGATGCGATGAATGCGGGTGTGAAACTCGTAGTACTTGTCGCAGATCGTGTGCCCGTCTGGGACGCAATGGAAATCGCCGCAGTTGCGAAGGAGAAAGGCGCAAGGTTTATCGGCCCCAACACGCTCGGGATTGCAAGTCCGGGCCAGGCAGTAGTGGGGATGATCGGCGGCCGCGCTGAGTCGGCAAGAGAGTGGTTCAAGCCGCCGCTACCAGGCGGAACAGGTGTCGGCATCATCTCCCGTTCCGGCGGCATGTCTTCAAGCACCGCCTATTACTGCGGCCAGGCTGGCGTGCGAATCAGTTCCATCGTCCACGTTGGCGGCGATTCAGTCCTCGGCCTTCGCGTACCAGAGATCGCGTTGCTCTTTGAGAACGACCCGCACACCGATTGCATCGTGCTCTTTGGCGAAATCGGCGGCTCGCAGGAAGAAGAGCTCGCAGAGTTGATCATCCAACGCAAAATCACAAAGCCCGTAGTCGTATATGTCGGCGGAAAAGCCGCAACCAGCGGCACACGTTTCAGTCACGCGGGCGCAATCATCGAAGGAAACCGCGGCACGCATGCAGGCAAAGTTGCAGCTCTGAAGGGCGCGGGCGCGACAGTGGTTGATGCATTCGGTGAACTTCCCGCCGGTGTAGTGTCGGTGTTGCGAGCCAAAGGAAGCAGGAGTCTGATGACCGATGCCGAAAAGAAAGCAGTGTGGACAACCGCAGTCACCAAGATCGAACCCAATCGCGTCGCAGTTCGCGGTCACGACATCGCATCGCTTATGGGCAAAGTCTCCTTCGGTGCAGCCGTACACCTCATACTCACCGGCAAACTTCCCGATGATCGCGTCGGCCGCCTGATGGATGCAATTCTCGTCTCGAGCATCGACCACGGCGCAACGCCGCCCAGTGCCCTCGCCGCCAGAACCGTCGCAAGCACGGGCGCAACGTTGAGCGCAAGCGTCGCCGCGGGAATCATGTCTATCAATCGCCACCACGGCGGCGCGATCGAAGATGCCGCTCGCTATCTGGGCGCGATGCTCAAGAAATCCAATGACACAGCCAGAACTCTCGACGATCTCGCGACCGAAGAAGTGGGGCGGATCAAGGGCTCGGGCGATCGCATCAGCGGTTTCGGTCATCGCATTCACACCAAAGATCCGCGGACCGCAAAACTCTTCGAGCTCGCCGCCGCGGCCGGGCTGGAAGCAAAGCCAGGAACCCACATCGCTGCCGCCCGAGCGGTCGAAGCAGCATTCGCCGCCATCGGAAAACCGTTGCCAATCAACGTTGATGGTGCTCTCGGTGCCATTCTCGCAGACCTAGGTATCGACCCCAAAGTCTTCAACGGCATCTTCATGATCGCCAGAACCCCCGGCTTGGTCGCACACGTGGTCGAAGAACAAACCCGCGAAAAACCAATGCGAAGAATCGATCCAGTCAATCACGCCTACGACGGACCCAGTCCTATCTAGGAGCGTCAACATGTCGCACGACATTGATAAGATGTTCTTATCGCTGGAGCAGGACCTGCTCGATTTTGCCATCACGCATGAAAAACGCGAATCCATGATCGCTTCCGACTTTCTTGAATTCGGCAAGTCCGGAACGGTCTGGCACAGGGATTCCATTCTCGAGTACTTGCGGACGAACCTCTCGGCTCAAGCCCCCAAAATACAGTTTCTTGAACTCTCTACCAGCGAACTGTCACCGGGTGTCATGCTCGTAACATACCGCACCATCATCGATGGCGACCTTGGATCAGCCGCATTGCGATCCTCGATCTGGGTCCGTCGCGGCAACTCCTGGCAGATTCGTTTCCACCAGGCCACCCCCTCTCAAGCTACTCTTGGATCATGACTATGAAATACTCGACGGCCGACATCGCAAAGTTATTTCCAAATATCATGGACATCAAAGACGCCGCCCTGCGCGACAAAGTTGCCGCGACCTGGGACGAAGCCCTGACCAAAGGCTGCGGCGGAAAAGGCTGGACATTCGACGAAATCCGCGCCATCCCCTTCACGCTCCTCGCTGGCAAGATCGACATGCGTTTCGTTGAACACTTGAACTCCTGCTGCAAGCAGTGCATCGCAATTACCGGTGTGCTCAATGAGGTCTTCGGCTCGCGTGTTCCCGTGAATCTCGACTACCTCATCGCGGGCAGCCTCCTCGCCGATGTCGGCAAAATGCTTGAGTTCGACAAAGATGCATCCGGAAAGGTAATCAAAGGCTTCTTCGGCGACATGCTCCGCCACCCTTTCAGCGGCGTCGCTCTCGCCTACAAGCACTGCATCCCGCCCGAGGTCATGCACATCGTCGCGACGCATTCGCACGAAGGCGACAAGGTCGAGCGGACCATCGAAAGCTGGATCTTCCATCACGCTGACTTCGTCGACTTCGATATCGCCAAGGTGCTTGGGAAGATGGCCGCGAAGCAGGGTTGATTTGGACTTCTAGTTCGGTTGGGTAAACACGGAGGTTGTCATGGGACTGACTGTCATCGAAAAGCTTGCGACCCTGCACGCAGTGGGACTGAAGCCGGGGGAAGTCGTGCGCAGCGGCGACTTCGTCACAATCCGCCCCAAGCACATCATGACCCACGACAACACCGGCGCGGTGATCCCCAAGTACAAAGAGATCTACAAAGTCGCGGGCAAAGATCCCAGAATCGCAGACCCACACCAGCCCGTCTTCGCAATCGACCACGACATCCAGAACGTCACCCCCGAAAACCTCGGAAAATACGCCAAAATCGAGCAATTCGCCAGCGACAACGGAATCGATTTCTATCCCGCCGGCACCGGCATCAGCCACCAAGTCATGGTCGAACAGGGCTACGTCGTCCCCGGCTCAATGGTCGTCGGCTCCGACAGTCACTCAAATCTCTACGGCGCACTCTGCTGCCTGGGTTCTCCGGTTGTCCGCACCGATGCGGCAAGTCTCTGGGCCACCGGCACCACATGGTGGCAAGCTCCGCCGATCGCGAAAGTCATCCTCAAAGGCAAATTGCAACTAGGCGTCGTCGGCAAAGATGTCATCGTCGCACTCTGCGGCATCTTCAACAAAGATGAAGTCCTCAACCACGCAGTCGAATTTACCGGCGATGGAATCGCCAGCCTCTCCATCGACCAGCGCATGAGCATCGCCAACATGACCACCGAATGGGGCGCACTCGCTGGCGTCTTCCCCTTCGACCAAATCCTCCGCGACTTCCTTTTCTCCCGCGCCGACTACTTCGCCGCCGGAAAGCGCCCCGGCACCCGCCGCCCCGGCTCCCTCGGCTCTTACTCGCGCAGCGAAGTTGAGTCCTGGTGGGCAAAACGCGCTGCCTGGCAAGCCGACTCCGATGCCCAGTACGCCATCGAACTCGAACTCGATCTCGCAACAATCGTGCCGCACGTGTCGGGCCCAAACGATGTCAAGACCATGACCAGCCTCCCCGACATCGAAGCTAAAAACATCAAGATCAACAAAGCCTGGCTCATGTCCTGTGTCAACGCCCGGTCCGAAGACATCGCCACCGCCGCCGCAATCATGAAGGGCAAAAAAGTCGCCGCGGGCGTAGAGATGTACCTCGCCGCCGCCAGCGCCGACGTTCAATCAAAAGCAAAATCCGAAGGCCACTGGGACGCCTTACTCAACGCCGGCGCGATCGAACTTCCCCCCGGCTGCGGCACATGCATCGGCTTGGGCGCGGGCACCATCAAAGCCGGCGAAGTCGGCATCTCCGCCACCAACCGCAATTTCGAAGGTCGCATGGGCGACCGCAACGGCCTCGTCTACCTCGGTTCTCCCGCAGTAGTCGCGGCGAGCGCCATCGCCGGCTACATCTGCAGCCCCGCAAAATACGGCGCAACTGCCGCCTCCGCCCGCGTCGTAAATCGCAAATCCTCCATCCCCAGCGGCAACGCCACCATCATCGACGGCTTCCCCTCAGTCGTCAAAGGCCGCCTCCTCTGGCTCGACCGCGACAACCTCAACACCGATGGCATCTACGCCGGCAAACATACATACAACGACAAAATCACGCCGCAGGAAATGGCCGAATTGATCTTTGAAAACTACGACCCTGGCCTGAAAGCAATCGCCAAACCCGGCGACGTCGTCGTCAGCGGCCTGAACTTCGGCACCGGATCCTCCCGCGAACAGGCGGCGACCGCTCTCAAGTACTTCGGCATCCCCTGTGTCGTCGCCTCAAGCTTCAGCGAAACCTACAAACGCAACGCATTCAACAACGGCTTCGTAGTTTTCGAATGTCCGATGCTCGTGGAACACTTGCGAGCCACCGTCGCGAAGTCCGCGAACAAAACCGTTGTTGCCGGCGACATCGTCGTCGACTACACCAAGTCCCAGATTACCTTTAACGGCAAGACCTTCGCATTCCCCGCACTTTCACCGGTCGCTCAAGACCTCGTTGTGGCGGGCGGCGCAGAAGCCGCAGTGGCAAAGCGAATCAAGAACGCAACAAAGTGAGGTTCACGATGCCGTAGCTCGCGCGGCCCAGAATTCCGCCGACGTCTTGACGGCAATCACCTCAAAATCCACAAGGTCGCTCCAATTGGCGATCCACCCATCAAACGCGCCCCTCGACGGCGACTCCATAAGTTGATAGCAGCACGACCCATCACTCGCCATCCAGCTATTCACATACACAAGCCCTGAATCCTCCGGCATCAACCGCCCCTGCGCCCTGAATCGCGCCCCAACCGCATCCGGATTCCCACTTTTGAACCGTTCTATGACCATGAAAAGCATGCGCTGCCTACGAATGAAATTGCCTACCTGTTCATCAGAATACTTGGTACACTACGACACTTCGTTCGCAGCACACAGGTCCCTGAACTGGAGAGCTCAAACATGGCCAAGTACCAAATCGCATGGATGCCCGGAGACGGAATCGGTAACGATGTCATGGAAGCCACCCGCATCGTGCTCGACGCGATGAAGCTCGATGCCGAATACATCCACTGCGACATCGGCTGGGAATTCTGGTGCAAAGAAGGCAACGCCCTCCCCGACCGCAGCATCAAGATCCTCCAAAACACAACCTGCGGCCTCTTCGGCGCGATTACCTCGAAGCCCCAGGATGAAGCCAAAGAAGAACTCATCCCCGAACTCAAGAACAAGGGTCTGGTCTACTTCTCACCAATCGTCAAGCTCCGCCAGATGTTCAACCTGCACACCAACATGCGTCCGTGCAAAAGCTACGAAGGCAATCCCCTCAACTACCGCGGCACACGTCTCGCAAACCCAGATGCCAAAGACCTCATGATCGACCAGGTCATCTTCCGCGAAAACACCGAAGGCATGTACGGCGGCGTCGAGTTCTTCCCGCTCCCCGAACCCGTCTACGAAGCCCTCTGCGCCAATCCCAAAATGAAACCCTGGAAAGCCAAAGGTCTCGAAAATGTCGCCCTCTCCACACGCATCGTCAGCGTCCAGGGCTGCACCAGCATCTGTCGCCAGGCATTCGAATTCGCCAAAAAGACCGGCCGCAAACGCGTCACACTCGTCGAAAAACCCAACGTCCTCCGCGAAACCGGCGGCCTGATGACCCGCATCTTCCGCAAGATGGCCGAGGAATACAAAGCTGATGGCATCTGGGCCGATGAAGCAAACATCGATGCAATCTGCATGTGGATGTTCAAAAACCCACAAGACTACTCGGTGCTAGTCGCCGAAAACATGTTCGGCGACATCGTCAGCGATCTCTGCGCAGGCCTCGTCGGCGGCCTGGGCTTCGCACCCTCCGCCAACCTCGGCGACAAATACGCGGTCTTCGAACCAACCCACGGCAGCGCACCCAAGTACGCCGGCCAATACAAAGTCAACCCACATGCAATGCTCCTCACCGCCAAAATGATGCTCGACTGGCTCAAAGAATCAGACAAAGCAACCCGCCTCGAGTCCGCCATCGCCCGCGTCATCAAAGAGGGAAAGGTCAAAACCTACGACATGGGCGGCAAGAACACCACTATCGAAGTCGCACAAGAGGTCGCGAAATTCGCGGGGTAAGCGAGCTAACCAGGTGCGAGAGATCCCCGACTATCCAGTGTGGTTGGGGCATCGGGGCGACCGGCGCGGTCCGAGAGGCCGAGTTGCTCATCGAGAAATAACCCCTCTCATAAACCAAAGCACTGCAAGCCCCACCCCGGCAACGATATCGTAAACCGCGCAATACGGAATATACCACTTCGGTATCTTCGTCAACACACTGGGTCGGTGATGAAGTGCGTCCCAGCAGCCGTGTCCAATCAATGCCGCCACGATAAACCACGGACTCACCAGCGCTCCGCACAGTGCTGCGCCTCCAAACATGAACGCCACAATCACTTCAATGACAATCGTTCGCGGCCTCCCATCGCTCAGCGCAAATCCTACATAAATCGCGCCGATCATGGCCATCACGACCGAGGCGACAAGAACACTCGCCTCGCGACCAAGCAATACGTGAACAGCAATTGTTACCACAGCAAAAACCAGTCCCCACATTGCTGGCACACGATTCATGGAAGTCTCCGAGTTTGCATAGGTATACCACACTGTTCGATACTTGTCCACTTTCGTATTGCCAGGTGCGCTCTCCGCTTCCCCGCTCTAGTGTCTTCTCGCAACTTACTGTGCGGTCCGGATGCAATGGTTGTTGCTGTGCAGTGATCTGCGAAACAGAAAAAAGCACGCCGCCACACCGATTGCTCAGTCTGGCGGCATGCCGATAAAGGGCATGATTGTGCTTGCCTTCAAGCTAACT
>CAZAEQ010000056.1:0-21788 GCA_964484185.1 uncultured Phycisphaeraceae bacterium
CCACTTTGGTTATAGAGTCGCACTGACGAACGCAGTTCGTGAGGTTTGGCCTCGCCTCCAAAGCTGTAGGTGTGGACGATATTGGCGTCGTGGCGGTTGTATGAATCACTCAACCCGCCTGATTGTGTTTCGCTGATCGAATCAAAGGTGTACCCAATATCAACTTTCTGCGAGGGTGTCAGTGTAATGCCGCTCTGCAGAGTCAGCGTGTCCTGCTTCACATGGGTGTCAATGCGCCCAAAGTCACCGTCTAGTTGATCGTCCCTGTGAAGGTACTGTGCGGAAGCGTTGATTCCCTCGTATTGGAAGCGAGCTCCAACTCCATGCTCGGTGGTCGTCTGATTAATGGAGCCAGCAAAGGCTCTGTCGAGAACACTCTGTTGACGACGCATGAACACGTTCGTCGGAAGCATGCTGGTTCCAAGCACCAGAGCATTGATGTCGTAGAGATTGACAAAGTCCTTTTCGTGCCCGAAAAACTGGTCGGTCTCGCTATGCGTATAGATATCTTCGCGACCAAGTTGCAGTGCGGCGGTAATGTCCAGAAGATTGCGGTGGCCGACTGCGATCTCGGTGGAGATGTCAAAGAGCTCGCGATACCGTGTTTCGCGGTTGCTCTGCTTTGGCTGTCCATTGGTACGTCGAGAATCTCGTTGAGTTTGCCAGCGAAATTCTACCGCAGATTCCAGCTTCAACACTTCTACTGTTTTCCACGATTCTCGCGGCGTTCCCACCACCACCGGCCCATCGTCAGCATTACTCACCGCTCCCTGCTGGCCTGACGCTATTCCGGTCAGGCAGACGATTGTGAAGATCAGAGTTTGAACGTGAAGTTGACGCACAGAATTCTACTTGCCGCTCCCGGGTTGGATGGTCGACGAAGGGCTTACCGGCGGAATCTGCTGCGTCGGCGCCAACGGGCTTCCTGCAGGCGCGACTTCTTTGGTCGGAGAATCCATGCTGGGCGGCGGCGGCGCCTGTGCAGTCGCGCCGGGCTTGAGCATTTTCGCATCAGTTCCTCCGTGCCCGAAGTGACATTCAAGGCAGCCCACTTTCTCATCGACGTGCGCCGGAACTTCTTTCCCGTTCATCATGGTTGCGGAATGGCACTGCATGCACAACTTACGGTCTGGATTTCGCAATAGAAATTTTCGCGAGGACTCATGCGGCGCGTGACACCACAGGCACGCGCCGCCTGCGACTGCACCATGTGTCCAGGCGTGCTGGTCCGCGACGCCCTTGTGGCATGTGAGACACGCACTTGGGTCGTTGCGAGAAGGACGATACTGAGTCTTATGGCACGCCTCGCACTTCTCCTCCTTAAATGGCAGGTGGACAACGACGGCGGTCGCCAGAGTTGAGTCTCCGGGTTTGGGCGGACCGCCTGCGGTCGCATCAGGGTTGGGGACACCGTCGAAGAGAAAACTCAGCGTTGCATAGTTGTTCTTCGTGACTGTACAGCTGCCCCACACACAGAGCACAATGACAAGCGTCAAGAGCGTTGCGATGCTCTTCCAGAGCACGGGAATACCGCTGGGTTTGTGTTGTGGATTGGGCGTCATTCGATAGAGTCCCTCCAGGACAACTCATTTCTTGGGGGGCTGAGGCGGGTTGGCTGGGGCGCCATCCGCGGGCGGTGTCTGGTCAATTTCAGGCATTTTGCCATCAGGGCCCGGTTCTACACCACCAATATTTTGAAATTTAAGTTCATCCGCCGTGGGCGCACCAACGCCGCTTGAAATCGTCGCGGCAGATGCCGCCAGATCGGCGATTGAGTAATTGGATCTGCGATCGCCGAGCGCGTATACGGAAATTTTGCTGTCACCGAACTGATTGGCAACCACGATGAGCCGCTTGGGAGCAAAGCCAGGATGAACGCGATCGCTGAAATATTCAAGTCCGGAGTCAGTCACGGCGACGCCAACGGGCAGGTTCATCGCACCAGGAAATTCACCCGAAGCCCCGAAATGCATGAGGAGCTTGAAATCGCGATCAAACATCTGTACATTCTGGAATCCGCTATCTACAACATACAGGATTCCGTCACTGTCTACCGCCAGGTGCTTGGGGCGAGCGAAGCCACCCGCATGATCGCCTTGTTCGCCGACGCTCGAAATGTAGTTTCCTTCACTCGTGAACTTCTGAACCTTACAGCGCATCATGTCGGCAACATACACATTGCCTGACTTATCAGTTGAGACGCCGATGGGGAGACGGAATTGACCATCTTCGTCACCAACAGTCCCAATTGCACCCACCTCGCGGCCGCTGCTTCGCTCGAGGATCAGCACCTGCTGGCGACCCATATCTGCAACATACAGGCGATCGCCACTGACAGCCATTGATGCGGGTCTGAGTTTGGGGATGGCAATCGATCGCACAAAGCGCTCGTTCTGGTCGTATACAAGCACGGCGCTATGAACTCCATCAGCGACGTAGACGATCCCGTCATCTGCGACCGCTACAGCAACCGGACGCTCAAGTCGAGTTGTGCCAGAAACTCCTACCAGACGCGTCTGTTTCTTGGACAGGTCCAAGACAACGAGGGCCTTGGCCCGAATGTCGCACACATATATCTTGCCATCACGTATCGCTACGCCATAGGGCTTGTTAACGAACGCCGCACGGACTGCTTCGGCACCAAAAACGATCTTCTCCAGGCCCGAAGAACTGGTAGGAGCAACATCCTCGCTCGAGCTGAATGAGCCCAGGAACTGAATCCTCGGTTCATCCGGCGCCAGCGGCCAGAATGCGTATTTGGTATTAGTTGCTGCGCGGGGCGCGCCAGACGGGCCGGAAGAGCAACCGGGAAACAGAAGTAGTCCCGAAGCGATAAGTCCGGCGAGGAGGATTGAACGAGCTGTATGCGCGACAGAGGTACGGACCGTGGAGTGTGCCATGCCTGACAAGAATGCAAACTCGGTGCCAAGTTTTTCGGTTGTTCAACGGATTGTTCAATCCGGAAGGATGGAGCGGTACTCAGCTGTGAAAAAAAACGTTCCGGACACCTGAATAGGTGCCCGGAACGCGCGTGTAAACAGGCTGGACTTAGCCGAGCTCCAAACTATGCAATTACTTGATGTGGCAAGTAAGGCACAGATGGCTCGATGCATTGCTGAAGTTCAGCATGTGATCATAATTTCCAGCATTGTGCACATTGTGGCACGTGCGGCAGCCCACCACGTACTGTTCGGTACCTGCAGAATCAGTCCAGGATTTCAGACGCAGGCTGCCCCAAGTGCTCACCACCTGGTGGCTGGTGTTCTGCGGATTAAACCGGGTGCTGGTGGTTGTCGGATAAATCGCTTCTGCGCCGATTGGGTGGTCGTTGCTCAGATCGGTTCCCATGTTGGCGCCGCCTGGAATGTAGTTGGTGCCTGACATGCCGCCGAAGCTATCGAGGGCCACCGTTCCATCGTGGCAGGAGAGGCACAGGCGGCTTTCACGATCGAGATCTGCTGAGGTACCAGTCGCACCGCCAAACAACGTGTAAGTTGCAGTGGAGAGCGTGTGGTTCCAGAGCCGACCAGCGGCAATGTTGGCAAAGTGGGGGGTATGGCAAGGCCGGCAAATCTCGCCGCCGGACCAGCTGTACGAGCTGAAGTCGTGGGCTGAGTTGGTGATTTGGGCCTGTGCAAAGCTGCTGAGACCTGCGAGTGCCAGCGTTCCGATGAGGAGGTTTGAGAGTTTCATTTCTACTTCCTTTACAAATCTGCGTGGCCGGGGGTCAAAGGTCCGCCCAAATGTCCGCTGGCCGCTTAACTTCGTTACACCTAGATAGATGCAACCTCCGTGCCAAGCACAATCGCAGTCAAAAGCGACGTTTTTGCTCGAAAAAAGCGGTTGTTAAGCTGTGCCGTTCTCGCCGGTGGGAAGGTCTGTGCCGTCTGTGCCCCGATTTTTGAGAGCTGAATTCCCACTCAAACAAAGCCAGACCAGTGGTGCGTCGATTTCTGGACTTGGCAAAGGAGCACAAATATGAAATCAGTCACCGATAACAGTCGTCGCTCACGCTGTTTCTGGTTGGTAGTCTTTGCCATAACATCTGGCGGGTTGGTTTTGACTGTCGCACAGGGTTCAAGTCTCCCCGAGAACCGGATCCAAAAGCTTGAAAGTCGTGGAGTCACTTCTGACCGAGCAAACCAGGCGAGTGCTTCAAAGTGCATCCAATGTCATCAGTTCGAGCAAGTCCTAACGCATCCCGTAAACGTCTACGCGTCTACCTTGACAAACGCTTCCTTGCCGCTGCAAGGCGGGCTTATTACCTGTTTGACGTGCCATGATGCAGCTGCAAGTCATGTCTCGAAGGAAGAGAAAGTTGGAATACGCGCCGGTGATTCGGTCACGCTTTGTTTGCAATGTCATACATCCGCTGCGGCCACACGGAGCTCACATCCGTTGTCATTTGGCCAAGCACATATGAAAGCCGACAACTCCAAACTGGCGAATCTGCCAGAGGCCGGGCTGGATCTTGAAAGTCAAAACTGCCTGGGCTGTCATGACGGAGCGGTGGCGGGCGGGGCAGTTTCTCACTCGGTGCAATCGATGGATTCACAAGGCTCTGCAGAGCATCCGATTGGCGTGCCGCTGGTTGCGACGAATCGGACAAAAGATGGTGACTTTCGAATGGCGAACCCTAGAACGCTCGATCGCCGTATTCGCCTCTCCGGGGGTAATCTCGCCTGTACTTCCTGTCACAGTCTCTATTCAACTGAACCGGCGAAACTGGTAATGAGCAATCAGGGCAGCAAGCTCTGTCTGAGTTGTCACACGCAATGATGGACGATTTCTCATTCGTGGGAATTGCTGTCGATAATTCCTCTCGGATTCGGTAGTTAACAAAGGCAATGTCTTCGAGTCGGCCCAAGTGCTATCACTCCAGCAAGGGAAAACGCACCAAGGTGCCTGGTGGCATCCGACTTGCATAAAAAATCTAATGAGCTGTGCAGCGCGGGCTGCCGGTATTCATTTTTGGAGTCCTTCACTGTAGTTTCACGCTGCTTGGATCAGGCTGAAAAAGGTGTCACAGGGTGTATCATGGTCCGTTGGCAACAATGGAGTGGGTATGCGTACGCCGGGCTCACGCTCTTGCTGCTCGCTGTAGGGTCGGTGATGGTGATCAACGCGCCGATCGACCCGGCGATGGGCCCGATCCAGAAGTTGCTCTATCTGCACCTGCCTGTCGCAGCCAATACTTTTGTCGCGGCACTCGTAGTTTGCATTGCAAGCGTTGGTTTTGTGGGTAGTCGGCGGCAATTCTGGGATGACCTGGCCCATGCGTCTGCTGCGGTCACAGTTGCGAACGGAACAGTGTTGTTACTCACCGGCGCATGCTGGGCAAAAGTTGCCTGGGGAGTCTGGTGGACATGGAGCCCGCGGCTTTCATTCAGCCTGATTTTATGGCTGCTCTATGCAGTGTACCTGGTGCTTCGATTCCGAATCCAGTCCCCCCAGCGCCGCGCCATTGTCACCGCGATCTATGGGATCGTTGCGTTTCTTGATGTGCCGCTGCTCTATCTCTCATTGAAGTTGCTTCCCGATGTTCACCCGACCGATTCGGGATTGACTCCGCCGATGTATCCGGCACTTTGGGTGTGGTTCGCCGCGATCACCCTTTTGTCAAGCGGAACGATCGTCGCGAGGTTCCGCCTTGCGAGGGCGATGCCGACGGAGAGCGGCGAAGATGCTCAAACCATGAGCCGGTTCACTATGTCAGGAGTGTCAAAATGAGTGATACTCAGGCAACGGTGCTCTCTTATGTCATCAGTTTGGCGCTGATGTTCGCGTACGTTGTTCGGATTGAAATACGGCGGCGCCGAGTAGCGAAAGTGGCAGCCATTGGCCGAGCACAATCGCCAGCGAACAAGAAAGCCGAAATGGTCAGCGAACTAAAGCTGACTTCCAAGATCAAGGCTTCTTAAGGCTTTGAACCAGTGCATCAAAGTTTTTGGACGCGGCGGTTACAGATGCCGCTGGACCGGTCATTTTGATGAAGAGGAGGCCTTCAGGGGCTTCAATAATCGCGCCACACAGAGTCCAATTTTCTTTGGCCGCGCCATCACCCATGCCCGCGAAACTCCCCGTCATTTCGACCACGCTGGCTTTTACTCCGTTGATCGTGTGAGACTTTGAAGTGCCTTTGACGGGCTGGCCCTTGTCATCACGCACCTGACCCGACCAGCGGGCAATATTCTCATCAACTGTGCCGCCTGCAGTGGAAAATACAACCAGACACGATTTGGAAGCGTCGCCGCCAGCATCTGGAACCACCGCCTCGGCAAGGCGCATCTGATTGGCCGGAGGATTGCGCTTCCAGCTTGATGGGAGTGTGAGCGAGACTCCCAAAAGCGAAACGGTTGCTCCATCAGAAGTCGCGGCAGTCGCGGCAGTCGCGGGAGGAGTAGTTGCCGGTTGGGGTGCCGTAGGCGGTGTTGGTGCCATGACTGGCGACTTCAGTGGCGGCTGGGTTTTTTTGTCGTCGCACCCGGAAACTATGAGTGACGCGGCGAACAGAATGGTTCCGATAGAGCGGGTTGTCATGGGCGATTGTACTCTTCGATGTCTCGGTGTGCGAATTGAATAAGGTGTATCGATCGTGCCTGAACTCCCCGTAGAATGGGTTTAAGTTAAACGCCGCTTTTTCAAGGACGAACACTATGTCGGATTCTGTCGGACCAGCAATTGGGGGCTACAAACCTGAAGATTCGATGGTGTTCTCGTTGCCGACCCCTTGCGCAATCTTGGATCGCACCGGCAGCGTGGTGTCGACCAATGTTGCATGGTCCAACCGGCGAAGCAGCACTGGAATTTGGGCTTCATCTGGTGAGAACCTGATCGATTTGCTCAGTGTGATGCCTTTGGGCGGTCTGGCAGCACAGGGATTGCGAGAGCTCCTTGGGGGTCATCGCGCGGATTTCACCGCTGATGTGTGTTCAGAAGATGGAAACTGCATTCGACTCTTCGGTTGTGTAGATTCCGCCAAGCGCATATTCCTGCTGGCGGTTGAAATAGCAGATGATCCGACTGCTCAACATCAATACGAAAGTGACCGCCGGTTTCAACTCATTGTTGAAGCGGCGATGGACGGAATTATTACGGTCGATGAGCGTGAACAGGTGGTGATGTTCAATGGTGCGGCAGAGCGGATTTTCGGCGTGACCGCAAGTGAAGCTATTGGTGGGTCACTATCGCGATTTCTTCCGTCTCGTGTGCACAGTTCGCATGGTCATTCGATGCGGAACTTCGGGAAGACAGGCGTCTCCAGCCGGTCTATGGGCCATCTTGGAACTATCGGAGGAATACGCGCTGATGGAACCGAGTTTCCGATGGAAGCTTCGATTTCGCATGTGCAAGTCGGTGCAAGGCAGTATTTCACGGTGATTCTGCGAGATATTTCTGAACGCAAGCACCTTGAATCGCAGCTGTTGCAGGCACAGAAAATGGAAGGAGTGGGGCGACTTGCCGGAGGCATTGCCCACGATTTCAATAATCTGCTGATGGCCATCTTCAATTACCTGGCCCTTGCGTCACGAAAGCTCGGGCCGGAACATCCAGTAGCTCCGTCATTGGCTCAGGCACAACGCGCAGCAGAGCGGGCGGCGGACCTGACCCGGCAGTTGCTGACGTTTGCACGTAAACAGGTAGTGGTTCCCCGAGTTCTCAGTCCGCGAGATGTAGCGCTCGGTCTGACATCGATGTTGCGTCGCCTGATTGGCGAAGATATCACGCTGCACTCCGCCCTGGACGAAGACACGGGCAACGTTCGCGCTGATGCCGCGCAGCTTGAACAAGTGATGGTCAATCTCGCGATCAATGCGCGCGATGCCATGACTGGGAGCGGCACACTGACTATTGAAACGCGAAACGAGCGGCTCGATGAAAGCTACTGCCGCACTCGACTCGATGCCGTACCAGGCGAATATGTCGTGATCGCAGTGAGCGATACCGGAACTGGAATGACACCGGAGGTGCAGGCGCGATTGTTCGAGCCGTTCTTCACAACCAAGCCGCCTGGAAAGGGCACCGGTCTTGGTTTAGCGACCTGCCACGGAATCGTCAAACAAAGCGGTGGCCATATCGGTGTGTACAGCGAGTTCGGGCATGGGACATCAATCCGCGTATACCTTCCCCGGGTGTATTCAGAAGTGTCGGCGAATCTCGATAATGCGAACGTCGCGCAGCCGCCACCTCGTGGAACAGAGACAATTCTGCTGGCTGAAGACAGCGGGCTTGTTCGCGAACTTGTCGCCGACGGCCTGCGCGGCGCGGGGTACACGGTGCTGGAAGCATCGTCCGGCGCCGAGGCGCTGCGAATCATCGACACGTGCGGGCAAAAGATTCACCTGTTGCTCACAGATGTTGTCATGCCGGGCATGAGTGGCGTGCAGCTGGCCGAGGCAGTACACAAAAAGCTCGCCATTCCGGTCATCTATATGTCAGGCTACACCCAGGAAACGATTTCTCATCACGGCGTGAACCCGGCAGAAGTGACATTCATTGCCAAACCCTTCATGTCCGACACACTTTTGCATTTGATTCACCGTGAGCTGAAAAAAACAAAAACGAATTGACGCTGTATACAGGTTTCGCTGCAGTATGCTGCCGCTGAAACAGACGAGCTATCAATTCGTTGATTGTGGGGGCTGAGGTTCTGTACTGGCGGCGGCAGTGGTCCCTGAAGTATCCATGACCTTGAGCAACTGTGAAATAAGCAGCGGAGAGGCCGCCGCAATCGACTGCGCCAGCACAGACAAAAGCGGAGGGTTGGACCCGCCCTTGTCTCGTTTGCGAAAGAGTCGTCCAACCAGTGCCCCACATATGACGAGCGCAGTCGATCGGAAAAGTGGATTCCCAAGAATCCCTGATGGAGCATCTCGACGGATACCCAATTCAAGAATTCGCAGTTTCGCCTCCTCGACCGACATCAGCTTCCGATCCGGTGCCCCAGCCATGCAAGGCCTCCTCCTATTGCCAGGGCCAGAATGCCGGTGACCGCGGCCGCTGCGGCTCGTCCCGCATTTTCTGACGTGAATATGAAGACTGAGCCAAGCAGCAGACTGAGTCCTGCTACGACTACGGCCGCTGCAACCAGCAAGAGTCCGATCCCCATCGCCGACCGCATGACGATTGCGCGAAGCACCCGCCCCTCGGCTTCTGCGAGGTCGGCAATCCGGACGATGAGCTTAGTGATAGTTTCCACGCCTTAATCCTTGAGGGAGCGGGAAATCATGATTCCAACAAGGGCGCCAACGGCCAACGCTGCACCAATCGCCATGAATGGATGCTCGGTGATCTGCTTCTCTGTTGCATCCACTCCCTCGCGTCCCTTGGCGGCGATTGCCTTGGCCTTTTGCGCCAGGATCTCGCGAGCCTCCGCGGTTCCAACTTTTGCGGCGTGGGCGGCGTCTTCGGCAAACCCGGAAAGGTCTGTACGAAGGCGCCCGAGATCAGCCTTCAGCCGATCAATCTCTGCCTGCATTGCACCATTGTTCCCAGTTAACGCGGTTGCTGTATTTTCCATGTCAAACTCCTTTATTACCAAAATGTGTCAAACAAACAGTCTGAAACAACTTATGCCGCCACGGGCTACATACCAGTCGTGAGCAATGCGGCCATGGCCGAAAGTCACCACTCAACAATAGAATAGCAAGCCATAAGGGGAGGTCGAGAGGGATATTTCCTGTATTCCACTGCCAGCGATTTTAGGGCATAATTCGCCAGACGCCGATGCCGCAACCATGGGGTTCCAGGTCAACAATTTAATGTTGACTATCAGGGGGTGTTTTTGGTAGACTATTTTAGAATTGTTCGGATAACCGCCGCAATGGACGAGGTGAAGAAATGCCTGTGTTCTACATGCTCGTTTCACGTCTGGCTGCAACCGCCATCATTGCAACAACTGCGCATATGGCCGCCGCACAATGCGAGTTGTCACTAGTCAATCAACCGCAGGATCAGACCCAGTGTCCATCGACTCCGTTTGTGTTTTCGGTAAGTGCGACAGGTGATGGAGTGTTTGAGTATCAGTGGCAATGGCGGCGCCAGGGTCAGACAACCTGGCGCAACATCACAACAGGGTTCAATTCTGACAGTGTTGCATCCTTTATCGCGGCGACTCCCCGCTCTGCGGAAACGATCATCTCGCTGTACAACGAGGGCCACTGGGCCTGGATGCCGCTGATCGGCGAGTTTCAATGTGTAGTCTCCAACTCCTGTTCGACCTCCAGTTCCCGTGTCGCCACATCAGTCGTCTGCGCAGTCGATATCAACTGTGACCGCGTTGTCGATCTCTTCGACTACCTCGATTTTGTGCAGCTCTTCAGCAGCCAGGCTCCCGCCGCTGATTTCAATCTTGATGGGTTGGTCGATCTCTTCGACTACCTTGACTTCATGGTCGCACTCCACGAAACCTGCTGAGCCTCTCCAAATCGGCGTTTGTAACCCCCTTGAAAGCCCGTCCTCCCAATTCCCAATAATGCTCCCGATTCCACATCGCTTCGCGGGATGCTGTACACTGTGTAGACTGTCGTTGTGAAAGGGGGACGGTTTCCATGTTGGACATGCTATTTAGCGGCACCGCGGCCTGGTTCGGCATTCCTGCCGTGCTCGGTTCCGCTGTGTTTCTTGTAAAGCTTGTGCTGAATCTCATTGGTGGGCATCACGGAGATATCGAAGATATTTCCTGGGACACCTCTGGTCACGATCACCATCCTGGACACGATGGCGATGGGATCATGAAGTGGATCTCCTTTCAGGGACTCATGGCTTTTCTCATGGGGTTTGGCTGGGGCGGCCTCGCCGCGCTTCATGGGTTTGAGCTCTCTCCGACCAAAAGTCTCTTGATTGGCCTGGCGTGCGGGTTTTGCCTTGCCGCGTTGCTGGGAGTGATTCTGGGAGCGATGAAAAAGCTCGAATCCAGCGGCAATCTCACCCCTGCCGACGCTTTGAATTCCGAGGGCGAGGTCTATGCAACCATTCCCGCTGCGGGCACAGGAAAAGGTAAAGCCAAACTCATCGTAAAAGGGCGGCAGCGGATTTACACAGCATTCAGTGACGGGCCAGAATTAGCAACCCACGCCCGCATCAAAGTTATAAAAGCAAACGCAGATTCATCAGTGGTAGTTTCTCAAGCTTGAATCAACAAATTCAATTCAGGATAGCAATCAATGTCTGACTCGCTAACGTTGTCGTCCACGCTCGCACAAAATACCATGGGCAGCGGTCCACTCTGGATCCTGCTCGCGGTCCTGGCTGCCTTGGTCGTGCTGATCGTCTTCCCGATCATGCTCATCCGTCAGTACAAGCGCTGCCCAAGTAACCGCGTGCTGGTGGTGTACGGTCGCGTTGGTGCCGACAAAAGCAGCAAGTGTCTGCACGGTGGCGGTGCGTTTATCTGGCCGCTGGTGCAGGACTATTCATACCTCTCGCTCGAGCCAATGGCCATCGAAATCCCGCTCGAAGGCGCGCTGTCACAGAACAACATTCGCGTCAACGTGCCTTCAACGTTCACGGTCGGTATTTCAACCGATCCGGTCCTCATGAATAACGCCGCGGAACGTTTGCTTAACTTGAGCGGTTTGCAGATTCAAGGTCAGGCCCAGGACATCATTCTCGGCCAGCTGCGCCTCGTGATCGCGACCCTTTCAATCGAAGAAATCAATCGCGACCGCGAAAAGTTCATGAAGCTCATCAACGAAAACGTGGGCGAAGAAGTCAATAAAATCGGCCTCGAACTCATCAACGTGAATATCCGCGATATCACCGACGAAAGCGGCTACATCCAGGCAATCGGCAAGCGTGCCGCCGCCGAAGCAATTAACCGCGCCCGCGTCGAAGTGGCCCAGCAGGAACGCGAAGGCGCCACCGGCGAAGCTCTCGCTATCCGCGAAAAGGAAGTCCGCGTGTCCGCCGAACGCGCTTCATCGATCGAGGGTCAAAAGAACGCAGAACAAAAGCAGCGTATCGCAGTTTCCGCATTCGAAGCATCGGCAGTCCAGGGCGAAGTACAGGCCCAGCGCGATCGCGAAATCGCCATCGCGCAGCGCCGTGCAGAAACTATGGCCGCCCAGAAGCTGGCCGAACAGGAACAGCGAATTCGAGTCGCCGAAGCCGAAGCATCGGCAGTTCTTGGCGAAAACACTTCGCGCGAAAAAATGGCCCAATCAAGCGCATCGCTCGCCGAAATCCAGGCAGAAGCCAAGCGTCGCTCCGATGTCGCACAAGCCAAGGCATCTGAAGCAATCTTGATCGCCCAGCGCGAACAGGAATTGGCTCGCCTCTCCAAAGAGCAGCTTGCTCCCCAGGAGGTCGAAAAGAAGCGCATCGAAATCGCGGCAGAAGCCGAAGCTGAAAAACGCCGCCGCGAAGCTCGAGGCGAAGCCGATGCTGTCCTCATGCACTACCAGGCCGAGGCGACCGGTGTGCAGAAGGTCATGGAAGCAAAAGCCGAAGGCTATCGCAAACTCATTGAAGCTTGTGGTAGCGACTCCGGTGTCGGCCCAACACTGCTCCTTATCGAACAATTGCCCAAGCTGGTCGAGCAGCAGGTCAAGGCCATCCAGGGTCTCAAGATTGACAAGATCACAGTCTGGGACCAGGGCACCGGCGCAAATGGCAAAAACGCTACCGCCGATTTTCTGTCAGGCATGATCGGTTCCCTGCCGCGTCTCCACGAACTGGCCCAGCAGGCTGGCATTGAGCTTCCATCCGCGCTTGGCAAGCTGCGGGAGCGTGATGCTGAAAGGCCCAAGCATGACCCCGTGCCCGCAGATTCGCACGCCGGCGACTCGCACGCCAAGCCAAAGAACTGACCGTTTCCTTGTCCTGCTCCCGACCTGTAAGCGATTAACAGGGAAACCCACTTTCAAACCGACGCTGGATAGGTCGCGTACTATCGCGGTCTACCGACCAGGCTTTATTCGTTTGGAAACTGGTAGGAAAAACCCCCCTGTGCAACTAAGCAGGGCCCGCTGGAGATTCGCATGCGAATTGATGTCGTAGCACGCAATATCGAACTTACCGATGCGCTCAAGGACTTTGCAACCGCAAAAGCCACCAAGCTGACAAAATACTTTGACGGGATTCAGGCAATCCGCGTCACGTTGAGTAAAGACGACCACCACAAACACGGCACCTTTGGTGCCGAACTCATCATTGATGTAGAGAAGCACGAAGATTTCGTTTCCCGGGAGCACGACAAAGACATGTACGCCGCGATCGATCTCGTGGTGGAAAAGGGTGAGCGCCAGCTGAGAGACTTCAAAGAGATGCTCAAGGATGGAAAGCGCTAAGTCTGAGCCGTGGTTCGTGGGAGAATGAATTTTGATCAAGCTGACTGAGATTGTGGCCCCTGAAGCGATCGTTGTGAAATTGAAAGCGACGGGGCGCGATGAGTGCATCGCGGAACTGGTTGATGCACTGATCGCTGGCAACCCGCAGCTCCTGCCTGTCCGAGCCGAACTGCTGAAAAAGGTACTGGACCGCGAGCGACTCGGATCGACCGGATTTGGCAAGGGTGTGGCAGTTCCTCACGTCAAACACATCACGCCTTCGAAAATCGCCGCCGCTATCGGACTTTCGTCTCGTGGGGTCGATTTCAATGCGATGGATAAACAGCCTGTCTATTCGGTCATCCTGCTCCTGAGTCCGGAGAACCGTCCCGAAGAACATTTGCAGGCAATGGAAGCGATTTTTAAGAACCTGAGCAAAGAGACATTTCGGAGATTTTTGAGGCAGGCTACGACATTGGAAGAAGTTCAGACGTTGCTGGATGAAGCGGATAACCAGCAGCTTGCCTGAAAGCATCTAAGAAGTCATATTTGAGCGCGATTTTTGGGTGTGTCGGTCGAACGTCTCTGGAACTGGCCCCGTAGCAGGAGCATGGCAGTCGTGTCAGACAAGGTCGAAGTCAAAGCTGTGGTGGTGAACAAGCTCGGGCTCCATGCCCGGCCAGCGATGACGTTCGTGGATTTGTCCTCGACTTTCAGCTCAGATGTCAAAGTTGCCAAAGGTGACACTGAAGTAGACGGCAAGTCGATCATGCAGATGATGATGCTGGCCGCGAGCGTGGGCTCAGAATTGACAATCATTTGTGAGGGTGAGGATGCCGAGAAAGCGTCAAAAGCCCTCAAAAATCTGGTCGATTCTGGATTTGACGAGGAATAGCGTCGCCCCGCTGCGAGCGTTGGCAGTAAAAGCGTGCGTATCATGGCGGGTTGAAGAAATTCCTTTGCAAGGAGGGCGTACGTGAAGACGAAGTCAAAGCCGAAAAAGAAGAAGATGGTCAAGAAGAAAGTCACCATTCTTGCGAAGCGGTCCGCCGCCAAAAAGCAAAGCAAGGCAACAAGCAGCCCCGCCAAAAAGGACTATGAAGCATTTACGCTCAATCAGGACAAGCCGATTATCTTCGTGAACGACAAATGGCTCGCGAAGCGTGATGCCATGGTGAGCGTCTACGACCATGGTCTTTTGTACGGCGATGGCGTGTTCGAAGGTATTCGAATTTACAACCACAAGATTTTCAAACTCGAACAGCACATGGATCGCCTCTGGAGATCCGCTGAACGCATTCGCCTTTCGATCCCCGTAACCCGCGATCGCATGATTGAAATTCAGCGTCAGGCAATCAAAAAGAACAAGATCAAAGACGGCTACATTCGTCTTCTGGTCACGCGCGGCGTTGGCGCACTGGGTCTCAATCCCTTTAAGTGTCCAAAGGCTGGCGTTGTCTGCATCGCAGATCAGATCCGTCTCTATCCACCTGAAATGTACGAATCAGGGATGAAGGTTGTCTTCGCCAAACGCCCACGCGTTCCGGTTGCTTGCCTTGATCCCCGTATCAAGAGCTTGAACTATTTGAATAACATTCTTGCCAAAGTGGAAGCGCTCGATGCCGGCTGCCTCGAAGCCATCATGCTTAACACCGATGGCTATGTCGCTGAATGTACCGGCGACAACATCTTCGTGGTGAAGAATGGCGCGTTGTTCACGCCCCCATCAGAAGCTGGCGTGCTGGAAGGTGTCACCCGTCGATTTGTAATGAACGATCTGTGTCCAAGACTCGGCATCACCTGCCAGGAAAAATGGATGCGGGCTGAAGATATCACCAGTGGCGATGAAGTATTCCTCACAGGTTCCGCGGCGGAAATTATCGCCGTTACCAGCATCGACGGCCAGCAAGTAGGAAATGGTGGCGAAGGAACCGTTACCAATAAGCTCCGCACGCTTTTCCGCCAGATTGTCACCAGCAATCAGGTTCCTGAAGATTAAGTCTGAAATCGGCGTAAGAATCTCAACAAAGCTCTCAAAAGACCCCCGATCTTCGGGGGTCTTTTTCATATGTGCCCCAAAGGAGTTATTCCGTTCCTTTCCAAAGTTACGCAGCTTCCCCTGAAGAAGTGCTGCGACGAGGTCGATACATCAATAGTCCTACGTATGCTGAAATTTGACTCAACACAATCCCGAGAAAAGCGTGCCAGTCCGCGAATGAAAATCTCGCGGGCAGCCAAGGTGTACAGCCCGCTGACCCGCCGGTACTACGCCGCGAACACAATTGATATGTCCCGGGGCGGCGCGATGATCGCACTTTCAAGCCCGCGAACCATGATGCCGGGAGACCAGGTAGAAATCGCTATTGCATGGGACGATCGCGCTCTGATCCCGCAATCCTCGATGATGAAGGCAGAAGTGACGCATGTGGTCGGTCGCATGGGCGAACATCAGGCGGTCGGTGTACGGTTCACCGAAGAACTGGCAATGTCCGCCGCGGCGTAAGTGGATTCTGGTCAAAACAGGTGCCGAGGCGAGGCTTCCTACTCTTCGTGGCCAAGAAGGAGTAGTTCGTGCGTTGCCCATTCTGCGACAAAGACAACGACAAGGTCCTGGACAGCCGAACCACCGATGGTGGCTCAGTGATACGTCGTCGTCGTCAATGCGTCGTATGCACCAAGAGATTTACGACTTACGAAAGAGTTGATCAAACTGCGCGACTGGTGGTCATCAAAAAGGACGGGCGCCGCGAGGCGTTCGATCGAAGCAAAGTCATGCGCAGCGTCCAGATTGCCTGCGGCAAGCGCCGGATTCCACAGGAAACTCTTGAACAACTGGTGGATCAGGTTGAAGAAGAATTGCAGCGTGAGTTTGAACGTGAGGTTCAAGCCAGGCTTGTCGGAGAGCGCGTCATGCGCCGGCTCTTCGTTCTCGATGAAGTAGCTTGCATTCGCTTTGCAAGCGAGTACTACGCATTCAAGAGCATTGATGATCTGCGCCGCCAGATGGATGAAATGAAAGACCACGTGCCAGACAGCAAGGATCAGCAGAAGCTGTTTGCGTGAACTCAGCAGCCGCGTGCGTAAGCCTCAACAAAATCAAGATAGTCGAAGAAGTCGATAATGCTGTCGCCATTGAAGTCCGCAGATGGCAAATTGGCGGCGAACGCATCAACGAAATCGAGATAATCAAAGAAGTCGATGACGCCGCTGTCATTGAAATCAGCCGGGCAACGGTACGTAATTTTCAGCCGCGGCCGGCTCGCCACATCGGGATTCTGTCTCGAGTTGAAGCGAATCGAAGTGATCGGAAACTCTTCCATCCCCGTGATAATCCATCCGAAATTTGAAGCTGGGTTCGCTCTCCAGGATTGCACTCGACTGATCAATTCTGGTGTGTTAAATTGATACACGGTGGAGACGCCATCTACTTCCATCTGAGCATCAATGCCAGGCAAAAAGTCTCCGCCCGCAGTTGTCCAGAGAACACCCGGGGTACCGTGAAAAGCCTTGGTCCATGTGGCATCGCCAGCGCTTGCCGTGGTGCCGCGACCCTCTTCTCCTGATGCGTTTGATGTCCCTTCGCCCCAGTCCCTGGTGACAGCGTGCAGATACGCGGCGGGAAATCCGCCCGCCCAGCGAGACATGGTGAGATACAAAGTCGCATCGGTAATCTGTGCCCCCGCTGGAACGCTCGCGGCGACATTAAAAGTCAATAGCGCGCGATGCTTGATCCCTGTGCGTGTCACGCCCGTAAAGATGTAATCACCCATGCCATTGGAAATGCCGCCACCCGCTGCCTGATAAATGGTGTTGTCTTTGATTGGATTGATCGTTACAACGGTTGCAATCGTTGATTGAGCAATCGCAAGTGCGGCGAGTGAGAGAAGTCGAGTACGCATAAACGAATTTCCTTAATCAGCAGCCTTCAGCAAAGGCGGCGACAAAATCGAGATAGTCGAAAAAATCTATCACTTCGTCATTATTAAAATCGGCATTCGCACCGTTCTCCGAGAACGCCTGAACAAAGTCGAGATAATCAAAGAAGTCAACGGTGGCATCCCAGTTGAAATCAGCGTAGCAACTCCTGGTGAAATTGACTACAAGAAACGGGCGATCGCCTTCCACCATGTTCTCGCGCGTCCCAAATCGGATAGAAGTTCCAGTAAGAGATTCGTCGCCCTGAATCAGCCAACCGAAATTCTGCGATGGCGTGGCGAACCACGATGCAACATCGCCATTCATGCCCGGGCCCGAGAAAGTAACCTCGACCTCTCCAGCCACTGACGCTGAAGCTCTGGGAACATTATTAAAATCGCCGCCCGGCAGATTCCACGTTCGCGTATCAAATGATGCAAAGTTCCACGAGGGGTCTCCTGGCGTAGCAGGCGCTCCGCCACTCTCGGTGTCAGGAGCATCGCTGGTGCCTTCGGTCCAGTCAGTCAAACACCGATAGATCGCCACGGCATTCGCCGATGGTCCCAGCCGCGTGACCTTCAGACGAAGCTCAACTCCGGAAATCTGTGCATCCGGCGGCAAGGACCCCGCAACGTCAAACTTCATCAACCCGCGACGCGTTTGACCGCCGCCAGTATTCCCGATGAAGAAATGCTCTCCCTTTGAGTTGCTTGTCTCAGAACCCGCAGTGAAATACATCGTGCTGTCCGCGCGGGGTCGAAGCGTCACCGAATCCGCGGAAGCGAGTCCTGCCACTGCTGAAATAAGGAGGATTGATCTTGTAATCATTGGTACTTTCGGATGCAACGAGGGAACGGTAAGGTACCAGATGCATCCGAAAAAGTCGATGCCAAAATTGCCAGAATTCGCGGCGTTTATAGGACGTTTATCGCGTGCCGCCAGTCAATTGAGCACAAATGTCAGTGATCGGCAAGAGATCGGTTTCCGCCTGCGTGACAAGGTCTTTGATTTTGGCGTGGGTAGCCGATTCGACTATCACCGCCTTAAGCGCACGCTGGCCGCCCGCATCCTGCAGCAGCTTGCCAACGTTGCGAGTAGTCTTCGTTGAAGCCCGCGCATGAAGCCCCGCGATCCGAAGTGACGCGACAAGCGGCCGCACACTCGCCGCGGCATCATCATTCGCCGCAATGACAAATGCCTGCGGACGATAGCTCGCGCTCGGCAGCGAAAGCGCATCCAGCACCTGCTCATCGTTCGGCATCACACCTTTGTCTTGCAAAATGAGCGACAAAACCACATCGCCCATTCCAAACCCAACGCCAGGAGTCGGTGGCCCGCCAAAGAGCTCAATAAGATTGTCGTAGCGTCCACCACCTGCAACCGCTCGCTCGCCATCGACGATCAGTTCAAACACCATGCCGGTGTAATACGCAAGCCCCCGCGCAATATTCAGATCGAGAATACACCAGTCAAGTATCCCAAGCGATCCAAGGCTCGAACGCAGTGCCGCAAGTGAACCCAGGTCTAAGCCCTGCGTCGCCAGTGTCGAAAGCGTGTTCTCCTTGAACGCCGTTTCAATAGTGCGTGCAGATGCGCGGTACGCCGCGGCCGAAAAACCATTCTTCAGACATTCCGCCTCGTGATCCTCCGGCTTCATCTTCGCCGACTTGTCCAACGCAACCAACGCACGTTGAAGGGCATCACCATCCGAACCTACCCCAAGGTGCTTGAGAATCTCACAGGCAACCGCCCGACTGCCAATCCGCGCAGTAATCTGATCCGACTTGAGTCCAGCCGCGCGAAGCAGATCCACCGCCGCGAAGATAATGTCCGCATCAGCATCGGGCGACGCATCACCAAGTATGTCGCAATTCCACTGAAAGAACTCACGCAGGCGGCCACGCTGCGGACGCTCCGCGCGAAAACACGTCTGCTGCCAGAACCACTTCGTCGGCTTGGGAAGCGAATTGGCCTTTGCAGCATAAAGCCGCGCAAGCGTCGGTGTAAATTCCGGCCGAAGCGCAAAGTCCTTCTCGCCACCATCGCGCTTGAATGAAAAGAGCTCCGAAATAATCCCATCCCCGCTCTTCACTGTGTATAGCTCAAGGTGCTCAAAGGTGGGCCCATCGATTTCCGCAAATCCGTGACGGATCGCCGTATCGCGCCACAGTTTCTCAAGATATCGCCGCCGATTGAGTTCAGCCGGGTAAAAATCTCTAGTGCCGTTGGGAGCTTGAAATGATGGTTTGGCCATTGTGTGCAGAGGGTAGGGAGCGGGCCACGGTACACAAATTTCACAAACGAAAACGCCCCAGACCAGTCGGTCCGAGGCGTTTTCAAAGCTGGGGATAAAGGATTTGAACCTTTAACAACTGAGCCAGAGTCAGTCGTGTTACCGTTACACCAATCCCCAGTGATCCATCGATCGTAAGCGTCAGCAGGCGCACTGACAAGCCGCCACGGGATAAGTATCGACTGGTCGAACCGGTGACTGGAATCAACCAGCCGACTTAAACCCTTGGTATTGATACCTTTAGGGCATCACTTGGGTGCCGGAGCCGCCGGCGGCTCGCCTTGCGGTGCTTTGGGCTCGGTTTCTTCGGTTTTTGGAGGAGCCGGAGGATCAACAGGCTTGCCGCTGGCCGCGGCCTCTTTGGCCCTCACCGTCGCCGGTCCAATTTCAGAACCCGGCAAAATCACAAGTCCGCCCCGTTCCTGATTCTCGCCGCCACCTTCCATGTCTTCCCGTGTCGGAGTCTGGAAGATGACCAGTCCAATGGGCTCGCCACTGCTGCTGAAAACCGGCGCGCCATAGTCCTCAGTCTTGGTATGAATCAGCGTGCGAGGCTTCTTGATGTGACCCAGAACTCTCGCATCATGTGCATATGGAGCCCGGTCGAAAAACTTCCCGAGCCGCGCAATCGTGAAAATCGAATCTCCAACTTCAGCATGCGCCGACTTCGCAAAGTCAATAAAAGTAAAACCCTTGCCGTCCTTGGGAGCCTTGGCCTCATCGATCTTCACCCATGCCAGGTCAAGCTCAGAGTCGCGTGCGATAATCTTGGCTTCCACGCCTTCGGTGTCATCGCCAACAAGCACTTTAATATCATGCGGAATCATCGAGCCTCCGCGGCCGCCCATCAGCGCCGACATGCCGCCGGTACGCAGGTTTGAGCAGATAACAAGTCCCTCTTTCTCAATCATGATTCCCGGGATTTCACTCTCAACTTCCCCATCCTGACCGAACCCTTCGTATTTCATCACGAATTTCACGGTCACAACCGAGTTAATCTGCGTTTCCAGTGCTGCTTTCATTGCAGCGCCAACTGCATCAGGTGCGGCGTTCGCCGGAGCGACCATCAGCGTTGCCGTCGCTGCAGCCGCCGTAATAAGTAACGAACTCAACATGCGGCGGGTAGATGTGCGAGACAGGGCGATCTTCATTGAGGACTCCAGTGTGATTCAAAATGGTCAGTGGGGCGGGAACAAAAAAAGAGGCGGTGGGCGAGTGCTCTACCGCCTGCGTTACATGTGAACGCTGAACGAATATAGATGGCCGCAGTTCAGGTACCCGTCGTCAATTCGGTGGACGCCAGCTCAGAGTTCAAAGTTTCAGTGAAAGTCGGAGCGAGTTCGGGCTTGGACTGAATTTCTTGGGAAGTACGAGGTGCCTTCTTGGTCTTCTTTGTCGTTGTTTTCTTAGTGGCCTTTGTCGTTGGCTTCTTACTTGACTTCGCAATCGGTTTCTTGGTGGCGGTCTTCTTGACCAGCGTCTTCTTCACGGCCTTCTTGGTCTTTGTTGCTGCTGCTTTTTTCGCGACCTTCTTCTTTGCAGCCTTCTTCTTTGATTTCTTCGCCATGGTGTACCTCTCTGAGCCGTCCAGACCTGCGCTGGTGTGTGTGCGGGAGCCCCTGAAATAGAGGCCTGTGTTGCGCAATATACGCTTTACTGTTTCACAGTGCAACTATTGGGAGTATGGAATCGGGAATTTCTCCGGTGAAACGCACAAGCGCCAGCGGGGAACAATCCAGTGGACTACGAATCTCAATTGGCAGGTCAATTTTCAGGGGTAAGCACATGGCTGGTAAGACTGCGTTTTCTGCGTTCAAGCGAGTGTCAATGCTCGCCGGACTCATCGGTTCCATTTTCGTCACCGGTTGCACGCAATATCACACTCCCGGCGGCCCCGCCGACCTCCGCGTCCTGGGCCTGGGTTCAGAAAGTGCGTCCGCTGCTCTGAAAATGCCCGTCTCATCGCTGGTCGCCGTGGTGCGCGTCCAGGCTCCCGACTACCGATCAATGACCCGATCGGGCGTCACCGCTGGCTCAGTGTCAATGGTGCTTGAGGCAGACAGCGAAGATGCAGCAGATCTGCAGCGACTCGGCAGAATGTACGCAGTACGCGGCACCATCGGCCTCAACCGCATGGTCATGCCCGCGCAAATCTCCGGCCAGGCCGACCTCCGCGAAGCCGCCCGAGCTGCAGGTGCAGATGCGCTGTTTGTCTACACGCTCGACACTAAGTTCTTCACCCCGGCTGATGTTGGCTACGGTGAACAACTTCGCCTCGGTGTCGCCAATAACTCAGCACATGTAGAGTCGGT
>CAZAEQ010000057.1:0-21602 GCA_964484185.1 uncultured Phycisphaeraceae bacterium
TTTTTGTCCGGTAGGGACGATCGGTCTAGTGAAAAGTGGCGATGGGAGCGCAGGAAGGGCGAAAAAACTATTTTCAGAAAACGAAATTTTCTTCGTGTTAGGGGGCGCGCATCGCGGGCGCAAAGCTTCCGGTACACCCAGTGTTTTCCCCAGTTTTGGCCCTGGAAAACATTACGAGTTTAGAAGGTAATGTTGTGTGTTTGGAGGCGGTTATTGGACGTGTTTAAGGTGGTACCGGACAAAACGTGGGCGCGAAATGTCCGGTGTTTCTGGAGCTTCGACAATAGCGTTTTCGGATTTAGAACCGGGGCAATTATTTCGTTGCTGTGTATTCCGAAAACACGCCTAGGACAACAACGCGTTTCACATCTGTGAATCCGGCAGCACGCAGCGCACTCATGACCGACTCTGGTCTGGCGCACAGATCAATCGTCTCCCAGTAATAGTGCCAAAGTTCTTTGGTACGTGCTGAGCGACTGATGAATCTGCAATACACACCGGAGACAATCCGCATGTACATCGCCATCAACAAGCGACCAATGCGAGATTCAGGCGAAGTGATTTCGAGGATGCACACTCTGCCACCTGGTTTCAACACGCGATGAAACTCGGTGAACGCCGAACTCAGGTCATCCACATGCCGCAGGGCATAGCCCATTGAAAGGAAATCGAAAATGCTATCTTCTTCCGGTATCGCCTCGGCTCGCCCCGCGCGAGTCTCAAACTTGATACTCGCCGCGGCATGCTGCAACATTCCCGCGCTGGGGTCTATCCCTACAACGCGCCCAGTCTCTCCCACAATCTTTACCGCTTCGCGAGCCACCAATCCGGTGCCACACGCGACATCGGCGACAATCATCCCGGGTTTCAGCCCGGACCTCATCAACGCCTGCCGCCGATACCAGCGTCCGCTCCCAAGCGCCAACCAACTCTCTACGCGGTCATAATCCTGTGATGTATCATCGAAAATGGACTTCAGCCACACCCGCTTCGCCGTTTCATCGGGGTAATACTCCGTCAGAATCGGGTGCGGCAGAACAGGCGGTGTCACTGGATGGGGTGCTTCAACAGGCATGTCTTACCAGCAGGGTACACCAAAACAAGTCTCGCTGCTCGCAGCCCTACACTCGTTCCAGGATTGGAAGCGGACACAAGCAGGAATCAAGCACAATGGCGGCGTCAGAAGAGACCATCCAGCGGATTAAGGAAATCCTCCGAACCAGCCTCAAGTACGACGCGGACACCCCGCTCGCCGACGACAGTCCGCTCATCGGCGGCGAATTCGACCTCGACTCTCTCGACATTCTCCTGGTCGTTACCACCATCGAAAAAGAGTTCGGAGTTCGAATCCGCGATGACAAGATGGATCGAAAGGCTTTCACTTCCATCCGAACACTCGCAGATTTCGTTGATTCCCTCGGGCAAAAATCGTGAATCAGCCTTCGGAACTTGCTCAGCTTCTCAAAGCTCTGCCGCATGGCGAGCCTTTTCGGTTTGTCAGTACGATCACAATGCTTGAGCCCAAGGTGCGGGGTGCAGGTATGTGGACGGTCACAGGGTCTGAAGACTTCTTCAAAGGTCATTTCCCAGGTGAGCCAATCGTGCCAGGTGTATTGATTGCCGAATCTCTCGCCCAGCTCTGCGGCCTGATCGCCTTTGCCGGTGAACCCGAAAGTTCATCAGCCAAGCCTGCCCGTCTCGCACAGGTTGATGTAAAAATTCACGCCGCGATCAGCCCTCCGGCAGAAATCGAACTCTGGGGCACATTGGTACGAGAGATAGGAAATTTACTGCTTTTTGATGTAGTGGCAAAAATTCACGGTTCCGCGGCAGCTGGGGGCCGAATCGTACTAGCGAGGTCGCTATAACGCTTGTTGATGATCGGAAAGGAGGAATACATGCATTGGGCCACAATTTGCGCCGCACCAATTCTGGCGCTGACGATTGCTCACTCAGACCCTGTTCCTCAGCCAGTAATCCCAACTCCCGAGGGAGTAAAGACTCAGGTCAGCGATGAAAAGGCCGCTCTGGAAAAATTCGAAAAACGCCTCGCTGAAGTAGATGCAAAGATGGCGTTGATCACCGACCTGAGCGCGGACTTTGAACAGAAGAAAAAGACAGCGCTGCTGAAAAAACCAATGCTCTCAAGCGGCACGGTCGTGTGCAAGACCGAAAAAGTTCTCTGGCAGACAATCAAGCCGCGGAAGAACACCATGCTTGTCGCAGATGGAAAAGTGACAATCTACTACCCCGATGACAAACTGGCTGAAATCTACTCGATGGGCACCCAGTTCCGCGATGCCGCCGGCGGCCCACTGCCAAGATTGTCAAAGCTGAAAGAGACTTTCGATATCGCAGAGCTGGATGTCGGCGAGTTCGCAAAAGACATGGACGCCAGCACACTTGTCAACACAATCGCGATAAAGCTCACTCCCAAGAGCGACGAGCTTAAAAAGCACATTGCGTCGGTGCGAGTCTTGATCAATGAAAGCGTGCCCTGTGCAGACCGCATTGTGCTCGTCGATCCTGAAGGCGATGAGACTGAACTGCGATTCAGCAAGGTGGAAATCAACAAGGGTGTAAAGGAAGAAGATCTCGACCTGAAGTTGCCGCAGAATACGAAAGTAAGCGAGCCGACAGCAACGGGTAGATAAGCGCTATTGCACGCTGCGAATGTAACTAGACAGACAAACACAAAGTCGTTATCATGGGAATCGGGGGTTGCGCAGGACATGGATCAGAGGTGTACACATCATCCGGCAGAGCACGTGCTCCAAAAAGCGCTGATTCGAGAATCGCCGCCGGGTAGCAGCGTCGTCGTGATCGATCCTGCAAGCTCTCGCGTTCCTCCGGTCCCTGCATGGGCAACAGATCTAACCAGCACAGCAACAGTTTCTAAAACGGTGAAGCTCTCATTCGCAGTTGGCTCGCAAAGCGCCGAATCAATCTGCCAGCTGATAGTTCGCACAGGTCCCGATGCTGCACTGGTATCCGTAGTGCTCGAAAATGTAAGTGACTGGACCGTCGCGTCACTTGATGCGGCGGTCTTTGAAATGATCGGCCTCTCGCTTCAGACTCTCGGTGAGACTGCGTTTGCAAAACCAGTCCGGTCCTGGAACTTTCTCCCCGGGATCGGCGCTCCGATTGGCAATGGCCTGGACCGCTACCGCGTGTTCAATATGGCCAGACATCGCGCGTTCGGCGAGTGGTTCGGCGCGGCGGCGGTTGTCGATGGCCAGATTCCCACCGCAAGCTGCGTCGGTCATCACGGCCTGACTCTTTCAATTCATATGCTGGGCGCCAAGAGCGCTGGCATCGCATTAGAAAATCCACGCCAGATCCCGGCCTTTGCATACTCGCAAAAATTCGGCCCAAGGCCTCCATGCTTTTCTCGCGCTGGATTGGTCGTGATTGAAAACACGCAATTGCTGCTGGTGGCCGGAACCGCCAGCGTCCGCGGCGAGGAGTCCATCCACAATGACTCTCTGGAATCACAACTCCAGGAGACAATGGTAAACCTGCGTGCGATTGTCTCTGAAGGCAGGTGTGCGAGCGGTCTCGTGCAAAAGACCCGGAACGATCAGCCGCTTGCGGGTGTTCTCGCGACGCGTGTGTATTACCGCAGACCTGAAGATCTTGAATGGCTTGAACAGAATCTGCCTGCAGAACTGGTCGCAGGCGCTGAAGTTGAATTTGTACACGCAGATATCTGCCGCGAAGAGCTGCTGGTTGAGATCGAAATCATCGTGGATGTGACTCGTGCATAGTCGATCGGCCTGGCTCGAAGCCCTGGCAACGCACGCACAGGAAAGACCCGCAGCGATAGCGATCGCCGAAGTTTCAATCGATGGCGAACTATCGAGAAGTATTTCGTGGCAAGAGTTTCTTGCGTCCGCAGAATCTCAGGCACGCTTGATGCTTGATCGCCTGCCCGCGGGCTCAACGGTTCTGGCGGCATGGCCCTCAGGAATCGAACTTGCAGCACTGTTTGCGGGCTCGATCCTGGCGGGGATGCGATTGGTATTGATGCACCCAAGAAGCGGCGCTGGTGAGTTCGCAAAAACTTGTGAAAAGACCAACGTACAGGCCGCACTGGCGGCAGACCAGTTGCTGACCAGTCTTGAGCGCTGGATCATGAGGATCCCACAAAGCGTCCAAGCTCAAGTCGGTGAAACTAAACCAGTCCAAGCTGTTCCCGGCTCGATTGTCCTTGGCTCATCGGGAACTACTGGACTGCCGAAACTCGTTGTGAGAGAAAGTCCAGCACTCGATGCCGATGCCCGTGCAGTAGCTGGCGGCATGGCTCTGACTCCAGATGATCGTGTGCTGTGTGTCGCGCCACTGTGTCTCTCGTATGGTGTGGATATTCTGCTTGGGACGTTGTTTGCCGGAGCGACACTTCTGGTCATGCCAGAGTTTGATCCTGCCGGCGCAGCGCGGCAGTTGGTGAACGGGGTCACAGTGCTGCCGGGGTTGCCGTTTGTGTTTGAGTCATTGTCGCGATTCGGCAAAGTGGCTGATGGGGCATTGCCAGTTCACAACGTGCGACTCGCGCTTTCGGCCGGTTCGCCATTGATCTCGCGCGTTCGAAATGAGTTCGCAGCAGCATGGAATATTGAAATTGGCCAGTTGTACGGCGCAACTGAACTTGGCACAGTCTCCATGAGTATTCCAGGAACACCAGGAACCGATGTCGCTTCGATCGGAACTCCCGCGGCGGGAGTCAGTTTCAGGGTGGTCGATCCTCGCGATGCTGCGCACATCCTTGCGGCCGGTGAAGAAGGCGAATTGGCAGTCCGCGCCCCATCAATGCTCTCGGAATACGTCGGTGAAGAACTTGCACTTGTGGATGGTCACTTGTTGACCGGCGATCTGGCGCGGATTGATAGTTGTGGGCGAGCGACGATTACCGGGCGGCTCAAGTTGCTGATTGACACTGGCGGGTTCAAGGTGAATCCGCTGGAAGTGGAAGCGACATTGCTTGAGCATCCGGAAGTTGCCCAGTGCGCAGTTGTGCCGCTGGCGCTGTCAGATACCATTCAGCGATTGACGGCATTAATTGTGCCTAGGGATAGAGGAAATCCACCTGGTGATTCGCAATTGCGGCAATTTGTACGTGAGCGGCTGGCAACGATTAAGATCCCGCGGAAGTTTGAGATAGTGGAGTCGTTGCCCAGGTCGCCGCTGGGCAAATTGCTGCGGGATCAGATTCCCAAGAGAGATGTGTAATGGTCATAGTTCTGCAGACACAAGTGCGACAGAGAGTACGAGCAATCGTCGCCGCGCTGGCGATGATTGTGCTTGGAGGTTGTGGGACTGCTGGTCCAGTATTGCCGACCTTTGCCGCGCTAACCGATGCAGAATCGCTGCAAGTGATCGCCGCGAGGATGGACAGCGTCGAGACAATCTCTGCCGCGGCGGATTTGAAGTTGACGAATGTTCAAGGCGAGACGGTGACATTGGATGGTGCGTTCGTAGCGCAGCCGCCTGGAAAGGCGAGGTTGCGGGCGTGGAAATTTGGGAGTGCGGTATTTGATCTCACGATTCTGCCGGCAGGTGCGTGGGCGTACGCGGCGGAGCGCGAGGGAACACCGGCTGATATGACGCAGATGCCCGCGGCAGCGGTGTCGCGCTCGATTGAGATGCTGTCGGGAGTGTATTTTGCTCGGGCGCATGCGGTTGAAGGTGATTCAACTGGTGAAGTGCTGGTGGTCGTCGGCGAGGCATTTGGGCGGCACGATGTTCGGTGCGAGATTGATCGGAAGACCCTGACACCCAGGCGGTTTGTGATTGCCGGAGGGGATAAGGACCTGGAGATTGTGCTGGATCGCTATGAAATGATCGGCGAAATTGTGTGGGCTCATCGAATGGCATTTCGCAGCGCGGATGGAGAGATTGTGATTCGATTGGCGGATGTTGAATTGAATGGTGAGGTTTCGGAGAGTGCGTTCACGCCTCCGGGTCGGGCGACAAAACTGCCATGAGTTCCGCTGATCACACGCCGCGGGGGTTTGGGATATTGAAGGCGGTGGCGCGGGCGTGCGCACATAGACCGTGGGCGGTGCTGGCCGCGGCGGTAGTGCTGGTTGCGATGGCGATTGTTTCTATTGGGCGGCTGAAGATATCAGCTTCGATGGAGGCGATGCTGGGATCGCAGTCGGTCGCGGCGGGCGCGTTTCATACAGTGGTCACGGAATTTCAGGCGGGCGAGTCGCTGCTGGTGCTGGTGGAATCGCGGAGTTATTCGAAAGCTGCGGCGACGGAAAAAGAAACCGCGGATGTCATTTCGATGGCGGATTCGCTGGTGAAGGCGTTGCTCTCTGATGCACGCACGAAGGACCGGATAGTCTCCGCGCGTGCGCGGCAGGATGAGGCGCTTGCAGAGTTTGCGAAGACGCGGATTGTTCCAAATGGGCCGTATTACCTGGGAGTTTCTGGAACAAAGGAGTTGCTGGCGCGATTTGAGCCGCAGCGAATGGCGGAGCAGTTTGCGAGGAATGAGGCGCTGATTTCGTCACCGGGGCCTGCAGGCGAAGCGCTGAGCAAGAATGTTCTGAAGGATCCGTTACGTTTGTTTGAGTTGGCAGGCAGCGCGGGACTTGCTGCAGGTGATGCGGCAGCGCCGACTTTGGCTGCACCTGAGCTATCCAAAGACGGGCGTGCTGTGTTGGTTCGGATTGTGTCGAAGGCATCGATGAATGATCTTGAAGAGGCGGGGGAACTGGTACGGCTTGTGGATGAGATTGCAGCTGAGTTGATTGCGAAACCAGTGGCGGACAATTCTGGGAATTCAGTGAGCGTTCGACTGGGTGGTGCGTATGCGATTGCTGCGACGGCTGCGGGGACGATTCGGTATGACGCGATTGTGGCGACGCTCGTATCGGTGGGGTTGTTGTATGGGCTGTTTGTTGTCTTCTATCGCAGGTGGTTGACGCCGTTGTTGATTGGAGTTGTTGCGGGGTCTGGGCTGCTGGTTGGTTTTGGTGTGCTTGCACTGGGCGCGCCGGTTGTTTCGCCGCTGGCTGCGACTTTGGCGGCGGTGTTGGCTGGACTTGGAGTTGATTACGGAATCCATTTTGTAGCTCATTTTGATGCGCTGCGAGCGGAAGGAAAATCTGCGACGGAGAGCGCGGTTGAGACGGCAGGGGTCATGGCTTTGCCGATTACCACCAACTGTTTCACGAGCATTTTCGGGTTTGCTTCGCTTTGGCCATCGAAGATTGAGATGCTCTCGGATTTTGCGAAGTTGGGAACCGCTGGGCTGATTGGGGCGTGGATAGCAGCGTTTACGTTGTTGCCAGCGCTATTGGTCTTGACACATCGAAAGACGGATCAGGTGAAGGTTGCGCCGCCGCGGTTTGGATGGATTGCAGATGCGGCAGGGCGACGGCCGCGGTTGTGGGTTTCTTCGAGTGTGTCGTTGTTACTGATGGTGGCGGTGGTGGCGGGTATAAGAGGAGTTGGGCCGCGGCTTGAGGGGGATTTGACGGTTTTGCATCCGCAGCCGAATGATGCGCTGCGGACGACTGATGAGATTATTTCGAGATTTGCAGGGCAGGGAGAGATGATCCCGGTGCTGGTGCGTGTGGAGAGTGCATCGGAGTTGTTGCCGGCGGTGATCGATGCGGCCGCGGCATTGTCGAGTGAAAAGTGCAAGAAGGCTGGGGTTGTTGATGTGATCGGAATGCACCGGTTGTTGCCGGACCCCAGGAGCGTCGGCGCGGTGAGCGCGGTGCTGGATAGCGTGAATGTGGAGTCTGTGCTGAAGGATTTCGATACGGCGGTTGAGGCGAGCGCGTTTGAGCCTGGGGCCTATAAGGGGTATCGGGAGTTTGTGGGCAAGATGCTGGCTTCGCGGTCGCCGCCGACGATTGGAGATTTGGCGCTGGTTCCGAGTGTTTCGCAGCGGTTGTTGCCCAAGGAAAACGCGGCGGGCGCAGCGCCCACACAGTCGCTGCTGGTTGTACGGTTGGCGAGTCCGCTGCGGACGAGAGATCAGCGAAGCGAGATGGTGATGACGTTGCGAGCGGCGCTTGTTCCTGTGCCGCAGGCGACACTGGCGGGGTTGGCGGCGGTGTCAACGGAGCTTGAGGAGGCGACGGGAGAAGGGTTACCGCAGTCGATTATGATTTCGGTGGTACTGGTGCTGGTGTGGCTTGTGATTGTGTTCCGGCGGCCGCTGGATGTGCTGATGGCGCTGGTGCCGCTGATCTTTGCGGGATCGTTCACGGTGCTGTTCATGATGGCGATCGGTGCGAAATTTAATCCGATTAACAGCATTGCGATTCCGCTCTTGGATGGGATTGCGGTGGATGCGGGTGTGTTTCTGGTTGCGGTGGCGCGGCAGGCGCGGAGAGATGGGTTGGATCGGGCGGGATTGATTGCGCATTTGAGGCCGACGATGCATGCGGTGTTGCTGGCGAGTGCGACGACGATTACAGGGTTTGCGAGTTTGTGCATTATGCATACGCCGGCGATTCGGTCGCTGGGATTTGTTGCGGCGGTGGGGATTGGGGCGTCGTTGTGCGGGGCGTTTGGGGTTCTGGTGCCGTGGCTGCTCCGGCAGAGCCGGGGCACGGTGCGGTAATAGAACAGTCTCGGTGATCTACAATTACTCATGCAAGGTTTTAATCCGCCGGTTCATGAGTATCCGCCACCTAAGGAAGGTGAGCCCGCCCTCCATCGCGCTGCGCGGACTGGAGATTGCGCTGAGATTCGTCGCCTGGTTGCTGCGGGTGAGCGACTGGATGCGACGTTTAACACGGAACTTGATCCGGGCGCGTATGAGCGCGAAGCGACGCCATTGATGATCGCGGCGGGCTCGAGTGATGGCGCGAATGAGGAGACGCTTAAAGTCTTGATCGAACTTGGAGCTGATCCGAAAGTTGTTATTCACGGTCGATCTGCGGCGACATTTGCATGCGAGGGGCTGAGCTGCTGGCACAAGGCGGGCGGGGATGCACAACGACTGCGATTTGTGCTGAAGGCTGGATGTCCACTGCCAGCCAATCCGGAGCGGCGGAATCGTTTACTGTGCGAGACGGCGGGAGGCGGGGACCCTGCGAGATTGAGCGTTCTGCTTGAACATGGATTGAGTGCTCGTGGCCATTGGGATCCGGTGAAAGCGAGAGAGAAGCATCGCGCGATGATGGAACATATGGCGAAGTATCGTTCCGACCAGCCGGATATCTTCGCATCTTTGCCGGCCGAAACTCGGGCCGCGATGGCGGAGTCGATGAAGAAGTCGGAGGAGGAGATGTTTGAGCAGCAGACATCCGGGCCTTCAAGCAACGAGATTCCGCTGTTTTGTGCGGCGGAATCGGGGAGCGGGGAGTGTGTTAGATTGCTGCTTGATGCTGGAGCGGACCCAAAGGCGCGTGACAGCTCCAAGCGGACTGCGGTTTATTTTGCGAATTCTGCGGCGGCTCTGCGAGAGTTGCTGGAAGCGGGGCTGACGATTGAGGACGCTGATCAATACAACTGGTCTCCGCTTGACAGCGCCGTCAGCGATGGCGAGGAAGCTTTGCCGCGTATTCGAGCGTTGATTGAGGCGGGCGCGAATGTGAACGCCACGCATGATCGCGGTTATACGGTCTTCATGTCTGCGGTTGGGTCAAGCAGGCATCCAGCAGTGCTGCGGTTGCTGATTGAATCGGGAGCGGATCCGCACGCGGTTACTGAACTTGGATACAACGCATTTCATGCAGCAGTCGATGTGAATTTCGATGCCAATACGGAAGAGTCGGTGCGAGACACTCTTGGGTATTTGAAGCAGCTTGGTGTCAATATCGAGCAGCGAAACAAGCGAGATCAGACGCCGCTGGCTCGAGCGATTCAGGAAGGTACCGGGCTCGAGGTGCAAGTGCTCTGCGAATTGGGCGCTGATCCAAACGTTGTATGCCCAAAGCATGAATGTAGCGGCGATGCGTGCACACGGATTGATTTGCCACTGTTGTTTCACGCGGCAGATGGAATTGGTGTGAACAGGGATGTGAAGACTGAGGCATTACTGAAGGCTGGGGCGGACCCGCTTGTCAAGGATGCGGATGGGTTTATGCCGCTGATGCAGGTTCTTGCCGCGATCTGCAGGGATGCGACGAACTATGAGAAGTCTTACAACGAATTCTTCAAGGGGTTGGGAAAGCTGCGATTGGATGGCAAATCGATGCCCAAGAGCCGGGAGGAGTTTGTGACGCAGGCATCGCCGCTGTTCAGGGAATATGTCGAAAAATTTGCGGCTGAGATTCCGGTGCCAGAGGGCTCTGAGTATGAGGAAGAGTGGAGAAAGGAGAGGGTGTCTTGTCTTGTGCTGTTGTGTGCATATGAAGGCTGGGCTCGGCATGAGAAGCGCAATGAGAAGTCGGGGTCTTAGGTCGAATTGATGTTGAGTGTTCGCGCACTCCGCGGGGATGAAATGCTGCTTGAGAATTCGGCTAAGTTTGAAATCGAGGTTGTCGCATAACGCGACTATTCGATAGTGGAATTATTCCTGGCATCCATATTGGCGATTATGAACGCTCGCACTGGGTGTTCGTCGACGCCAACTTTGTACAGTGTTTCGACTACGCATTCGTAGCCGGTTATGCGAGTCAACGCCAGCAAGAGATGTTCGGTGCCTACCCAATTGTGATTCAGTCGATGGGCTTCTTCGATCGCCTCTTTGATGATGCGTCGGGATCTCTCTGAAGGGGGGAGTTTGGCGTCGGAGGGGAGCTTGACCGGCGCGCAGCGCGGCAAGAGTTTGAGGATTGTTTCTCGCAATCGGGCGGGAGCAACGCCGCAATTGCAAATGGCTTGATAGCCCACACAATGGGATTCCTCCAAGATGGCGAGGAGGATGTGGCGCGGCGAAATTTCTGCGTGTGGTGTGGAGGTGTCGACGAGCAGATCGGATGCGGATGTGATTGGTTGGAAAAGGAATCGAGGTTTCCACCAGGGAAGCGGCGCGAGGAGCGAATCGCCCGTGATCAGGATGGATACGGCCTGCTTGTTAGCCTCGGTCATCACATCGCGAGCGCGGGCGGTGAATCTGTTGATTGGTCTGCCGCATTCTGGGCATGTTCCTGAGGAGGCTCCGGACATGTCGTAGTTGCAGAAGGGGCAGAGTTGAGGGTTTGGGTGAGTGATTGTGGAGACTCCATGCGCTGAAATCACAAGATTCGGCAGTATTCGGGGAGCTGTGGGGCTGCGGTGTTGTAGAGAGTGACGAGAGATTCGATTAGGGCTGCTTCGATTTGGTCTGGTGGCATTTCGGGGGAGATTGGCAGGCCAAAGGCGACTGCGTAGCGGGTTTTGAAGTGGGGGAACCATGAGGTTGGTTTGGAGTAGGTGGACGAGTTGATGAGGATGGTGGGGATGATCGGTACTTTGGCGATATTTGCAATTCTGCCGATGCCGGGGCGGATGGTGCGTGTGTGGACTACTGAGTGTTCAGCGCGGCGGAAGCGGCCTTCGGGGAAGATGACTACGGGGCGGGCGCGTTCCAGGCGATTGAGGATGGTTCTGACAGTTGGGGCATCGGGTTTACTGCGATCGAGGGGGAAGGCGTTCATGCTTCCGTAGAACCACGCGACGAAGGGGTTGCGGAAGACTTCGACGCTGCTGACGAAATCGAGGAGGCGTGGGACGTGGCGGATGAGGAGGGCGATGTCGTAGGGGCTGGTGTGGTTGGAGGCTAAGAGGAATGCGCCGGTGGCGGGGATGCTTTCGAGGCCGATGACGACAGGTTTGCTGCTGCTCCAAAAGATTGGTGTGCCGATGAAGCGGATGGTTTTGTAGAAGAAGTCACTCATGGTCGCAGTTGGTCATGGTTTTTCATGGGACATCTTTGTCAGTGAGGCCGGTGTGTGTGAGGAGTTCCTGATAGGTGTGTTCGAACTCTGAACGCAAGCGGCTTGCAAGTTGTTGACGCTTTGCTCGATTGGTGGTTGCAGTGTCGGAGCATGTCGGAGCCACATCTCGCCCGAATGCCATGTAGAGGCGGGCGCGGCGCGGTGGGATCCAAGGATTCACGCAGTTGAGTTTTTCGGTTCCCAGAACGACGACGGGGATAATGGGTGTGTTGGTTCGCAGGGCGATTGTGCAGACACCTTCTTTGAGTGTGCCGCCGCGGAGGACGGAATCGGTGCCTTTTGCGACGCCGCCTTCGGGGAAGATCCCGACGACTTCGCCTTCGCGGACGAGCTCGATGCCGCGGCGGACAGCGGGGAGGGAGTACCCGAAACGGTCAACTGGAAATGCGCCGCCCTTATTGAGGGCTGTTGCACTCCACCAGGATTTGTAGAACTCAATGCGGGACATCCAGCGAATTCGGCGACGGATGGCACTGCCGATGACGAATGGTTCGAGATGGCTGATGTGGGTGCAGGCGAGGAGGAAGCCGCCTGGGCGATCAACGCGCTCGTGGTTGAGCGTGACCTGGCGGATGCACTGGAACTTGATGAAATTGCAGGCGAAGCGGCAGGACTTGTAGAACGCGATGCTCATCTGCGGATTAGATTGTCGTGCGGTCAGAGTCATGGGGTGGGGATGGTATCGGCGGGATGAGCAGCGCGTGCAGGGAATGATGCTGGAGGCGGGGCAGGCGATTTGCCCCTACTCTGAAGCTTGGATGTCTACCACGAGCAGAGCAATTTCTGAGTTAGAAGTTCCCCGGAGCGCAGGCACGCTGGAGTCGGTAAAGACGATTCCAGCCAGGACGCCAGCGTGGCTGGGACCAATTTTTGCTCTTGCGGGGACGTTTGCGCCACTGGCACACATTGTGAAGCCGGCAGGTTGCAGGGGTGCACTTCTGGTGTTGCCACAGGTTCGCGCGGCGATTCGTCAGAACTCACTTCGGATCTTTGGGAGGGAACTCTCTCAGGCGGAAGAGAAGCGATTTGCGCGGAACGTCATGGGGAGCTTTTTTGATTTTGTCGTTGATGTCGCGCGGACCTCGCGGATGACAGCGCAAGAACTTGGATATCTGGTCGAAGAGGTGGAGGGGTTAGAGGCCTATCGGGCGGTCCGGGCAAAGAAATGCGGCGCGATTCTTGTGACAGCGCACATCGGGACGTTTGAAGCGGGACTGGCTGCGCTGGCTGATGCTGAGAAAAAAGTGAGGGTGGTGTTCAAGCGCGATGCGGTTGCCGGGTTTGAGCACATCAGGTCGAAGCTGCGCGATTCACTTGGAATTATCGAAGCGCCGATTGATGATGGAATCGGCACGTGGTTATCTCTGCGTGAAGCATTGCTCAATGACGAAGTTGTGGTGATTCAGGGAGATCGCGCTGAGCCGGGGCAAAAAAGCGAGGTCGTTCCGTTTCTGCACGGTCACCTGCGACTGCCAACCGGGCCGGTGCGGCTGGCACAGCTTACGGGAGCGCCGATTGTTCCAGTCTTTGCGCTGCCATCAAAGAATCGGCGATACCGGGTGCTGCTGAAATCCCCGATTGAAGCGCAAGCAGTGAATGGGCCTGCGGGCACAAAGGCGATGCTCGGCCTGCTCGCCGAGGCAATTGCAAGTGTTGTGAGAGATCATCCAGAACAATGGCTCGCACTTGAGCCTGTATTTTACGAGGATGGTGCTCATGCACAGCGCTGATCAAAATTCCTCTGACATCGTTATCACTGGGATGGGACTTGCCACGGGCCTTGGCCGCGATGTGGATACGACCTGGGCAGGGATTCGCGCGGGGAAAGTCGGTCTTGGTCCGATGGCGGCGATGGAGTCAACGTTGCCCGAGGGGTCGCTTGGCGGTCAGGCACTGGAATTACCAGAGGATTTTGCAACTGGCTCGCCGCGGGAAGTGCGGTATTTGCGATGGGTTATTGCGCAGGCGCTCAGGAATGCCGGCGCTGATGGGGCAGTTGAGAATCCAGAGCGGCGATCACTTGTACTGGGCACAACGCTGCATGGCATTCGCGCTGGGGGCCGGTTTCTTCGCAGCAATGATCCTGGCGAACTGAAACACTTTCTCGCAAATGCGATCACCGCGGGCGCGATCGAAGGCCTTGGAATTGAAGGTTTAGCCGCAACAACATGTTCAGCATGTTCATCAAGTCTGGGCGCGATTGCCTTAGGCGTGACGTTGCTTGAAACTGGTCAGGCCGACATGGTCGTGGCGGGTGGGTATGACGCCGTGAGCGAATATGTCTGGGCCGGATTCAATTCATTACGACTGGTCGCGCCCAAGGCAGTGATGCCATTTGCAAAGCAGCGGCAAGGAATGATGGTTGCCGAGGGGTATGCTGTCGTAGTGCTTGAGCGCGCGAGTGATTGTGAGAAGCGCGGGGCTCGCGCGTTATTCACAGTGAAGGGGTGGGGCGAGTCGGCGGATTCGCATCACTTGACGCAGCCAGACCCCAAAGGTCTTGGCGCGGGGCGAGCTATACGGGATGCACTGGCGCGGGCGGGTGCAGAGGCGACTGACATATCGATGATCGCGGCCCATGCGACCGCGACTCCGGATAATGACGCCGCGGAATATGCGGCTTTTCATGGGGTTTTTGGTGAGAGTCTCCCAAAGACCCCGATCGTTGGATTTAAGAGTTACCTTGGCCACACGCTGGGCGGCGCGGGCGCGGTGGAATTGATCCTGTCAGCGTGTGCGCTGAAGTCTGCATGGATACCACCGTGTGCAACGGTTCAACAACAGGATGTTGAGTTTGCAGGCATGTCGGTGGCGCCGCCGGGCGGAATACACAGCGAGCTTTCGAAGTCCTTGAACACTTCGCTTGGGTTTGGCGGGGCGAACACGTGCATGATTCTTGAGCGGTATAAGGGCGCAACCGCGAAGCGTCCTGCTTTAAAGCCGGAGCCCGAAGTGTGGATCACGGGATACGGGCTGATGTTGCCCGGAATATCGAGCATTTCGACGCTGCTTGAAAAGTTCCTGGAGACCAGCGGCATGGTTGTGCCCTGTGGCGAAGCGGCGCTTGTGAGCGATGAAGAGTTCGCTCAGGTGCTGAATGTCCGGCGTGTGCGGCGGATGAGCATGTATGTCAAACTGATGTTGTCATCGGTTGCACTGGCGATCAAACACAGCGGACTTGAAGGCGACACATCGCGACTGGAACACGCCTCGGCAATGCTGGCAAGCACACATGGATCAGCGGGCTTTTGTGCTGAGTACTACACACAGATCGTGCGTGAAGGAGTGCTCGGGGCGAATCCGGTCTTGTTTGCAGAAGGCGTGCCGAATGCGGCGGCCGCACATGTCAGCACGAATTTCGGCATCAAGGGCGGGTGTCAGACAATCATCGGATCGCGGACAGCAGGCGTTGATGCGCTGGGGCTTGCAGCATTGCGGATTCGCACCGGCGCGAGCGACATGATCGTTGTTGGCGCGGCGGAGGAAACGCATGGGTGCGTGGACCGGGCGTATCAGCATTTTGGGCTCGGCGTGAAATCTGGAGACGGATCAGGCGATGGGCCGGGCTTCTTCTCAACGCCTGGCGCTGTTGCCATGATTCTCGAATCAAGCGTTTCGGCTGCAGCCCGCGGCGTGAAACCTCTGGCGACAATCGGGAAGTACGCCGCGATCTCTGGAGCGAAATCAATCGTGACTTCGCCAGCGCGAGCATTGCAACAGGTAGAGGCCCGCGGCACGGTATTGGGATCTGGAAATCGAACATGGATTGATCGGGCGGAAGCCGCGGCAGTGCGGCGGATGGCCGGCGTTACATTGGTTGACTCACTGCATGATCGGGTTGGAGATTTGTTTGCGGCGGGGCCACTGCTGGGAATCGTGCGGGGGCTTGCAGATAGAAGACATTCGCGACTGACTTCGTTGTGTACGGATTTTACGGGATTATCTTCCGCGATCGGGATTGAAACGATCTAGTTTGCAAGGCCTCGGTATTGCGGTATGATGTTGACATGATCACACGCCTTTTCACTATCGTGCTCGCCCTTTCCGTGTCAATCGGATGCACGAGTACGTACAAAGCCGAGCGACCAGCAGGGCAGACCGCGCCGCATCTTGAGCAAGGCCAGTGTTCGATCTACGTATCGGTTCCACAAGATGGTTCGTATGCCGACAGACACGGGAAGGGCTCGGGTGTTACCACAGCGCAGTCTGTTGTCAACGCATTTCTCCCCTATGTCACGCGTGCAGAGCGAGGAGAAGCGCCAGAGAGCAATGAGGTTGCCCTCTCGCATGCCGCTGCCGGAAATTTCACACATTATGTCGAGCCCACGATTCTCAACTGGGAAGATCGAGCAACGGAATGGTCGGGCAAGTCTGATGCGATTTCAATCAGACTTGTGCTTTTTGAGGTTCCATCCCGCAAGCAAATTGACACCATGGTCATTCACGGCAAGAGCAAGTGGGCATCGTTTGGCGGCGACCACCCGCAGGACCTTCTCGCCGCACCAATGGCCCGATATAGCAAAGAGCTGTTTGGGGAGCGCGCAAAATAGTATTTGGCATCAGAAGTTTCAGAGGCAGGGGTTGATACATGCAAGATCGATATGACGTTGTGATTGCGGGTGGCGGGCCCGCTGGTTCGACAACCGGGCTGGTGCTTGCTCGCGCGGGGTTCAAGGTTTGCATTCTTGAGAAGGACCGCCATCCGCGGTTTCATATTGGCGAGTCGATCCTGCCGCGGAATATGGGGTTGATTCAGGAACTTGGGCTCGAGGAAGAGTTGCGGAAGCTGCCACACGTGCCGAAATATGGCGCAGAGTTTGGAATCGGGAACGACTTCACGACGCGCAAGTTTAACTTTTCAGATGGGTTTATGCCGGGCATGCCGGTGTTTAATATTGAGCGGGCGTATCTGGACAAGATGCTGCTCGATCAGGCTCGGCTTGCGGGTGTTCAAGTGTTTGAAGAAACGTCGGTGAAAGAAGTGGTGAAGCTTGCGCATGAAGATGTTCGCGTGAAGACTGCGGCGGGGGAAGTGAGTGGACGGATATTTATTGATGCATCGGGGCATGGCACGGTGGTGGGAAGGCATCTGAATATCCGAAAGAATTTCACAGAGCCGGAATTGCAAAAGGTTGCGTACTTCCAGCACTTTGAAAATGTTGAACGGCCTGAGGGTGTTGCGACCGGCCACCCATGCATCATCATGTGCGAGGAAGGGTGGTTCTGGTTGATTGGTTTGACAGAGACCAAGACCAGCGTGGGGTTTGTCACCAGGCCATCGTTTACAAAGACGCTGAATATTCCGCCGAATAAATTGCTTTCGTGGGCTGTGCAAAGATGCCCAGTTGTGCGGCACAGAATGAGAGATGCAATCGGATCGGCGGAAAATATCGTCTTGAGCGATTTCAGCTATCGCTGTCGCCCGTATGCGGGTGATGGATATTTCATGGTCGGCGATGCGGCGTGTTTCCTTGACCCGATTTTCTCAACGGGTGTGACGCTCGCGATGGTGAGCGGTAAGCACACGGGCGAACTGGTTGGGAAAATGCTGCATGGCAAGGTGTCGGTGGAGGCAGCAAGGCGAGAACACATCAAGTTTGTGAGCGATAGCTGCAGGCCGTTCTGGCGATTGATCCGCGCGTATTACGGGCACTCGTTCCGCGAGCTGTTCATGGAAGGGCAGGGCCCGTTTGAAATGCAACGTGCGATCATTTCGATTTTGGCAGGGCAGGTTTTCCCTGAGCCAGTCTGGTCGCTGCGCTGGCGTCACGCGGCGTTTCATCTGTGCGTGTTCCTGCAGCGGCATTTCAAACTTGTGCCGCGGCGCGAGCCTTGCAGGTTAATGCAGACCGAGCCGAAAATGGTTGCGGCGTTTGCAGAACTTCAGAGTGTCTGAGGGGTGCTTGAGGCTGCAACCGTGGGAACTGGGCGGCAGAGCGCGAGCCTGAGCAAGCTGTAGCTAAGCAGCGCGAGGAACGTGCCGACGATGAGACTGCCGGCGATCCACTCTGCGAGCCACTGGGCCACTTGCGAAAAGGCAAAGTCGGACCAGCGCGGGAGCGTAGAGAAATTCGGGAAGGTGCCGTGAAGAAGCACGTGACCGACGAAGATTGAAACGAAGGCGAAGACAAAGCCGAGCGGCGGCGTCGAAAGGCTTGAGATGGCGATGACGGTCGTTGGGTGAAGTCGAAACTTCGCGGAAAGCCACAGGCACGCAACGGTTTTGATTCCGTAGGCAGGGACTGTGGCCATGAAGAGGCCGGTTGCGACCGAGGCGGCGAGGCGTTCGCGGGCGGTGGTGTCGCCCTTTGCCATCAGCCACATCCGCCGCGGCGAAAGCCACCAGCAGGCGCGATGGAAAATGGTGCCGGTTTGAAACATCAGCGGATCGGGCGCGTTGTGTGTCGATGTGCGAGGGACATGTTCGGCGAGTTTCTGAACTGGATCGCCTGGCAGCAGCGATCGAGCGATCAATTTGGCGTGCATGCCGATTGCGCTGAGCGTGTCGCGGCCGATGCGAAAATGAGTGATGCGTCCGCCTGTGACCTGATAGTTGCATGTAATCGGGACTTCAAGGACTTTTGCGCCGGCCCAGCCTGCGCGGGTGAGCACTTCAGTCTCAAATGCGAAACGGCGTGCATCTGCATTCAAAACTGCGATGATGTCGAGCGGATAGGAACGCAGGCCGCTCTGGCTATCGGCAACGCGGACGCCGCTGGCGAGCCAGACGAAATGGTTCGAGAGGACGCGGCCAAGCGTGCTGGCAAACGGGCAGCCGGGCAGCTTATAGGGTCGTGAGCCGATGATGAGGGCACGGGGTGTGCGGATCGATTGAGCGATGAGGTCGTGGAGATCAGGTGGCGCGTGCTGACCATCTGAATCGATGGTGAGCGCGTGTGTGAAGCCGAGCGTGCGGGCGTGTGCAAAGCCCGTGTGCAGCGCGGCTGCTTTCCCTTGATTGGCACTGTGGCTGATCACGATGCGTGTGTGAGGGTTGGCTGCCTGCCACGATTTCAATATGGCTGATGTGTCATCGGTGGAGCCATCGTCGACCACGATAATGGTGAGGCCCAGCGGCTGCAATGCATCGAGGACACTGGCAACTGCGCTGCCGTGGTTATACGTGGGAGTGACAACGATGAAGCGGGGTGTCGGGATTGAGTCTGGAGTGCTGGACATTGATGGTGAGTTTACGTGTTGTCCGGTGCGGCGATACGCCAAAGGGTATGGAGACTGTTTGACGCACGCGCTGGGCCTGATGGTATAGTTGAAGGTGATCGCGTGGCACGATCTTGAGGTTTCAGACGAAAGGAGCAGCTTGTGAAAATGAAGAACCTTGTCGCTGTGAGTCTGTTGTCTTTGGCGTGTGTTCAATTTGGATGGCAAACAGGATGTCAGACAAAGGCTGGAAGCGGGCCGACGGTGAACGCGGCGTCGAATCCCTGGTTTCTCGCGGCATCGACTGGCGCGCAGGGCGACTTGGATGCTGCCCTGGCGAGCGGAAGCAATGTCAACGATCGTGAGCGGAACGATCGCAATACGCCGCTGCATGTGGCGGCGATGGCGGGCAATGTGAAAGCAGTGAAGTTCATTCTCGCGCATGGCGGGAATATTGATGGGCTTGATGAGGATGGACGGACGCCGCTGATGATGGCGTTGTATCGCAGTGAGGGTGATACCGCAGAGGCGTTGATTGAGAGCAACGCGAACCTGGAAATCCGTGATCGCGACAATGCGACTGCGCTGATGTTCGCCGCGAAATATGGACAAGTTGATGCGATAGAAGCGATGGCGAAGCGGAATGTGAATCTTGATGCACAGAATCGCAGTGGGGCGACAGCGTTGATCTTCGCCGCGGATCGTGGGCAATTCGCGGCGGCGAAGGCGTTAAAGGCGGTGGGCGCGAATGCGAGTGTGCGGGACGGTCGCGGCAGGTCGGCCCTGGATTTTGCGATTGCGAAAAATCAGCCGGAGATTGTGAAGCTGCTCAAGAATGAGTAAGGCGGGGACGCGACCAGAATCGCGGACTTCAAAACGAAAGCCCGGCTTCGCTTTTGGACGGAGCCGGGCAAGTGGGTCAAGCAGCGTTGCCGCGGACACAGGCAAGTTGCTGGCCGCGCTGAAGATCAGCAGCCGGTGGCGAACTGGTTGACAAAGTCGAGATAGTCAAAGAAGTCAATCACACCATCTTCGTTCCAGTCTGCGAGGATCGTGTTGGCGGAGAACGCTTCGACGAAGTCCAGGTAGTCAAACAGGTCGACTGCGCCATCGCAGTTGTAATCTGAGAGACAGACCTGCAGACTGGCATCCTGAGTCTTGACGCTGCCGCAGTCGTTCTCGATAGCGAGCGAGTAGACGCCGTTGTCAGCAGTGTGCACATCGTTGATATGCAGGTGATATGAATCTGCGCCGCTGATGACTGAGCCCCATGGGGTCGGGCCGTCGGTGAGGGGCTCTGTTCCCTTGAACCAGCGGTAGGTGAATGGGCCGACACCAGCATGGGCGACGTTGAATTCTGCAGTCACACCGTGGCAAGTCTGAACTGATGCGGGCTGGTTGCAGATGCTGACGCAATTGGGTCGGGCGATAACAGTGAGGTTGTCAAAGTCTGCCTGGTGTTCGATGCCGTTCTCGTGGGAGATGCGGATCTGCAGGCGCTCGCCCATTCCGGCGTGTCCCGGAGGTGTGACGAACTGGAACGTGCGCTGGCTGAATGTGCCCGGAGCAGGCGGCGTATCGATCAAGGTATCGATGATTGTCGTCGTGCCTGCGTAGAGCTGAATCCGCATGTCAGCCCATGGAGTTTCAAGACGCTGTCCGACCGCGATGGACAATTCGTAGGTCGTATTGGGCGTCAGGTATGCGGGAAGAGACTGGATCATTACCCCATGGTCGCGACCGCCTGCGCAGCAGGAGACATAGCCGCAATTATTTCCTTCCACGACCATTCCATCGGGATAGGTCTGCGGGCCGGGGTTAAATGCGCCAGAGTCGCCGGTGATAATCCAGCCCGGGATGAAGTAGGAGTATTCATTTTCTCCCAGCACCGGGTCTTCAAACCCCCGGTTGATCACTGTGACATCACATCCCGAAACCTGAGCAAATGCGGCAGCCTGAGCAAGCAAGCACGATGCGGCAAGGACGATAAGTTTATTTTCCATGACCCAGCTCCTTTTCTTTGGTGCACACCTCATGCAACCAGAGCATGATTTATGTGTGGAGGAGTGATAAGCCGAAGCAAAATTCCCTTATTTGAGGCGGCAGAGTTTGCGTTCAGGTAACGAATGGGATACGAATCGCGGCGGTGGTTTAAGTATCTGTTGTGCCGCAGCTGCAATGTTTCCAGATAAGGCATTTTCTAGCCATCATTTGGGGAATTGCCACCTTCTCAGTTTTCCCAGGCAGTGTCCGGGGAATCGCGGCTCGCTGGTTCTTCATTGACGGCCTTCGGCACCATCGCCATTTGATTCCCGCTACATTGCCGGGTTCTTTGAGCCCCGATCTGTGCAGTCACTACATGCATCCGTCAATCTGGATCAACGCTTAAAGAACCGCAAGCGTCAGCGCCCGGTTGAGAACTAAACTGCCTGCCGCCACTGAGTTCAAATACACTCGCAACCTGCATCAGCACTCATCGCTCAGCACGTACCTTCGCGTAGGCACTTTTGTTCTGTACCGGACACATCGCGCACTATTTTTGTCCGGTACCACATTTTCCTGCAATTTCAATTGACCTTGTCCGTACAACCA
>CAZAEQ010000058.1:0-20632 GCA_964484185.1 uncultured Phycisphaeraceae bacterium
GCGAGAATTTCACCCTTGACATCGTATGTTATTTTAATGGAACGGTCGCCGCCGGCAACGGCGGTCGTTCCGTAGGCGACGTTGGTCCCCTGGGCGGTGAGGTTGGATGCCATGGCGTTCACGTAGTCGGTGAGGTCTTTCCATGTACCTGCAACGCCCGCCACCACGGCCTGGCCGCCGAGCCTGCCATCAGTACCGACTTCGCGGGCCACACGCGTCACTTCTGAAGCGAAGGAACGCAGCTGATCGACCATGGTGTTGATGGCTTCCTTGAGCTGGAGAATTTCGCCGCGGACGTCGACGGTAATTTTGCGGGACAAGTCGCCGTTTGCCACGGCGATGGTCACATCGGCGATGTTGCGCACTTGGGCGGTGAGGTTGCCTGCCATCTGGTTGACGGACTCGGTGAGTTCTTTCCAGACGCCCGACACGCCTTTGACCTGGGCCTGGCCGCCGAGCTTGCCTTCGGTGCCGACTTCGCGGGCGACGCGCGTCACTTCTGAGGTGAAGACGGAGAGCTGCTCAATCATGGTATTGACGAGCTTGGCAGATCGAAGGAATTCGCCTTTGAGCTGGCGTCCGTCAACTTCCAACTCCATGGATTGTCCCAGGTCACCTTTTGCGACAGCGCCGATGGTTCGTGCGACCTCTGTGGTGGGGCGCACAAGATCGTCGAGCAGCGTGTTAATTGAATCCACTTTGGTGGCCCAGGCGCCAAGTGCGCCAGGAACGGACATTCTCTGCTTTAACCGCCCTTCTTTCCCGACGACCGTACTGAGTCGCGCCACTTCCTTAGCGATGCGATCCTCCTGCATGATGGTCTGGTTGAAGGCCTCGGCAATACGACCCTCCGCTCCTGGCCAGCTCGTGGGCAGACGCACGGAGAAGTCTCCATCGCGAAAGGCGACGATTGCGGCCAAGATTGCACGTGACCGTGCATCGATCGAATCTTCGAGAGTTGGCCGTGCATTCTTAGTTCTTTGGATGGGCTCCAACAGGACGGTTTGCCCATTGGATCTGGCGGAGTAAGACGGTGATCGTGTCGAAGAGTTCGTGCTTCGAGCGGTGCGCTGCTTCACGGGAGATTTCATCGAGGCGGCTCCACAGTAAAAGGCTGGTGTTTTCGAGGTCAGTCCGTCGTTCAGGCAACCATCCTAAGGGTAACAACTCCCGATTTTGAGGTACAAAATGAGTGGGAGATAGAAAACAAGCAAACTTCCCCTATGCTTGATTCTCTCGCTGTAAATCGATTGCTTGTGCACAGACCACGATCGCAAATCACCGGTCGAAGTTTGTTAAAGAACTGTTAAAACAATGAACGCAAGAATTCGCAATGCGCGAGCGGAATTTCGATCGATTGCGGGTATGCTTGGATAGCAATGAGTTGATGATTTTTTAGAGGTCTCGGCATGCCCACCAACAATCGTTGCAAGAGCCCGACGCGAGTATTGTGCATCGATGACAGTGTTGATATGACACTCATGATGCAGATGCTGATCGACGCTGAGTCGATGATGCAATGCATTGGGTGCCTTGCGTCAGCGGACAACCTCGTAGAGAGAGTTGCCGCTTTACAACCACCCGCGGATGTGATGGTGCTCGATGCAACGATGCCCGGGGACGACCCATTAACCGCTATGAACGAGTTGTCCGTGGAATTTCCAACAATCAAGACGATTGTCTATAGCGGGCATGACGACGAAGAGTTCGTGGCTCGGGTGAAAGCTCTTGGAGGGTGGGGGTGTGTCTCTAAGCGCGATGAGCCGGAAGTCATCGTGCGAGCCATCCGCGAAGTAGCCGCAGGGAAGCAGTGGTTTCCGGCGTCTAAGCGCTGAACGCGGTATCGCAGACATTCAAAATTCACGCCGCTTGGAAGGTTCGAGGAATACTGCTCTTAGCGCGCTTCTGGCGATGCGGTTCACGCACTCAGCTGCGCCAAAATCGCTTCCACCATCTTGCGTGCATCGCCAAAAAGCAGGACTGTGTTGTCTTTATAGAACAACGGATTGTCGACACCGGCGTAGCCGCTGGCCATGCCGCGTTTCATGACGATGACGGTGCGGGACTTCCAGACCTGCAGCACCGGCATTCCTGCGATTGGGCTGGAAGGATCATCTTCGGCGGCGGGGTTCACGATGTCGTTTGCTCCGATGACCAGGACAAGATCGCAGTCGGGCAGGTCGTGGTTGACTTCTTCCATTTCGTGCACAATGTCGTAAGGAATGTTGGCTTCAGCGAGCAAGACGTTCATGTGGCCAGGAAGTCGGCCAGCGACCGGGTGAATCGCGAACCGGACGCGGCTGCCCTGGTCGCGGAGGATTCTCGTGACTTGCGCGAGAGAGTGCTGAGCTTGTGCAACTGCCAGCCCGTAGCCGGGGACGATGACAATGTTGCGGGCTTGTTTCAGGAGTTCAACGGTTTTAGCAACATCGACGGAACGCACTTCGCCAGCAGGAGCGGAACCTGGTGCGGGGGCAGCACCTTCGGCCGCGCCGAAGCCGCCGAGGATAACGCTCACTATTGAGCGATTCATACCTCGACACATGACATAACTGAGGATCGCGCCGCTGCTGCCGACAAGTGCGCCAGTGATGATGAGCAGGTCGTTCTCAAGCATGAAACCCGCTGCGGCGGCTGCCCAACCGGAGTAACTGTTGAGCATTGACACGACGACGGGCATGTCAGCTCCGCCGATCGCCATGACAGAATGCACGCCGAGGATCGCGGTAATTGCCGTTGCAATGAGCAGTGGGGCGAGCCCAGCGCCTTCATCCATGCGGTAGAACCAGACTCCCAAGACGACAGTGATAACGGCGAGTACTGCATTGAGCAAGTGACGGGCAGGGAGAATCAGAGGCTTGCCGGAAAGGAGACCCTGGAGCTTTGCGTAGGCGATGACGGAGCCTGCGAATGTGATGGACCCAATACAGACACCGACGAAAATCTCAATGAGGTGGATGATCTGTTCGCCGCGAGACATTGCGTGACTGTGGCCGCCGAGATATGTGGCGATGCCCACCAGAACTGCTGCCAGGCCGACAAAGCTGTGAAGAATCGCAACAAGCTGCGGCATGTTGGTCATTTGCACGCGACGAGCGATAACGGCGCCGATCAGGGCGCCCGGAATGAGCGCCGCGGCAAGAATTCCATAGGCACTTGCGCCGCCATTAAAAAACTCAGTCCGAAATGCGGTTGCCGCGAGCGCGACGAGCATTCCAATGATTCCCAGCATATTTCCGCGGCGCGAAGATTCCTGGCGAGAGAGTCCGCCCAGGCACAAAATGAACATCACGCTGGCGGCGATGTAAGCGACGGTTGCGAGATTATCAAAGTGTTCCATAAAGTCAGGCCTGCTTTCGGAACATGGCGAGCATTCGCTGTGTGATGAGGAATCCGCCAGAAATGTTGATTGCTGCTATGAGGACTGCGATGGCTCCGAGAATTGCAGGTGCGCCGCTGGGTGCGCCACCGAGTTGAAGCATGCCGCCGATCAAGATGATTCCGCTGACTGCGTTTGTCACGCTCATGAGCGGTGTGTGCAGCGCGGGTTTGACATTCCAGACAACCTGCCAGCCGACAAAGCATGCGAGGATGAAAACGGTGAAGTGACTGAGGAACGAGGAAGGGGCGAGAATTCCGATGGCGAGCATTGCAAGGCCGGCGAGCGCGATCCAAACAGCGGTTTTGCCGGATGTTACTGCCGCGGCAACGTTTTTTGTTTCGCCTTGTACGACATGCTTCACATTTGGAGTTTCGACTGCGACACCGGGTTCTGGCGGCGGCGGCGGAGTTGGGGGCGGCCAGGTGATGCGACCTTCATGAGTTACGAGTGCGCCGCGAACCACCTGATCTTCGGTGTTGATGACGATCTTGCCATCTTTCCAAGTTTCTTCGAGCAGGGTCGCGACAGTTGTTCCGTACAACTGACTGGAAAGACTGGCCATGCGGCCTGGGAGATCGGTGTAGCCAATGACCGTGACGCCTTTATGTACGGTCACTTCGCCGGGTTTGGTCATGGCACAGTTTCCGCCTTGTTCGGCGGCGAGATCGACAATGACCGAGCCGGGCTTCATGCTCTCGACCATGCCGGCGGTGATGAGTTTGGGCGCGGGCTTTCCAGGGATGAGAGCGGTGGTGACGATAATGTCGACCTGCATTGCCTGAGCCGCGAACAAAGCCATTTCGGCTTGCACGAACGAATTGCTCATTTCTTTTGCGTAGCCGCCGGTTCCTTCGCCTTCTTCCTTGAAATCAAGTTCGAGATATTCGGCGCCGACGCTTCGGACCTGGTCGCGTGTGGCTGCGCGAGGGTCAAATGCGCGGACGATTGCTCCCAGCGAGCGGGCGGTGCCGATGGCTGAGAGGCCTGCAACGCCTGCGCCGATGACCAGGACTTTGGCGGGATCGGTGCGGCCAGCAGCTGTAATCTGACCTGCGAAGAAGCGCGGGTAGTTGTTGGCAGCTTCGATGATGGCGCGATAGCCAGCGATATTCGCCATTGCGCTGAGAGCATCCATCTTTTGTGCGCGAGTGATTCGCGGGACACAGTCCATGGCCAGCGCGGTGACGCGTCTGGCGCAAAGGCGGTCGAGCAAGGGGCGATTCTGTGCGGGCCACATGAAGCTGACGAGAAGCGAGCCTTCAGGGAGAAGATCGGCTTCATGCATGGCCAGAGCGGGATGCTCTTCGGGAGGTCGCACTTTGAGGACTATTTGAGCACTTGCCCAAAGCGCGCGGATATCAGAGACGATGGTTGCGCCAGCTTCTTCGTATGCGGCATCGGTGAGGTCGGTGTCTACGCCTGCGCCGGATTGGACGGCGACTTCAAATCCAAGCTTGCGGAGTTTGAGCACCGTTTGCGGCGTGGCGGCAACGCGACGTTCTCCGGCGTGAATTTCTTTGGGGATGACAACTTTCATGGGGTGTGCGCTTTTGCTAGAGGGGTGGGCATGAGAGATTTGCTGCATTGTGGACCTGAAGGCTAACTATGTCAAGATTCTCGTGAAAAAGCGAGCGGCCAACTGATACTTCCCAGTAGTGAGAAACCGGTATGAGATACGAAGGTCTGTTAAGATGATTGGAAATAGTTCAGGGATCGAATTGCGAGACTCGGCCGCATCGGTTGAATGGAAGGCGGAAAACGCGTGAATGTGCAGACATTGGTGCCGATTGTATTTTGGGCTGGCGCGACAGCAATTGCACAGGTTGTACCCACACCGGCGGCGACACCGGCAGAGGTTGTGGTATCCGGGCGGACTTCCACATTGAAAGCGATCGCAATTGAGAATGTGGGGCAGAACATCCCCGCTACGTTTTCGAATGATCGACTCAAGAACGCAGAAGGGTTCAACTGGTTTGTGAGCCAGCACTACGCGCTGCAGACTGATTATGACGCTGGGCGAGCGAAGCACTATCTGACGCTGCTGGAGCTGGCCTATCCGCACTATGTGGAGCTGTTTGGACGGGAGATTGCCGGCATTGACCAGAAGCGAATGGCGGTGATCTATGGGAGCAGCACCGATTCGCTCAAAGCAGTGTTGGCGGCAGATGGCATTTCCTGGGACTTTGGCGGCGGAGGTATTACGTACGAAGGCATCAACGCCGCATTTAACTATCCAAGCGGAAGCCTGCAGTATCATCAACGATATATCATATTGCACGAATGTGCACATCTTTACCAGGATTGCCTCAACGGCACCACGATGACTACGCCGTACTGGTACTACGAAGGTGTCGCGGATTCGATTTCCAGCCACGTGTGGGAGGAGTCGCGGCAGCGGCTGACGATGGAGGTGCTTGACAAGGCCGCGATCAGTAACTGGTACGATGAGGGCCTGCTTGTTCTGGCGCGGCAGCCTTTTAAGGCAAGTGATATTCTGAGCGGGCGGCGCGGCGAGCGGAGTGTCAACTTTCTGCTGGTGAATTATTTCCGCACGGATATGCATCGAATGGTTCGTTGGCGGATCTGGCAGGATGAACTCTTTCGACTGAATCTCTATCACGGACACCAGGGAGACTCTGACCGGTTGATAGAGGAGCTGTTTGGCAGCGCTCAACTCGACATTGATTTTGATAAGTGGTTGAAAGACCGGCGGTCGTCATTTCACTATGTTGATTGGGGTTGGGAGCAGGATGGGGACAGCTTGATCTCGTATGGATGGCCGCAGACCGGGGCGTTTTCGCAGACTGATTTGAAGTATGTGCCGGGAGAAGCATTGCGAGACGGTCCACTTGTGCTCGACTATCCACATCAACCGCAGTCTGCACTGGTTGGAAAGTGCGAGTTTGGAGTGAAGGAGCCCGTTGTTGGATGTCTTGTGAGCTTTAAGGCGAATCCTGAGCGCGGCGTTGCGGGAATGGGGCTCGGAGTAGAAGGGCGGTCTTTTGTGCGGGTGATGGTCGAAGAGTGCAAGCGCCTGGTGGCAGATGGCACAGAGGTTGGTGCGGGGCGCGTCGCAGTTGAATTTTCGGAGGAGTTTCGAAATGGAATGGCGCGGTCGCAAGAGGTCGGGCTCACGCTGACGCTGGGGGGTGAAGAGCTTGTGATTGTCGCACGCACAGAGGGCGAGGCGCTTGAGTGCAGGCTTTCGCTGCCGCTCACTGCCGTAGTACGGGATAGATTGATGTCGCGCCCCATGGCAGCGCTTTCGCGCGATGGGCGACACACGATTACGCCATATATTGGCCAGAAGCCAGCGACAGAGGATTACTCTCGAATTGCGCCAGCTAATCGGTGGCGTTTCACGATGATGCCGGAGTTGTATTCTCTTGAGCGGGCAATATGGCGGCTTCAAAAACAGGCTCCGGACTCGCTGGTTGCGCTGCGAGACAAGTTGCTGGCGGCAGCAAACCAGGATTCGGATGGGCAGGCCGCGACACGATCTGGCTATTTGACCGGGCTTGCAACGGTTGTTGCCGACATTGTGAAATCTGCGGCGACTGCGGAGACTCGAGATGCCGCTATTGGTGAGCTTCGAGGCAAATGAAAAGAAAGAGAGCCGCTATTGCAGCGACTCTCCTTCATAGGGGTTTGCAAGTAATTGAGGTGGATCGCGAATGGCCGCGATACACCCTGGTCCACGATTGCGGGAGTTTCGGAAACTCAGCAACCGGTGCTGAACGCATCGACGAAGTCGAGGTAGTCAAAGAAGTCGACTACAAGATCAACGTTGAAGTCGGCTTCATCTGAAGTTGATGAGAACGCATCGACAAAGTCGAGGTAGTCGAAGAAGTCGACGACGCCGTCCATGTTAAAGTCGGCAGCGCAGAACTGTTCGTATTCCGCATCATCCCAGTAGATTGTTCCGGGTGAAGGAGTTCCATCTGGATTGAACCTGAAGAACTGGATCTTCACGCGATTTGGATTCGGGGGGAGTGTAAAGTAGCCGCCGGCTCCAAGGGTCGAATTGTCAATAACCGCGGCCTTAATCTGGCGACGGGTCAGGCGCATTTCCTTCTGAACCCATTGGCCATTTGTGTGGCCGGTGATGCTGCCGTCTTCGCTGGTCCAGGCATCTTGTGGAGACGAGCCGCCGGATGCGTTGGCGAGTTTAATGCTGAGTTTAATTCCTACCGCGACATCAGAGATTGCCTGAGCCTGGGGAATGTTGTACCACACGGCCACGCGAATACCGCCGCCGTCCCAGTTGTAGGAGGGGTCGTAGTAGGGGAATCCGGTTTGGAAGAAGTTGAGAGTGTCTGTGGTGATCTGCGAGAAGCCGCCGTTGCCAGGACCTTGCGAATCGTTGTAGCGGGTTTCAACGCATGAGGTGCCGGTGCGTGCGACGATCGGGAACAGGCCTTGTTCAACATCGGTGTTTGAGCGACGCTTGACACCTGTGTGGTTTGATCCGTTGTGCCAGCCTTCGGGTTCATTGTCGAGGCTGAAGACGTTTGGACTCTCAAAGCTGGGGTTGGTGAGGGGAAAAGTCTGGGCGAGGCAGAGCGATGGAACGGCACAGGCCGCCGCTGCCGCTACAAGAGTCTTCGAAAGCGTGTTCATGGTGAATCCTTGTAATAAAAGACGGTAGTAAACGCTTTCATTATGCGGATTTCAGCGACAATGTCAACGGTGATTTATCCCTATTCACCACAAAAACTTCGTTAGCGTTTTGTAGTGGCACGGAAGCGCAGTTCGTTCTGCCCGCTGCGGAGGGCCACCGAAGCGCGAGCGCCTGAAGTATGGACTGGGTACGTTGGATCAAGCAATTCCAACTGCTTTGGCGGCGGGAGGCGCAGGCTTGCCGTTCCGGTTTTCAGTTGATCCGGAATCTCGATATTGACTGTTATTTCAGTCGAACTGGTGCGTGCAATCCTGACATTCACCTTTCCGGCGCTGGTCCGAATTCCATTGAATTGCATAGTTGGCAGCGGGTCGTTTGGCTGCGGTTCGAAAATGGACCAGGGAATTCCAGCACCGATTTCCAGACCGTTGGAAGTTTCGAGGATTGCCATATTCAGGATTGAATTCAGGAATTCTGTGCCGCACCAGGTGTGAGGCATATCGCCGATAAAACGTGCTTCGCGCATCTCGCGTCCGACAACCTCGGCCCAGTGTCGCCATGGACCGGGTCGCTGATCTCGCATGAAGTAGTTGAGCATGGTGAGTGCGAATTCGGGGTCGCGTTCGCTCGCGATCACGCCGACGAGTCGAAGTTCGTATGGGGTGCAGTCTTTCCATTCGAGTTCGCCAGAGGAACGCTTCTTGAAAAAATCGGTGTAGCGATCGAGTGTGGCGTGTAGTGAAGGCGCGAGCTCGGCGGTGTTGAGCACGTTGCAGGGCCAGACACCGATAGCGGTGCTGGTGGCATCGAAGTCGCCGAGTTCGACGCAGCCGGGGATGTACGCGATGTTGTGAAATTTCTGCGTGCGAGCGATAGAGGTTGCGAGATTTGTGTCGAACTGTTTCGCGAGTTCGGTCCACTGCTTTGAGAGTTGTGTATCACCGTGTGCGAGCGCGAGGGCGGCGGCATCGTGCAGGCCTTGTGATGTGAAATAGCAGTCCCAGTATGAGTGCATGGGTTTGGCCGAGTAGCCCTCGTGACTGATAGATTCGGGGACGAGGCCGAACATGGCGCCTTTGATGCCTGGGTCATTGCGGTATTCGGGGGTGCTGCGCTGGGCGATGAGGCCATGCAGATATTCAACGCCTTTGCGAACGTGCGGCAAGTGGCGATCAAGAAATTCGCGGTCGTTGGTGTACGCGAAGTAGGTGTAGACGGCGTATATGTATTCGCCAGTGCTGTCGTGTTCATCGACCGGATCGCTGCCGCGTTTGTCGACGACACAGGGGATCTTGCCGTTGTCGTATTGGAAGTCTGCGTACCAGTTGAGGAAGCGTTTGGCGAAGTCGGCGTTGCCGAGGCGGAGCATGGCGACTGATGTCAGTGCGCCATCGCGAATCCAGGAGCGTTCGTAAGTGCGTGAGCCGGGTTGGGTGCCGTGGCCATCTTGATTGATGAGGATGTAGGCCTGCTGGGCGCGGATTGTCTGTTCGATGTCTTTCAATGAGCGGGGGAGTTGAATCTGGACCTTGTTGACTGCGTCGTGCCAGCGGGATCTTGCGCTTTCCAAAGATTGCTCGAAATCTCGTTGCGTGGCGGCGGTTCCTCCAGTTCCAAGGGTTGCAATCCATGTCGCCTTTGCGCCAGGAGAGAGCATGGCCGGGAATTTCATCATGCCCTGCAATCGCTCGCTTTTTAGTTCGCCGAAACCAACCTCTTGTGAGCTGTGGGTAAAGCGAGAGGTGCCAAGGTCGCCTGCGAGACCTGTGACACAAGAGAGTTCCGCATTGGGAGGAGAGAATCTGGCGCCGAGTGTGCCGTTGACAATCACGCTGGAATCTGTCATCTTGAGTGATCGAATCGGCACGAATCCGCCCACGATGTTTAACCATTGGCTTGGCGGTAACACTTGAAATGGCCTGACCGCAAGGACGAGCGTTGCCTCTTGTGATTCTGTTGATTGGTTGGCGAGTTCATACCGGGCAAGAAATCTTCCTTGATCCTCAATCAGTGTGATGGAAAGTTCGAGCCCCGGAGCAGCGTCAAATTGCATCAGCACTTGCGGAAGAGGTAATTCGTCATCGATCAATCGCTGAGAGATCTTCGCATCGGCCCAAGTCAGTGTCTTTCCATTCACTTGGATGAACGGTTCAAGTGTCGGCCCGGCTCGCCCGAGTTCTATCGCGCCATCTTCACTGATAAGGGTTTCTGCATCGCTTTCAAGTCCGCCGCAGACTGTCCAGTAATTCTGCTCTTTGCTCGCCCAGCGTGGCATTCGACCGCGTGGCAGTACTGTCGCCAGCGATTCGATGAAGTGGTTGGGTGTGTCGGACCACTCAGGTGGATGTACACGAAGTTTGCAAGCCTCAAGAGCTCTATCGCCAATGAAACTCAGTCTAATCCTGTTGCACTCGGACTCAGGAAGCACTACGACGAATCCAAAACCTGCTTCACTAGTCACGCTTCCCACGGATATGCGACCCTTATCGGAGAAAAGCTCGTACATGAGTTCGTCAGTGGGTCCGCTGGCACCGCACTCGATGGTGAGTCCGCCAATCTCGGTCATCTCTCCAAAGTCGATGTCTAGTTTGGCGCCCTTTCCAAGTGCAAATGTTTTGGAAACAGGCTTGCCATCGAGCAGTGTGAGTACTTCGCCAATTGGCCGTGCAGGGGGTCTGGCTTCGTATCGCAGGTTTCGAAAATCGACGATTCCCTTGCCGCCGGAAGCAGAAGCGATTCCAAATTCGACGGCTTGGATTGACTTGAGCGGTTTCTTTGAATCCGGGCCCCATGCAAAACCAATGTGCTTGCGTCGCTGTGTCACCGTCTGCCACTGATTCGAAAACTCGTATGCGGGGCGATTGATCCACCAGACATTGCCGCCAGCGGGTGCGACAGCGTCATCGAGCAGTTTGATCTCGAGATTTTGCTTCGGTCCTCCAGAGCGGACATCAAATGTGAGCAGGAAATTCTCAGCGAGTTCGAGGTTGATGACACGGCGAAGGACGACGAACCCGCCGCCACGGTCGAAGGAATAGTGGAGTCTGAGGAAGGACTCGGTGCCTTCGGTGACCTGTTCGATAGAGGCGGTGACGCCATCGGCGGGGATGAGTTTCCAATCCGCAATAGCCAGATCATCTTTCCACTCTTGAGTCTGAGCACGCAGTGTCGATGAGAGGAATAGCATCATTGTCAAGACAGTGAGAATCGCTCGCATGACACCAGTGTAAGCGGTTGCAGCGGGCCCGAAATGAGTTTTTTTACTTTCCAGGAGCGCGAATGACATTTCCCAAGGGGTTTACATGGGGAGCCGCCTCATCTGCATATCAGATCGAGGGCGGATGGAATGCAGATGGCAAGGGCCCGAGCAATTGGGATGCATTCAGCCAGACCAGCGGCAACGTGTTTGAAAACCAGACGGGCAATGTCGCGTGCGATCACTACAACAGATACAAAGAAGATGTGAGCCTGATGCGCGAGATGGGTCTGCAGGCCTACCGGCTCAGTATTTCCTGGCCGCGGATCTTCCCGACAGGGAGTGGGGCGATCAACCAGGCGGGTCTGGACTTTTACTCGAAGCTTGTGGATGAATTGCTGGGTGCAGGGATCAAACCGTGGGTGACGTTGTTTCACTGGGACTTGCCGCTGGAAATCTGCAATAACGGTGGCTGGATGAATCGTGCAACCGCGGAACACTTTGAGCACTACGCCGGCAAAGTGGTTGCCCATCTTTCTGACCGCGTCACGAACTGGATGACGATCAACGAACCTCAGATTTTTCTGGGGCCAAGTGAGCACGAAGGCACGCAAACAACGAATGCGAAGAAATCACATTCAGAGCGCCTGCGGGCAGCGCATATCGCGTTGCTTTCGCATGGTCGCGCAGCGCAGGCAATCCGAGGCAACGCAAAGACCAAGCCCTCAGTGGGATGGGCCCCGATTGGTCGAGTGAAGGTGCCTGCAACAGATTCGCCGCAGGACATGCAGGCTGCAGTCGCAGCGACACATGGAATACTGGTGAAGGACTTCTGGAACAATGCGTGGTTCGCAGACCCGGCAATCCTGGGCCACTACCCCGCCGATGGAATGAAGCTCTACGAGAAGGATCTGGAAACGGCGGATGGCAAGGTTGTGCGGCGGATGCTCGAAGACCCGGCAGACCTGGCGGTCATTTGCCAGCCGTTGGATTTTTATGGGATTAACGTGTACGACGCAGAACGCATCAAAGCTGGGAAAGATGGAGTTCCGGAGAAGGTGCCGTTTGCTCCAGGACATGCTCAGACTGCGGTGAAGTGGTTTGTCGTTCCGGAGGCGTTGTACTACGGCCCCAAACTGCTGTACGAGCGTTACAAGGTCCCGATTGTTGTGACTGAGAATGGCATGTCTGGTCACGACTGGGTTGATTGCGATGGTCGCGTGCGAGACTTTGCACGCATCGACTACACGCGGCGGTACCTGCAGCAACTTGCCCGCGCCAGCAACGACGGCGCTGACATCCGCGGCTACTTCCACTGGTCAATTCTCGACAATTTCGAATGGCAAAGCGGATTCAAAGAGCGATTCGGGCTTATTCACGTTGATTACAACACGCAGAAACGCACGCTCAAAGATTCTGCTCGGTGGTATTCGAAGGTGATAGCAAGCAATGGCGCATCATTGAGCAATCCGGCCGATGCTTGATTGGGTGCGTTGTCAATCGCCGGGCAGCAGCGAACTGCTTTCGCGAATGATCAATCGCGTTGGCAGCAGCGTCACCGATGGCTTAGCTTCGCGGTTTTCGAGTCTGCGGACAAGTGCTCGAATTGCGCCCGAGCCTACATCAGACATCGGGACATGAACGGTGGACAGGCGTGGACGGACAAGTACGGATAGCCGCGTGTCGTCAAAGCCCACAATGCGCAGATCCCGCGGCACAGAAATACCCGCATCTTCCGCAGATTGCATAATGCCACATGCGATTTCGTCGTTGCCAGCCAGAATTCCAGCGCCCTTGAGCACGCCAGATTTCGCGGCGTGTCTTGCCCATTGCTGACCCCACTCAAGCGTGTAGGTACCAAAGCTCGTCTGGCCCGACTTCATACGATGGCCAACCCGGGCAAGCGTCGCTTTAAATGCTTCTGCTCGTTCTTTCGTATCGAAGTTGTCTGCGGGACCACCAACGAAGTAGAGGCGATCGGGCGCGACCGATGACAAAAGATGTTCGACGGCTTGAGCCGTTCCAGGTGTGTGGTCGACAACGACGCTGTCAATCCCTTTTTCCTGCAACACAAAGTCGATGGCGACGACTGGGATGTTTGATTTCGTGAGAACTTCGACTGTGTCGCCGTTGGGCTCGGTCAGCATAATCGCGACACCGTCGACGAGGCCGGCGGATATGCCGCGGCGGAAGGCGGATTCATCATGACCTTTTGAGGCAGTAGCGCCATTGGATTTTGTAGAAGAGATCAGGAGGTGATATCCAAGCGCGTGCGCTTCAGCATTGGCACCGCGCAGTAATTCAGAGTAGAACTCACCGTGGATGTCAGGAAGTGTGATTCCCAGAACGCGCGTCTCTCGCTTGCTCAGACCGTGAGCGAACGGATTGGGAACATAGCCTGTGTCCGCAATGACCTTCAGCACTCGCTCCGCAGTCTTTGCAGACACCATGTGCTTCGCGTTCATGACGCGGCTGACTGTGGCAATCGAGACGCCAGCCGCGTCAGCGACTGCGTGGATCGAAATGGAACTGCCAGCTCCGGATTCAGGTTTTGGGCGCTTTGATCTCACTCTCCGACTGTATCGGCACATCGTGACCATGTGCCCGTGTGTCCGTCAATGTAAGGGCTTACAGTCTGACTTCAGCCTGATTGGAGCGCATAGATGAACTTTTTTCTACGGATTTGTCCTTGTCTCGTACTCGCGGCACTCTCGTCGTGCAACGCGCCCAGCGGCACATCCCCCGCGCACGTTCCTGCTTTTAGAACCATTGAATCGAAGAACGGCATCGCACGGCCTCCATTTAAGTTTGCTGCGAGCGATGAAGTGTTGCTCGATGAAGTGCAGCGCGGCGCGTTTCGTTTTCTGTGGGAAGTAAATAACCCCGTGACCGGAATGGTGCTTGATCGGACCAGTGCGCCGCAGGTAAGTGTCGCGGGCGTTGGGTTTCAGCTTGCAGCGATTCCTGTCGCAATAGAACGAAACTGGATCACTCGCGATGCGGGAAAGGCTCGCGTTCTGCAAATTGCAAACGTACTTGCTGCGCATCCGGAGATTCGGATAGACGGTATTTTCAGCCATTTCATTGATTCTCGCACCGGTTCGTTTTTGAAGGATGCACCCGAATCGGTGGCAAGCACGGTTGATTCAGCGCTGCTCTTTGGCGGCATGATCGTTGCGAGTCAGTACTTTGGCAAAGAGGTTGCCGCGATTTTCGACCCGATGCTTGAGAGTGTCAATTGGCGCGCATTCGTGGCCCCAGATTCCGCCAAGCCTTTTGAGCGGGGGTTTATTTCACTTGGAAAACGGCTCGAAAGCACACCCGGTAGTCGCCGCACCGGCGAGCTGCTGCCATATTACTGGGTCGATGCGGGATGCGAACATCGGCTCGTCACGTTTCTCGCCGCGGGTTCTGCGCGACAGGAAAATGCAATTTCTCCGGAAATCTACTACAAACTCAGGCGCCCGATCGGCGATGGCGGCGAGGCTGGCCCACTCGTCTACTTCCCTTTTTCAGGCGCCATATTCACCTCGCAGTTCAGTCATTGCTTCATGAACTACGCCAAATGGGGAACGGATAACCCGGCGGGACATGGAGTTACCAATCGTCGCCAAGTCGATTGGTGGGAGAATTCGCGGCGCCACACTATCTTTCAATATCACCGCTCGCAACAGTCGGGAATTCCAGGTATGGGACCAAACGCCTGGGGATTCACCGCATCTGATTGCGAAGCGGGATATCAAGTTCCGGGTCTCTATCCGCAGCGCATTGCAGAAACGGGCGAGGTCCCCGAATTCGACTATTCAACTTTTGTACCCAAGGAAGATTTTGGCGATGGCACAATCGCGCCCTACGCCGCGGGCTCTGCGATCATGTTCGAACCCACTCTGGCGCTTGATGCGCTCCGCCATTATCGCAATTTGAAACTGTCTGACGGTCGTGCCATTTGGGCGAGCCCAACCACTTCTCTCGAATCTGGCGGCGGCTTCGGACTGGCCGACGCATTCAGAGAATCGTCCGTGAAACACGGGCCATGGATCGCAAAAGACCATCTTGCAATCGACCAGGGGCCGCTCCTCATCGCGATTGAAAATGCCCGAAGCGGATTGATTTGGAATTTGTTCGAGTCCCATAACTACGTTAAAAGAACCAAAAAGCGGCTCGGAATGCCCAACTAGTTCCGACAACCATGTAAAAACGCCTGATCTGTGAAGTTGTCTGAAAGTTTTGTTGACAACGTTTACATTTTGTGACACACTGCAGATGTAAACGCTAGGCAATGTGCCAGCGCGCACGGGATGTTCCGTCCCGAGTTTGGAGTTGAGGAGAGCATTATGAAGACTGTGTTTGCAACAATTGCTGTAGCTGTCGCCGCTGGCGCTGCTTTTGGTCAGATCTCGTCAATCAACTCATGGAAAGTTGAAGAGCGCATTTTCAACGATCTCCCGGGTAGCACATTGACCACCACCAACAACTGGGCCGGCGGAAATCTCCGGTTTGATGAGCAGTTCCCATTCCCCACCCCCGGTGGCTTCGCCAACAAGCATGTCGGCTACTTCTCAAACGATGGTGGCGCGACCCGCTACGGCTTCCAGAACAACGACGGCTTCCGTCTTGATTTTGATGTCCGTATCTCAGCTCCCGCTGGCCAGCCCCGCAAGGAAGCCGGCATCGATGTCCGTAACCCCCGCGATGGTGGTGCGTGGACCGATGAAGGCCAGGTCCTCATCGCTTCTGACGGCGAAGTCGCTGTCTTCGGCGCTGCCATGCCCTTCACCGGCTTTGGCAACATCTACACCCTGAACACCACCGCTCACGTTTCCTTCGAATACATCGTCCCTGGCGCGATTCACCCAACTCTGGGCGCTTACCGCCTGCTGTTCACCGATGCCGTCACTGGTCTGCACGACAGCGGCTACAAGATCTGGAGCGCTACGGAATTCGATGGCACCACAGGCTGGAACGCTGGCACACAGATCGGCCTGAAGGCGCAAAATCAGCGCTTCCCGCTCGCCAATGACTTCTCAGATATCAACTACACCAACGTCAACCTGATCCCCGCCCCAGGCGTGGTTTCACTCCTCGGTCTCAGCGGCATGATGGTCGCTCGTCGCCGCCAACGCTGAATCTGACTGAATAATCGTCACCAACCGGCGGTGCCGGCTCGTGCTCCGCAATGAGCCCGAGTCGGCGCCGCCTTTCTTTTTGCATGCACTTGACAAACTCGCCCAGTTCTGCCATGATGCAAGCGTTTACATTACTCTTCGGAGCATCCATGCTCGCTAATCGGTTCGGACAGTTTCTCCCAGACGGACGCACCTTCCGTATTCATGACCACGACACCCCCATGCCGTGGGTCAATGTCATTAGCACCGGCCGCTTTGGCCTCGTTATCTCCCAGAACGGCGGCGGGTTCTCGTTCTTCGACGATGCCCAGCACTGTGTCATCACCCGCTGGGAAATGGACCTGGTCCGCGATTGCTACGGCAAATTCCTCTACCTCTCTGATCTCGATGCTGCAGGCTCGCCCCATGTCTGGTCGCTCGCGCCCGCGCCGACTCGTCCGGCATACCAGAATTTTGAGTGCGATCACTCCACCGGTTCAACCACTTTCCGCACGCGTTACAGCGATATCGCCGCAGAGTGGAAGATCAGCGTCGCTGCAGATCACCCGGCTGAAGTGTGGACTCTCAAGATCACGAATCATTCTGGTGTGAAGCGTCGTCTGCGGCTCTCCTCATATATGGAGTGGTGCTGCGGCGTAGCTCCCGACACCAAACGCGAATTCCATCGCCTCTTTTTCACAGTCTCGCACGACCCCGCTCGCCACGCAATCCTCTCGACCAAGAACATGTGGGATGTGCCGCCAAAGTCTGAAGCTGAACACTGGAACAAGCCCTGGCCATACGTCGCTGCTCACGCGATGGTGATGGGTTCAAAGAAGCTGACACACGAGCACGCGATCGCAGACAAGACGTTGTTCCTCGGCAAATACGGCTCGACTGCCAAGCCGCGTGCGATGACAGCTCCTTCTCTGACCAACTCGGGCTTTGGAAGATTCAGCGATCCAATCGCCGCCAGTGGGGGGGATTTCACGCTCGAACCCGGCGAAACGATCGAAGTCGGATACGTGCTGACGATCGCAAGCGATGTCCGCGGCGTACATGAAAACCTCGATGCCCTCAACACGCTCGACGCTCTGCACAAATCGCAGAACTCCTCCACAGGATTCTGGAACAACTTGCTCGCACCGACAAGTGTCTCGACCGATCGCGACGATTTCAATGTCTTGAACAACACATGGTTGCCATATCAGGCAATCAGTGGCCGCCTTTTCGGGCGAACTGGGTATTACCAGCAGTCCGGTGCATTCGGCTATCGCGATCAATTGCAAGACAGCCAGGTCTGGTTGCCACTTGCACCAGAACGTTGCCTCGCACAGATCATGCGCCACGCCGCGAAGCAATTCGTCGATGGGTCAGTCTATCACTGGTGGCATGAGCTTGCGGATTTCGGAAACCACACCGCGTGTTCCGATGACTATCTCTGGCTCGCATTCATCACCGCAAATTACCTCAAAGAAACCGGCGACTTCGCGGCTCTTACCAAGACCGCCCGCTTCGTCGACTCTCCCGAACTTTCCACCCTCAAAGACCATTGCCTTCGTTCGATCCGCCGCACCTTCAAGCGGACAAGCGCCCGTGGCCTGCCCTTCATCGGGTCATGCGACTGGAACGATGGGCTTTCCGCGATGGGCCTCGAAGAAAAAGGCGAATCAGTCTGGCTCGCCATGTTCCTCTGCCAGATTCTCGCAGATTGGGGAACAATCCTCGATACTGCCGGCGACAGCGCACTTGCCTCAGAGCTGCGTAGCAAACGCGACCAATACATCAAGGCAATTGAAACCCATGCTTGGGACGGCTCGTATTACAAGGCAGCTACCAAAGACAGCGGCGAGTGGATCGGTGCAAGTAACTGCGCAGAGGGCAAAATTCATCTCAACCCGCAAACTTGGTCAATTCTCGCTGACATCGTTGTCACTCCGCGCTCTGCCGCCCTAGACATTTCCGACAGAGGACACGCGGCATGGGAAGCTGTTCGCAGCAAACTCGTAACTCCATACGGCCCGTTGCTCGTCGATCCCGCATACACAGTTCCCGATCCCACCATCGGTTACATCACGCGTTACAGCCCCGGTTCCCGCGAAAACGGCGGCGTCTACATGCACGCAGCAACGTGGGCTCTGGCCGCCGCGTGCAAGATGAAGGACCGGGCCTCGGTCGAAAAGATCTTTGACTCTGTCTCGCCGCCATTGCGTGGCAGCGATGCGGCGAACTACTTCGCCGAGCCCTACGTCATGCCCGGCAATGTCGATGGCCCGCTATCAGACACTCCCGGCCGCGCAGGCTGGACCTGGTACACCGGATCCGCCGCGTGGCTCAATCGCGTGTGTATGGAATGGGTGCTTGGCATTCGCCCGACATGGCAGGGATTGGTTGTCGATCCAGTGCCGCCCGCGAGCTTTGGAAAGATCGAAGTCAAGCGTCACTGGCGCGGCACCGAATTCACATTTGTGTTCGATGCCGCTTCATTTGTTGAAGGCGCAGTTCCATCACTGGTCGTCAACGGCCAGGTCTTCCGCGGCAATGTCATTCAAGCAGAACTACTCCCGGGCCTTGGAAAGAAGGTTCGGGTTGATGTCTCGTGGTCAGGAGTTCCGACGGTCAGTATGGCCAGACGCCCGTCGACGCAGCCATTGGGCTGATGTTCGCGGGGCGGTGGCGACACAATTACAATCGGCTGGCGTTTTGTTCGAGCGCAGCTGAAGGAGCACACGGTATGAAAACTCAATATTCCTCTCCGACCAAGCAACGCTCGCCTCGAGGATTCACCCTGATCGAGTTGCTCGTCGTCATCGCAATCATCGCGATGCTGATGAGCATCCTTCTGCCGTCACTTGGAAATGCGCGACGGAGCGCGTGGACAACTGTCTGTCAGGCGAATCTGCGCTCGCTTGGCCAGGCGCTTTCGATGTACTTCAATGAGCAAAAGGACCCGCAGTTCCCCAACCTCAACGGTCCCAACGGCGGCGCTCCATTCATGCAGGTCAACATGGTTGACGCCCTGCAGGAATACCTGGGCAACGCAGGCAACAAGCCCTTTGAATGTCCCGCGGCCAAAGGCCTTTCAAGCGTTCGAGATCAGTCCAACCTGGCGTACCTCCTCAGCGGCGGGCGCATATTTTCACTCCCCGTCCCCAACATCAATCCAGCACTAATTACTACCTACACCGAATACTGGTTTAACGATTCCGCAGAGCTTCCAATGGCGGGAAATCCCGGGCTTTTCTCGGGTGTTTCCAACCGCAAGACGCGTCTGATCCGCCACTTTGAGGATGTCGTGCTCGCAACCGATGCACTCGATGAATTTCCCCGGCATGCGGCCAGATCAAATACTGGTCGACAGACTGTCGGCGCAAACAACTTCCTCTTTGGCGATCTCTCAATCAAACTGATTGATATCCTGACCTACAGAAATCAGCCGGCTTCACAAAATAAGTGGGGGGCATCTCCTCCTTTCTACAATTGGGGCCACACCCGTCCATAATGTCTTAGTTAACGGAGGTTTCATGGGCTTACGCGAAGTTATCAATCAGAAACCCTGGCTCGGTTGGACGCTTGTGGGCGTTTTTCTGGGAGTTGGTCTTACGTACCTCGCACTGGGTTGGGGCGGCGGAAAAGATCCGTACAACCCTGAGCGGCTCAAGGAAATGGTGACTGTTAAATTCACCGATGACGGCTCGACGATGCAGATGCCTCGCGGGCGCATCGAAAAGATGATCGCCGAGCGCCCAGAGTTAAATGAAAACGAGGGAATCACCAATCCCAAAACTGGCAAGCCCACAGGATTTCTATTTGATGAAGACGACTGGAAGGAAATGATGGCTCGATTGAAAGCGGAAAAGGGTGTCCCGGCTCCCAAGAACGATCCCGCGCCGGTCGATGCCGCTCCCAAATAGGGCAACCATGGCACACGCCACCGATGACGATGCCAGCACCGGTCGCACGTTTGCATCAATTTCGCGTCGCGCTGCGCTCGTGTCCTTCGGTGCAGCTGGTGCCGCCTTCGTAGCCTTCGGTCCGCGCCCCGCCCGCGAAAATTCCGGCGGCAGAATCGTCCTTAACTACTGGGAAAAATGGACCGGCCACGAAGGCAAGGCCATGCAGGCCATCGTCGATCGCTTCAATGCCTCCCAGGATCGCATCTTCGTCCGCTACATGATGACTTCCGGCATCGACCAAAAAGCAACAATCGCCATCGCCGGCGGCGATCCTCCCGACCTCGTCGGCCTCAACAGTCACAACGTTCCCTCCTTCGCCGAAACCGAAGAAATTCAAACTCTCGATGATCTTGGCGGCATTTCCACCGACCG
>CAZAEQ010000059.1:0-15937 GCA_964484185.1 uncultured Phycisphaeraceae bacterium
GGTTGAGAGCCGCTTGATCATGATCACTCCTGGGTATGTCGATATTCGCGGGGCGGCTTAGCGCAGCTCACACCCCATTCCAATTTGCAGCTCGATCAGCATCGACGGCCGCAAGAAGCCAGCCGCCGGGTTCACGATCCTGCGCAATCCCCGGCTGCCAGCTCGCCTGTATCGAGCGGACGTCGAAGTGGTCACCGCTTGGTGATGACCGTGCCGGGTTGAGGGATGGACAAGAGTGACTGCAGCAGATAGCTGGTTGACGACCCACGCATCGGTGTTGCTGCGGGGGCGAACGCTGACCGGGTCGAGACCGACGGGAACAGTGAAGGCCAACTGCGGAGCGGAGCCAGTGAGGTCAAAGACTTGAAGTCGATTGTCGGCGGTGTTGAGTACCAGGAGGAAGTTTCCATCGGGCGTCATATCGACGGGATGGATTTGCGGAGTTTCCCAGTTGATAAAATTCTCAACGCCCTGAGGACCGATTGGCCCGTTGATGTCGTCCGCGCTGCTCGGAGTGAATTTGGTCGGTCCCCATGCAATGGCAACGCTGCCAGCTGCCAACAAAAGAGATAGAACCCAGGTAGCTTCGCGCCGATATGACATGCGTAACCCTCTCACAGCTCAATTGATCAGATTCAGAGTGCAACCCTTGAAGTCACATTTGATGGGAGAAGACCTTAACCCATTTCAGCGACTCGGAAGACCGAACGAGAATCTACCAGATTTTGAGGTTACACGGAAGGCAATCTGAGCAGGCGACGATCATTTTCCCTGAAATGCCGTTTTTGCGGGTGGCGATATGGATACCTAGGTTTCTAAGTCAAAGCCGGGAGAGGCAGCAGACTTAGGATTTGGTTGCCAGAAGCCGGTATACCATGCGGCGAACCCATGATTATTCGCCGCACTCCTGAAGATTTTCGTGTCACCGAACACCTGACCCCCCAAGCTACCACCAGTATCGCGCCTGCGGAGGGGGCATGGGAGGTCTGGAAACTCACAAAACAGTCGCTGACGACCCCCGATGCGGTTGGCCTGCTTGCCAAGTCGCTTGGCATCAAGCCCGGGCAGATTGAGTATGCTGGACTGAAAGACAAGCACGCAATCACAACTCAATACATCTCTATCCCGCGCAACGCGGTGGTGGCGGTGAAGGGAAAGTCGACCGAGGACGCGGGCAGCCCGCCCGTTCCACGGACTGTGCAATCGGTTGGCTCCAAGCAGAGTGGTCGCGGCTGGGATGCTGAGCTGATCGGATTCGCATCCGCCCCACTGCTGGCTGCGGCTATCGAGAAGAACCACTTTCAGATCGTCATTCGCGAAATGACGCAGCGCGATGTGCGGGAGATGGGTCGGCGTGCGAGCATCATTAAGAGCGGAAGCTCGTTGTTTATTCCCAACTACTTTGGGGATCAGCGATTCAGCGGCGTAAAGAACGTTGATTCATTTGCCGCACCGCACCTGATAACCAACGACTTTGAATCGGCGATCAAACTGATGATCGCCACTCCGTCGCGTAAGGATGCGGGGCAGAAGAAAGATTTCACTCGCCTGGCGGCGACGCACTGGGGAGATTGGAAACGATTGTGCAAAGTGCTGCCGCGGTGCCAGGAGTATGGTGCGATTGAGGTGCTGTCAAATGGCGGTACATTCGCGGCGGCATTCAGCGAACTTCCCTATCTCGACCAGCAGATGGCGGTGGAGTCGTTTCAGTCATATATCTGGAATTTGACGTTAAGGTCTTTGTGCCGCGTACACAGCCATGCAACGCCCAAGAGGACGTTTTCAACACCAGATCCATTTGGCGAACTAATATTCGTTGCTCCTGAGGTCTTCAGCCCAGAACTAACGCAGCTTCAAATTCCGCTGCTGGCCGCGACGAGCACAATGAAAGATCCATGGAAAAATGCGGCGATCGAGGCGCTGAAGGCAGCCGAGGTCAAGCTCCAGCAGTTGCGGGTTCCGGAATTGAGACGGCCGCAGTTTGGCGAAGCGATGCGGCCAGCGTTTGTCTATGCGACTGACTTTGCGCTGGGACCGGTAGAGAAAGATGATCTTGGCCGCGAAGATCGGAGTAAAAGGCTGGTGAGTTTCAATCTACCGCGCGGGAGCTACGCGACCGTTGTCCTTCGAGCATTGGGACAGTAATCGACGCGGAGTCAGAGACGTGCCAGCCCAAGCTGTTCTACAAGACCAACGAAGGTCCGGAACACTTTCACACCGTGAGCACTGTTGGCAAGCATGACACACACGATGTTGGCATCGGGAACTACCTTGATAACGCCTCGCATTCCGGGTCGAGCTGCGCCGTGATCAAGCACTCGAGGGTCGATGTCTTTCCAGATATGAAGGCCGCAGGTGTATGTCGCCGCAGACCCCGGTGGCCTGACGAAGAGGCGATTGATCATCGGTCGATGCCGCTGTTGCAGCGCATATCGAATGGTGTTGGCAAGGCTTTCTGCGGTGCATACGAGTCCGGATGCGGCGAGGGAAGGCGTCCACAACTGGGGCAATTGTCGCCCTTGGTCGCAATGATCGCGGGCAACTTCTGGTTCGCACGCGGCGTCAATGCTGAAATCACAAGAGGCGCAAAGGGGATCAGTCAGAACATCGGCCGCGATCTGTTCGAATGGCCGTTCGAACATTCGCTCTATCAGAAGTTGCAGGATTACGTAACCACGGCCTGAATAGGTCCGTGAGTGCTCTACCACCTGTTCCTGAGCCGCCCATTGTTCTGGAGTTGTCTGATCTAGACACATGGTGCGGCAACCAGGCTCACTCTCCTTCCCGACCTGATACATCGCCGAATCACGGCAGGGAATCTGTGCCGAGTGCGTTAAGAGATCGCGAACCGTCGATTTGCTCAGGCCGCGATGCATCGATTCAGCCCAGCTGGAATCGGCCATTTCACCGATCGGCACATCAAGCTGCAGCTTGTTCTGTGCTGCAAGTTCCAGACACACAAGCCCAGTGACAGGTTTTGCAAGCGACGACACCAGAAATCTGGTTTTGCGGGTCAAGGGTGTTGAGGAATCGATCGAGGCAAGTCCAAATGCGCGAGACTGGGTTGGGCGAGCGCCAACAGCGATTGCGCACTGCACTCCGGGAACCAGGTGTTCTTTCATCAGCCCGGGAAGTCGTCGCTCAAGCGCATTGATCACGCGCGCTTCAATGAGGCGATCTGATCGCGATACGACCCAGTGACCAAGCGCTCTCACTGCGAGGGAACCGGATTGAAGTTTACTTGAGAAACCCACGTCCCATTATGCGCATTCTTAATCGAGAATACCACTCATGCTCGACGATTTGCCTGGATTGCTTTTGGGTATTTGGCGCAATTCAGTTGCCGTTCACAAAGTGCGCATTACACTCCCGCATGATTGACCGGAGTTCTTCATCATTTCGTATTCAGGCGCTCACTACAGCTTTTATTCTACTTCTGGCCGGGCACGCTGCAAGTGCTGATGAGCAGACCGCCAAAGATGGGCAGCGGCGTGTTATTGCTGACTGGTCGAGCCCGGGGATGATCAGCAGTCCGGTCTCCTTTTGCCTGGATCAATTTGGCAATGTCTACATCGCAGAGAGCCAGCGGGCGGGAAATGCCGTGCAGGACACGCGGAACATCCCCCACCTGAATGCAGTTGAAGAAGACTTGCAGTTCAAGTCAGTAGACGATCGTCTGGCACAAATAAACACATGGCTGAAACGGGGAGACTTCGCCCCGGACTATTTCACAAAGACACAGGACAGCATTCGCCTGGTGCGTGATACCGATGGAGATGGAGTTGGCGACACGCAGTCGATATTCGCGGGCGGGTTTAATGAGCCGCTCGATGGCATTGGCTCAGGATTGATGTGGGTGAATGGCTCGCTGTATTACACCTGCATTCCGCACCTTTGGAAACTGACACCGGGGGACAACCCGCTCGTCGCAGACAAGCGGGAGCAGCTATCTTCCGGCTACGGCGTTCGCTGGTGTTTTTACGGACACGATCTGCACGGTCTGGTTCAAGGCCCTGATGGCCGCATCTACTTTTCAATGGGCGACCGCGGCTACAACATCACGACGAAGGAAGGCAAGCACTTCGATGGCGTCGACCGCGGCGGCGTGTTCCGCTGCTGGCCAGATGGTTCCGAACTTGAGCTGTTCTATCAGGGCCTGCGCAATCCGCAGGAACTCGCATTCGATGAACAGGGTGAACTCTTTACCGGCGACAACAACTGCGATTCCGGCGACAAAGCTCGCATCATTCACATCGTTGAAGGCGGCGATTCAGGTTGGCGGCAGAATGTGCAATCGCTCGATGATCGCGGCCCGTGGAATCGCGAGTTCATGTGGAAGACATTGAAAGATGTGCCCGCAGGTCCATCGCGTCCGGCGTGGAGTCTGCCGCCGGTTGAGTACATGTGCGCTGGTCCATCCGGCATTGCACTTTATCCCGGCACCGGCGAAGATCATCGCTATGACGGACATCTCTTTCTCGTCGATTTCTATGGCTCGGGCGCGAAGATCCATTCTTTTCTGTGCACCCCTCAGGGCGCGGGTTTCAAGATTGAGGATCACACCGAGTATTACAAGGGTCTCACTGTTACGGATATCGCCTTTGGGTATGACGGACGGTTGTACGCAAGCGACTGGGGCGGCGGATGGTCGCCCAATCCCAACGGCAAGATGTTCACGATCACGAACGCGACAGTTCGCGAGTCTGCAGCAGAAACAGCGGCAATTGCACAGGTCAAGCAGGTGTTTGCTGAAGGATTCAGCAGGAGATCCAATGAGCAGCTGTTGAGCTTCCTGTCGCATCGCGATTATCGCATTCGCCTCCAATCTCAGTTGGAACTGGCTTCGCGCGGCGAGGCGAATGTTGCCGCGTTATCGCGACTTGCGAGCAGCAACTCGACGCCCGCGAAGACGCGTTACCACGCGCTCTGGTGCCTCGGTCACATCTCGCATAAGACGCCTTCTGCGGCGGCCTCTCTGATTCCGCTGCTTCAAGATCCTGATGCAGAGATTCGCGCCCAGGCTGCTCGCACGCTCGGCGATCTAAAGGTGAGCCAAATCGGGCCGCGGTGTATTGAATTGCTCGCTGATCCATCGCCTCGAGTTCGTCTTTATGCCGCACAGGCGCTCGGTCGCATCGGCTTTAAGCCCGCGATTCCAGCGTTATTAACGCTGCTCAATCAGACGGGATCGAGTGATACCACCTTGCGTCACGGCGCATCGCACGCGCTCGCGAACATCAACGATATAGATTCAACAGTTCGCGCTTCGCTCTCAATGCAAGGCGACACTGTGGCGGGACGACTGGGTCTTGTCATCGCCATGCGAGAGTTGAAACATCCTCGTGTTGGCTCATTCCTCAGCGATCCAGATGCTTCTGTTATTGTCGAAGCTGCTCGCGCGGTGTACGACCTTCGCATTTCTGAGCACATGCCAGCCCTGGCCGCACTCCTCGAAAGTTCCCTCCCCGCCGACGCGAACATAGAACCACTCATCCGGCGAGTCATTGAAGCCAATGTTCACCTGGGCGATCAAGCATCGGCGGCTCGACTTGCGCGAATTGCATCAAATTCACAGCTAGACAAGCAATGGCGAAACCTGGCAGCAGATCGACTTCTGGATTGGGATGAGCCGCTCAAGCGCGAGGGGATCTGGGGAGATTGGGAAAATTACCCGCCGCGGGATTCGAGGGATTTGAGTTCAACTCTGCCAACGATGATTCCTGCAATCATCGCCGCGGCCACTGGCGACAAAGACCTGCTTCCCAAGGCACAGGCGCTCGAAGCACGCTATCTGCTTTCATCAGAACAGGTTCTTTCGCGGCTTGCTTCTGCAGAAACAACTGCAGCGCACAAGACAGTTCTCCTTCAGGACCTGGCCATTCGCAAGAGTGCGATGCTCGCATCAGCATGCAAAGCAGTACTTGAAGCCCCCAGCACCGATGGCGCTCTGCGCAGCCGCGCTGAAGAACTCTGGGCCGCGAGCGATCCTGCATCTGCGGCAACATACCTGGTGAATGCCGCGATGACTGGAACATTGAAGGAACGCCAGCACTCTATCGAGATCCTTGGACGAATCGATGCTCCGCCAGCAATTGCGGCACTCAACGAGTTTGTCGCCCGGCTTGAGCGCGGCACACTCGATCCTGCGATATCACTTGATGTCTACGAGGCCGCACAGGCTCGCCTGCCCGATGGACCAAGGAAAGATGCACTTCGCATTCTCAGCCAGCAGGGCACCCGCCCCACCGGTTTTGCGACCGCGTTTCTCAAGGCCGGCGGCGATCCGATCCGCGGCAAGCAGATATTCCAGCACAACGCACAATCAGAGTGCCTGCGTTGTCACACGGTTGATGGGCTCGGCGGCAACGCTGGACCGAACCTCAGCGGCGTCGCGTTGCGTTTGCCGGTTGAGAAACTTGTCGAATCGATTGTCGAGCCGGGAGCGACCATCGCGCCGGGATTTGGAACCATCACCGCGATGCCGGAAATGACTCGATATCTCAAGCCGGGCCAGGTGCGAGATGTTGTGGCGTTCCTGAGTACGTTAAAAACGCCGCCAGCAGCCGGGACATCCGCGCCAGCGGCGACGCACGCGGCGGAGCATGGCGAATCTAACCCTGCAAACACGCCGCTGAAACTGGCACTTATCGCCGCGTTCGTTGGTGTTGGACTCACGGTCTGGCGTTCGCTCTCTCGCAAGAATTGATCAGACATACCACGCATCGGTCATCTTCTGGAGCTGTTCCAGCGAGGTTTCAGTTGACAGTCGACCGTTGCCGATGCGTTCGGCGATCAGCGGCAGGCTCATCGGCGTGGGTTGCCTGGTCGCAGCGATAAGCAGCCCATTGTCGCAGATGCGAGTCATTGAACGTGAAAGTCGCGTGTTCTCAAACTGCTTTTCGAGCACCTCTCGCCGCGCCTGCAAGAGCAACGGGTTCTCAGGGTCAAACTCTTCGAACACATCGAATATCAATCCGCTCGAAGACTGCAACTGCCGCGAAGACTTGCGAGCGCCCGGGTGATGCTGGAACACAAGCCCCGAAATGCGAGCAACTTCCCGGAACTGCAACCTCGCCAGCGATGACAACTGCACACCGGCTCGTGCATCTTCCACAATGTTCAGCGGCGAAAAGAGTTCGCGATCGAGCAACTGCGCGAACGGGTACGGGTGCTGCGAAAGCAGCTCAAAACCGTAGTCATTCTGTGCAATCGCAAACGTGCCCTTGCACAGTCGCCCCAATCGCAGCGCGATGATCGAAGCCATTCCGGCATGCACCAGTCGCCCGTCAAATGGAAACACAAACAGGTGGGTCCCCTCGCGCGACTGGTACAACTCAATCAAAGTCTGGTTCACACGCGGCACCTTTGAAATCCGCGCCTGTGCCTTAATCAGCGGCAGAGCCAGCTCAAGCTCACGCGAATCCGCTTCACCTCTCCCCAGACGCTCGAGCGATTCTCGCACCGCCTCCGACAAACTCTCTGAAATCGGCAAACGCGATCCGCTCCAAATGGGCGTCAAATTGCTATGTTTGCGGCTGGGTCTCACAAATGCCGTCAAATCCTTCAATCCGACGAATTCGAGCTGCCGCCCTGCGAAATAGAAGTCGTCACCGGGTTTGAGATGGGCAACGAAGTTCTCCTCGATGTTGCCGAGTTTCTTGCCGCGGACAAGCTGTAATTCAAGCGTTCCATCGCCGGTGATCGTCCCGACATTCATGCGATGCAGGTGTGCCAGCCGCACGCTGGGCACGCGATAGACACCTTGCTCATCCATGACAATTCGGTGATACTGCTCATACGCCCGCAACGTCCCGCCGCCTTCACGCACCATCGACATTGCCCATTCAAACTCTTCCCGCGGCAGGTTGCGGTAGCTCCAGGTCGTACGCACCTCGTCAAACAGCTCGTCGGGCGTAAAACCGCTGCCCAACGCGATCGTCACGATGTGCTGCGTAAGTACATCGAGCGGGGCCAACGTTGGCACTCTGGCCTCGACCCTTCCTTCGCCGGCCGCTCTCCGCGCAGCATCAATCTCCAGCAAGTTCAATGCAAAAGTGGGAACACACAAAATGTGGCTGGTTTCGCCCGGTCGATGGCTCGCACGCCCGGCCCGCTGCAGCAACCGGGCAACGCCCTTCACCGATCCGATCTGCACCACGCGCTCGACCGGTGAAAAGTCAACTCCAAGATCCAGCGAGCTCGTCGCCACCACCACTCGCACTGAGCCATCCTTGAGCCCAGCCTCAATCCGCTCTCGCTCCGCCCGCTCAATTGACCCATGGTGGAGCGCCAACACACCTTCAAGATCCGGTCGCGCAAACGTCAACGCCTGAAACCACCGCTCCGCCTGTGATCGCGTATTCACAAATATCAGAGTGCTCTTCTCGCCATCAATCCACTGCGCCAGCGGCTTCAGCATGGCAAGGCCAGTATGCCCTGCCCACGGAATCTCTCGCACATGTGCAGGTAGCAAGCTCTCAATCGCTACCGGTCGCGACAACTCAGAGTTCACAACCACGAGCACATCGTTCGTGCCAACTGCAATCTCCGCCGCCTGCTTCACATTCTCAATTGTCGCCGAAAGTGCCCACGTCCTCGCCTGGGGCGCACATCGCCGAAGCCGCGCTAACGCCAGCTCCGTCTGCGTCCCGCGCTTCGATGACAGCAGTTCGTGCCACTCATCAAGAATCACGCAGCGAACACCTTTGAGCAATTCCATCGAATCCCGCCGCGTAAGCAGCAGCGTAAACGATTCCGGCGTCGTCACCATCACATGCGGCAGGCGTTCTTTCTGCTTCTCCCGCACGCTCGCCTTGGTGTCTCCAGTCCGCGATTCAACCAGCACCTTCTTCCCATTCAGAACACCTTTTCCCGAATGGAGAACCCCAATGTCTCGCAGCGGCAGTTCCATCGCCAACTGAATGTCTCTTGCAACAGCACGCAACGGCGTCACATACAGCACTCGCAGCCCCGGTCGAAGTTCTCCGACCTGCGCCTCTTCGATCAATTCTGCGAGCGGCCCGCCATACGCCGCGTACGTCTTGCCAGCGCCCGTCGGAACGTGTATCAGCCCGCTCTTCCCTGAGAGATACGCTTCCCACGCCGCTTTCTGAAACTCAAATGGTGCCCAGCCCTGCGCAGCAAACCATTTCTTCACAGCGGCGAGCCGGTCACTCGCTTCGCCGCGAATCAGTATCTGGTCTGGATTCCTTGTGGTCGTCGCCATCTATCAACGATTATGGGCCGACTCCAACTTCGGCGACTGGATCACAATCGGTTTCTCGCCGCGCTGCACCACCGGCGGCAGCCCCCGCTTCACCCTCAATCGCCACGTCGTCGTGAACAAATCTCCCAGCATCTGCGGCAAGTCCCTTCTCACATTCAGCGTGCTCTCAACGGGATTATCCCACGCTACACCGATCTCGCGAATCTGTTGTCCCAGCCGCCGCGTCAGCAGCAATATCTCCACATCAAACATGAATCGATCAATGATCGCCCGCGAAAACACATCGTCAGCAACATCCGCCGTAAACGCCTTAAACCCGCACTGCGTGTCTGACAGATCCGGCAGCGCGATCAACTTCGTCAGCATCGGCGCCGAGTTCCCCAGAAACCTGCGAACGGGGTGTTGCTTGCGAACCACGTTTGACTCTGCCGCACGACGCGAAGCAATCACCACCTTCGCGCCCTTGCCCGCCTCGCGATCCACCGCCAGCAAATTATCAATCCGCGTCGAGTTGTCCGCATCCAGAAACAACTTCCACGGCATGGTTCCCGCCAGCATCCCCCGCCGCACCGAAGCCCCCTTGCCCCGATTCTGCTCGTTCACCAGCAATCGCACCCCGCGCCCGCGCGCGGTCACCACCGTCGCCGTGGCGTCTTTCGACCCATCATCAACAACAATGACTTCATAGGGCACAGCCTGCGCATCCAGCCAGTCCTGCACGTCATCGAGTGTCGATGCGATCACCTTCGCCGCGTTGTATGCAGGGATCACGACCGTCACGCCTTGAATCGAGGTGAGAGACACGCTGGTCCAAGATGATAGGAAGCACCCCCGCCCAGCGGCACACTCTGCCCAGTCCGATATGAACGCGGGTATTCATGTATACTCCGCTTCGTGCTCCTCACCACCTCACTCCTCTACCTCACGCTCGCCGCCTGCGGACTGGGCCTTGGCCTCATGGTCTTCAAGTACGATCTTCATCGCACGGAACCCTGGTGGCTGGTCATCGTCTCGGTCCTCCTGGGCGCTGGGCTCATGGAAGCCGCGGGGTTTGCACAGACATTCGCCATCAAGCACATCCTCAGCGACTCGCACGCGTTCACCGGCAACTTCCCCAGTAACACGGTCCTAGCGCTTCTGGCCGCGATCACCGAAGAAATCGCCAAGTTCATCGCTGTCCTCATCGTGGCCCTCTGCTGCCGCAAACACTTTGATGAACCGGTTGACGGCCTGATCTATGGCGCATTCGCTGGTCTTGGCGCAGCCATCGCCGAATCCATCGCCACCATGGGCTTTGGCCACGATTCCCCATTCCTGCCTGCACAAGAACCCATCCGCCTTGCCGGACACTTGGTCATGGGCGGGATCGGCGGCTTTGGCCTGGGGCTGATCACCAACCGTTCGCACCACCGCTATGTCGCCATCCCCGGCTGCCTGCTGCTGGCGATTCTCATCCACACGATCTGGGACATCATCGCCTTTGACGCCGCCGATGTGGTCTCACTCGAAAACCCACTCCGCCCCTGGCACACCGTCCTCCCCATCATCCTCATGGTTGGAGGCATGCTCATCTTCCGCTGGCTGATCTCCATCGGCGGCGCGATGACTCGTGTGCATATAGCGCCAAGCATCAGGCCTTAGGGAAAGCCTGTATTGGAAATCCGCCCTACAGTTGCGGCTAACCCTTACACCGCTCCAGGAGTTCCACCATGGCCAAGAAGAAACGCGTCATCATCAGCAGCAGCGGCCGCACAGTCGTCACCTCTCACACCAACAAAGATGGCGATGAATCAGGCAAGATCACCCCGCCGGTCCGCCCCTCCAACCAGCCCGGCACCGGCGGCCCCGCAGGTCCAAACCCCAACGCCGCCAGCCGCGACAGCGCCCGCCATAACCAAGCCAATGTGAAACAAACCATTCAACGCACCCAGGGCAAGTAATCGCCTGATCTGCGTCGCCACGCCCGACCACTTGTAGCCCGACCGACAGGTCGCGGGCGCAAGCTCCCTGCCTCGCGCATACCCCATTTCAACATAAATCCTAAAACACGCGAACTTCCCGCTCGCCTCAGGGACTCCCCACACTCTGCGCCCCACCACTCCCCCTGCCCCTGACCCGCCAAACCAGCGCACACGCCGCAGTCGCGATCACCACCACAATCATCGCGATGACAACCGTGCGGCCCACCGACCGGCTTTCCTTGTCCCATTCCTTGTCGATCGAATCGAATTCATCTTCATCGGAGTTTGTAAATATCTCAGGATTGAGCGACAAATGCTCGCTGGACGGCTGATGGCCATCCCGCAGCGCGATCCGCCGCGCATGAAGCAAATCTTCCGCCTGAATGGAAATGCTGTACGTCGCGCCCTGCGCGTCGATGCACTCAACCTGAAATTCCCGCATCAATGGCCCTCCCCACGTGCGGTTGTTATATCAGATCTTGAGTGGGGATGCAAATGGCGAGATTCGCAAGTCTGGTCAGGCGCGTCTGCGTCTGCACGCCGCAGCCGCGGCAAAGGCGCATACGGCAATTACTGAAGGTGCGGGCAGGACAGTCACCGATCCCGTCATGCCGGTGGCAGTTCCATCACCGTTGTCAAAGCCGTGTGGCGAGCAGTAGTAGTTGTACACGCCGGGGATTGTGAAGACGTGTTCCCAGGTGTCGATGGTGGACATGATGGGCGAGTCCCAGTACTCGGCCTGACCGACGCATGCGACAGTGTTGTGGAAGTCGTCCCAGAGCACCCAGATCACCAGTGTCCCTGGCTCGACCACCGCGTCGACGATTGGTTCGCCGGGGAGATTGATGCTGAAGTCAAAGTCGAACGTGTTGATGAACACGCGCGGCTGGGCATGAGATTTCATTGCGAAAGCAGCGCAGAAAATGGCCGCCGGTCCCAGGAGGAGTTTCATACTACAAACATACACCAGGATTCAGGATGTGCCAGTAAGTTCTGTGTCAAGCTGGGGGTTTAGGCAACCTTCATCGTGATCAATCAGGCGGAATCAGCTTCTTGAGCTCTCGCCGCATGATCTTCCCCGTCGGGTTCCGCGGCAACTGGTCCAGCATCACGACCTTGGTCGGAACTTTATAACCCGCCAGCGTCTCGCGGCACCAGGTCTTGAGTGTCTGCTCGTCAAACTCATTGCCCTCATTGAGTTCGACAAAGGCAACCGGCAGTTCGCCGCGCATGGGGTCGGTGATGCCGATGACGCCCGAGGCGTGGACGCTGGGGTGCTTGTTCAGGACTTCTTCGATCTCGCGCGGGAACACATTCTCGCCGCCGATGATGAGCATTTCCTTGAGGCGGCCGGTGATGTAGAGGTGGCCATCAGCGTCGAAGCGGCCGATGTCGCCGCTGCGGAAGAAGCCGTCGGCGGCAAATGCTCTCGCCGATTCTTCGGGGAGTTTGAAATAGCCGCCCATGATGTTGGGCCCAGACATCTGCACTTCGCCCTCTTCACCCTGCGGCACTTCCTCGCCGGTGTTCAGATCCACGATGCGCTGGATGACGCCGGGCAGCGGCGGGCCGACAGAGTGAAGTCGTTGTTCGAAGGGCCTGCACCAGTTGGTGACGGGCGCAGTCTCGGTCAGGCCGTACCCCTCATTGAGCCGTTTAAAAAATCGCTCTTCGAATCGTTCAATGACTGAGGCGGGCAACGGCTCGCCGCCGGAGACGATGAATCGGAACGATGCAAAGTCTTCCGCGCTCGCATCTTTGACGCTGAGCAGCGCGTTGTACATCGATGGGATAGCGATGAGCGCGGTGGGCTTGTGAACCTTGATCAATTTCATCAGCCGTGGCGGCAGGAATCTCGCGGTGTAGACCACCTTGGGCCCACACGTCAGGGGGAGCAGCGTCAGGACGGTCATCCCGAAACTATGGAACTGCGGCAGTACGCCGAGCATGATGTCGCTGGGACCAAATTCGACATGGGCCAGGATCTGATCGATGTTCGCGGTCAGGTTGCCATGCGAAAGCATGACGCCCTTGGGCTTGCCGCTGGTGCCGGAGGTGTAGAGCAACACGGCCAGATCACCATCGGCCGCCGTCGCCGGAATCCGCGGCGATGGGACGCCGGAGAACTCAAGTGCATCCAATTTCACGATCGACGTGGCAACCGGTGTGTAGCCCATGGCATCGAGCAGGGGCTGGGCGGTAAAGACAATGTCAGTCTCGCAGTCGTCGATCACGTACTGCAGTTCTTCTTTCTTGAGGAGATAATTCAAAGGGACCACGACCTTGCCGCACATCCAGGCGGCCAGGGCGACGATCGGGAATCCGGCCCCGGTGGGTGTCAGGACCCCCACTGTTGGGGTGGTACATTTTGAATCGATAATCGAGGCCACATGCAGGGCGGCGACCAGCAGTTCAATCCCCGAATAGGACCGCTTGTCGTCGACAATGCGCGTCCGAGCAGGGTTTTTGAGGAGTTGACGAATGATCGGCCAATGAATGCTCACGACAGGGTTCCCCGGTGTTCGATAGATCTATTTCAGACCTTTGTCACGCCGCATATGCTACCGCAACCGCGGCGTCGAAGGATTGATTCGCTGGCAAGTTCATGGAGGATGGCGATGAGTGCAAGTGGGAACGTCAAGTGGGGTCGACAAGGTTGCCTGGTCGCGATTGCTGGACTGGTGCTGTGCCTGGGCGGCTGCAATAGCAGCTCCAAGACTGCCAATGCCTCAAAAGACTACATCGCGTCGTACACCAAGGGCGAATACGCAGATGCCTATCGCGAAAGCGCAAAAGCTGCGATGGACAGCGAGAACTCCGACCGCGATCGGGCAGCATTGATCGCAGGCCAGGCGGCACACGCACAGGGGAACTACAGCGATTCTCAGCGCTGGCTGCGGCCGTTGCTCGACAGTGAAAGCAAACAGATCGCAGGGCAGTCTGCCGCGACTTTGGGGCTGATTGCCCAGCAAAGTGGCGATCAGCAGCAGGCCGCGGACCTGCTCCGCAATGCTGGGGACAAACTGACTCTTGACGCATCAGCGAAATCTCTCCTGTTTGCTGGGGATTCACTCTCCCGGCTCGGCAAGAAAGATGAGGCCAAGGCGGCGTGGGAAACAGCTCAAGAGAAAGCCAAATACGATGCGGAACTGCAGGCAACAATTACGGCACGCCTGGCGGGTGGGCCAGTACCCCCGGTAGCTGCAAAGGGCAGTAACAAGCCAACGATTGGGATATCAGAATCTGGCAAAGTGGGACAATTTACTTTGCAATCGGGCGTGTTTTCGACATTATCGCGGGCGGTCCGTGCCGCGGATGAGATTACACCCAAGGCCCGCAAGGCTGGGTTTGAGGCCCCGCGAGTCGTGAACACCATCGATTCCAAGGGCCGCCAGCTTTATGCGGTCCGGTTCGGCAAGTTCCCGACCAAGAGCAGCGCCGACTTTGCTCGTAGTCAGTTCGGGTCTCAGGTCATTGCCACACAGGAATAAGTGTGTAAACCTGCGGATTTGGAACCGTCCGGGCGCGAGGGAGTACAACTATTGAACGGCCAGGGCACAAGTCCGGCCCATACTCCCATATGTGAGCAGCACTACGGTGCGCCACGGAGGTTCCGGTACATGAAGACGCTTGCGATTGTTGTACTTTGTGGCATGGTCCCATTTTCGGCCCTGGCCGATGACCCATTGGCATCGCTCGCTAAAGACCCAAACTCGCCGGCGGTGCAGGCTGAGCGGCTGGCCAACAAAGCAAGAATTCAGCGCGAGAAGGAAATGCGGCAGATCCGCTTCAAGTACTTCCGCACGACGAACAACAACTTGGTTCGGCAGGAAGGCATCTTGCAACTTCGCAAGTTTGATGAGCCCGTTGCGTACAAGAGCTTGATCGATGTATTCCACGATCAGGGCGAAGATGTGCAGCGGGCGATTTTGGACATGTTTGTCGATGCCAAGACTGATGAGGGCGATGCAGCTCTTGCCTGGGTTGGAATCTTTGGCAAAGGCGAAGACTTCCGAGGCCGGGCGATTGATCGACTTGTACGCAGGGCGAAAGAAGCCAATGGCGAAACAACGAATAAGGCCAAGCTGGTGGTCGTGAATGCACTTCGCAGCCAGGATGACGAGACCATCCAACGGGCGGCGACCCTGAGTCTGCAGCTTTCGATGTTTGAGGCCATTCCGCACCTGATTCCTGCCCAAGCTGGTCGCACTACAGCCCCCAGCGGTGATCGAGTCGGCGACATGGCGTGGATATTGGTTGGACAACAGACTGCGTTTGTGTCGGACTTGACACCAGTTATTTCGCAGAGTTCAGCAGCGTTTGATCCACAACTCGATGTGGTCACCGATGGCACCATCTTGCGGATTCAAGATGCGGCGGTGACAACCGTCTATCGTCCCATCGTCAATTCAGCGCTGCAGGGACTTGGTTCGCGGATCACCGGTCAAGACCTGCGCGGGCTTGGCTATGACACTGCGAAATGGTGGGAATGGTATAAGAAAGACTATTTGCCTGCGAAGGCAGCACTTGATGCAAAGGCTTCGGAAGAATCAAAAGCTCCGGGCGGGGGCTGATCAGTCTTCGGCAATGGCCGAGGCGCTTGCGTGCTCAGCGGTGTGGGTCAAAGAAATTGACCAGACTCGGATACCCTGTCCCTTTGCGATTTCGCGGGCGATGTTTACAAGCTGAAGTACGGGCTTGCCGCTGGGCTGAATGATCCGCAATTCGCGAGCGAGCGGCAGCCCCTCGC
>CAZAEQ010000059.1:15947-20059 GCA_964484185.1 uncultured Phycisphaeraceae bacterium
GGGCCAGTCCGTGTGCTGTCAAGAAATTTGCCCGTCTGCGAGACCCAGGCGTTTTACGATTTCGAGGTCGATGTTTGATAGCTCAATTACGGTGTCGCCGCTGGGCTGCATGAGCACTTCGATGTCGGTCAAGGCAATACCGTGGCGGCAGCCAGGGCCAAGCGCTTTCAAAATCGCCTACTTGGCGGCGAACCTGACAGCAAGATGTTCAACTTCGCGCTTTGCGCCCGCGGCGTAGACCTGTTCATTTTTGGTAAACACACGATCAAGGAAGCGCTGACCGTGACGCTCGAGCAGGTCGCTGATGCGTTTGACTTCCACCAAATCAATACCGTGTCCGATGATTGCCATTACTTGTCCTCTTTCTTGGACTTTGGTTTTGGCTTTTCAGTTTTTGCGGGCTTGGCCTCTGTTTTGGATTCAGGCTTGGTTTCTGACTTTGTCTCTGATTTGGCTTCTGACTTCGTTTCAGTCTTTGTCTCTGACTTTGATTCCGACTTTGCAGACTCAGTTGGTTTGGAATCTGCTTCCGCGGCCTTCTTGTAAGAGTCGGAGCGGTAGTCGGTTTCGTAGAACCCGCCGCCCTTAAAGATCAGTGCAGCACCGGTGCCGATGAGTCTCTCCAAGGCAGCTTTTTTGCAAGATGGGCACTTCTTCAAATGCGGTGACGACATGGACTGCACATGTTCGAATTCGTGTTTGCAGGATTTGCAGCGGTAGTCGTACGTTGGCATAAATGACTCTTATTCCGCTGGAGCGACGGAGACCTTGGCTGGGCGAAGGACTTGATCCTGGAACATGTAGCCGGCGGACATGCACATGACGACGTGATTGGGCTCCACGCCTTCAGCGATCTGATGCATGACGGCGGCGTGTTTGCCGGGTTCAAAGAGGTCGTTTTTGGCTGGGAATATGACGGCGACACCGTGCTGAGCGAGCGAACGCATGAGTTCATCGCGGATAATGCGGACGCCAGCAACGATTTGTTCAGCGCTGACTTTTGAAGTATCCTGATTGAGAGCGAGATCGAAGTGGTCGATCACATTGACAATGGTCGATGCGACGGACTTCATACCTTCGCGTTTGGCGACCTGTTCATTCTGAAGGGCGCGGCGCTGGTAGTTATTGAAATCTGCGAGTGTGCGAAGGTAGCGATCCTGGGCATCTTGAAGCGACGTCTGCAGTGCATCAAGGTCGCCAGCCACTGACTCACCAGTTGGGTCGGGCTTTGCTTCGAAGTTGGATTCCGGCGTGAAGTTTTCTTTTGGATCTGACATGGGACTCTCGCGAGTAAGTTACTCGATTGGTGTTTTCAACCTGGGGATACTAGTGGCCGAGCCACCCTTTGACTTTCTTGAAGAACTTGTGCGTTTCGGGGAGCAGCTTCTCATCTTCTGTACCGCCGAACTCACGGAGAAGTTCTTCCTGGCGGGAAGTGAGCTTCTTGGGGACTTCGATCTTGCTGATGATTGCAAGATCGCCGCGGCGGGCGGAACGAAGATTTGGCAAGCCGGCTTGACCGATGCGGAAGAGCGTGCCGTGCTGTGTGCCGCGGGGGATGGTGAGTTTGCGTGCGCCGTCGAGCGAGGGAACTTCGATTTCAGCGCCCAACACAGCTTGCGTGAATGTCACGGGAACTTCGACGACCAAATGATCGCCTTCGCGTTTGAATACTTCGTGTTCTTTGACGCGAACGCCAACGTGGAGATCGCCGCGGATTCCCGCACCACTGGGTGACATTTCAGGACCGGGCGGTTCGCCCTCACCTTGAACGCGGATTGCCTGGCCATGTTGAATGCCTGGGGGAATTTTCACACCGAGTTTGCGACGCTTGGGGACACGACCACGACCGCGACATGCGGTGCATTGCTCTTTCACAAACTGCCCGGATCCGCGGCAGTCTGGGCAGGCAACGACCATTCTGAACATGCCACCCATGCCTGATTGCTGAACGCGGCCTTGACCGCCGCAGGTGCCGCATTTCACGGGCTTGGTGCCGGGCTTGGCGCCGCTTCCGGTGCAAGTGTCACATACATCCAGACGGTCAAACTCTACATCGCGATCGCAACCTTTGAGCACATCTTCAAGCGAGATGACGACCTCGGTCTCGAGATCAAAGCCGCGAGCACTTTGGCGACGGCCGCCGCCGCGTTGACCGCCCATGCCACCCATTCCGTCGAACAAGTCGGAGAACATGGAAAAGATGTCGTTGACATCCATCCGGGAGAAGTCGTGCGAAGCTGCGCCGCCGCCGCGGAGGCCTTCGTGGCCGTATTGGTCGTAACGAGCCTTCTTCTGCGGATCTGAAAGTACTTCGTAGGCCTCGGCGGCTTCCTTGAATTTTGTTTCTGCTTCCGCGTCACCAGGATTGCGATCCGGGTGAAACTTCATGGCCATGCGGCGATAGGCGCGCTTGACCTCTTCGCCGTCGGCGGTTTTCTCGATGCTGAGTATTTCGTAGTAGTCGCGGGTGGTGGGCATTGTCGGCTCGTGGAGGAGGATCGGTGTCTGGTACGCAGAGTTTTGGAGACGCAGAGACGCAGAGGAAGACGTCAGGATGGGTTTAATGCAGAAGGAGGGGGAACATATTTGTTTACACGACGACGAATGTCCTTGTAAAGAACTGGAGCATGGAAATTGATCAACAAACCAAGTGTGTGGCCTGACAATCGCAAGTAACTTGTTAGCTGAGTTTCGTGAACCGGAAGTATTTTGTCGACCGCTTTAAGCTCAAGGACGAGCTTGCTGTTTACGATCATGTCAATCCGATACGCCTCTTCAATGACATGGCCTTTATAGGTTAAGGGGAGAATAACTTGACGTTCGACGGTAAACCCTCGCTGCGTCAACTCGATTGCCAAGCATTCTTCATATGCTGATTCGAGTACTCCTGGACCGAGCTGACGATGCACCTCTATCGCAGCACCAATGACTGACTCAGTCAGCGGATCATCTTGAATTTCGTCATCCATGATCGTCCTCCGCTTCTCTGCGTTCAGGTACATCCTGCGTCCACGCGATCTGATTTCGTTAAGCAAGCCCGTGGGCTTTCGTCCACGGGCTTGTGAGTTTTTTGGACTGAGTCAGCGAATCAGGAAACCGCGCCGACTTCGGCCTTGGTTTCGTCCTTGAGTTCGGTGATAAGAACATCGGTGGTGAGCATCAGACCCGCAACGCTTGCAGCGTTGATGAGGGCGGTCTTTGCAACCAGGGCGGGGTCGATGAGACCTGCCTTGACCATGTCGACGTACTCGCCGCTCATTGCGTTAAAACCGTAGTTGCCTTTGGTTTCTTTGACGCGTTCAACGACGAGGTCGCCATCGAAGCCTGCATTTTCAGCGATCTGATAGAGGCAAGATTCGACTGCCTTGGAGATGATGTCGAAGCCGAGCTTCTCATCGCCCTTGGCTTTGGCCTGTGCTTTTTCGATGGCTTCCTGGGTGCGGAGGAGTGCGACACCGCCGCCGGCGACGTAACCCTCTTTGGCCGCGGCCTTGGTTGCGTGCAGCGCATCTTCCACGAGGTCCTTGAGGGACTTCATGGCGATCTCGGTTGCGCCGCCGACGTGAATCATGGCCACGCCGCTGGTGAGCTTGGCGAGACGCTCCTGGAGCTTTTCACGGTCGTAGTCGCTGGTTGACTTGTCGAACTGTGCTTGAATCTGGGCTGCGCGAGCTGTGATTTCAGACTTCTTGCCAGCACCTTCGATGATAGTGGTGTTGTCTTTATTGATGACGATCTTCTTAGCGCGACCGAGTTCAGACATTTCGACTGACTCGAGTGTGCGGCCAAGGTCTTCAGCGATGAATGTGCCGCCGGTGAGGACAGCGATATCGCCCATCATGGCCTTACGACGATCGCCGAAGCCGGGGGCCTTGACTGCGCAGATGCGAAGTGTGCCGCGGAGACGGTTGACGACGAGGGTTGCGAGGGCTTCGTTCTCGATGTCTTCAGCCATCAGCAACACGGGCTTGCCGGTGACGACAACCTTGTTGAGGAGCGGGAGGAGATCGGGGAGATTAGAGATCTTCTTCTCGTAGATAAGGATGTAGCAATCTTCGAGCACGCACTCGCCGGTCTTTGGATCGGTCATGAAGTATGGGGAGAGGTAG
>CAZAEQ010000060.1:0-18886 GCA_964484185.1 uncultured Phycisphaeraceae bacterium
TGACCGCAGCTTCAAGAAGAACTGTTGGGGTATCCGCGTTGAACTCAAGCATCTTGGGCGGATTTCTACCGTCGTACGCAAGGTCAAACCGTCCGTAGAGCGACGGTTCTTTCCGCTTCCAGCTTTCTGCAACAAGCTGATGTGCGCTGGCGGGAATCCCCAGCCGCTCCAACTGCCCCTTCGACACCATGTGCTCAGCCGCGGCGCTGCACATCTTGATGAGTTCAGCGGTTGCAGTCTCGAGCGATTCCACATCGAAATCGTTCAGCTCATAGAACACAGATTCGTTCCACATCTGAACGCCCTGAGACTCATGAAAGAGATAGCCCTGAGACTCGATAGTCTTTTGCCAATTCTCGCGGGGTTGGATTTTGATTCGATTCATTTGATTACGCGCCGACGCTGCCCGAGCCATGCGAGCCAAAGCCGCCGCGTGCGGTCGGTGTAGAGGTCGTCCCCGTACTGCCGGTGCCATGCCCGCCATAGCCACCGTGATAGCCGCTGCCGCCAGCGTACCCGCCGCCACTTTGATCATCGTCATCTGAGGGAAGGGCGGAAGCACATGAATACATGCCGCAGCCAACAACACCTATTAACGCGGCAGATACCAGGGCAAGCCGCACGTTTTCGCTACTCCGGCGCATGGCGCCAGACTCTCTTTCTCCGTGTGATGTCACGGTTGTGCTCTTTATTCGTGAATCGCACTTTTGAGTTTCAAGTCGGGGAATGCATACCAAACCGACTGTTCGCCTTCACATTTCAGTCTTTCGCACTCGACGCCTTGATTGGCAGCATGACTTCAAACTGTGCCCCAGCGCGATGAGGCAGATTTCTAGCAAGAATCAGACCATCGTGCTCGCGAACTATCCCATCGGCGACCGCAAGACCAAGGCCCGTGCCGCGTGAATCGAGGCGAGATGACACAAACGGTTCGAACAGGCGGGCGAGAATCTCTGGTTCGATGCCAGGACCATTGTCTGTAATAGTAATCGAAAGCCAGTCTTCGCTTTCGCGGATTGATCGCTCCGCTTTGACTTCTACGCGAATATCCTTGGCAGTTGGGCCCGTGCGTGCCGCATCGATCGCATTGCGAACGAGATTCACCAGGACCTGAACAATTCGGTCAGAGTCGCATTCACACTCGATGGGGGATGCCGTGAGGTTCACAATCTCGCTGCCCTGGGCATCGCGGTCGAGTCGCACCAATGTCATTGCCTCGTTGATGAGCGTGTTGATTTCCGATGGCCGGTTCGCAGGCGGCCGGACGCGCGCAAAGTCCAGCAAACTTTCAGAAAGTCGCTCTAACCTGCGAACCACTCGCAGCATGAGCTGTGCCTCAGCCTGCTCAAGCGCTGGGGCTCCGCCCTCGCTGGCTTTCACAAGCTTCTCCGAAAGGCCTTTGATCACCGCGAGGGGCGTATTCAACTCGTGTGCAATACCAGCGGACATGATGCCCAAGCTCGCCAATCGATCTGCATCGGCCAGTCTTCGCCGCGTCATTTCAAGTAAAAAATTCTTGCGCTTGAGGTCATCGGCCACGCGCTCAATTTCATCCAGTGCCTGCGTCAACGCCACTTCCTGCTGCCTGATCGCCATGATCGCCGCATTGCGCGACCGCATAATTTCGCCAAGCTCATCAGCGGGAATTTGATCTTCAGGCACCAACTCCTCTTCCGCACGACGCTCCTGGACCGCCTTGTCTGCCGCCAGGATTCGCCGGATCGGTGTGTACACATGCCGCGGCAAAATGCTTACCTCAAGCGCCAGCGCTACCAGCATGTACATGCCAATGAGTGCAGCGCCCGTTACCAGATAAAGCCGGATCAACTCGGCTCGCACATCCGGAATGGGCGCAGAGAGAAGGACAAAGAAGCCGGGTGATTCGACTGTCGACCTCTGAAACGTGGTCGCCGCACCGAAACCGCCAACAGTGAGCCGAGTGACAAGACCCTCATTATCCACTGCTCTCGCGGCGACATCGGCGGGTATCTGCAACTCCGGCGCATTGCCCGTTCGCACCATCGACGCATCGATTCCTGGCAACGAAGCAATAAATTGCCGCACATCGCTGCCGCGAAGGTCGCGTTTAGCAAACGGGGGCTGCTTCAACACCGATTCGAGTACGCCTGCGGACTTATCAGACTCGGCCGAGCCAACCACTCGGAGCACTGCGGGACGTAAGAAAACCAGCACAATTGCTGCAAGTGCCAGCGTGAACAAAGTGTGCAGTACCGCAAGCTTTTTGCGGATTCTCAAGCGGGCAAGGAAGCCCGTGCCGCCGAAATGGGCGACTTTTCGCAGGACGGTGTTGTGCGGCAATTGCGTCATGAGTGATATCCCGCGCTATCCTCGCAGGATTGATTGAATCTTCTGCACCAAATACCGACTTTGCAACTCCCTCCAAAGATGCTCGCTCAATTGTCGCTCAGCGGCTGGCCGAGCAGATCCGGCGGTTCCCGCACCTGGATTTGTCGCCGCTGAAGGTGGACACTTTGGACGATCGCGATGCATCGTTTGCACATGCGATGTATGACATCGCGGTGCGGCGGTGGTTGACGATTGGCGGGCTGATCCAGCTTTGCCTCGACAAGCCGCTTGAGATCATGGAGCCCAAGCTGCGTGCGGTGCTCATGCTTGGGACCGTGCAGTTGTACTTCCTCGATAAGGTCCCGACGCACTCGGCGGTTGATGAATCGGTGGAACTCGCCAAGCAGTGGATTAGGCCCGGGGCAGGGGCACTCACCAACGCAGTGCTTCGAAAAGTCGCATTACTGCGGCGGATGGATGAGACCGGCCACACGCTCAAGCGCGATACTTGGAAGGCGCTCGACGATGAAATCCCGCTCGCCACAGGCGAGGCTCTTGTCCTCTCGCGTTCAGTGCTTCCCGAAACCGGGCCCGAACGTGTCGCTGCAGCGGTCGGTTTAACTCCGTGGTTTGTCAAACGACTCGCGGAGTTTCATGGCGGCAAAGCTGCGGCCATCGCCATTGCTCATCACACACTTGCATCGCCCCCCACCACTCTGAACGCGAAATACGCGAGAAGCCCGCTTTCGCAGGAGACCCTGCTCGATTTGACACCGGTTCCAAACCGCGAAGGCCTGTTCTTTTACGAGGGACAACATCGAGACCTGGCGAAACTGCTGGCCGCACGGCGCGATATCTGGGTGCAGGATGTCTCATCCACGGATGCCATTGAATCAATCCGCGATTTCCGGCCTGATGTCATCGCCGATGTGTGTGCGGGTCAAGGAACCAAATCGCGCCAATTGCGGGCGATGTTCCCCGATGCGATGCTGATCGTGAGCGATACAGATCCAAATCGCATGCGGCAGCTGCGTGAGATATTTGGCACTGACCCGGGCGTGCGGATCGTCGAGTCCAAGAAGCTTATTGAGTTCGCCGGCAAGGTCGACCTTGTCCTGCTTGATGTTCCCTGCACAAACTCTGGCGTGTTGGCCCGACGGGCAGAGGCCGCCATGCGAGCATCGCAGGAGCAGCTCGATCGGCTTGTTGGTATTCAGAAGCAGATCGTTGCCGATTCTCTGCCGCTGCTCTCGCCATCTGGAGCGATTCTGTATTCGACATGCTCGATCGAACGCGAGGAAAATCACGCGATTGTGGAGTGGGCGGCGAAGTGGCACGAATTCAAAATTGAGCGTCTGCGGCAGGTTTTACCGGCGGGATTGCCCGGTGAAGAGGCACGTTCGTATCGCGATGGGGCATTTTCGGCGGTCTTGCGGTGGTCGTGATGGGACCCGATCACTGTCGAATTCCGCCGCGGACGATGCTGGCGGGGTACACTCCCGCCGCCTGATGTGAAGACCTGACACCGATTTTATCCGCCGCCAGCGGCGTAATGGACCGAAGGATCGAACTCGATGAATCTCCTGGACATCTTGCCCCCTGAATGTGTTCGTGCACCGCTGACCGCCACTGGTAAAAAGGGCGTGATTGATGAGTTGGTGGATGTGTTGGCCGCGGCGGGGAAGATCAGCGATCCGGCAGGATTGAAAGATGCGGTTTGGACGCGGGAGCAGACCAGGACAACGGGCATCGGGCATGGACTTGCGATCCCGCACGGCAAGTCGCCGGCGATGAAAACTCTGGCAATGGCGATTGGCAAACCCGCCAAGCCGATGGACTTTGAAGCTATTGATGGCCAGCCGGTGCAGTTGATCGTGCTGCTGGCGAGCCCGCCAGACAAGATGAGTGATCACATCCAGGCGCTGGCGGGAGTGTCAAAGCTGATCTCGCAGAATGATTTCCGTTCGCAGGTGTACGCGGCGAATAGTGCGGCGGAGATTTACGAGTTGTTTAAGAGTTATTGCAAGCCGAGCTGATGGATTTGGGCCAGGAGACTGACGAATGGCCACGGTGCTCTTTCGCTCACAGTCCACCGGGGAAGCCGTCAGCTTCCATGCGCTCGGTCGGGGGTTTCTAATTGTTCGCTACGGACTTATTTCCAATGTACACAGTTTTGAGTTACTGCTTCCACCCTGGACTTCAGTAACTGCGATTGAGTTTGGGCAAACAGCCGAAGAACTATTTGTGGGTATGGCAACGCTTGGAAACTTGGTTGCGCTCCTGCGACATGGTCAGGTTCAGATCTTCGAGTTGGTAGATGATCACTTTCGGCAAGTCGCTTCAGTTGCTCTTGGCGACGGCGAATGTCAATCGATCAGATTCGACAGTCCAACCACGCTTGCATTGAGCTTTCAAACTGCGGACAAGCGTGGCGAAGACGCGGCAGTCGACATAGCGACAGGCGAGATCCGAAGGACCGGGTTGTTTGCAAACGCCGTTCGATGTACACACCCATCAGGCAAGTGGATGATACGAGGGGGCATGAGGCTGGAAGTTACGCAACCTTCTCTCCTTCCCAAATGGACACCCTTGACAATCCCCAGGTTGGATGGAAGCAGTGCATTCCGCAGCCAGTTGGGAATGCGACCACATTTCAATTCAGATGGATCGTATCTGATTGTCAGTTGTCCCGGCGGACTGCAGATATTTGAGTGGAACAAGGTGCTATCGGAGCCATCAAATGAACCGCTTTTTACAATCAGTTATCCTGCGGGAGAACAACACGATACCGATCTGTTCATTATCTGCGCCAATGCGTGCGACCCCAACTTCGTAGTAGTGACATGTCAGAACGAAGTGCGCTTGCTTGACATTCAGAATAGGCGAATGAGCTTCTTATTGTCAGCACCCAGCAAGTCAGCTGTTGTCGCAAAACTATCCAATAATGAATCAGTGCTTGCTTTGGGTGTGCACGATCAGACTTCCGACTTTCTCGCATTTGAGTTGCAGGTCATTTCGAGTCCTGAACTTCTCAAACGCGACATTCAAGATTGAGCGGAAGAAATCAACCGCCTCGGGCGGATTCCAAGATTCGAGAAATAGTCGAAGTGGATTCGGCCTCACCAGTACGTGCGCTGAGAAGTGCTGTTTGTGCAAAGGTAAGCATCGATTCCATTGAGACGGTCGTCTCGATCTTCGGATCAAGCGCTTCGAGCACCAACGACAGTTCAAATGGAATAGCTTCGACCTTGATATGAGTCTGTTCGCGAGAATTGTCAGTGTGAATCCAAGTGCAATCGATAGCATCCTGCGTGCAGGAGAGTCGCAGGGATCCCTGCGTGCCGATCATGGTGAGGTCGAACGAAGAGGCCTGCTGCTGATCACTGACAAGCAACGTCGCGGAACGGCTGCCGCTGAATCGCAGTAGGCAATTGAATGAGCCGTGAAGCTCCGTGAGTTTTTCCTGCGGCAACAGATGCAGCGATGGGTTGCCTACTGAGTCAATAAATGATGCATCGACCGATTCAACTTCGGCGATGAATTCTGAAACCAGAGCGAATGCGAAGAGCAGTCGCGAGATCAGTGTGCCGCGCTGTGCCGGTCCGCCAGTTGACAGTTGCAGCGCACGCGCGGTTCCAAATTCCTTGAGCAAATCAGTCAACTGCGGCGGCGGTTTCCAGGCGAGACTGATGGGGACGATCAAGTCATCTGGTTCAAGCGGCTCATCGAGTGAATCCCAGCCGCACGAAAGCAGGTCGATCGCGCTTGAAGGCGCAGCTTCAAGACACGCGACTCGCACGCCCCGGGCGCGAGCCTGGAGCAAGGCTCGAACATCCGCCCCACCGCTGTCAGACCCGAATTCACCTGGAGCAAGAAGGACGACCGCGTGACAATCAGCAGAGATGAGGGCAGTCCGAAGATCATCGGCCGCAAGCACACCAAGTTCGGCGGCGACTGCGCCAGACTTGCCCCGATCCGGCGACCCCGCGGCGACAATTTCCGCCCCTGCGGCCGCCGCTATCGCCCGCGCAAAGGGCTCTTGCCCTGGGTTGAGCCAGAAGAAAATGCGTGTGACTGGTCTCATCGACGCTGGCAGTGTATCAGAACCACAGGAGAGCTACTGGAATGCGACAATCCCGCAACCGGCGACTCAGTGATACAATCCTTGCGGAAAGCGAGGCGGCCGCGCTACCGGCTTCGGCTGGTATGTGAGGAAAGTCCGAGCACGACAGGGTGCGGCGGCGGGTAACGCCCGCCCATCGCAACCGGTTCACGATGAGGGAAAGTGCCACAGAGAACATACCGCCGATGGCCGGGGCGAAAGCCTCGGATCAGGTAAGGGTGAAAAGGTGCGGTAAGAGCGCACCGCTTGCGTGGTAACACGCCTGGCATGGTAAACCCCGCCGCGTGCAAGGTCACATTGGCCATCGCAGGGCGCGACCGAAAGGAAGCGACCTGACGCCTGATCCGGGCGGAATGGTGGCGGGTAGACTGCAAAGAGCCTGATGGCGACATCAGGTGAAGAGAAATGGTCGCCCAGGAGAATGCGAAAGCAGACTCCGGACAGAACTCGGCTTACACGCTTTCTGAACCAAGCACAGGCCTTCGGGAATACCGGAGGCCTGTGGCCGTTTTATCCACAGCCCGCGGCGAACGCGTCGACGAAATCGAGATAGTCGAAGAAGTCGATGATGGAGTCCTGATTGAAATCTGAGCTGGGAGCGTTGGCTGCGAAGGCGTCGACAAAGTCGAGATAGTCAAAGAAATCGACGATGCTGTCGCCGTTAAAATCGGCGCGGCAGCCGCCAAAGCCCGGGAGGTTAAGGTTGTACATACAGTGAATATCAGTTGGAGGCCCTTCGCCTTCGACATCTGCCGAGAGCCGGCTCCACATCCGATAGGTGCCGGGAGTGAGAGTCCCGTGCGAATTAAATGGCCCTCTGCCTTCGGGGCTGTCGAGCGAAGATGCCAGGGTGTCCCATGTTTCACCATTGCGTTTCTGGAGCATCACATAGCTCTGGGTGACGGGAAACGGCGAATCCATAGAGCCATCGAGATGAAATTCAATGGTACTGAAAACCCGGAACTCAAGCTCCACTTCATTGCCCGGGTTTGATACGTGAATTGCTGACGAGCCCGCGCCCGATTGCATGCTGTGCGCGTGCACGAGCGCATCAAGGTGAATCATGTCTATGTCGTTTGGAAAGCCCGCGACATCAAAGTGATAATGCGCGTGCAGATTTCCGCCCGCGGAGTAAGGTTCGCCACTGGGCAACGTTCCGTCAACTTGGCCTGCATAGTCCATGTTGTCATCGCCGTTGGGCATGAGTTCCGTCAGCGTGCGGGAGTCCTCACCGCTGCGTACGTCCGTCCCGCCGCTGAAAACATAGTTGTAGCTCAGCGTTGACCTGCGATTGACCAGCACCTGAGCATGGGTGGCAGAAGTCACAATCGCAGATGCGGCACAGGCAAGACAAATCAATCGTTTCATGTTGGCTCCAGGACTCCAAGGTATTTCCAATGAGTGTCGTGAAGCCATCTTACTGAATTTGATTCTGAATTCAAGAACAATCTAGAAGCAGGATCTAAAACGCAAAGCCGCAGATTCCCATCACGGGAGCCTGCGGCCTTTTTGAAAGTAGAGTTTTGTCCGACCAGGTTTGAGCTTAACCCTGCTTCAGCTCGCCTGCGCCCGAGGGTGGGCTTTGTTGTAGGCTTCCTGCACGCGCTGTGAGGTCAGGTGTGTGTAGACCTGTGTGGTCGAAAGTGACTGGTGGCCCAGCAACTCCTGCACGCTGCGGAGATCAGCTCCGTTGTCGAGCAGGTGGGTTGCAAAGCTGTGGCGAAGTGTGTGGGGGCTGATCGTGGGATCAAGGCCGACTGCCTTGAGATACTTATCAAGCTTGCGGCGGACCGAGCGCGATGAAATGCGACCGCCGTGTTTATTCAAGAACAGCGGCAAATTCTCGCGACCACTCTTGACGATCGACGCGAATGCCGGATCGGTGTTGGCCATTTCGACGTAGCGACGGATCGCCGCCATCGCATGCGAGCCCAGGGGAACAACGCGTTCTTTCTTGCCCTTGCCGCGGACATTGAGAGCCGAGCCTTCGATGTCAACATCCTGCATGCCCAAGCCAACAAGCTCGCTCACGCGGATACCTGTTGAGTAAAGCGTCTCGAGCATGGCGCGGTCGCGACAGCCGAGCACATCTGCATCGCCAGGTGCGGCGAGGAGGCGTTCAACTTGTTCAATCGGGATCGCCTTGGGAAGGCGCTTCGCCTGCCGCGGAGTGCGGATGACGGTCATTGGGTTAGTGTCAGCATAATTGCGACGATCGGCCCACTTGTAGAAGCTGCGAAGCGTTGCAATTTTGCGTGCCATTGTGGCCGCGGAATAAGACTGTTCATTGAGGAATGCGAGGAAGCCGCGGATCTGATCAGCTGACACAGCGCAGATGACCTGAGTCACACTGGTGTGCTTGCTGGAATCGACAACCTTTGTAGTACCTGCATCGGCGGCGGTACGGCGGCGGTCAAACGCTGCCTTCTCGGCATCGTGATTGAGTTCAATGCCGACTTCTTCGGCAAGCCAATCGATGTATTGACGGAGGTCTGCCCCGTAGCAACGGGCGGTATATGGGCTGAAGTGCCGCTCATCTGAGAGGTAGGCCTGAAATGCTTCTGTGATGGGGAGAACTGACATATGTTGACTCCTGATGCCGAATCGACTTCCTAGTTTCTGCATTCACGCCAATGCGTGAACAATCGCTGACTTCCTGTCATCCCGGCACGGACTCCGCCGAACCAACCTGCTCCTCGAACACAAACTCAGGCCAAGTCCATTTGGCCCGTCCATCTTTATCGGAGTTCCGAGGCCCCGACTTTGTCCGACCCGAGAACTTGTACACGACCAACCCGCAGCCATTCGTTTTCGACGAGCCGGCCAACGGCGTAGTGTGCCGCAAATTCAGTGAAAAGCGGCATACTTGCTACGTAACGCTTCCACGCCAGGGCGGCCTGAGGGTCACTCCGGCCAGCGGCGTAATTCTTGACATCCATCAAAACCTGATGGTTTTTGCCATCGAGGTGTTCCGCGGCGGTTGCCGCGGGCATGACACCAAAGTTGCTTGAATTTCCCGGTGTTTTTTCAGTCGTCTGCATCGCCAGGATTCGAGGATCGACGTTTGTCTGACGTTCATCGATTGCCGAACCAGGCCTGGGAAATAGGGCTAATGAGAGTCCCATCGTTGGGGTATACGGGTCCCAGGCTGTAATGGTTCCGACTATTATCGCATCGGCACCCATACGCATTGCGACCTTTTTCGCATCCGCTGGCGACGAAATGACATCTAATTTGAGTGCTCGCATCGCTTCGAGCGTGCGATTGAGTGGCAGCACACGCACGCCACGAACTTCAGCACAGGCTGCCACAACCTGGTCTGTGACATCCTCAGATTCAAAGAGCGAGGAGCCAGTTTCGTTGCGAAGTGGCGCGATCGCCCAGAGAACTTCTCCGGCGGTTGAGTCATAGGGCGCAACCGTGACTTGTGGTGGACTCAATCGATCGGTATTTGGCGCAGCGCAGCCTGAAGTACACATGCACGCACCCAGCATCGCGACAATGGCGCTCGCTGCTGCAATGCGGCCGAACGAGTATTGAGTATCTGAACGTGTCATCTTCTGCATTCTCGCCTCCTGCGATTTTTCTCTTGCGCTTCCTGCACAAGTAAAGCTTTGATTCAATACGGTCTATTACTTGGGATGTTCTTCTGATGGTTCCACTGGTGAGTCAATAGATTCGTCCGCGCCTGCCACCTTTGATTCGTGAATTGTGATTTCTGCATTTGGCGACGTGGCAGGCTCTACTTTCGAAATCGTCGCGCCAGCATTTAGCGAATAAGGCGAGGAGTTTTCCCCCATTGCCATCAGGGCATTACCAAGGTCCATTGACCAGATGTTGTCGCGGCCGCCGCGGTCACTCACAAAGAACAGTGAGTGCTTGCCTGACCAGCGCGGGAACATCGAGATGGCGGGGCCGGAGGTAAGCCGAATGCGGGAAGAGCCATCGGTCGCGGCGAGAAACAGGTCAGCGCTTTGAGGCCGGGCAGCTTTGGCGGCGCTGATGCTTGAAGAGCTCTGAGCGGGCACTTCGGTATAGACGATAAATCGCCCATCCGGGCTCCACGTCGGATTGATCAATGCGGTGTCGCTGCTTGATGCGATCTCTGTCAAATTCGTAGTTTGGCCATCTTTGTAGTCAAGCGTCCAGACGCCAAAAGTTCGTGAGCCGCGCTCGCGGCCCATTTGAAAGAGAATTCGATCACTGCCGCCTTCGCCAGCGCCCGCGAGCGGGCACCACTCAGGGAACATGCCATAGCCAATGAATGCTGGGGCGGTGTTCTTAACGCCAGTTCCCGAGGTCCAAAGTTCCCAGCGGCCAGAAACCTGTCCAAAGCGTGAGAACACAATTTGCTTGCCATCGGGCGACCACGATGGATGAAGATCATCTGCGGCCTCATCAGTCCACTGCACCGCCTGGCCGCCCTTGGCGGGCATGACGAATATGTCCCAATTGCCGTTGCGATTTGAGGCAAAGGCAATGCGGGTACCATCGGGGCTGATCGCAGGCTGCACATCGTCGCCAGGATCGTTGGTCAAGCGCGTCACGACTCGGCTTGAAACCTGCTTGAAGTAAATGTCAGACTTGGTGCGGTGCTGAGTTGATGCAAATACCAGCGTGCTGCCATCTTGCGAAACTGCCGGATCGAAATCCGCGCCTTCGGTCGCAAATGTAATGCGAGAGACGTTTTCAATGGCCGCGGGCGATTCAAGGCCAGCGTTGGAATTCGTCATGTTGATGGGCGAAGCGATCGGCGACGCTACAGAGGTTTGCGCATCAACGACCTGTGTCGCCGCTGGCGGAGTTGAAGACTGTGTCAATGCTGACGGAGCTGGCTGCACCTTTGGGGCCGGAGCGACTGCAGAAGATGTCCAGGTGCCGCCAGATGAACATGCGGCAAGACCCGCGAGAATAATCAGCGATCCGACCGCGGCGAAAGTCTGTGGGCTCTGTGGGCATTTCATGTGCAATCTCCGTAAGTCATGATTCCCGCTCGACTTTCGCCCACCTGACAAGGCGGGTTTTGATCCAACAGGACGCCGCCTTGGCTACCTTTTATCGGACGGAATCCGACGGGTGCTTGAAGGTGACCGGCAGAGTTATCCATCGACCGAGAATGCACTGAAAATCAGTGATAACGACAAATAACTGGCACCCTGGAAACCAGAAACGCAAACCGGGGACGCCACCACGCGCCCCCGGCAGTTTGGAATTTGGTTGAGAACCCTTAAATCGGGTCAAAGTTCCACTAAAGGCCAGATTCTGAAGAAAGAATCGCGGGTGAATCTGCGCGGCGGGACCAGACCGATCCGCTGCCGCGTGGAGTGCGGGAGGAGACCAGGTGGTCCATGTAGTCGCGCAATTTCGGCGTCGTAAAGGGCGCAAGAAACTCGAGAGTTGCCGAAGTGTTGAGTCGCATAATGCGCTCGACCACCTGGCCGTGTGTCAGGTCTTCGGTTCCTGCCAATACCCCTTCGGGCTCGGGCTCATCCAGAAGTTGGGTCGGGGTAAGCTCTTCCACCATTTCCGGCGGCGGCTCGGGTGCGAACAACAGCATTTCCGTAGCTTGGATGTGATTCATCGATGCTCTCTCTTTCGCCAATTCAGTCCGAGTTGCATGAAGATGTAACTCTGGTGGGCCCACCCGCAAATGGTGTGCCCAACGCTACGATCGGGCATGAACACCTTTTCCGTTCCCGTTTGGGAGCGGTTTTTGCAGGCAACCCCGCAGATTGCGTTTGTAGAGCTTGAGCTGAACGATCCGACAGCGATCGAGTCGTGCTTTGCGCAGATCGGCAAGTCCACGACTCAGGTCGTATTGACGCTTGGAACAGATGCCGCGGATTTGCTTTGGATGCCTAAAGAAGTTGCCCGGGCGACGGAGCTTCTGGATGCTGCGATTGCAGTTGCGCAAAGTCGCAACCTGGCACCAGCGATCTGCCCTCACGCCACCGGATTTCCAAGTGACATTCCCTCCACGCTCTCATTTCTCCGCGCGCGTCCCGCAATTGGGCTGGTAGTTGAGCCCGCTGCACTTTTGACCTCAAGCATGCTTGAAACCGCTCATGTGCACCTTGAGCGTGTGAAGTCTTCGCTGTTGGTACATGAGCGACTCGCTGGACTGGTCGTTTCCAACTTTCGTTGGAATGATGGGGTTGCGTCGCGGTGTGCATCGGCAGATGGCGAGATTCCTGCGGGAGCACTGGAACGGCTGATACCTGAGAATTCCTCGCATTTTTGGGTTGCAACCGTTCAAAACGCCTAGATCAATACGCCGGTGCGAGCCGCATTGCAGGGCTAAACTTGGCCACCAATGACCCAGCTTGACCACCCAGTATTCAAGATCGTAAAAGACCAGTTCCCGGGCAAAAAGTTCCGCGGCACCGAGTTCCGCGGCGAGTCGACGCTCATCGTCGAACCAGCGGACCTGCATGCGGTGCTCGCGTTCCTGAAGACCGATCCACGCTGTGACTTCAATTTCCTGTCTGATATCGCAGGAATTGACTACCAGGGCTATCCCACCCCCACCATCGGCCGCTTTGCCGTGGTCTATATCCTGAACTGCTTTGCGAAGACTGGTCGGATCTGTGTCAAGACGTTCCTTGATCCCTCAATTCCGACTGATGGAATCGTCGCTGATCCGTCGCTGATGCTCGATAGTGTCACAGACCTCTGGGCTGGCGCTGAGTGGCCAGAGCGCGAAGTGTTTGACATGTTCGGGATTCGCTTCCGCAATCACCCGGATCTTCGCCGCATTCTTACCTGGGAAGAGTTCCCCGGGCACCCGCTCCGCAAGGACTATCCGGTGCGCGGGCGTGGTGAGCGCGAGAATTACAAGATCTTTGATCGCACCACTTCCTGATTAAAATTCGCGATTGATAACGGCATCGGCCATAAGGTGCAGCACATCGGTTGCTGGACCTGGTGGCAAGATTGCAATTGCGGACTTGGCTTCATTCACCAGATCGGTTGCGATTTTGGATGCGAAATCTACTGATTTCGTATTAGACAGTTGCTGAATTAACGCGGCGTAGTTTGCACTTGCGGCATCGGCATTGTGGTCGATGCCTTCGAGAATTGCAATTGTGGCTGCACGCTGATCGGCTGAAGCAGTTCGCAGATGGTGAATCAATGGGAGCGTGAGCTTTGATTTTTCCAGGTCTTTGCGGACTGATTTTCCGACCGTCTTTTCGTCGCCGATGAGGTCGAGCAAATCATCTTGAATCTGGAATGCGATACCGAGTTTGTCACCGTAGGTTGAGAGTGCGGACTGAATGGCTGGCGAAGCGCCCGAGTGCAGGGCTCCGAGTTCGCAGGCACAGGCGATCAATGCGCCGGTCTTGCCGCTGACGATCTTGTAATACGAAGCTTCAGAAAGGTCCCATGCTGCGCGGGAGTGCAGTTGCAGGAGTTCGCCTTTACACACTGTCGTTGCGGTGCGGCTTACTAATCTGGAAGTTTCGAGAGAGTTCAGCGTGTTGCAGAGGTCGTAGGCAGATGCGATCAGCAAGTCGCCGAGCATGACTGCTGCTTCGTTGCCGCGGAGTGAGTTGATTGTGCGGACGCCGCGGCGGACTGCCGCCTCATCGAGTACATCATCGTGGACGAGGGTTGCCATGTGGACCATTTCGCAGACGGCTGCGCTGACGATGTGGCCCTGGGCGAATACCGCGCTGAGGTCGGACCGAGTTTGATCGGTGCGAGAGGCCAGACCGCAGGTGAGCACCAGAATTGGGCGGAGCATTTTGCCGCGATATCGCTCGACATGGCGGCAGAGTTCATCGACTGGAACTTCGCCCGAGCGAAGGTGAGCATCAAAGCATGTGCGGACTTTGGATATGCCTTCGCCAAGAGCCACTTGAAGCGATGCGAGATGAGGCGGGGTTTCGATGACTCCGAGCATTTTGCAAGTTTACGCGGATGAACTGTGTCGCACCGGAATTGTTTGTAGTTCATGGCGAAGAACAGCGAGCGAGCGATTCGTGCACCCCGCTGGGGTGCCATTGATGAGAGGGATGCTTTCCAGGGGAAGACCACCAAAGCGTGGTCAACCCCTGGCAACTATCTCCCATCCCTCCGGGATAAAAGAGAAGGAAAAAGCAAGAGGCCCCGGCGATTTGCCAGGGCCTCTGAAGAATCAGTTGAGAAATTGGATTAGTTCGCGAAGTGAGCGAACGCGCGGTTGGCTTCGGCCATGCGGTGGGTCTGGTCGCGGGTCTGCATTGCCTTACCTTCGCCCTGAGCTGCTGCGTAAAGCTCATCGGCCATTCGCATTGCCATAGGGCGGCCACGCTCGCCGCGGGTGGCTTCGAGAATCCAGCGGAAGGCCAGCGACTGCTGACGCTTGTTGGTCACCTGCATCGGGACCTGGTAGTTTGCACCACCAACGCGCTTGGAGCGAACTTCGACGAAGGGCTTAACGTTGGCGATTGCGCGATGGAAGACTTCGATCGATTCCTTGGGGGCATCGGGGCTGGTTTCTTTGCTCAAGCGATCTTGGATGAGATCGAGGCAGTCGTAGACGACGCGGGTTGCGGGACCCTTCTTGCCGCACTTCATCACGCAATTGATGAAGCGGGAGACGACGAGGTCGTTATGGCGGGGGTCAGGACGAAGCTGAGTTTCTGAAGCGGTGCGGCGGCCCATGATGGATTCCTTTGGCTCAACGACAATGCTGTTTGCACTGTCTGGTTCACCGAGGCGCCGAACTAGAAATTAGTCGGGCAACCTCGATTACTTGCCGTTTTTGTAAAACAAAAGCATGCAAGACGGAAAAACAAGCGAGCCAGACGTTCTGGCTCGCGTAAGAGATTTACTTAGCCTTTGACTTCTTCGCGCCGTACTTGGAACGGCCCTGTTTGCGGTTTTCGACGCCGAGGCAGTCGAGTGTGCCGCGAACGATGTGGTAGCGCACGCCGGGAAGATCGCGGACGCGGCCGCCGCGGACGAGGACGATTGAGTGTTCCTGAAGGTTGTGGCCTTCGCCACCGATGTAGGCGGAGATTTCTTTGCCGTTCGAGAGACGAACGCGAGCGATCTTGCGGAGCGCGGAGTTCGGCTTCTTAGGAGTCATGGTCTTAACGACCGTGCACACGCCACGCTTTTGCGGGCAGGCAACGAGGTCCTTGACCTTGTTGTATTTGGCGAGGGCTTTGCGGGGTTTGCGGATGAGCTGGTTGATCGTCGGCATGAGGTATCCTGAGGCGAAATCGGTTCCCAGAGCCAGTGCGGCAATATGGGGTCGAGATGATATGCAGTTGGGGGGGCGGTTGGCAAATTGGGGCAGAAAAGGGGGCGGAGGGGGTGAGAAAGGGGAGAATTTGGAATTTGAGATTTGGGAGGCCGGAAATGGGGAGGGCTTGATTTTGGGTCAGAAACGAAAGGTGATCATTTCATTTCAAAGGTGATCATTTGTTTTGATGATCACCTGATCATCTTTTGTTTTTGAGTCAAAAACGAGGGTTGAAGGGGGCCACGGGTTTGAAGAATGCCATCGAGCGTGGCACCCTTGGGATATTGGCGTGAAAAAGCGGGGTGCAGTTCGAGGTGAAGTTGGCAGGTTGTTGGGCTTGGTTTTCATGGGAGCAGCTTATTAAGTTGTACGGTGAAGGTCAAGGTGAATTGCGGTAAAAATCTGTATCGGACAAAAATAGGGCGCGGGGTGTCCGGTAGGGGAAATGGGGCAGAGCACACCAGGTGCCGGTATCAGATAAAGTGACAGGCGATGCTTCACTGTGAGTGGTGTGATTACGGGCACGAATCAGAGGTTTGCCCGGTGTGCGGGCTGACGCCCGAAGCTGCACGCCAGAAACTTCTGCCGCGACAGCAAATCTCAAGGTGGTTGTTGGCGTTATCCCATATTCCGTGGCTCATCGCTATTGCATTGAGCTTTCGATTGCTTGGAAAGCAATTCAGTAGCTGGGTTATTTTCGGATCGATTAGTTTGTTTATCGCGTATGTATTATGCGAGATCGTAATGACTTATCTGCTTCCGCGCAAATGGCCGAGGCGCGAATTCGCGAGCATAATACTTAGTGTTGTTACAACGTTCTGTGGAGTAGTGCTGGCGAGTCTCATAGCAGTTTTTTTTGATGGCTCCTGAATGTTTGGCGCGTACACCGCTCTGCAAAGGGTGTCGCCGAGCAATGCGGTCAACTCTCGCGATGCATCCCCGATTGAACCAGAGTCGCGAGAGGGGCGAAGAGGTTCATCTGAGTTGGCAAGGGGAGGTTTTTAGAGCGCACTTTCAGTGCTCTGGATGCAGGCGATGCTTACCCAGGGCTGCGCGGACTTCGCCCTGGGCTGTGACTAGGGCGCACCGTTGGTGCTGAAGAATCAAGAATGGATGCCGAGGTGGGGCGACGTCGGATGGTTAGTTTTGCAGCGGTTGGTGAGGATTGAAGTGGTTTCCGCCGCACTCACGTGCGGGGTACCAGCGCGGGAAATGAGCGTGCATGCGGAAATTTGGTGCGGAGGCGTGCGGCGCGTGGGCAAACGGGCGTGCCCGCTATGCCTGTTTCGTTGAATTACATTCCGGGCATGTCGTACCGGGATATAGCCCGCGGAGGTCATAGCTGCACCTGGGACAGTGTTCCGTACGAATGCGGCGAGTGGCGAGTACATCAACGAACCATGCGTAAGTAGTGGGAAGTACCATGATCAGAAAAGGGACCCAGAGGGGGACCGAGATCGCAAATGAGGTCGGAGTACTTTCGTATTTCCATTCGCCCAATACGCGGTCTTGAATGGTCAGCACACTTAAATATTCGGGGGAGAACAGGTCGAAATACCAGCCCTCGTTCGATCCGCCGGTGGTAGAAAGCCCCGCAAAACAGTATCCGCTAAGAACGGCGAAGCTGCGCCCAGAATGAATATATCCCATTGCGGACCAACAACTCACGAGCCAGGTGCCAAGCAAAAGCACGCACGCGAGTGTTCCCGTCCATTTGATTGCGTTGCGCATTCGGGATCGCTTTTTCACAGTGAATTGATGTTAGTGCGCTTAAATTGACGCACGCGCATACCGCTGGGGTACCGGGCAACTTGAGAACCCTCCGCGGGTAGCGGTCGGCTGCTCAAATCCATCCCTTCGGGCTGAGTAACCCGATACGATGCGAGCATGACCAGCAATACAACACAGCAGGACCTTACCGTACGTGACTTTCAGGAATTGATTCGGCGACGGTATTTTCCGACGGATAATGCGCGCGGGCCGGCGGGGACGTTTGTTTTGTTGATTGAGGAGGTTGGGGAGTTGGCTACTGCCCTGCATGACAACCGACCGGGGAAGTCCCCGACTGATGCGCAGAAGGCGAATCTGGTGGAGGAGTTTGCGGATGTCATGGCTTGGCTGGCGACGTTGGCGAATATTCACGGGGTGGATTTGACTCGCGCGTTGGATAAGTACACGGATGAGGAGCGGGTGAAGGGTGTGAAGGATTAAGCATCAGATAATGCCAATTTGAAATTTGAAATCTCGGAGTTGGAAGCCGAGAGTTGACACGACTATCTGTATCGCTGAATCCGAAGTGTCCTCAGGAAATCAACGACTTGATAGAGAAAGCGTTGCCGGTAGGACTCGAACCTACAACCCCCGGGTTAGAACTCCGGTGCTCTTCCAATTGAGCTACGGCAACAGAAGTGCACTTGATTGGATTTGAACCAACGACCTAGAAATTATGAGTTTCCCGCTCTCATCGCTGAGCTACAAGTGCAGCAAATTACTTGGCTGTTTGTATGAATCTTCGCCTGTTCGCGGTGGTGGGCATGACTGACAGTAGGCGTGAAAAATGAACGTGCACGTGTTTGGACTCTCGCATTCAATCCATTTGGGCTGATTGGGAATCTGGACAGCCAGTACCGATATTTGAGATTTGAGAGCTCAGAAGAATCGAAAGCCGTTAGTTTTTGATTGCGCGGTAGATTCCAGATCGCGCTGCTTTGAAGAATTCGGTTTTGGGTTCCTGGCGTGGGCCTTGTGTTGCGGCGGATGAGAAGTTCAATTCAACTACAAGCGTGTCATCTGGCGGTGGGCCGTGGCGGAATTGTTCTACGCACTTGATGATTGCTGCCGGCCAGTCGGAAATGGTGCCGGGGCCGCGTGAGATCAGGGAGCGAATGCCGGCGATGCGGAGTTGATTGCCTTGACGATCGCGGCATTCAAATGCTCCATCGGTGTAGGCGATCAGACGATCGCCAGGCATGAATCGGCGGGTCTCCATTGCGGCATCGAATTCGGTGTCGGGTACTGCGCCCAGGATCATGGCGGTGGAATGAAGCTCATCAACTGCGCCGCTGGCACCATAGAGAAACGCGGGTGGATGGCCGCCACTGGCAAATTCGAGTGATTGTGCCGCAGAATCAACTCGCACACAGAGGCCGGTGACATACACCAAGTGGCCCGCAAGTGTGAGGTTGACGTAGCGATTGAGGAGTCGAAGGACTTGACCAGGGTCG
>CAZAEQ010000061.1:0-18516 GCA_964484185.1 uncultured Phycisphaeraceae bacterium
ATCGCTGGCGGCACATTTCCGGCCGCATTGGCGGCGGCGAGATTGCCACCGACCATGCCGGCCATGTTCATGCCGACTCCCAAACCGAGGAATTGACCTGCGCCACCGGGGTTTTTCGCCGCGGCTTCGAGCGCATCGCCAGCTTTGAACTTGGTGTAGTTGTTCATGTCGCCGATGACACCCATCTTGGTGCGGGTGTCGAGTGCAGCTTCGACTTCGGGCGGGAGCGAAATGTTCTCAAGCAAAAGCTGTGTGAGATCGACGCCCATTGCTTCGAATTCGGGCGCAAGGCGGGTCGTGAGGAACTTGCCGAGTTCATCGTAATTGCCAGACATGTCGAGCACGGGAATACCGGACTCGCCCATGACATCACCCAGGCGCGCGACGATGTTGTTGCGGAGCTGCGCCGTGATTTCATCGACTGTGAAGGTGCCTTCGGTGCCGGTCACTTCTTTGACGAATTTGGCGGCATCCTTGATCTTAAAGACATATGAGCCAAATGCACGGAGGCGAACTGGGCCGAATTCCTTGTCGCGGCAGATGACGGGGTTGGACGTACCCCAGTTGTGATCGTGGAAGGGGCGGGTCGCGAGGAGGTGGACTTCGAACTTAAAGGGCGATTCAAAGCCATACTTCCAGCCGAGGAACGTGGCGAGGATCGGGACGTTGTTGGTGTCGAGCGTATAAAGGCCCGGACCCTTGACGTCGGCGATCTGGCCTTCTTTCACGAAGACCGCGTTCTGGCCTTCGCGAACGACGAGCTTTGCGCCGTTCTTGATTTCATTTTGGAACCGCTCGAAGCGGTGAACGAGCGTATTGCTTGAGTCATCGACGAACTCGACGATGTCGATCAGTTCTTTTTTCAGTCTATCCCAGATTGCCATTTGAAAACCCTCCGGTTGAGAATCAGTACTTGGTTGGAAGTGTAACGGGTGAACAGCTCGGAATCCGCCGCGGAACAGGGCAGCGGCACTGATGAATCAGGGTGGAGTGAAGCGTCTAGAAGCTGTTGAAACGATGTGTGACAAGGTGCGATCTCCGGCCAGGGTTCTGACCTTGGCGCATCATTATTGGGAAACCGGGATTTCGGGTTTCAGGGGGCCTTTTGCCCTATTTCCGCGGCTTTTTTAGGGGCATTGGCAAGGTCAGATCGCCACTTGCGGAGCATTCCGGACACATCAATCGTGATGAGCGATTCGCTGTCATCGCAGGCCATAAGTCCGGAGATATACGAGCGATGGCCTGTGAGCGTTGCGACTTCGACACCATCAGAAAGTGACCAGACACGCACGACGGGGTCCTGGCCACCGCCGGCAAGTCGGGTGTCGTGATCAAAGAACTGCAGGTTTCCCAGATCCAGATTTGAAGCGGCAATGGTCCGGAGCTTCTTTCCGGTTGCCAGTTCATGAAGATCAAGTGTCTTGCGCGACACGGCGATGGCTACCAGCTTCTGGTTTTCACTTGCCGCGTACGCACCGATAAACGCAGGAGCATCGACACGCCACACCGTCTTTCCCGATTCCGGCTCGATCAACTCGAGTCTGTCGGGGTGCGTTCGACTCACGAGCAAGTTACCATCGTTGAGAAGCTCAAGACCCTGAATACCCGGAATTGAAACAAACTTCCCGACCTTCATCGCTGCGACATCGATGATCGCAGCGCCCTTATCCGCTTGCAATGCGGCGATGTGACTGCGATCGCTTGAGGCCATCAGATATGCCGCTTCGCCTTCAATTGAACTGTCGGTCGCGAGCAGTTTTTTTTCTGAAGTAGCATCGTAAAACCGAAGTGTTCCAGTTGACGAAGATGCGATGAGCATGCCCGTCGGTGTGAGCTTTGTGTGGAGCAGTGATGGACACTGGATCGACGTGCCCTTTGACCACTCGTGGTGATCGAAGAACATAATTTCGCCGCTGCGCATAGCGATTGTTGACCATTGTTTCCAGGTGTCGCTGCCGATCGTTGTATCGCCCTTGCAGTCAAACACGGGGATCACAGGCTGGGCATCTGCGCGAAACACCCGGATTGGGCCGCCTTCTCCCGCAGTAACAATGCGGCTCGCATCTTTCCACTGCATCGCCGTGATTCTTACTTCTTCGCCCGCTTGCGACGAAACCAGCGAGCCTGACTTGAAATCCCAGATCTTCACAACCCGATCGCGCCCACCGGATGCTGCTCGCTCGCCATCTGGAGAGAAGGCCATCACGCGAATGGAACTCTTGTGTCCACGAATCTGGCGCAGCTCGTTGCTCTTGAGATCCCAGAATACAACTGTGCCATCGAAACAGCCAATTGCGGCACGCATGCCATCGGGCGAAAACCCAATGGAAACAGGAATGGCAGGCAGCCCCTTCTTTTCGAGGATTACAGCGCCATCACGTGAACTCCGCAGTTGAACCGTCATATCTTCAAACGTTGCCATCCATTCTTCGTGATTGGGACGCCGTTTTGCGTCGTACGCTGTAATAGGGCTGGAATCAATCTGCCGTACCACACCTTCACGCTCCACGTGAAAGACAAACCCTATTCCATATGGTGACAGACACAGAAATTCAGTACCCTCATTGAGCCATGCAACCCGCGATATTTTCTGATTCCCTGGTTTGCCATCAATCAATCCAAAATCGACCTTTCGAGTCGGTGCTGCGGAGCTCAGACTCACAAGCTCTACGCCGCCAATGCGTGTACGACACACGAGCCACTTCCCATCAGGAGATACGACCGCTTCAACTACTTCGCTCCCGACACCAAGTTCAGGACCAATTACCCCTGATGCCAGATTCACGCTGACCCAAGGCAGACCAGTTCGATGGACAAACGCGCTCGTACCCGCCGCGTCAAACGCAACAACCGAGTTTCCCGCTGGCAGCGCGATCTCTGAGATCGACTGATCTACAGCGCGGTATAGATGCTTCCACTCCCAGCCGCGGTTCTCCTCATCGCACTCCAGAAGTCGCGCCTTGGCTTTCACTGTGTCGCCTGCCGCCAGCGCCGCCTCCGCATTGCCGATGCGGCTGATATACAACGCTCTCTTCAATTCGCCAGCCTGCGCAGCAATTTTCCCGGTCGCGATCTCAGCTTCTTTCGCAAGCAGGGCATTCCGCCTTGAAAGATCGCCAAAGATCAAGGTACTTGCAATCAGGACGACAATTGACACTACGGCCGCCGCGGTGATGAGTCGATGACGCTTCAGCAGTCTCAGGAGCATTGCGGCTCCGGATTCGCGCCGAGCTGCAATCGGCTCGCCGTTCTGGTGCTTACGCAAATCTTCTGCAAGGGCATCTGCGCTCTGGTATCGAAGTGATGGATCGCTCGACAGCGCCATCGCCACTATCGCATCCAGGTTGGGGTCCAGTGTCGCTTCAATCGCAAGTGCACGCCGCGGCGGCTGCGTGCGGACTTTTTCAAGTGCGCTTGGGAGATTCAGTCCCGTGAGATCGTGCGGCAGCTTACTCGTGAGCAGTTCAAAAAGCATCGCGCCCAGGGCGTAGACATCAGCCCGACTGTCAATTTCTTCGCCGCGAACCTGCTCTGGCGCCATGTACGCGGGAGTACCCAGAATCTGGCCTTCGCGCGTAATAGTCAGATGTTGCTCGGTATCAGACTCCAGACTGGCGATGCCGAAGTCAAGAATCTTGGGATTGCCTTCAGAGTTGACCAAGACATTGGCCGGCTTGAGGTCGCGGTGAATCACACGTTTGAGGTGAGCGTGATGAACTGCCGCACAGACCTTGATCATCAACTCGATTCGTTGATCGCGATTCAGTTGTTTTTCATCCGCATACTTTGTGAGAGTCGGCCCATCGACAAATTCCATCACGATGTATGCGCGGCCAGATTCATCATCATCAAGAATGCCAGCTTCAAAGATCTGCGCAATACCCGGATCCTGTAATCGCCCGAGGATGTGGGTCTCACGCTTGAATCGCTCAAGAATCTGCCGACTGCTCAGTCCAGCGCGAATCGCCTTGAGTGCAACGAATCGCCGGGGCATGGACTGCTCAGCCAGATAGACAACGCCCATGCCGCCTTCGCCGAGCTGGCGTACAAGTCGATATTGGCCCGAGATTCTTGGCAGGTCTTTGAGCTGGTCCGGCGTCGTAAAAGTACCATCGATGGCGCCAATACCCGACCCGCTGCCGGTTCGCAGTCTTGCCTGGGTCATGCCATCATCTGCAGCGAGCATCAGAACAACCTGATGCCGCAGGTCACCATCCTCGCCACAAAGCTCCGACAAGAGCATTTTTCGCTCTGCGGGGTTCAGTCCAACGACCTTTGAGAAGACCTCCAGGACAAGGTTAAAACGCTCGCGTCTCGCGGCATCGGTCAAGGCTTGCGAATTGTCTTGGGTGTCAGGCATGAAGTGGCAAATGCAATCAACTTTGGAATTGTAAGAGTAAATTCAAGCTTGGGGGGACCAAGCTACGTGATTGAAGTATACTGGATGTAAAGACACTTCAACGCATGGATTTTTATGGCAGACCAAAGACCCAAAGGTTTCATTAGAACGCACCCGCTCGCAGATGGGGCTATTGCCCCCGCAGGCTTTCCGGTCGATCGAGACCTTATCGGGCGGCTGGAAGCGAGTTTTGCGATATTGCAACCACGATCAGGGGAGTTGGGAGAGCGGTTTTATGCCAAGCTCTTCGCCGCCCACCCGCATCTGAGAGGCATGTTCCCGGACGACATGACCGCACAAAATGTGAAGCTTGTGAAGTCCCTTGAGATGGTGATCGATGGACTGAAGCATCCAGCGGCGGTGCGAACACGCCTGGCGGAGCTTGGAACAACCCATTCAACCAAAGGCGTGAAACCGGAGCATTACCCGATTGTGTGCCGCTATTTGCTGGAAACGATGGGCGAATTGGGTGGCACAGCGTGGACGGAAGAGGTGCGTGGAGATTGGGCTCTGGCACTTGAGCAGATTTCGAAGTTGATGATGGGTTCAGGAAAACGGTAAAGTTCGGCGCTGCTGCCACGAAATGGTTTGCGGCGGCGGTCGCCCGGCTTATATAGCCGACGGCAAAAGCAGCTCAGACAGTCTTGGACTTGAGCTTCATATTGAGCCACGCTCGGGCTGCACGCCAGTCAGCCTCTGCGGTGGATTTTGAAATATTGAGTAGCTGGGCGACATCATCCACTTCCAGTCCGCCAAAAAACCGAAGCTCAACCACTCGATACATGCGTTGGTTGTTCTGCTCGAGCTCTGTGAGAGCTTCGTCCAGGGCCTCAGCGTCCAGCTCATCTTCCCGTCCTTCAGACATCGACACCAGGACAGAATCGAGGTTCAGGTCTGCCGATGCCCCACCACCACGTTTTGTCGCTTTTTTGCGGCGTGCATGATCCACCAGAATCTGGCGCATGGCGGTGGCCGCGACCGCGAAGAAGTGACCGCGGTCTTCGAATTTTTGCGATTCAGACCCCACAAGTTTGATGAACGCTTCGTGGACAAGAGCCGTCGCGTGCAGAGTGTGGCTCGCCTGCCTGCCGCCGGAATACGAACCTGCCAAGGCACGCAGCTGGTCATAGACAACTTCCATGAGTTTGGCGGTGCTGGTGCGATCGCCCTTGGCAGACTGGTCGAGGAGGATGGTGAGCTGGTTCTGGTCCATTGGAATTCTCGACAGAGTATGAAGGTCCGCGAAGGAGAGCAACGTGAAGGCAGTAACGCAGCATGCCATGCTGAAACTTGGCCGATGCCGCAATTTTTGCGAAATTCAAGGTTGAAGGCAGGTTCGTGCGTGAAAGTGGTATGCCAACCACGGAGAACGACATGTCCGCGATTTTTGAACTCGATCAATTCAACACCCTTCCGCTGACCGGTCAGGCATTGATTGCCATGCGGATGGTGCGGCGAGGGGTCATGGCAATTGTGCCCGCTGGCGATGGCGAGTACACACTGATCATGCGAATATGCGATGCGATCGAAAGCTGCGCCAAGGACGGGTATGGCGTGCGTCGAATCAAATCACTGCTCGATGAGGGCAGAGCGCTGCGTGACGTCGGCGGCCCCCATGGGAAGGAGCGGGAGTTTCTGCGGCATTCGGTATGGTGGGCAATAGATGCGATTCTCGCTGCGGAAATGGCTCAGGATTTTCCAATGGATGAGACCGTGACACAGTCAGCTCTGACATCGATGAAGATGCTGGCGAACGATCGCCGCATAAACCGGCTGCAGATCACCATCATGTTTGCAGGTGATTTTGATCTGGTGCGGTTTGCATGTGGCGAATCAGGCGTGGGCCGGCATGAGGGAATTGGCAGCTATGTGCTCGAGCGACTGCCACCGGTGCATGCACTTTCGCTGAATGAAGTGCGACCGACCCCAGAAGAGTTGGCGAGATAACCATGCGTTACGCAGTTGACATTCGCAGCAGCAGTGAGCAGGGAAGAACCCCAGGAGCAATCGTGCTTTCAGTTTTCATATCGATATTGGTAGTGATCGGTGCAATAGGAATGCTGATCAACCTGGGCATTACTGGCCTGTTCCTGGACAAAGTCCCCACCGGCGACCGCGCAATGGGGCTGGTCGTGCCGATCTTTACAACCGGTATCGCAACGATTGCGATGATGCTGGCGACATGGCTGTGTGCTGCACGGGGCGGATTCGCCTGGATCAGCACTGCGGCGATGGTTCCCACATTGATTGCAACGGCAGTTACGTTCGGCGTGTGCCTGGCGGCGATGGGCGCTCTGCTGGCGTGGATGGAAATGCAAAACGACTGGGGGCGGGCAGTGCCGGTGCTGGGACTGATGTGCAGCGGGCTTGTGCCGCTCGCGCTGGGGGCCATGCTCCTGGTGTGTGCGTGGAATGAGCCAGCCAGGCTCGCGCAGTTTCCTGCTTTGAAGTTCGCGGGGCTCGCGCTCGCAGTTGGCGCACTGATCGGATACAGCCTGGGAGCGATCGGGCTGAAAGCGTGGGCAAAACAGGCAGCGTCGAACAATCAGGCCGCGATTGCGGAAACACAGGCACGTGACGCCAAGTGGGAACGCAAGCGAAAGATGCCGATGGCAGATCTCATTCGCGAGGAGTTTGCCGAGATGAGCGCCGAGGCCCCACTGTGGGTCTTTGTGGCAAGGCTCCCCGAACAACGCGATGATGAGTGTCGCGGGTTGATTATTACTCGAGCTTTGCAAGTGCCGGATTTTGATGCACAACTGGAACGGACGATTACTGATTCGTGCCATCTGTACCGCCAGGGATGCGCCGACCTGATTCGCTGGGCGAGCCCTTCACAACGCAAGGCAACGTGGGCAGGTCCACTGGCAGCCTCGATTCGTGTGTGCATTGCAGAGATAGAACTCCGTCCCGCGTGGATGACCGAGACTTCGCAATTGAATCCAGATCCTGCAGCACATGTTGAATCGCTCGTAGCCGCCGCGGAATCTCTTGGAAACCCCGCGGAAACCACAGCCGCACTCACTGACTTGCGCCTTGCTCTGAGATTGCTGACACCGGGCGATGAGCGCAAGCAGGCCGAAAAGACGCTTGAGCGCTGGCACGAGGGACTTCCAGCAACAAAGTGAGCTGCGTCCTCGATACCTGTCTCCTCGTGAATATTCAAGGATGACGTCCATGTACAGCGTTACTGGAAGACACCCCCCACCCACGGAGAACGTCATGTCGGATGCAGGCCAAATCTATGTCCAGAACCTGAAGCGAAAGCTCACCGAAGTTGCGAACACTGTGATGCCGCAGGCGCTTGCATGTGATTTTGAACAGGCCGAGCGGACGATACTTGCGGTAGATCGTGATCTCTACGGTCAACTTGCCGCCGCACAACTGTATATTTCCGCGATTAAGAGTCTTGGTGGCGCTCAAGCCGATAGCAAAGACCTTCCTCGGATACGAAAGTTGTTCGATCGTGCTGTCACCCTGCGTGAACGGGCATATCCGACACCTCACACCGAGGTAGAGGCTGAGTACTACGAAGAAGGAAGCAAGCAGGATCGTGGTCGCACGGTCGATGAACTGGGATTTGATCCCCACGCATAACCACAATACATCGACAATTCCCGACGGATTCAACCATGCAACACACTACACAGATTATCCTCGCGGTCCTCTCCATGATCATCGGCGGCCTCAGTTCGCTGACCATGCTGGTCATGCTCATGGCAGGTGGCGCGAATTCCTCGGAAGCACAGATTCGACAGATCAAGTGGATGATGCTGTCCGTCGCTGTGGTGCAGGTTCTTGCGCTCGCAGGCTCGATATGGCTCCTCGTTGCTCATCGCGGATGGGCTTCGTGCGGCGTCGGCATTTTCCCCTTCATCTACGCCATCGTTCTAGTCACCGTGCTCATTAAATTAGAGTGGTAACGAGAACACGCATGTCGACACCTACCGGATCAACCTCGCTTCTACGCCGCATTTTCCGCCGCCGGGAAAGGAAACGCACTGTGACCGACTATTTCATGCTCGCCATCTTTTCCCTCATGTTTGGCGGCCTGGGAATCATGCTTCTCTACGTTGGAGGCCGCGAGTTTGTCATTCAACGACGAATACTTGCTACCGCTGAACCGGTCGAGGCAGTGGTTCTCTCAGCGCGAGTTGTCAGTTCTAAAAGCAGCGACACCGACAACCGCACACTTCGTGATAACAGCACGACAACACATACGCCAGAGATCCGATTTTCCTATACATTCCGCGGCGTGAAATACGAAAGCGACCTGCTCTATCCAACTGTGATTCAGCGCGGCTACGCGAGCGCTGAAGCGGCCGAGGCTGAGCTTGCGACATTTCCGCCGGGTGCCACCGTTGCAGCGTTTACTGATGCGTCGCTGCCCGAACGCGGCTTCCTGCGCTTTGAGAAATCAAGCGGGCCGATCTGGTTCATGGTGGCGGGCGGGCTCTCTTTTGCGTTCCTTGCGGCGATCTACAGGTTCGCCTGAACGCCCCCGGAAGGGCTAGAAACCACGAAACTCGAATGATTTGACGTGTTTCAAGGCTGGCGAGACGAGTTTGCGTGAATGGGGTGAAGGCTCGACCAGTCAATGGACTGGCTCAACCACCTCTTACCAAAGGATTCTCGTCATGCCACTTCAGACTCGCACACACCGTTTCGTACTCGCACTTGTCGCCGCCGCTGCTGGCACCGCTAGCAGTTCCTACGCCCAGTGCCCGGCCGCACCGACCATCATCCGGGGCTCAGACCAGAGCAGCTTCAACTACTTCGGTTCATCGCTTTCAATGGACACAACCCCGGTGGGAACCATGCTGGTCACCGGCTCTACTTGGCGATGGACGCCCACGGTTGGTCGCACCGGTGCCGTATCCTCGCACGTAAAGAATGGAAACACCTGGACAGAAACTGCATTGCTGCGACCGGCCGATCTCGTGCCGCTCGACAACTTTGGCCACGATGTCGCATTCGACGATCCGTACCTCATCGTCGGCGCCAGTGGCGTGGATCTTCCGGCCTCAAACTCCGGGGCGGCCTACTTCTTTGAACGCAGCGGCACCGGCTGGATCCCCCGCGGTCGCTTGATCTCGCTGCTCGCGCCCGCTGGATCGGGAATGGGCTCCTCGGTTGCAATCACTACTGCCAACGGCGGCTGGGCTGTCGCCGGTGCTCCGGCGCGTCCGAACGGTTCGATCGTCGAAGCCGGAGGTGCGTATCTGTTCAAACGTGAGGCCAGTGGCACATGGACCCACACCGGCGCGATCATTGATGACAATTCCGGCGACGGCGGCCATTGGCAGGAGCTTGGGCGCAGTGTGGCCATCGCGGGCGACGTTCTTGTCGTTGGCGCGCCACTTGGCGATGACGACTACGACCAGGCCTCAATCTCCGGATATATCAAAGTCTTCCGCTACCAGGCGGGATCGTGGGTGCAGTCTGGCCCTGCCCGGTGGTCACCACCAAGATGCTGCGGTTTCTATGGCAGCTCGGTTGCCACCGACGGCAACTACATCGTGGTCGGAGCACCGCGCACCAGCTCAACTGCGGCACAAACACCCATGACCGGCCCGGACGAAAACTCGGGGTGTGCCTACGTCTATAAATGGAACACTGCCACACTGGCATGGGACCTCGACGGAACGTTGTTTGCGCAAACCACCGAACAGACGGTCGACCACGCCAACAAGGTAGCGATCTCTGGCGGCAAGGTCTTCCTCTCCAACACGTTTAACGACCGCGTCTATCAGTACCGGCGCATCGGAGCGGGCAACTGGGTGCAGGAAATCGCCTTCACGGGACAAAACGCTACGAACGCCACAACCATCTTTGCCGACGACTTTGCGGTTGCAGGCGGTTCGCTCGCGATCGCCGACTCGTATCACTCCGATCCAGTCCAGACCGCCGGCGCAATCTTCGCGTTCGACATTCCCACTGTCTCGGGTAACGATGCCTGCAATGGCGCCAAGGCCGTGAATGCTGGCACCTATACGGGCTGCACCACCCTCGCCACCGTTGATGGTGCGTCAACCTGCGGTCAAGCAACCTACGCCCCGGGCCCGGATATCTGGTACGCGTACACGCCCTCATGCTCACAAAACGTCGTCATCGACACCATCGGGTCTGACTATGACACCGTGCTGAGCATCCACTCAGACTGCCCCGACCTGAACAACACGAACACAATCGCGTGCAACGACGATGCGGGCGGCGCGTTTGGCCAGGATTCGATGGCATCCGTCAACGTCATCGCCGGAACACGGTACCTCATCCGCGTCTCAGGCTACAACGGCGCCAGCGGCAGCTACACCCTTCGTATCAATGAATTCCCCGTGACTCCATCCAACAACTCGTGCTCCACTCCCGTGACCGTCGCCTCGAACGGCACCTACACCGCTACGACATGTGCGGCCACGACCGATGGCCCCGCCACCGGAGCCTGTGGCCCGAACATGAGCAAGGATGTCTGGTATCGATTTACTCCCGCAACCGGCGGCACGCTTTCACTCGACACCTGCGGCTCTTCGTTTGACACCATGCTCGCGGTCTACCCCGGAGCCACCTGCCCCGGCGGAGCACTGGGCGAAATAGCGTGCAACGACGATGCGGGTCCAAATGGACCGTGTGCAAACACCCTTCGCTCGTTCCTGAACGTGGGCGTCACGGCGGGCATCCCCTACATGATTCGTGTCGGCGGATACGGCAACTCCGCTGGCGGCGACCTGACCCTGCACGTGAACTTCACCAACCCCTGTTCCGCGGACTTTAACCAGGACGGAACCGTTGACTTCTTCGATTACCTCGACTTCGTCGACGCGTTCAGTGCTAGCCAGCCCGCCGCCGATTTCAACGGCGATACCGTCATCGACTTCTTTGACTACCTCGACTTTGTAGATGCGTTCAGCACTGGATGCTGAAGCCTTTCAACTTGTCCGATTCGACAGTCTACCACCAGGCTCCGGCGCATACCGGAGCCTGTTTCTTTCTAACGGAGGAAAAGAAAAACCCCAGCTCATGCCGGGGTTTTTTCATTTGAACATTTTTTTCAATTTAATTCAGTCAGCCTTCGGACGTGTTGCGAATAAGAGCAAGGCTCCAAACAGCGCTACACCACACGCCGCACTGAGCGCGTTGATGAGATACTGCTTATCGTGCGTCTGACCGTTGCCTTCCGGATCCGCTTCCTTCAGGAACGCCACCATGGCGGTCGGATTGTCTGGGCGCTTCTTTTCAGCGATTGCGCGATCCCATTGTTCCTTTGCTGCAACGTAACGCTCCTGTCCTTTATAGGTCGGGTAGATGCGACCGCCGATCGCCCCCGCAGCCACGAGGCAGACGATCGATGAAATAGCAACCGTGTTACGAGCGCCAGAGGGCATCGCGGCAGTAATGATCGCGAGCAGCGTTAACACACCGGCGATACCACCGGTCATATACAACGCCGTCGCAGCATTTGCCCCTTCCGGAGCAGATGTCTTGGCCCAGAAGCCAATCGCTACCAGACCAATCCCAACGAGAATACCGATGACAACCGGAACAAGGATCTTTGGACTCATATGGCTCTCCAATGTAAGGGACCATCATACCAACGATCGACGTCTTGAGACGAGACCCGCTCTATCAAACTCCAAAACTGCGCCAGGCCTCCGCCTCCGAAATCGCCTGCCCGATTCCGATCGCCTCATCCTCCCGCATCCCCACCCGCCGCCGACACACCGCCGCTTGCAGAGAATCACGCGGGTCCGCCGCCACAATCGGCGCATCTGATCCAAAAATCAGAAGTTCTCCCGGCTTGCACCCGCTATCAATCATCTCACGCAGCGGCAACACCCGATCCAACCGATCCGGCGCAGCCCGCCGCAATACTTCGATGTCATACAACAAATGGCACGGCTGCACGCTCGCAACCACTCCCATCTTCGCAAACCGCGGCACATCCTCTCTGCTGATTACCTCGCAATGTTCAATGCGGTGCCCGACTTTCTTCTTACTACCACGTTCGATCGCATTCAGCACTTCTCGCACCGCCCGATCTCCGATCGCGTGGGTCGCCAGCGGCAGGCCAAATCGCTCGCACTCCTTCACCGCATCCTCAAGCTGACTCGGACTCCAATTCGGCAGCCCGCACTCCTGACCCTTATGCCCATCGGCATATGGCTCCAGCATCCACGCAGTCCGCGAATTCAGCGATCCATCGGCAAACAGTTTTCCTCCGGCCAGAATCACATTTTCGCGTGCCCAAGTCTTCGCATCTCTCACCGCCGCACTCAGGTCAGCAACCGGCGGAAACAACCGCACCTTCAATGACAGTTCGCCGGCATCACTCAACTTCGCCAACATCGCACCCAGCCACGGCGGCGTCAACAGGTCATCTAGTTTCGTAAAGCCGATTGCTGCCAGGTGATTCAATCCCGCGCGGACATGAACTTCTCGCTCAGATTCATCCGGCTCTGGAACCGCATTCCACACATGATTCGCCGCCGCCTCAAGGCACACTCCAGTTAATTTCCCGCTTGCATTGCGGCAATACACACCCGCATCCGGATCACCGCTCGCCTCACTCACTCCCGCCGCCGCTAGTGCTGCCGAATTTGCCGCCAGCGAGTGATAGTCAAACCCGCGCACCACGCACGGCCGTCCACCCGACACTGCATCGAGCTCAGCACGTGTTGGCCACTCTGCCCTTTCCCACCCTTCCACCCTCATGCCAATTGCAATCAACCACGCGCTGGCGGCAAGTTTTGGTACCGCTCCCGCTAATCGATCACACAGCTCTTGCTTGGAGTTTACATCCGCCACATTCAATTGCGACAATGAGCGACCCAAATTTGGCAAGTGGCAGTGCGCTTCGCGCAGTGGACCGCCTGGAATTCTAAATTGCGTATTCACGGGTATCTCCATAGAAGCGACAAACAATAAGCCGCTTCACAAGTGAACCTCTCGCATAGTCTTCATCAGATGATTCCGCTATCGCACATCGCACAAGCCGAAAGCATCAACTGCGGCCAAAGCCTTGCAGAGATTTCGCCTCAGTTCATCACGCTCTGCGGTGGGGTTGTCGGTCGAGGATCGCCAACAAGCTGGGTCAACCGCGCTGAAGGCCTGGGATTCTCTGGACCAGTGACGGCGACGGACCTTGACCATTTGATAAAGTGGTTCGACGATGCCGAACTCGACGCTGTCATCAAGACCTGCCCATATGCCCACCCTTCACTCTTTGAACACCTTTCGGCTGCTGGCTTCAAGGTGAAGCACTTTGAGCAAGTCTTCTTCCGCGAGCTTTCTTCGCCTGTCTTCCCTGACCATTCATTGCCAACCGATCTAGAGATCAGGCTCGTTGATCCGCGCGATACGGAGGCAGTACGTGCACATGCCCAGGCGGTTGTGCAAGGGTTCACGCCGCCGGGGAAGGCGATTCGTGAAGATGATGTAGCCATGACGATGCGCTGTGCAACCCGTCCACGCGCCTTTACCTTTGGTGCATACAACAACGACTTCTGCGTTGGCGGCGGCGGGTTTGAGCTTGCCGGCGACCTTGCCCAGCTTTACGGTGTCGCTATTCTCGAACCATTCCGCAGACGCGGACTTCAGCAAGCTTTTATCGCGGCGAGACTGAATTCCGCTCTGCAACGAGGCGCGAGATTTGCAACCATCGCAAGTTCACCGGGAGAACCCACCGAACGCAACGTGCGCCGATTTGGATTTCAGGTCCTGTACACCAAACTTGTCTTGATCAGGCCGCGAGGCGGTGAATCTGGCTCGCACTGATACTGGTCTACTTGGAATGAGCCGATTCTGGAGCTGCGATCTTGAGCCTTTGCCGCTGATATTCCACATTTCCGGCGATGCAGTCATCCATGGCGTGCAGGTCGTAGATCATGACTTTCTGCCGTGCGGCGGTGGTTGCGAGATAGCGACTGGATGGGTCAAATGCCAGACCAACCAGTGCAGACCCATCATTCTCAGGAAATGAAATAAGTACACGGCGGGTGATGGCATCCCAGAGTTTCACAGTTCCATCTTCGCCGCAGGTTGCGAAATACTTTCCATCACCTGAGAACGCCAGACCAGGAGCGAGCCGGCCGTGACCCACAAGCGACTCGACCAGTGCGCCATTGGCGGCATCAAAAATCTCGATCGTTCCGTCATAGGTCGTCGCGAATATCTGCGAATTATCCAGATTAAACTGAACATTCCAGGCATCGCTGGTTGTCGCGAGTTTCTGCAATGCCGCCCCGGTCTTTACATCCCATATCTGCAGTGCACTCAAGTGTCCAGAAGAAACCAGTCGAGAACCATCGATTGAAAATGCCAGGCCCTCGACTCGTCGCGCAAGTTTAGGAAAACTCTTTATGAGTGTCTGTGTGGGAATATCCCACAACGCAATTACGCCTGAGCTATGTCCGACCGCAATGGTTTTTTCATCGGGGCTTACTGCAAACGAATACACCTCACCCAGCTTTGACGCCAGCGAATAAAGGATTGACCCAGTCAGTGGGTCCATTACCCGCATCGCTCCATCGTTGCAACCCACGAACATGATTTTGGAATCTTTGGAGAACAGCACGCAGCGGCTGCGTGTGAAGGGCTTTGGCAATTCGCTGGTCACAACCCTTGACACTGTTTGCATCGACTTATGCTGTACAACTCGGATTTCAGAATCGCCTGCAACCGCCAGCAACTGGCCATCGGGTGAATAGTGAACACCAAATACCCAGGAGCGAAATCCGGTCAGCGTGTCAATCCCGCGCTCTCGCGTGATATCCACCGATCGAATCGCGCCGTCCTGACTGGCCACAATCATCGTTGATGGATTAACCCACCCGGCCGCGGCAAGCCCGCCGCGAAATCTGCCCAATATCTGCGGCGGAGCGCTTGGGTCATCTGACAGAATGTAAATACTCTCTCCACCGGCGACCATCATGTGCGAGCCATCTTTTGAGATCTGCGGCGGCAGAAATCCGCTGTTACTCACAATCGCCAGAGGAGTATGGCTGCCTGAGGTGATGTCCATTTTTGCGACGATTCCGTCGCGGGCGCACACCATCAGGGACCGGTCATCGCTTGAGAAACCCAGGCTCGCAATCGCTCTGACGGGTTGCCAACTTAAGTCTCTTATTCTGCTGGAATCTGAAAGTCTCCACAACCGGACGACCAGCCCATCCTGCAAGACTCGAGGCGCAGTCGCGAGCATTTCTCCAGATCTGCTGATGGCTATTGCAGCGACGCTCAATTCGCCAGAGTCCCAGGCTTTCAATGCTTTGCGGTTGGCAACATCCCAGGTTCGCACCATGGTGTCACCACCACCAGTGATCAGCGTCGAACCGTCGGCGGTATAGCAGGCCGCAAACACTCCGCCAGCGTGTATCGGCTTTTCCGCGAGCAGGACGAATGGCGATAGACCGATTGATTCAGCAAGGTCCAGAAACGCAGCGCGTCCATCGGCCAACCCCGCAACTGCTGAGCGGGAATCGGGAGCGACGACAAGCGTGATGACAGAAGCTCCGAGCCCTTTGACCCGACGAATCTCTCGTCCTGTCGCCGTGTCATACAACACGACCGTTCCAGTTCGAAAGCCCAATAGCAGGAGTGTCCCATCGGGAGATACTGCGCCAATAGATGCGGATTCCTCACATGCTTTTGTCCACACTGTGGGAGTCCGTTTGTGCAGATCCCAGAGTGCCCACTTCACCTGTTGCGAATCTGAATTCTTGAAGTATGCGGTCCAAAGAAAATTCTCGGCTAGCGGCAGGTTTCCAACTGCGGCCTCAAGCCGACCGCGGTCGATTCCCGCTTCCTGCAGCGTCGCCTCGAGCCGCTTGTTTGCTTCGCGCGCGTTGTCGCGTTCGCGCACAGCTTCCACTCTTGCGGTCTTGGCTTCAATTGCCAAGGCCGTCTGCTGACGCTCTCTGATACCCGCATAAATTGAGAATACAACGAGGAACAGGACCGCAGTCACCGCCGCCGCAAACGACCATTTATGCCGCTTGAATTGCTTGCGAAGTACATAGATTGCCGAATCCTGCCGCGCATGAATCGGATCGCCTGCGAGGTATCGCCGGATGTCCATTCCCAGGTCCGCTGCGGACTGATACCGGCGAGTCTTGTCTTTATCGAGAGCTTTTGAGACGATGAGCTCGATCTCGCCGCGGAAGAGCTTGCTCACAACACTCAGTTTCCGCGGCTGATCCTGGCGAATTGTTCGTGCTGCCTCAGGCAGCGAACAACTCGTGAGATCGTGCGGCAGTTTCTCTGCCAGCAATTCATACAGAATCACGCCGAGCGAATACACATCACTTCGGGTATCAATTTCCGCTGGCTCTCCCACTACCTGTTCGGGACTCATGTACGCAAGCGTTCCGATCAACTGCCCGACGCTGGTGCGCATGGTGGTGACGCGGATATCTGCGTGCATAGCACGGGCCACGCCGAAATCCAGAATCTTGGGCTGTGCTGCCTCGTTGACGAGAATGTTCGCGGGCTTGAGATCGCGGTGAATGATACCGCGTTGATGAGCATGATGCACTGCATCGCAGACATCGGCCATCAAGCTCAATCGATCGCGCGTCCCCAGCGATTTCTCTTTGGCCCACGCCGTCAGAGTGGGGCCCTTCACATATTCCATCGAGATGAACGGCTGCTTGAGATCGTTCACGATCGCGGTGCCCGCTTCATAAATCTGAGCGATGCCGGGGTGGTGCAGGCGACCCAGGACTTCGGCTTCGTGCTCAAATCGACGCAGAATACCGCTGGTTCCCATGCCGCGACGGATGACCTTGAGCGCGACCGTGCGTTTTGGCCGCTCCTGTTCCGCCAGGTAGACCATGCCCATGCCGCCTGCGCCCAGTACGCCACGGATGGTGTAACCGCCGAGCTTGGTTCCGGCGGGCAACCGGGGCTCATCGGGCATGGGTTCGGCGATACCAGTTCCCGCAATCGTTAACTCGCGAATCTCGGCCGGATTTAAAAACTCGTCGCCGGTGTCGTTGGCGAATTTCAGCAGCAGTCGAACTTCGGCGTGCAGCTCATCATCGCCAGCGCATTGCAGATTGATGAACCGAGTGCGCTCGCCCTCAGGCATTTCTACCGCCTGCACAAACACTTCCTCAGCGCGACGTTGCAGGTCAGAACTCATGACTGGTCCTCTGCCGGTCGCTCGCCTTGCATGACTCGATACAACCACACCCGCGCGATCGCCCAGTCGGTCTTGACTGTGGCAGGTGACACCTTCATTGCCGCGGCGGTATCTTCAATCGAGAGCCCGGCGAAATACCGCAGCATGACTACGTTGTAGCGACGTTCATCTTCGACCTCGAGTTTCTTCAGAGCTTCATCCAAGGCGAGAAGATCGGTTGACGCTGGTTCGACACTCAATGCTTCCAGCGGCATATCGACTTTGGCTCGATCGCCACCGTGCTTGATGCGATCGCGGCGACGTGCACGCTCGACCAGAATTCGGCGCATCGCCAGTGCGGCCATGGCGAAGAAGTGGCCGCGTGATTCCCATTTGATTTCGGGCCCATCGGTTGGACCGAGCAGGCGCATGTAGGCTTCGTGAACGAGGGCGGTGGGCTGCAAGGTCAGGCCTGGCCGCTCTTTGTTCATGTTTGACTGGGCGAGGCGGCGAAGTTGCTCGTAGACCAGGGGCAGGAGTTTGGCGGAGGCTTTTGAATCGCCCGCGCAGGCTGCATCGATGAGGATGGTTACTTCAGCGGGGTTTGGAGTTTCATCAGACAGATTGGGCCTCGGCTTTCAGACAACATTGTACGGGAAGGGGGAAGGGGGAAGGGTGGGAGGATGGGCAAAGGGGCAAAGGGGCAAAGGGGCAAAGGGGCAAAGGGGCGGAGTGTGTTGACGGTGTGGGTTTTGTGTAATGCCTTGGTACCCTGATGCGTGCGAGGTTCTTACGCCGCGTTGGCACCCTGAGAAAGTGCGGAGAGGGAAGAGGGCGAATAGATGTCGGCGGCGATCTGAGGGGGAAGGTCTGAGTGCTGAGTGCCTAGTGCTGAGGAAGAGTTAGAGCTGACACCGGTGGCGGCCTGAGGTTTGGTGTGCTTGTTTACCTGCTCGCGGATGAGGTTGGCACGCTTGAGTAGTTCGACGTCGAATTGGTC
>CAZAEQ010000062.1:0-17595 GCA_964484185.1 uncultured Phycisphaeraceae bacterium
GATGCTCGCGTGCCAAGCTTCATCGCTCTCAAACTGCAAACACTTCGCCGCAGACGGGTGCTCATCCCTCTCGTTCTGTTCTCCGTCACAGCCTTTTTCTGGATCAGCAGCATCTGGCTGCAGTTCTCCTTCGGGACCGGAGGCAACTACGGAGGGTTCATTGAGAATGGGCGACTCTGCCTATTTCGTGAGCCTGTCCCGTTCCCAGGCTCTCCGTTCTATGTCACCACTACGCTATTCCGTACGATCTACTGGCTGCCCGACTACGTCATGCCCGAAACCATGAGCGATTACAAGACCGAAATCTGCGGCGTACGACTCCCGCTCTGGCCAGCCGTCTTCGGGCTGTTCGCTCTCATCGTGTGGAGGTTTGGAAAAGAGCCGAGTCGCAGCGAAGTAGTCTGCGCTCATTGAGCGTAGAGCGGGCCGGGCCTCCTGTTCTGCTGTTCCACTCTCTACTGTCGCGCAGCGAGTCGCCTCAGGAGACCTCTCGCCGCCTCGGCACGGATCACCTGCAACCACCGCGGCCATCCGACAAAATCGATCCACGCTAAAAGAACCCCGAGCATGAGCGAGCCGGGTTGAGCCCCCAACCTAATCCCACCTCGCATGTCAAGCCCCGCGCGACTCCTCCACATCTTGGACCTGCTCCATTGCTCTGCGTGCTTAGTACCAGGGCCACCCGGCGCTGAGTTCCGTAGGCGATACACTTCGGGTCACGTGGACGGCGTGGCCGATCGCGCTCGGCCGCGCCGTCCACGCTTACTGGGGCAAAGCATGAATGATCCACGGGGCTCACTTTGGCGGCAATGGGATTTGCACTTCCACACTCCATGCTCGTACGACTACCAGGGCGGTGGAGTCACGAACAAGGACATTGTGGACAACCTTGTGAGCGCCGGGGTTAGGGTCGTGGCGATCACGGATCACCACCGCGTGGACGTTCCCAGGATTCAGGAGCTCCAGAAATTAGGCAAAGACAAACTGACAGTCCTACCGGGGATTGAGTTCCGCTCGGATCAAGGAGGCGAACCGATACATTTCATATGCCTGTTCCCGGAATCTTGCGACCTCCCGCATGTCTGGACTCGCCTTGAGGGAACCCTTGGGCTCACCGCTCAGTCCCTAAAGGAGAAAGGCGGCGACCACAAAGTAAACGTCTCGATAAAGGAAACGGCGATTCTCACGCGAGAACTCGGTGGACTTGTGACAATTCACGCAGGCGAGAAAACCAACTCGATCGAGAGTATCAAGAACCGAGAGCAGTTCCAACAGCGTATCAAATATGACATTACCAAAGACTACGTCGACGTCATGGAAATCGGCCAGTTGAAGGACATTGACGTGCATTTAGGCACGATCTTTAAGATCACAGGTCTGAGTAAGCCATTGATCTTGTGCTCAGACAACCATGATGCTAAGAACTACACACGGAAGGCCATCAATTGGATTAAGGCAGATCCAACCTTCGCAGGTTTGCGAATGGCGATCCGCCAGCCCCTAGGCCGCTTTTACATCGGCGCCGTGCCGCCGAGCGACGAGGCCGTGACCAAGAACAAGACCCGCTATATTAAAGGCATTTCCTTCACGACTAAAGAGTCCATGCCAACCGGGGACAAATGGCTGCAGGGCGAGGTCCCGCTCAATCCTGGGCTCGTTGCAATCATTGGTAACAAGGGAAGTGGAAAGAGTGCGCTAGCTGATTGCCTCGGCCTGCTCGGCGCATGCGGCACATCAGCTTCCTTCTCGTTTCTTGAGCCAAATCGGTTTTGCAGTCCGAAGTCCGGGCGGGCGCAGCACGTCTCCGCAACGCTGAATTGGTACGATGGCGAGCCGCGCACTCTGGTGCTAAACGAAGTCGTCGGCAGTGACGAACCGGAACGAGTAAAATACCTCCCTCAAAACTTTGTCGAACAAGTTTGCAACGATCTCGCAGCCCCTGGAGGCGGAGAGTTCGAGCAGGAGCTAAAAAAAGTTGTCTTTTCAAAGGTGCCGAAGGCGGACCAGCTCGACAAACGATCACTCGACGAACTCGTCCAGTACCGAACTCAAGAGATTCGGCGCGAAGCCGAGGCTTTGGCGGCCGGATTGGTTGATCTTGCCGAGCAAAGAGAGCGGCTAGAGGAGCGTCTGGACCCGTCCGTCAGGTCATCAATAGAAAAACGAATTACGCAGGTAGAAGAGCAGATAAAGAGCCACCAGGCGACCAAACCTCCAGAGGTTCAGCCACCCGCCCAAGACGCCACGGCCGCCGCGAAAGCGAAGGTGGATCTTGAAGCGCTTGAGAGGCTCCGCAAGGAGAGGGAGGAGCTTGCCGCGGCGGTCAAGGCTCAGGAAGGCGAGGTGGTCGCGAAGCAGCTCCGCGCGGCACAGGCGGACAAGCTGCTTGAGAAGCTCAAGAATCTTGAGGCGGAAGTCGATCGCAGGAAAGCGGATTTGGCGCCCGATGTGGCCGCCCTCGATCTCGATGTGGCAACCCTGATTACACTCGGAATTAACAGGGCACCTGTGACTGCGTTGCGCGACGCTGCGATCTTGGCACGTGATTCAGCGCGAAAGCTCCTAGGTGACCCACTCCCGAACGGACTACGCGCAAAGAGCACGCATTTGGAAGAGCAAATAAAGGTAGCTCAGTTCCAGCTCGACCGCCCCAATCAGGAGTACCAGGCATATCTAGAAAACCTGTCATCGTGGGACGCGGCGCTCAAGAAACTAACCGGCGCGCCGGATGACCGCAACTCTCTCCTCGGACTTCGCGCGGAGCTTGACGCGCTGGGCTCTGTCCCAGGCGAAATAGAAGATGTAACGACCGGATTGGAACGCGTCTCTGCAGAAATCCATCGACAGCGTGTCGCGGAGGCAAACGTCTATCGGCAGCTGTACCAGCCTGTCCAAAAATTCGTGGACGGGCACGTTCTGGCAAAGGAGCAGTTGAAGATGGAATTCCGCGTCGACCTGATCGAGGAGGGCTTTGTTGAGACACTGGTTTCGCACATTAACCAGCAACGGCTTGGCTCGTTTAGCGGCGCGGCCGAAGGACGCGATCAAGCGGCGAAACTAGCAGCACCCATCGACTGGGCGAGCTGGGAGTCGGTTCAGCACTTCCTGCGCGATGTTGTGGATCACCTTCACAACGATAAACGACCGGGCCCGAGGGACTCGGTCTCGCTGAAAAACCAGATCGGAAAGGGTCGCACTGTTGCCGAGCTGTACGCGTGGCTGTATGGGATAAGCTACGTAAAACCGCGGTACATCCTGAAGTCCGAAGGCAAGGGCTTAGAGCAGCTGTCACCAGGCGAACGCGGAACGCTACTGCTCGTGTTCTACCTGCTTGTCGACGACTCTGACCTTCCGCTCATAATCGACCAGCCTGAAGCCAACCTTGACAACCTCACGATCGCGGACAAGCTTGTAGCCTGCATTCGGGACGCTCGGAGCAGGAGGCAGGTGATCATCGTAACCCACAACCCAAATCTCGCAGTGGTCTGCGACGCCGACCAGATAGTGCATGCCTCAATGAACATTGCCGACGGACACCACATTACCTACAAGAGCGGCGCACTTGAGGACCCAGACCTAAACGAATTCACCATAAAGGTGCTGGAGGGCGGGCGGGGACCATTTGACATGCGGGACGATACCTACGCGGTGTGCGATAAATAGCGCCTTCCACGGTGCCGCAATCTACCCCTTTGTAGTAACTTATGCTGGCCAGAACGCCCCTAGGTGGAATGTAGCTCCGACCTCGACCCATGATGACCCGCGGACCCCGGGCCCACATGTGGGCAAGTCGCTCCGGCCCTGGCGCGTCGGCGGCGAATTGGGTAGTTTCCCGCTTGGTGCGTGGTGAACCGCTCCCGTTCGCCGATGAACCGTTCCGGGCGCGCGGGGCTAAGGAACTTACGCGCGGGGCTGAAGAACCTACACGCGGGGCTGAAGAACTTACTCGCTGGGTTAAGCTCCTTACGCGCTGGGCTAAGTTCCTCACGCGCGGGGCTAAGGAGCTTACGCGCGGGGAAAAACTCCTCAGCTGCGGGGGCAAATCATTTCTTCATGCTCGCAACCTCCCCCATTGCAGTGAGTCCGCGTGTCACTATTCACGGACTGTGCCGCCGCTGCGCTTTATCCGCCAGATTTTTACCAGACATTGGCGTTGGCGGCGAAATTGGCGAGGTCAGCGTGAAATCCAGTGCTCGCTTCCGTCGCGTCCAATCGCACTATTCGCAGCATTGATCCGCCCCGTCGCCATCAGCAACCGTACGGCCGTGCGTATACCGCCATTATTCCAATAATGTTGTTAAACTGCGCTGGATATACAAACATTGCGACTTTCTCAGGATGTATCAAATAGATCGAAGCACACGCACAAAAGTTGCAACAGTCGCTGACGCATCGCGAAGAGCCTGCCGAACTAGAACTTGCACGAAGCAATCTCATATCCGCCGCGTGTTGCGATGGGTCATGGGTTGCGCTGTGCCAACAAATCTCCTGCGTCAGCGGAGTGTCTTCGCGCCGTACTCATTCGTGCGCGTAAACAGGCCCGGCGGGAGTATAGGAGTTTTCAAATGGCAGTTGTTCCGAACAAAGATGTTGAAGCCTTGCAATTCTTTGAAGACCACTGGGATCAGTGGCAGACAAACGAAGTGGCCCTTGGTATACCGCCCGCGGTTGCGGCTCAGGTAAAGGATGACGCCATCGATGCCCGCGCCAAGTTGACCGCTCAGGCGCTTGCCAAGAACGCCGCCAAGTCGGCCACGCTCGACTGGAACGGCGCGATGTCCTCGCTCCGCAGCGCGGGCGCGACTGCGATCGCGGCGATCCGGGCCAAGGCCGATGCCAGCGCGGACCCCAATGCCGTGTATTCATTGGCGCAGATCCCGCCCCCGGCAGCGGCCACCCCACTGCCCCCACCAGCGACACCGACCACATTCTCAAGCGAAATCCAGCCCACCGGTGCGCTGCTGATCAAATGGCGCATGCCATCGGCCCAGCCCGGCAACACGTTCTACCAGGTCGCCCGCAAACTCGCAGGCGAAACCGCGTTCGATATCATCGGCGGCAGCGGCAACAAGACCTTCCTCGATGAGTCGCTCCCATTCGGCACCGACCGCGTCGAATACCAGGTGACGGCCATTCGCGGCAGCGTCGCAGGCACGCCCTCGAACAGCTTTGTCGTCCAGTTCGGCGTCGGCGGCGAGGGAGCAACGGCTCTCAAGATTGCGGCGTAAATCTCGCCCAATTTATTTATACCCACAACCCCGGCTTCACCGCCGGGGTTTTTCTTTTTCGCGAAGCGAGGTTCTGCACCCCTTGCGGGTGCTAGCCAGTAGCCGTGGCGTGGCTCGGCACCCACGGGACGAACGCCCCCACCCCCCACCTTATCTTTTTCTTTTTTCCTTCGCACCCCTCGCGGGTGCTCGTAATCTTCTCACACCACCAACATCAACTTCGTCACCGAATCACGATCACCCACAAGGGGTGAGGATCAAATCGCCCATCGCATCCGTGGGTGCAAAGCCACGCCACGGCTACTGGCGATCACCCCAAGGGGTGAAAGGCGCAGATTACCCTCTTCGCACCCGCGATTCCTTGCCAAACTCCAGATATGTGGTACATTCTCTGTGGAGCGTTCGCTCCAAAGGGGATCTCATGCGCCAAATCATGTGCGGGATATATGTTGCCGCCCTCACCGCTGCTCTCACATCAACCGCCACCGCTGCCTTCACCCGCACGATCATGATCACCGGCTACTGGCCGCCGACCAACGAAATGATCCGGCCGTTCAGTCAGAACATTGCGCAGAACCCCGGCGGGTGGACCGGCGAGAACTGGGAAGGGCGCGGCTACAACATTGTCTCCTACTTCCCCGAATTCCCCGGCGGGACCATCGCCAATCCGCGCGGCAACGGCGACTTTGAAGTGGACTATCAGGATGCTTCGGCAGACTTCTGGCGGATCACTGGCGAAGTCAAGCCCTGCGCGATTATCAGCTTCAGCCGCGGCAGCCCCGGGATCAGATGGGAAATTGAAAGCCGCGCCCGCAAGCTCCCTAATGAGTCCTGGGCCCAGGACTACCTCGCCCCATTCCGCCCCACCGCTGACATGCCCATCGGCGCAGAGCCCGATGGCACCATTCGCTACTCCTCGCTCCCGATGCAGCAGATCCGCGATGCCGTTGCGGCCGCGATCCCGCCCATGCTTCCTTATATAGACACAAGCAACCAGTTCGGCGGCGACTTTGTTTCAGAATTCACAAGCTACCACAGCGCGTGGTACGCCGACCTCCACCGCGACTCAAGTGATCCGGCCCAGTGCTTCGCGGGTGGCCACATTCACGTGGGCATCGATGCGCCCACATCGGCTGCAATTCTCGCAACCAGAATCACACTGCGGCAATTGACGAGCTATCTCGACACAGTCATCCCCGCGCCCAGCAGCCTCGGCGTTCTGTGCGGACTGTTTGTACTTCGCCGGCGGCGGTAAGCGGCGAGTGCGGGTGGTCCTGGGCGGAGGCATTTCGCTTTGCCACAGTGCAACTTCGTGAGTTTGCCACTTCTACCCTCAGCGCATGCCAATCTCCCTTGATCTCGGTCCAGTCTCAGTTCCCGACGTCGTCGCGGTCGCGCGACATGCACAAAGAGTTTCAATCTCTGCCGCCAGCAAGAAGGCAATGACAGCCTCGCGCAAAGTTGTTGAGTCCTGCCTCACCGATGGCGAGCCGCATTATGGAATCAACACCGGCTTCGGCTCGCTTTCCAAGCAACGAATCTCAAACGCCGATCTTGCCACGCTCCAGTTCAATCTCATCCGCAGTCACGCCGCCGGAATCGGTGCACCGCTCGCAATTGAAATCGTCCGCGCCACCATGCTCCTGCTCGCCGCCTCGCTTTGCCGCGGAAAATCCGGCGTGCGGCCGCTCGTTGCTGAAACAGTTGTCAAACTTCTCAATGCAGACATCACACCCATCGTGCCCGAGACCGGATCAGTCGGCGCATCCGGCGACCTTGCACCCCTCGCACACATTGCCTGTGCATTGATCGGCGAAGGCGACGTGTATTTCCAAGGCAAGACCACATCCGCCGCCAAAGCCCTCGCGGCATCCAATATCAAGCCCATCGCGCTCGCCGCCAAAGAAGGGCTCGCGCTCATCAACGGCACGCACCTGATGGCCGCACGCGGCGCACTTCTCGGCCGCGATATCGACTACCTGCTTGATGCCGCTCTCATTGCAACTGCAATGTCGATCGAAGCCTGCCGCGCAACCCATGCTTTTCTCGATGAACGACTCTACATCGCCCGCAATCAACCCGGCCCCGCATTCGCCGCCGAACGCCTGCGTGAATTGCTCGCAGGAAGCCAGATCGCAAAGTCTCACGCCGAGAACGACCCGCGCGTGCAAGATCCGTATTCACTTCGCGCAGCGCCCACAGTACTCGGTGCTGCAATCTGGGCACTCATGGATGTCCGTCAGAACATCGAAGCTGAACTCGGCGCTGTCACAGACAACCCCTTAGTCTTCACCGACAACGTCGATCCCAACATTGTCTCGGGCGCAAACTTCCACGGCATGCCCCTGGCCATCCCGCTCGACATCGTCCCCATCGCGCTGGCCCACATCGCCGGTATCGCCGAACGCCGCATCTATCTCATCACCGGCGCGTTCGAACCCGAGAGCAACTTGAAGCCCTACCTCGCCCCCCGGCCCGGACTTGAGAGCGGCCTGATGATCGCCCAATACACCGCCGCCGCGGCATGCAATGAAATCATCACGCTTTGCACACCTGCATCCGTCTCCAACATCTCAACCAGCGCAGGAATGGAAGACTACAACAGTTTCGGCCCCCGCTCGGCCGCCAAGGCGACGCGCGCCCTGGAACTCGCCCGCGGCGTCATCGCGATCGAACTCCTCTGTGCCGCCGAAGCCATGGAATATCACCGGCCGCACAAGTCGGGCAAGCCCGTCGAAGCCGCCCACAGGCTCATTCGCAGCAAAGTCACCAAACTCTCCGCTGACCGCTCCCCCAGCCCTGATATCGCGGCCATTTCCCACCTCATCGAAACCGGTTCCTTCAGCAAGAATTGAAGCGGGATTTCTGATAGACTTCCCCCATGCTGACACTCGCCATCCTCGCCCCTCTCACGGCCGCTCTCTTCGCCCCGCCAACACCGTCTCTCGAAGAGGCACTTGGCTACCAGACGCTCAACAGTGCCCAGCACTGGCGCGGGTACAAACAGACCGCGTTCCCGGTGCAAGGCTGGACCATGAAAGATGGCCTCCTAAATCACGCCAAAGGTGGCGGCGGCGGCGACATCATCACGACGCAGCAGTTCGGCGACTTTGAACTCATTCTCGATTTCCGCACCGCCGCAAAGGCCAACAGCGGCATCATGTGGCACGTCGCCGAGAAGTACGATGCGACCTATCAGACTGGCCCCGAGTATCAAGTGCTCGAAGATGCAACCTACGGCGTCAAGCCCGAAGACCCGCATTCCACCGGAGCGCTCTACGACCTGATTCCACCCGCCGCCGGCAAGAAGCTCAATGGTGTCGGCGAATGGAACAATGCACGCATCTACTTCCGCAACGGGTACGTGCAGCACTGGCTCAACGGTCAGAAGCTTGTTGAAGCACAGGTCTTTGACCGCGACAACAAGCCGACGAAGGAATGGCTCGACAAGATCGCGGCCAGCAAGTTCAAAGACACCAAAGACTTCGGCGTCCTTGCCACGGGCCATATCGCCCTTCAGGATCACGGCGACGAAGTGGCATACCGCAACGTTCGCGTACGCGCGCTCGACAAGAAGGCCCCAACCCAGATCGATCTCTTTAACGGCAAAGACCTGAGCGGCTGGAAAGCCATCGTTCCCGGCGCTGCCGATGCAAAGATGAAACCCGAAGACGTCTGGGAAATCAAGGATGGCATCCTGATCTGTAAGGGCAATCCCGGCGGCTATATCCGCACCGAGAAAGACTACAAGAACTATGTCCTTCGCCTTCAATGGCGTTTCAATCCAGTGACTAAGAAAGCTGGCAACTCTGGCGTCCTGCTCCGCATGGTCGGCGAAGACAAGGTCTGGCCCAAGAGCGTCGAAGCCCAGCTCCAATCAGGCAGCGCGGGCGACTTCTGGAACATCGAAGAATTCAAGATGACGGTCGACAAGGCCCGGACCAACGGTCGCAATACCAAAAAGACCCACGGCGCAGAGCACCCTGTCGGCGAGTGGAACGAGTACGAAATCGTCGTCAACCGCGGCGATGTCATCCTCTACGTCAATGGTGAGGAACTCAACCGCGCTACAGATGTCGAAGAAGTAGCCGGCAAAATCTGCCTGCAATCTGAGGGTGCCGAAATCCAGTTCCGGGATATCCGAATCATTCCATTAGACTGATTCTGGCTTTCCCTAATGCTGACTTGAGGCGTTGGAACTCTGACTTGGCTGGACGTCAGATTCCTCGCGCTCTTTCTGTTCCTTGAGTTGCTTGAGATAACAAGAATGCAGACGAACCACCTCAAGCTTCAAATCATGCACCATCCGCTGGTTTCGAATCAGCGATGCCGTGTAATTCAAGACCCCCAAAATGCCGCCAGCGATCGCCGCCGCGAACAGAAGCCCCCAAATTCCGGAAAATTCAGCCATAACACCGGATCGACTTCTGAACCTTAAGCCTTCAGTTCCGGTAGAATCAACTTCAAGCTTGTGGGGCCCCCTTTCATGCACCGACTTAGGACTCTCCTATCTGTAACGATTATGCTGGCAGGCCTCTTCGGCGCTGCACTTTTCTCACGCTCGGCCTTTGGCCAGGCTCCGGCTACAACTCCTCCACCCCTACCCACAGATCCGGCGACTCCGCCAGATCCCGCCACGGATGGTTCAGATGGATCATCTTCTGCCCAGACCGGTGAAGTAAAGATCGAAGTCGAGAAGTTTGGCGTGGGCAAAGTTGCCCGCCCCGGCGAATGGACAGGCTTTCGCATTCGTGTCCTCGACACTTCCTCTAAACCCCGCGAAGTCATTGTCCGCCTCAACGGTAAAGACCCCGATGGCGACATTCCCGTCAGTCAGCGCGAAATCACCACCAATCCAAATACGTGGCAAGGTCTCTGGCTCTATCAGCGCCTTCCCTACTGGTTCCAACGTCAGGACCTGCTCAGCGTCAGCGTCTATGAAGCAAGCGAAGTCAAAGACTCAAACGGCAACGCCCGCTTTGAAGCTGGTCGCCGCCTGGGTCAAGTTCGCATCGCCCCGCAGAACATGGTTGACTCCGGCGATGATCTCATCGCTGTCGTTGGCCAGCGCACAGCTGGTCTCACCAACTACAACGTCCGCGTCCCAGGTGGTGCATACCCCGCCTACAGCCATGAACCCATTGAGACCATCTCACTTGGTGCCCCCACCGAACTGCCAGATCGCTGGGTGGGCCTCATGCAATTCCCAACCATGGTCTGGACCGCGGGCGATCCAGCCGATCTCCGCGGCGACCGCGCTTCGGCGCTTCGCGAATGGATCAACCGCGGCGGGCATCTCATCATCGTCCTCCCCACAGTCGGACAGACCTGGACGAACAGCGTCAATAACGAACTCTATGACCTGCTCCCCGCCGTCACAATCTCCCGCCAGGAATCAGTTGACCTCGCGCCCTATCGCAGCATGATCACTCGATCAACCACGAGTCGCCTGCCGCGGAACTCGGTGCTGCACACATTCAAGCCCGTGAAAGATGCCAATCCCGAAGAAGCGATTCCGGTGCTGAACGGACCAAAGCCCGGAACTGCGGGCGAGTGCGTCGTTGTCCGTCGTCTCATCGGCGCAGGCGCTGTCACGCTCATCGGATTTGATCTCAACAATCGCGAACTTGTAGACTTTGCAGGCATCGACGCCGACATTTTCTGGAATCGCGTCCTGGGCCGCCGCGGCGAATTCCCTTCGCCATCGGAAATGAACCCGCTCAACAAAAATCTCGCGCTCATCACAAGTCGCGCACCCATGACAGTTGATGCTGACATTCAGTATCAAATCAACCACACCACCACCGCCGGAGCAGGCGTTCTCCTCGGGTTTCTCACCTTCGCCGCGTACTGGCTGCTCGCCGGCCCCGTAGGTTTCTACCTCCTCAAAAACTACACCAAGCACCAGTTCTCCTGGCTCGCGTTCATCGGCGTTGGCGCGATCTTCACCGCGATCTCCTGGACCGGCGCTGCCTTGCTGAGGCCAGGCAAAACCGAAGCAACCCATCTGACATTCCTCGATCACGTCTACGGCCAACCCACGCAGCGAGCACGCTCCTGGATGCAAGTCCTGATTCCGCGTTACGGCGAAGCCTCGCTCTCAGTCGGCGATGCCAACGAGCGCAACCCAAAGCACGTCATTACCGCATGGGAATCTCGCTCCAGCGACACCGGCTCTTCCGCATTCACCGACTCGCAGGAATACACCTCCGAGTGGCAGGCTCCCAATTCAATCACTGTTCCAGTCCGCGCCACCATTAAGCAGATCCAGGTAGACTGGGCAGGCGGCCCGCGCTGGAAAATGCCCATTCCGATCCACCCCCGCCGCGAAGATGGCTCCGCGCCAAACATTGATGAGAAGCCCTCGCTCAAACTCGAAACAGTCCGTCGCGACAACAAAGACCTCGAGCTCTTAACCGGCGTCCTCGAACACGAGCTTCCGCAGGCTCTGACCGACGTCAAGATCATCCTGATTCGTCAACAACAGGACATGAACGGCCGCGCGAGCGATTCACTCCCGGCGAGTGCAAACATCTTCGCCCTTAATGGCCCGTGGGAACCTAAAGCCCCGCTCGATCTCTCCATTGTCACCGCAGAAGCTCGCGGCTCGCTCGCTAACGATGTCATCCGAAACCTCCTCCCAGTCCCAATGAGCAATTCCGCGAATCTCGGGCTGGGTGGCGCATCGGATGAGCAGCCTAATCCCAACCAGCTCCTCAATCGCCTCCTCGCCACTGCCCTTTTCCCAATGCTCGAGACTCCGCCAAAGAACCAGTCCATCGGCTCCAATCTCTACGTGTATCGCCGCACCGCCACCCACGGTTACGACCTTGGCATGTGGTTCACACAGCCCTGCGTCATCATCATCGGCCAGCTCGGCGAAGGAACCGGCAAGGGCAGCGCAGCCTCGCCCGTCCCCATGCTCATTGATGGCGAGCCTCTGCCCACCCGCGGCCGCACTGTGGTCCGCTGGGTCTATCCCCTCGCTCCCAACCCACCTGATGTCGGCGCACCGCGTGCCAAAGAAGATTCCGCCCCTGCTCTTGCTCCACAACCTCAGCCCGATACCGCCCCAGGCAACGACGGCAGCAACTAAGCACTGCACTTGAAAGGACTCAATCCGTGTCGATGGTGGAAACAATCAATCTCACAAAGCGGTACGGCGATCTCGTCGCGCTCAACAATCTCAACCTCACCATCAACGAAGGTGACTGCTTCGGTTTCATCGGCCCCAACGGCGCTGGCAAAACCACCACCATCAAAATCCTCGCCACACTCCTCAAGCCCACCAGCGGTCAGGCCAACATCGCCGGCCTCACCGTCGGCTGGCAAAACCGCCAGATCCGCCCACTCATCGGTTACGTCCCCGACTTCATGGGCGAATACGAAGACATGGTGTGCACGGAATATCTCGAGTTCTTTGCCGCCGCATACGGCATCCACGGCCAGCAGCGCCGCAAAGTCGTCGGCGATGTCCTCGAACTCACCGACATGACCTACAAGGCCAACGCCGAAGTAAAGTCCCTCTCCCGCGGCATGCAACAACGCCTCTCCGTCGCCCGTGTCCTTCTCCACGACCCCAAAGTACTGCTTATGGATGAGCCCGCCTCCGGCCTCGACCCCAGAGCCCGCATCGAAATGCGCGAACTTCTCAAAGAACTTCGCCGCATGGGAAAGACCATTCTCATTTCCAGCCACATCCTCCCCGAACTCGCCGAACTCTGTAATGTCGTCGGCATTATCGAGCGCGGCACACTCCTCTTTTCCGGCTCAGTCGACGAAGCCCTTCGCCGCGCCCGCATCGGACACGTTTACCAGATCGCCGTCCAGGATCGCACCGAGCAGGCCGCCGAAATCCTTGCCAAAGTCCCCGGCGTCAAGAAGGTCCAGATCGTCGCCAGCGATGCAACCACCGCATCCGGCCGCGCCGGCGGCAAAGAGCTTCACATCACGTTCGAAGATCACCCCGGTAAATCCGGCAGCGACCTCCCCAACATCCTGGTCAACAACGGCTTCCGCCTTATCAAGTTCGTCGAAGAGCCCATCAACCTTGAAACGGCATTCATGCGCCTGACGAAGGGCCTCGTGAACTAAGGGGGTCCAGGCAGATGAACAGACGCTCACTCCTCGATGAAATATCACGGGTAGCTGAGCAGCCTGAACCACAACTGCCGCCGCCCAAACCGATATTTTCATCGTGGATTACTGATGCACTTCTGACATCGCTTGATGCCAAGCCTCTTCCAGTAGATCCAACTCGCATCGATTCTGCCACCTGCGAAAAATGCCGCCGCGATATTTCGCTGGAAACCGGTGCCTTGTGCCCGCATTGCCAGCATCCGCGCCGACAACGTTCCAATCTCACGCTCTCGGCATTCGAACCTCTGTGTCCCGACTGCGGCTACAACCTCGCAGGCCTGCAAGACGGCCGCTGCCCTGAATGTAACCGCGCGTTCTACTTTGAGGTCCTGCGTCAGTCCTGGGCAATTCGACGCGGCAGCGCTACCCGCCGATACTCCACCTCTTTCGGGATATTCCTGGTAGGAATGCTTGCGGCCTTCCTCACTTCCGTTTTCGCAAATGACTACGTGACATCCTGTGTCGCCATCTGGCTGTCGCTGCTATTTCCAGTCATTCACTATCGTGCCTGTCCAACACTGCAGGTCGATGGCGGACACACCTTGCTTCTCGCCATAGTTCCAATCGCGATATCCGGAATCGCTATTTCGCTCAATGACTTCGCTGCCCCCGGTCAGATAGCAACTGTGTTAGCCGCCGCCTTACTCGCAATATTCTCGCTTCGCGCAGCGCCATTCAAAAGCGCGTTGGTTCTGGCGACCGCGGTGAGCATACCACTTCTAGCAGTCGGCCTTGTGTACCTCATTCAGGGCCTGTTGGCCTTCGCAGAGGGCGAGCCATTCACCTCGAACGAACTCCCGCAGAACGGAAAGTTCCGCATCGCGCCAACCAATCTTTCTATCATGGTCGGCGGCGGATTCTGCGCCGTCTCACTCCTCATGACAGCCCTTGCTGGCGTCTTCAGTCGTCGCATCCTCCTGCAGATTCGCGCTGCCAAAAACCCAAACCGTACAGCTCCGAGCAGGCCCAGTGACTGACCCCGCTCCAATCTCCGAACCACTCAAATGCCCGGAGTGTCGTTACGACCTCTCCGGACTCCCCACCGGAAACTGCCCGGAATGCGGCAAGGCATTTACGCCAGAACAAGTACGCGAGTATTGGAAGGCTAAGAATCAACAACCCCGATTCCGACTTGATATTGCTCTGACTATCGCTTCCGCCACGTATGTGCTGCTCTGCAATTGCACGAGTATGCGTCCAGGAAGCGTGCCCGACCAGTATCTCGTCGTATACGCAGGTGGTTTGGCCGCGATCCTTCTCAGTGTACCTCGAATGAGACAGGGTACTTTTCCGCTGGAAACTGCGCTTTTTCATATTGTCCCGTCCACTCTCACCAGTCTGATAGTGATACGTAGTTCCCGCCGGATTGAAGACAGCCTCATCGTATTTGCCGCTGGTCTCCTGCTTTCCAGTATCATCGTATTCAGTTTTCGCGGCACTGCTCGCAGCCTTGAATCCAGACTCGTCTATGCATTCGCCCTGCTTTCGAATCTTCTCATAGTCACTCACGCAATTGTTCGTTACTTTCAGGGCAATACATGGACTGACTTTAACTGGTCCTCGCCACCCCAAACAGTCTCAAGGGCGTCCGACCTGCTCATCATGTCGTCCACGATTCTCGGTGTGCAACTTGTATTAATCGCGATTCTCGAAGCTGGTATGTATTTCGCCCGGCGTCGGCAACATACACCTATTTCTTCTTCGTCAACTCATTCGTCTTCAGCGACACCTGCTCCCCCGTCTCAAGCGGAGCCTTGAACATCACTTCCTCCGCCTTCCACTTCGGAGCCTTCGCCCCGCTCTGCATCACTGTCACCAGCCACGAATCTCCTTTTACCAGCAATACCGCGGCGGCAACCCCATCCTTCGACAACGCCTCCACATCCCCATTCGCCAAATCAATATCCACCGCCGCATTTTCTCCCACTCCAATTCCAACAGTCTCTCCCGCAATTTCCATCATCGGCCACAGCCGCAGAATCCGTCTGCGCTGAATGAAATGCGAATCCGTAATCGCACCCTGCAAAAAACCCATCCCCGGCCCGACTTCCGCAACGCTCCTCTCATCATCCTCACCAGCCTTGGCACCCAGCACAAATCCGCCTGAGTTCACAAACTGCTGACGCATCGCCGCACGTTGCTCTGCGTTCAACTTTGAATACCAGTCATACGTCGCCTGCGCGTTCCCAGTAATAAACATGGTCTCGCTCATCATCGCCGCGCCCGCGCTCGTACCTGCAATCACGCCTCCACGCCGCAACAGATTGAACATCGCTTCTCGCGCTGGAGTCGTCACAACCTTTCCAGTCACCGGATCGACGGGCCGAAATACATTAACGATCCGAGACTGCACGCCGCCCGTAAAGAACAACCCAGTTGCGTTGTTAATCGCCTCAACGGTCGCTGGGTCATTGGCAAGCTGCGCAGTATCCGTTGTAATTCGCAATGGCAATATCTGTTGATTCGTGCGATACATCGCCAGCGCCTTGCTCTTGCTTTCAATCGCTCCATCCGCATCAGCGCTGGCTGTCGGCACTACCAGAATCGTGCCGCGATCACCGACATATTCCATCAGTCGCTTGTAAATCAGCGCATTGTCATCGTCTATCGCCCCGCCAATCACAATCAAATGCCCGCTTTTCAGCGGCCCATTTGATCCAGTTGCGCAGCCGCCCAGTACAACCGTAATACACGCCAGTATCATGGTCGCGAAGCAATTCCTCATGGCTTCACCGTCTTCACTTCGCCCCAGATCCCAATTTCAAACCGCCCCGAGGAATCCGCCATGCCGCGGAACATGCCCTCAGAGTTGTACGGAGTCACCATTTCCCCCGTCTTCGAAACTCCAATCAACCCGCCATCTTCAGGCTTCAGCGTCTTGAATACCAAGTGATCCGATGCGGTTTTCAACGATTCTCCCGCGAGCAGCATCCGATCCGAAATCGCCCGTGCGACACCGTGGCGAATAAACTCTTCACCGGTTCCCGTACACGAAATCGCACACGATTCATTGTTCGCGTACGTCCCTGCACCCACGATCGGCGCATCGCCCACACGCCCCCACCGCTTGCCGGTCATTCCGCCTGTGCTGGTTGCCGCCGCCAAGTTGCCGTGTGTATCAAGTGCTACGCAGCCCACCGTTCCATACGTGTATCCCGGCGCAATAGATGAAGTTTGCTCTTTCTTCCACTCCTCCAAACCCTTGCGTCGTCTTTCTGTATCAAAATACGAATTAGGAACCAGCTCCACTTTCTGTTCAGCAGCAAACTTCTCAGCGCCCCCGGACGCCAAAAGCACGTGTCTGGTTTTCTCCATCACCAGCCGTGCCAGCGTAATCGGGTTCTTCACCGTGGTCACACCTGCAACCGCGCCGCATGCCAAATTCGATCCATTCATGATCGATGCATCAAGCTCATGCTTCCCCTCAGCCGTAAACACCGCGCCCTTGCCGGCATTGAAAAGCGGATTATCCTCAAGCTCTCGTACCACCATCTCCACCGCATCAAGCGAGGTCCCGCCAGCGGCAAGATGGTCCCGCCCTTTCGCAAGCGCCTTGGCCAGCGACGCCTCGTACGCGGCCACATCTTGCGGCGGCGCAGTCTTTGAAAGCACACCCGCACCACCATGTATCACAATCGCAAATCGTTCGTTCTCCGCTCCTTTCGAGGCGGCATTGCAGCCAGTCAGCCCCATCGCAACAACTCCAAGAACGGTGACAATCAACAGGATCTTCAACATAGCAACCAGCATAGCAGAAGCATTTTTACCTGAAAGTTCACAATGTCAGAAGTTGCCGGGACGGAACCATGAACCAGCAATCTCGGTGCCAGAAGCTTATCAACTCTGCTTCGTCTGTAAACCCTTACGCTGCAAGATTTTACGAATTAGTATGCCACTCTAAGTGCTGGCTTTCCGGCACAAGAATGGCCGCAAAAACCCCTAATCCCGAACATTTTTTCCCCCGCGGCCACTTCACCGGGCCAAACCAGTTTGAGCGAGGTAAAGTAGCAAGACCGGGTGGTCCGGGCCTACCTTCGATCCTTCGCAAGAATTTTCATACTTATGGCAGCCAAGATTCTCATACTTTCAGCATCGGTTGGGGCAGGGCATTTACGAGCAGCCCAGGCGCTCGAAACATCCTTCACCCAACACCGCCCCACCGCTCGCAACATCCACTTTCTTCCGCTTACCATCGACAATCTCCCGAAGCCCTCCCCCAAACCCCAAC
>CAZAEQ010000063.1:0-17279 GCA_964484185.1 uncultured Phycisphaeraceae bacterium
GGGGGGGGGGCCATGGGGGCGCTGCGGGCGGAACTCTTCTGCGCCAGTGTGGAGATCGCGGGAAAGCCCGAAATGGGGGGGGGGGGTTGCGGTTGCAACGCCGGGCGGACCTGCGCCGGTTTCGGCGATGAGGCGGGTCTTGCCCATGCGGACCGCGAGCAGGGCCTGGCCGAGGGTGTTGTTGATCTTGTGCGCGCCGGTGTGAGCGAGGTCTTCACGCTTGAGCCAGATGTGCGCGGCTTCGCCGGTGGCTGAGAGTGAGCGCGCGTGAGCGGTGAGGCGCTTGGCGGGGAAGAACTGTGTGGGCCTTCCGACGAATGTGCGGAGGAGATCTGTGAGTTCATCCCAGAACGTCGGATCGTTCGCGACTTCGTCGTAGACCTGCGCGAGCTGGGCGAGCGCGGGCATGAGGGTTTCGGGGACGTAGCGGCCGCCGAACTTGCCGAATCTGCCAGCAAGGTCAGGGACCTCGGAGAGTTTGGGCGGGCGCGGCTTGTCGGGGACACGAATGTCGCCGGAGCGCGGCGGAGCCGGGCGTCGGGGAGGACCACCGGGGCCACTTGGACCTGCACCTGGACCACGGCGATCGGCGTCATTTTGCATGGGCGCGGGCGGGCGGCCGGGAGTTGATGGCTGCGGGGGGGATGGAGGGAACGAGGTCATGGCGAGAGGGTATCCAAGCAAGTGCACATCGCGCTACGCGCGGGGCGAAATCTGGTCGTAGTATCGACCCTTCATGAGTGACAGCAGCCCGTCCATTTCTTTAGCGAGTGTGCCGCGGAGTTCGTGGAATGCGCTCATTCTGTTGCTGCTTATCAATCTCGTGAACTACATGGACCGGTACGTGCTGGCAGCGATCGAACCGCTGTTGAGTGCGGATTTGCTCAAAGATGACCCCAATGCGGGATCGAAGATGGGTGCTCTGGCGACGGGGTTCCTGGTTGCGTACATGGTTTCGGCGCCGATCTTCGGGATGATCGCCGATCGCTGGCGGCGGTGGGGGATTGTGGGACTGGGAGTGCTGCTGTGGAGTCTCGCAACGGCGGGGTGCGGGCTGGCAAGCGGGTTTGTGATGCTGGCGATGATGCGATTGTGCGTGGGCGTGGGTGAGGGCGGGTTTGGGCCGGTTGCCCCGACGTTGATCGCGGACTTATTTCCCGTCAGTCGGCGGGGATTGGCGATGTCGATCTTTTATATCGCGATTCCGGTGGGATCAGCGATTGGATACGCAGTGGGCGGCGAACTGGGGACGCGGTTTGGATGGCGAGAGGCGTTTTTTGCTGTGTCGGTGCCTGGGTTGATATTGGGCATGCTGGCGATATTCAAGAAGGATCCGCCGCGAGGTGACCAGCACGCGGCGAAGTCGGCGGTTGGAAAGAAAGACACCTTGAATCACCTGAGGTTGCTGGTTCGCAATCCCGCGTACCTGTTTGCGGTTGGGGGCATGACGCTGATGACATTCGCGGTCGGTGGCATGTCGTTCTGGGCGCCGCGGTATCTTGCGGAAGAGCGCGGTGCGGGAACGCTGAAGGAAGTGAATTGGACCTTTGGTTTGATCATGGTCATCACCGGTCTGACGGCGACGGTGTCGGGCGGATGGGTGGCGGACCGGTTGCGAAAGAAATTTCGCGGGGCGTATCTGCTCGTCAGCGGCCTGAGCATGCTGATCGCGTTTCCGCTGACAATCGCAATGTTGTATGTGCCGTTCCCGGCGTGCTGGATCGTGATTGCCCTGGCGTTGTTCTTCCTGTTCTTCAACACCGGGCCCAGCAACACCGTGATTGCGAATGTGACATCGCCCGCGGTGCGAACTACAGCGTTTGCGATGTCAATCCTGACGATTCACGCGCTGGGCGATGCGATCAGTCCGCTGGTGATTGGAAGAATGAAAGACTTAAGCGGCGGCAAACTCTCGCCGGGTTTCATGCTGGTCGCGATGACGGTGCTTGTGAGCGGAATTGTGTGGACGATTGGGACGAAGTTTGTGGCTAAAGCTGAGGACCTCGCGGAATCGAAGACTCAAAGTTGATGGCGGCTCGACGAAACGGCTATCACGAGCGCTGAGCTTCTTTGACCCGTTTACCCAGCAGATCGTGGCGGATGATGCCGCCGACGATGGTGGCGACGCTGCGAACTTGAAGTTTGCGGCCGATGTAGGGCGTGTTGGTGCAATTCCCCTTGAGATCATTCAGAGTCACGGTCCAGTTCGCATTTGGATCAATCAGCGTGATGTCGGCGAGGCCATCAACTTGGATTCTTCCAAGCCCCGCCGAAGTGAGACCGCAGAGATTGGCGGGTTCGACGGTGAGGAGTTCGATGAGGCGCGGCCAGGAGATAGCGCCGGTCTTGATGAGCGATTCGATGTAGAGCGGCAGGGCAGTTTCGAGGCCGATGAAGCCGAAGGGGGCTTCTTCGAAGGGCAAGCTCTTTTCATCGACGGTGTGGGGCGCGTGGTCGGTTGCAAGGACCGTGATAATGCCATCGGCAACGGCTTGACGCAGGGCTTTCATGTCGCTGGTTTCGCGGACGGGCGGGTTCACTTTGCCAAGCGCGTTGTAGTTGTCGCAGATGTCGTGGGTGAGCGTGAGGTGGTGGGGGGAGGCTTCACCGGTGATGCGCGTGCCCGCTTTCTGGGCGCGGCGCATGGCTTCGACGGTGCCGCCACTGGAGATGTGCTGGACGTGGTAGTGCGCGCCGATGTTGGCGTTGAGATGGGCATCGCGCTCGACGATCAGTTCTTCTGCGCTGCGCGGCCAGCCGACCAGTCCGAGCTTCACGGAGATTTCGCCAGCGTGCATCGATGCACCCTTGGTCATCGTGGGTTCCTGTGCGTGCTGCATGAAGGCGCGGTTGACATCTTTGCACGCGTGCAGGACCTTTGCCATCACGCCAGCGGATGCGATGCAGTCGCCGTCGTCAGAGAAAGCTACCGCGCCGGATTTTGCGAGCAGGCGGAACTCGGTGAGTTCTTCGCCCTTGCGAGATTTTGTGGCGGCGGCGACAGGGAAGATTCGACACTGGGCAACTTCGCTGGCTTTGTCGTAGATGTACGCCATCAACTCTGGGGAATCGAGCGCGGGGCTGGTGTTGGGCATGCAGCAGACGGTCGAGAATCCGCCCGCGACGGCGGCGAGTGAAGCAGTGGCGAGCGTGTCTTTGTGTTCCTGCCCGGGCTCGCGGAGGTGGACGTGGGGATCGATGAGGCCGGGGGCGATGATCAGGCCTTCGGCGTCGATGACGGTGTCGAAGTCGGAGGGAGAGAAGTCGCCGGACTTATTGGATTTCTTGGTGCTGGGTGAAGAGATTGCGGCGATCGTTGTGCCGCGGATTGCGAGGTCGGCGATGCGGTCGGTGCTGGATGCGGGGTCGATGAGGCGGCCGCCGCGGATGAGGATGGAGGTGGTGGCTTCGGGCATGGTGCAGGGTACGAGGGCAGGGGCGCGGAGGCGTGGGCGAATGACAGGTCGGCTGTGGGGATATATGTGGAAAGCTACGCCTTCTTCACAAACTCTGACTTGAGCGACATGGCCCCGATGCCGTCGATCCTGCAATCGATGTCATGGTCGCCATCAACCAGGCGGATGTTCTTGACCTTGGTCCCGCCCTTGACGACCAGGGATGAACCTTTGACTTTCAGGTCTTTGATGACGATGACAGAATCTCCAGTCTGAAGAATGTTCCCGACAGCATCGCGAACAGGAGCGGCTTCCTCTGTCTCTGGCTCAACGGGAACCTCCTGCGCGGTGGTCCATTCGTGGGCACATGAAGGGCAGACAAAGAGTGCGCCGTCAAGATAGGTGTAGTCGGCTTGGCATTTGGGACAGGTGGGCAATTCGCTCATGGTGTAATCCGGGGAAGGCAAGTGTGTCGATGCAATGGGGACTTGAAATGTAGTCGCTTGGCTTTGACCCGGTGTGAAATGTGCTCGTGATGTGTGTATAGAACAGTTCTTCCCCGTGTGCTCGGGTTGGATTTGCAGTTGACCACCGGGCGACCAACCACTCGTACACTGTGTGTTCAGACTTTGGCCCATTTCAGATGCCAGCGTAAACCCGCTGGGCTTCTCACTCCGAAGGTTAAGGTTGCTTCAACATGCGAAAAATTGAACTGTTCCTGACGGCGTTCGTTCTCCTTGCCCTGTGTGTGCACGGTGTCGCGACGGCACATGCAGTAGAAATTAAGCCGCTGAAAGTGTTTATTCTTGCAGGTCAATCGAATATGCAAGGGCAGGGAGTTGTGGACCTTGCCGGGAAGGATTACAACGAGGGCAAGGGGACGCTGGAGACGCTGATGAGCGACCCGGTAAAGCGGGATCGCTTCTCGCATCTAAAGGATGACAAGGGGAAGTGGCGCGTTCGTGACGATGTGTGGGCGCGATACCAGCCCGAAGGGGGCACGCTGCGTGCGGGACCGCTGTCTATCGGATTTACACCCTACGACGACGAACACCACTTCGGTCCGGAACTTCAGTTTGGACACGTGATCGGCGATGCTCTCGACAACGAGGTGCTGCTCATCAAGTCCGCGTGGGGTGGCAAGAGCTTGTATGTGGACTTTCGACCGCCGTCGTCTGGAGGTGAGACCGGAAAATACTACAAGCTCATGATCCAGCAGGTACGCGAAGCGCTCGCGAACATCAAGAGAGACTTTCCGCAGTGCAAGGCGACTCGGTACGAAATCGCAGGGTTTGTGTGGTACCACGGTTGGAATGACGGGTGCGACCCCAAGCATGCTGTCCCCGAGTACGAGAGCAACCTGGTAAACCTCATCAAGGATGTTCGCAAGGACCTTGGCATGCCGAACCTGCCAGTAGTTGTTGGGGAGCTTACTGGCCCATGGGTGAACGCGCCCAAGGAATGGGAGCAACTGCGCAAGGCACAGGCCGCTGCCGCGGCTCACGCAGATTTTGCGGGAAATGTGGTCTTTGTCCCGACGCGTGAGTTCGTCCGCGCGCCGGAAGATTCTCCGAACCCTGGACACGGGCATCATGAGTTTGGCAACGCCGAGACGTATTTCCTGGTTGGAGATGCCCTGGGAAAGGGAATGAAAGAACTGCTGGGGCATGGCGCGGCATCAGCGGTGCATGAGATCGTCGCATTGCCTTCGGTCCCCATCGCGCCTCCGAAAGAAGGTGAAATGGCGGGGTATCTGCTGGTTTCAACTGAGAAAGTGCCGGCGAACTTCAATGCCGGATTCTCGATTTATGCCGCGGCATGGCCGCTGCTTCAGCAGTATCCCGGGCATCGCTTTCAGACCGGACTCTTTGGTACATGGATGCATCCGCAATATGAAGGCAAGGCCCCCAAGGATCTCTACACAGACATCGAGGGCGGCCTGGGTTGGTGGCGCGATACTCGGTTTCCCACTGAGACACCCAAATTTATCATGGGCGGCGTCGCGACGAATTTTTCCGCGTGGGCAAACGGACCCGGCGCGGGCAAGGGGCGCGACTGGGACAAACCGCAGGGCAAGTACGCTATTGCCCAACTCAGCCCGTGGGTCGTGTGGCCGCCGGACGGGCTGAATATCAAGCAGGGCACGAGCGGTGACCTGTTTGGTTACGGATACCTTCCGCTGCCGCTCATTGACGCGAAAACGACTACCGCCGGGAAAGATATTCCCACTGGCGACCAATGCTGGACGCTGTTCTTGAACACCAAGTCGTTCAAGGGGCCTGTCTGCTTCTTTACGCCGTACTTCTGGACGGAGCCAGCGGTTGTCGAGCCCAAGCACGCGGGGCTGTTGCTCGACTCGCGGCCATCGGATCCAAACAAAGCGTTTCAGATGGAGACGCAGTACGTGCCGGCGATGATTGGGACGGATGCACGCGGCGATACGTTCGCGCGGGTTGCGCCAACTTCGTTTCCGGTCGGTGCGGATGGCACGACGATCGTCTTGCACCGCCTGACGAGTTATTCGAGGGCGGCGATGTGGGACGGAGTGAAGGCGTGGTTTGACGGGGGCGAGCCGGTGAGCGGCGAAATCAATCCTGCTGGGGTTTATGTACAACACTTCAAACCGCAAGGCGGGTCGACATGGCAGATTTACGAAGACAATGCCTCGAAAGAGAAGAAAAGCTCGATGGAGTGGAAGTCGCTGGCGACTCCGATCTCGCCCGATCCCACGACCTACGGCTATCAATGGAACGCTGATCTTGTGACCAGACATGCCGGGTCTGGCGGCGATTTAGTGAGGCTCCCTGAGTATTACCGTTTGCAGAGTGGAGGAAAGAAAGCACAATGGACCGCCGCTGCGCCCGCAGAAGTGCCGCCTGAGACCGGATTGAAAGATATTCGGTTTGATCGGCCAAGTGAAAAACCTCAGGAACCCTACGAAACTCCGGATGCTGCGGATAGCTCGTGGAAACGGCCAGGTCCTGCCGCGGGGCCGTTCAAGGCGTATCTTGGAGATGGCAGCGTTGTCACATATTACTGGTATCGTTTCGCCGATCAGCCTGCGCTCTTGAATGCCGATTTGAGTCAGGAGGAGCGGGAGAAGTTGCAGGCGAAGGTAGAGAAGTTGCACCGCGTCTGGACAAAGGATCGGGAGTACCTTGCCCCGCCGACGGTCGGTAAGCTTGCGGAACTCGACCCGGCGCTGATCGTGCGACCGCCCATTGGTTTGGAGATCGGCTATGTTCCGATTGCAACGCGGCAAGAACTGGCGAAAGAGGCAGTTCCTGGCAAATGAGCGATTGAGTGAGGAGAGGCAATCAGCTGGCTGATGTTGCGTGCCCTCAAGATCCAATCTTCGGACAAATAGGGACTGGATGTCCTTCTTCGCGCACCAGAGTCGGGTGCCTTCGAGAACGCTGCAACTGCACCTCTGCATCGGGCGAGATATCTGGTAGACTCCGGTATGCCAATCAGAGAAATGTCATATTGGAATTCTGCTCCATGCTGCTATGTTTTGCTCTGCATCGCGTTTGCGTTAAACGCATTGGGTTGTGCAGCGCCCGGAGACTCAGGCGTTGCGTCACCAGAAGTGCCGGCCACGATCAGTTCTTCAGAAAAGTTGTGTCTTTGGTACGATCGCCCGGCGAGAGTGTGGATGACTGAAGCACTTCCGATCGGCAATGGGCCCATGGGAGCGATGCTCTTTGGTGGCACCGATGTTGAGCGAATCCAATTCAACGAGATCAGTCTTTGGACTGGAGATCGCATGGCTGTCGATGGCCGTGCTTCTGGCAAGGCTCCGGATGATGAATCGCAAAATCTGGGTGCTTATCAGGCGTTCGGCGATGTGTTCATCCAGCTCGGCCATGACTTCGCCAATGTTTCGGATTATCGGCAGGAGCTCGACATTGATCGCGCAGTTCATCGAGTGAGTTACACGCACAACGGCGTGCGCTATCAACGAACCGCCTTTGCAAGCCACCCCGACGGGGTCATTGTGATTCACATGACCGCGGACAAGCCCGCCGCCTACACCGGCCGTGTTCAACTTGCGGACATGCACAAGGCCCGCATTGTCGCAGACGGACAGAGGCTCACTTCGGTTGGCAAACTCGAAAATGGTTTTGAATACGAGGCCCAGTTACTGGTGCAGAACCAAGGCGGCACGATCAGTGCGAAGAACGACGATGCATACTCAAAGAACCCGTGGAATATTGCTGTTCCCGCGGCCAACCTGGCCTTCGACCGGTGCGACAGTGTAATTTTGATACTTGGGGCGGGAACAAACTTTCTTCAGGATCACACCAGACAGTGGTTGGGAGAACATCCTCACGCCGCGATCACTAAACGCGTGGACTCTGCCGCTGGCGAAAGCGTGACGAAACTGCTCGATCGACATGTGAGCGACTATCAATCTCTCTTCCGCCGCTTCTCGCTTGATGTTGGAGCTACTGCTCCGGACTTGCTTGCAATGACGACACTGGCTCGGCTGGAGTCGTACGCGAAGGGTGCGACTGCCGACCCGGATCTCGAAGCGTTGTTCTGCCAGTTTGGCCGCTATTTGCTCATTAGTTGCTCTCGCCCGGGATCTTTGCCAGCGAATCTTCAGGGAGTCTGGAACGACAGCAACTCGCCTGCCTGGGCCGGCGACTATCACTCGAACATCAATATCGAAATGAATTACTGGCTCGCAGAGCCCGCGAATCTCGCAGAGTGCCATCGGCCCTTTATCGACTATGTCACGAGTATCCGGGAAGTCAGCACCACGAATACGCGAAACAAATACGGGGATGTCAGAGGCTGGACCGTTCAGACGATGAATAACGCCTGCGGCATCTCGTACTGGAAGTGGAACCCACCCGGAAGCGCCTGGTATGCGCAGCATCTCTGGGAGCACTTCGCCTTTGGTCGAGATACTGAGTACCTTCGGAAGACCGCATACCCCGTGCTTAAGGAAGTCTGCCAGTTCTGGGACGATCATCTCAAACGACGCCCCGATGGCACGCTTGTCACGCCCGATGGCTGGTCACCCGAGCATGGCCCGGAGGAAGAAGGTGTGACTTACGACCAGTCGATCGTCTACGACTTGTTCACCAACACGATTGAGGCCGCGGAAGTTCTGGGCGATGACAAGGAGTTTCGTGATCGCATTTCGAACCTGAGGGACACCCTGCTCAAGCCCAAGGTTGGTCGCTGGGGACAACTGCAGGAGTGGGAACAAGACAAGGATAATCCCAAGGACGATCATCGCCACGTGTCCCATCTCTTCGGGGTGCATCCTGGCCGTCAGATCACTCGCGCAAACACGCCCGAGCTGGCGGAGGCTGCTCGAGTTTCCCTGCAGGCCCGCGGCGACAAGAGCACTGGCTGGAGTCGCGCCTGGAAGATCAATTTCTGGGCGAGACTTTGGGATGGCGATCATGCCTACACCATGCTGCGAAACCTGTTAACGGTGGTTCACGAAACCAAGACTATCTACGGCGAAAGTGGCGCGGGCGTGTATCCAAATTTGCTCGATTCACATCCGCCGTTTCAGATTGATGGGAATTTTGGAGCGAGCGCTGGAGTCTGTGAGATGCTGGTGCAAAGCCATACAAATCAGATCCATCTGCTGCCAGCGCTACCAAAGGCATGGCCGGATGGAAAAGTCTCGGGCTTGTGCGCTCGCGGCGGGTTCGAAGTTGATATGAGTTGGAAAGATGGGCGATTGACCGAGGCCGTGATTCATTCCAGGTCCGGACTTCCTTGCCGCGTTGTTTACGGCGAAAGGGTCTGGGAGTTGAACACGACACGCGGGAAGTCATATCTCCTTCCGATCGCACCAGTTGTGGAGCCACGCGACGGCAAGTAAACGGGGATGGAGCGATTGCCGCGCCTCGTGATCCTCGCTTGAACCAGTGTATCGCCGACCGGTCTTTTCGCTTTGAAGTACGTAGACCCGGTTATTGTGGTGTCGCGCCCCTAAATGGAACAACCCCCCGATGAGCGAGGGGTTTCATTCAAATCGGGGGCACCGGCGAGAGGACGATTTGCGAAGTTCACCACCACCAGTGCACCACTGCAGAGTACAGGGGAATTCCCAGGACAATGTTGAACGGGAAAGTAACCCCCAACGAGAGAGAGATGTAGAGTCCTGCATTTGCCTTTGGAATCGCCAGTCGCAGCGCGGCCGGTGCGGCGATGTACGAGGCTGATGCGGCGAGTACGGCCATCAGAATGGCATCGCCTTCCCCCATGTCAAGGAACTTAGACGCCACGATTGCGAGCGCAGCGTTCACGAGCGGCGCACCAATCGCAAACGCGAGCACCAGCTTGGGCGCTCGAAGTACGTCCTTCATCCGACCCGCGGCTATGAGTCCCAGGTCGAGCAGGAAGAACGCCAGGGCCCCGGGGAATGCGTCTGTGCACAGCGGCTTGAAGGCGGCATAGCCTCTTTGACCCGTGAGAACTCCAACGACGATGCTCCCCAGAAGCAGCAGTACCGGGCCGTTCAAAAGTGATTCGTGTAGCAATGTGGTGAATCGAGGCGAGTGCGTTCCCTCGGTGACTGTGCCAGCGGGTGCTGCCTGTAGATCCTGAGCCTTCTGGCTCTTGTCGAGATTGAGCAGCAGCAAGGCCAGCACGATCGCAGGTGACTCCATAAGCGCCATCACTGCCACCATGTGCCCGCTGTAGGGCGTGCCGCTCCCATCCAATGCAGAACAGGCGGTAAGAAAGGTCACCACACTCACCGAGCCGTAGCACGCCGCGATCGCTGCGGCGTTACGGCCCGCCACGATCCGGCGAAGCGCGAGATACGACCAGACGGGGACCACAGCACATAGAGCCAGCGCTAACACCACGGCTTTCAGCGCATCGGGAGTGAACCCACTGGCGACAAGTTCGACTCCGCCCTTAAATCCGATGGCCCACAAAAGATAAAGTGACAGGAGTTTGGTGGCGGCTTTGGGAATGGCGATTTTGGAACCAACCAGCACCGCGATGACGCCCAGGAAGAAGAACAGCACCGGCGGGCTAATCGAAACAAGTCCTGTGGCGGCCCCCATACCAGCAGTGTCGATTATCCCAAGCATCGTGTCGTGCATTGCTGCTCCATCGGGTTTAGCGGCTGACTCAGAGCATTCCTGCCTCAAGGCCCGATCTTTGAAACTCCTGAATGGTGAGAGGTTCTTCCCACCAGCGGGCATCCACAATATCGCCAGAATTTCACTTTTGCGAGGGCTTCGAAGGGACCGCGACGCTCAGCACTGTTGCCACTACCAGTGTGCCAACCACGACGAGGAGTGACGCCATGGTATCAATCTTGATTGGATCGGCTTTGGCCATACCAATGACATCGAGATACGGCGGCACACTCAGCAACATCAGTTTCACGCCAACAAACGCCAGGATGAGGATCAGTGCCGGTTTCAAGAAACGGAACTTCTGGATCAGTGCTGCCAGGCAGAAGTACAACGCCCGCAGTCCCAGGATCGCAAAAATGTTGCTCGTGAATACGATAAACGGGTCCGGCGTGATCGCGAAGATGGCGGGGATCGAATCCACCGCAAACACGAGGTCGGTGATCTCTACCAGGATCAACGCCAGAAACAAAGGTGTAATCGCCCACTTGGCACTAAGCGTGCCCGAGGGTGCCGGATCCATGACTTCCTTGCCAGCCGCATCATTGCTGTACGTCGGCCTGAGCGTCCGCTTGGTGAAGAAATTCTGCCCGTCGTAGAAATCCGTCACACGGAACAACTTTTTACACAGACGCACCGCGATGTTCTGCGAGACGTCGTCGTTACCTTTGATCAGTGCCATCTTCAACGCTGTGAGGATCAGGAACCCGCCAAAGACGATCAGGATCCACTGGTATTTCAGAATCAATCCAGCGCCCAGAAAGATCATGCCGCCGCGCATCAATAGCGCACCGATGATGCCCCAGAAAAGCACCCGGTGTTGGTACTTCGCCGGAACCGCGAAGAACGAAAAAATCAGCGCGATGACGAAGATGTTGTCCATCGCGAGCGACTTTTCGACCACGTACCCCACGAGGTACTGCTTAGCTGCTTCCCAGCCTTGAACTTCGCCTGACACGATCAGCGGCGCACCGGCCTTGATCGCTTCTGTGGTGCTGTACGTGGCCGTATCCAGCCCCAATCCGAGCCAGTGATTCTCATACGCCATGTAGACAAACCCACTGAAAGCGATGCCACAGGTCAGCCATATCACCGACCAGGTGACTGCCTCTTTCATTTTTACTTCGTGGGCTTCGCGGTGAAAGACGCCAAGATCCAGCGCCAGAAACACGACCACGAGGCCTATGAAAGCGATATACGCCCATATCTTCAAATTGGCCGGATTCGAGGGCGCAGTGGTAGCAAGTAGCAGCAATTCGCTCATAGAGAAAACATCCTGAGTCCGCACCTGCTTAAAAATGGCAGGGGCAGCGCACCGTTGCGACAGAATGTTGGTCTCGCCAGTGGCGTTGTTCCTCGCACAGAAGCGACGAGGAGCAATTCCGCAGAAAGGGCCGGGGCAGCGCGAGAACCGTTCTACCCGTGTTGACGACCCGTCCCACCCGCTTCAGCGGGCGGCTACTCCCCAACAGGAAGCACCGTTCATCATAGGCGGGTTCGCGCTGATCGGGAAATCGCGACCCATTGAAATCATCCGTTTCCGTCGAACAAAGGTGTCGATCGTGCGTACTGCCGTCAACTTCAATTCCCAATGGAGATATTTTGTGGAAATCAAGCTGTTCGACGGAAGCATCAAAACCAGCGAAGCCCAGTATGACTACATCATGACCAAGGTTGGCGCGGCTGCCGGACGATTGAAAGATGAGATATGCACCATCGACGTCCGGCTTACAGACGTCAACGGGCCCAAGGGCGGGGTCGACAAGCAATGCTCGATCGTGGTGACTCCGCCGGGGCTGGCGACAGTGCGTGTGGAAGAGCAGGCCGCGGACTACTACGCGGCCATCGATGCCGCCGCCGCCACTCTCAAGAAGTCACTCGCCCGGTCGCTCGAACGCACCAAGTCCAACGGGCTGCGTTGACTACTGCCGGTCGCGAGGCTCGTCGCACCGAATCGGCGCGAGTCGTTCCGTGTTCATTACATGGCAAGCGCATGCAGTAAACCAGTTGAGTGGGAGCCTGGTTGCATCGATTGAAGGCTGCCGTACCCTTTGCCTCGATCATGACACTTGAGATCTTCGATTTCTGGCTGGAACTCACCCTGCTGGCAGTGCTCGCGTGCCTGCTGATCTATGGGATTTTCGACACGCGGTTTGAACTGGCGCGCCGGAAGGGGGCGGACGCAGTCGCGCTGCTGCGGCGCAACTCGCGCCGGCTATGGGTGCTGATTGCGGGCACTACGGTCATCGTGTTCGGGATCCTGATCTCGCCCCTTCCAGGACCCGGGCTCAGCGTTCTGGGACCGCTGGGGCTTGCGATCCTGGCGAGTGAATTCGTGTGGGCACGGAGGTTGGCACTCCAAATCAAGGAGCGGAGCGGGCCGCTTCGCGAGGCGACGCAGCGCGTGGCTGACCATACGCCTCGATGGGCGGTGATCCCCGTTTGTGTAGCGTACTGGTGCGCAACAGTACCGATAGAGATATGGACGCCAGTGCCCTCGGTGGTGCTGTGGCCCGCAGCCTCGATCCTCTTCACTCCCGTTTTCCTCTGGGCGTATTTGGTGATGCGGACCGCACGCGGGTGAAGTGCCGCTGCTGCTTCATGGATTCATGTTTCGAGGAATGCTGAACGAACTCTGCGAGCGAAACTCGAAGGCGGACATCCTGTTCCGACAACCAAGAAGCCCTTCGACGTGCTGGTCGCGCCAGGCTCGGCTTTGTGCAGATTGAAGTTGGAGTTCACGTTGTACTGCGCTCGCTCTGTCGGAGAATTGTTCCCAGTGCGCCAAGACCCAGAGGATGCCATGTTTGGTGGCCTTCGAATGTCCGGTGTTGTGGCGCCTGACTCGATCAGCGACATCGTCTGTCGATCCAACATATCGCCGACCGGTCAATTCGCTTCGAAGCACATAGACGAAACACGTCTGCGGGGACGGTTCCATCTTCGACTTCGCTTCGTACCAACAAAAAAAGCGACTTGCGTCGCTCCTTTTGTTCCAAAATCGGGGTGGGGGGATTTGAACCCCCGACCTCTTGACCCCCAGTCAAGCGCGCTAACCAAGCTGCGCTACACCCCGTGATTAGGTCGAGATGGTAGGTAGTCCGGTTGCCATTGACAAGAAGTCGTGGATTGGAGCAGAAGTGGGTCAATTTGATGACCGTTTGAATCTGCACGGGCCGAAGAGTTCGATGGTGCAGCGTACCCGAGAACGTTTTTACGCACGCAGATCGAAGCGATCAAGGTTCATAACCTTCACCCACGCGGCGATGAAATCACGCACGAATATCTGCTGCGAATCGCGGCACGCATAGACCTCTGCCAGGGCACGGAGCTGCGAGTTGGAACCAAAGACGAGATCAACGACCGTTCCCGTCCATTTCAGTTCGCCCGATGCACGATCGCGACCTTCCAGAACACCTTCTGCAGTCGCCGACTTCTGCCACTTCGTGTTCATGTCGAGCAGGTTGACGAAGAAGTCGTTAGACAATGTCTCAGGGCGCTGAGTAAATACGCCGTGCTTAGACTTTCCTGCGTTGGTGTTCAGAACCCGCATGCCTCCCATCAGCACTGTCATCTCCGGCGCAGTGAGACTCATCAGGTTCGCGCGATCAATCAGCAACTCCGTGGCGATCGGCTCGTTCACCCTCCGCACGTAATTGCGGAAGCCGTCGGCATGGGGTTCGAGCACTGCGAAGGAGTCTACATCGGTCTGATCCTGAGTTGCATCGGTTCGACCCGGCGTGAACGGTACCGTTACATTGTGCCCGGCCTTCTTCGCCGCGGCTTCGATTGCCGCGCAGCCACCAAGCACGATGAGATCGGCGAGTGAGACCTTTTTGCCGCCGGAGGATTTGGTGTTGAATTCGTTTTGAATCGCCTCAAGTTTCTGAAGGACTTGAGCCAACTCTGTGGGCTGGTTGGATTCCCAGTCTTTTTGCGGCGACAGGCGGATACGAGCTCCATTGGCACCGCCGCGCTTGTCGCTGTTGCGGAACGTTGCGGCGGATGCCCAGGCGGTGCTCACAAGTTGCGAGATCGTGAGACCTGAGGCGAGGATCGTGCTCTTGAGTGAAGCCACATCGGCAGCCTCAATCAGCGCGTGCTTGACTTGCGGAACTGGATCCTGCCAGATGAGATCTTCGGAAGGGACTTCTGGGCCGAGGTACCGGGCACGCGGACCCATATCGCGATGCGTCAGCTTAAACCAGGCTCTGGCAAATGCATTCGCGAACTGGTCTGGATGTGCCAAGAACCGACGCGAGATCTTTTCGTAGACCGGGTCGAAACGCAGCGCAAGGTCAGTGGTAAGCATCGAAGGTGCGTGTCGCTTTGATGGATCAAATGCATCGGGCACCAGACCGGAACCGGCGTTGTTCCTGGGTTTCCATTGATGTGCGCCTGCTGGGCTCTTGGTCAATTCCCATTCAAAGCCAAACAGATTCTCGAAAAAGTTGTTGCTCCATTGTGTTGGCGACTTGGTCCAGGTAACTTCGAGTCCGCTGGTGATGCAGTCGGCACCTTTGCCCGTACCAAATCGACTCATCCAGCCGAGGCCTTGTTCTTCGATGCCCGCGGCTTCCGGCTCGGACCCTACAAGTTTGGCATCGCCTGCACCATGAGTCTTGCCAAACGTGTGCCCGCCAGCGATCAGCGCAACCGTCTCCTCGTCGTTCATCGCCATGCGGGCGAATGTTTCGCGGATGTCTTTCGCGGCAGCGAGAGGATCTGGTGTCCCATTGGGTCCTTCAGGATTCACATAGATCAGGCCCATTTGAACTGCCGCGAGCGGGTTTTCAAGCTGACGTTCGCCGGAGTAGCGCTCATCAGCGAGCCATTTCTTCTCAGAGCCCCAATACGTGGTTTCATCCGGTTCCCAGGTGTCTTCGCGTCCGCCGGCAAAGCCAAAGGTCTTGAACCCCATGGATTCGAGCGCAACGTTTCCAGCGAGGATGAAGAGATCAGCCCATGAGAGTTTGTTGCCGTACTTCTGCTTGATCGGCCACAGGAGTCTGCGTGCCTTATCGAGGTTGGCGTTGTCGGGCCAGCTGTTGAGTGGCGCGAATCGCTGCTGACCTGCGCCGCCGCCGCCGCGGCCATCGGCGATTCGGTAGGTGCCAGCGCTGTGCCATGCCATACGAATGAACAGGGGGCCATAGTGGCCGAAGTCTGCGGGCCACCAATCCTGGGAATCGGTCATCAGCGCGGACAGGTCTGCCTTCACTGACTTGAGATCGAGGGTCTTGAACTCTTTCGCGTAATTGAATTCCCGGCTCATTGGGTTGGATAAATATGAGTTCTGGTGCAGGAATTTCAAATTGAGCTGCTTGGGCCACCACGCCGCATTTGTTGATGCGCCAGCCAGCGCACTTTGACGCGTTCCGGCGGCGAATGGACACTTGCTTGTATTCTCTTGCATTGTGATGTTCCTTAAATGGGCCTGTTTGAAGTATTCGGCTGAGTTGTTGAGGCGATTTCGGATGGACTGATCTTGGAAACCGGGGTACGTGCGAGACACTCTGCGCAAACTCCCCAATAGATTACTTCTGCCTCATCAATTTGAAATCCAGATGTGTTGGCATTGGTCAGGCACGGTGCTTCGCCAACCGCGCAATCAACGTCAACGGTTTTGCTGCACGTGCGACAGATCATGTGATGGTGGTTGTCTCCCACGCGATCTTCGTAACGCGCTGCAGATCCTGCAGGTTCAATGCGTCTGATGATTCCTTTTTCGACCAGGACTGCAAGTGCGTCATACACCGCCTGACGCGAGATGGCACCGATCTTGGCACGGACTTTTTCAGTGACGGAATCTGCTGTGCAATGTGGTCGCGCTGAGACCGCGCGGAGCACTGCCAGCCGTTGCGCAGTGATTTGAACCTCGTGATCCTGAAGTAGTTTCTCGAACCGGTTGGACATCGGCAAACACCATAGCTTGATTATGGACATTGTCAAGAGTTGGATTGATTCCATTATCAAAGTTGTCGGGTAGCGATTCGGGAGCTGGCAAAGAGATGCTGAGCGCCCAGGCTAAGAGCCGTTCAACTGTCTCTGGCTGAAGCTAATGGGCGCAGGCGACACCTTAACACTTGAAGGTTGCACCAATGACCAAGTTGTCCAATGAAACTTGGGGCGGCACACTAGAGTGGTTGCATGAATCGAATGATCCTTGGCATCGCCCTCGCGTTGTTGTTCGCACCGATCGAGCGTGCGGCAGCTGATGACTTGGAAAAAGGGTTCGTTTCACCAAGCGATGCCACCAGGCCCCGGTGCTATTGGTATTGGCTTGATGGGTACATCAGCCTGGCTGGGATTACTCAAGATCTTGAAGCGATGAAGCGAGTCGGTATTGGCGAGGCGTATATCGGAATGATCGACGAGCAGAGCGGGATCGCCGCCAATCCCCAACTCACGCCGCTGAGAGAGCCGTGGTGGGGAACGATGGTTCATGCGATCCGCGAGGGAACGCGACTTGGTGTCGATATCGGCATCTTCAATTCACCGGGCTGGAGCCAGTCTGGCGGGCCCTGGATCAAGCCGCATCAGTCGGCACGCTACCTGTCGTTCCCGGAAATTCGTGTGACCGGTCCGACGCGATTCGATGGCAAGCTCCCAAAACCACAGGGGTCGTTCCAAGACGTAGCGGTGATGGCGTTTCGCGCCCCTGAAAGCGATGTCGCCGATAGCGGTAAGCAGACCCGTACCAGTTCGACAGTGACGATTGAGTTTCCCGCCGCGATTCTTGCGAGAAGTGTGTCAGTTCAGC
>CAZAEQ010000064.1:0-16857 GCA_964484185.1 uncultured Phycisphaeraceae bacterium
CGCGAAGGCGGCGGTGTTCAGCGTCTTTGCAGTAGCAAAGTCATTGATTCGTTGGCCGCGCACATATTCCATTGAGAAATACGCGACGCCGCCGCCGGGACCGGGCTCTGAGCCAGCTTCGTAAAGCCGGGCAATTCCCGGATGTTCGAGCCGACCGAGCACGCTGACTTCGCGGGCAAAGCGGCCTCGAAGCGACGAGGCCACCGGGCCATCTCGAAGCACTTTGAGTGCGACCTCGCGGTTGGGATTGCTCTGCGTCGCCAGATAGACCACACCCATTCCGCCTCGACCGATCACGCGCTGGATGGTGAAGGGGCCGATGTGCTTTGGGATTGATGCGGCCTCTGATTCGTCGGAGGAGGAGAGCGAACCGAGCAGGCCTCCGCGCGCGGGATCGAGGGCCGCGGCGGGGCGCAAAGTCGCTGGGAGCAGCTCGATGACTGCCTGAGCAACCTCGGGATCATCGCCGCACGATCGCTTGACAAATTCCTCCCACTGGTCGGCGGGGAGATCGAGACACGCATCAAAGGTCTCGCGGACCCGCTTGAACTGAGCGGGCGAGAGTTCAGGATGGCCGCGTGCTTCGCTCATGCCTGCAATTCCCGCTGGAGCCAGGCGCGAATGAACTGGCAATCGCGTTCCACTGTGCGCAGTGATTTTCCGCTTACGGTCGCCGTCTGCTCGGCGCTGAGCCCTGCAAGAAATCGCAGTTCAAACGTGGCTGCAAGTTCTTCATCGTGGGAGGCCAGTTTGGTAAGTGTGTCATCCAGGGCCACAAGGTCCACGCCGCCTGACGGAGCGGCCTTATCCATCGAAGCAATCGAATCGAGGCTGACACGCCTGGCATCGCCACCTCGCCGCTGGGCTTTCTTTGCTCGGGCGTGGTCGGTCAACAGATTCCGCATCGCTTTGGCCGCGGTTCTGAAGAAATGATTGCGATCCTCCCACGCATTCGTACCCGGGGCAGCGCTGAGCATCTTGAGGCACAGTTCATTGACAAGCGCGGTTGGCTGGAGGGTGTGGCCGGTGTTCTCAGCGCGGAAGATCATTTCCGCAAGCGCTCGTAGATCTTTGTATGCACTATTCAGCAGCTCCGTGGTGGCGGTGTCGTCGCCCGCTTTGATACGGCTCAGGAGCTGGTCAACGGAATGCTTGGCGAAATCAGTCATTCAGGAGATGGCCGGACCTTGAATCGCGGGCACCCAGAGCCCTCAGATAAAAATGTGAGAAAATCTCAATTTACCTGGCGGGTCAGGGTCTGAAAGTACGCTGGGAACAGTAGCCGTAACAGTAATAGACGGTGCGACAGCCTGCATGGGTTGCCGCGTGGCTCGTTCGTGTGTTCGCCGGCCACATGTTGCTAAAGACGCTTCAGGAGAACCTAAATGCATCGCTTTTCTGTTCGCACCGCAATCGTTGGAATGAGTCTCATCTGCGGCATCGCCGCCGCTCAATGGCAGGGGCCATTGGCACCGAATCAACGCATGGTGTATAACGGCGGCCCCGTGTTCGTTGGCCCCGGTTCTCTGGGCACCACGCTCATGGATATTCAGGAAAATGCTGCCGGCTCGCGCGTCATTGGACTGCACGCTTTTGTAGGGACTCCAACCAACGGAGCCCGCACGACAGCACTCTGGGGCGAAACCAACAATCCCAAAGGACGCGCCCTGCAGGGGTTCAATTTCGCCACCACTTCCAGCGGAGACAGCAACAACCCGGCGACCGGAATCTGGGCCGAAACGGCGTCTCCGACTGGTCAGGGCCTGAGAGCCCGCGCCACCGCCGCGACCGGCAACGCGTACGCCGCGTACTTCGACGCCGCGAGCACTTCCGCCACCGCCGTTTTTGCAGACGCGACGGCCTCCAGCGGCACCACACGTGGCGTATGGGGCAATGTCGAGAGTCCAGACGGATTCGCCGGATACTTCACCGGCGGGAGAAACTATTTCCAAGGCCAAGTCGGAATTGGAACAAACCTCGCGCATGACTACATGGTTCAAATCGCCTCGGGATATGACACTGAGTTGGCGCTGAAATCCGGACCTGCGGTTGGCGGTTCAATTCCCGGTCGAATATGGAGTTTGCAGTCATCGAATGTAGAAATCGCGAATACAAATCCGCTGTGCGGCTCGTTTCAGATTATCGATCGAACTGGAGGGCTTTCCAGGTTTCTCATTACCACCGAGGGCCAGGTCTGCATCGGCACCAGCGCACCTTCCGGAGCCAGCAAATTGACTGTCGCAGGCAACATCAGCGGCTCGACCATCGATGCTGCGTTGAAGAACTTCAAGATCGATCACCCGACCGATCCAGAGAACAAATACTTGTATCACGCCAGCATCGAATCTTCGGAGATGCTCAACCTCTACACTGGAAATACCAGGACTGATGTTGATGGCTACGCAGTCGTGACGCTGCCCGCCTGGTTTGAAGCGCTGAACACTGACTTTCGCTATCAGTTGACCGTCGTCGATGAGTCTGATGCTGGGTGGACCTTTGCGAAAGTCGTCTCCAAGATCCAGGATGGACAGTTCACCATTCGCACCAGTGCGCCCAACACGGAAGTGTCGTGGCAGGTGACGGGTGTGCGGCAAGATGCATGGGCGCTCAAGCATCCGATGCAGGTTGAGAAGGATAAAGAGCCGCAGAACCGCGGCAAGATGCTCTATCCTGAGGCGTACGGACTCCCGGTTGAAACAGGAATTGTGCCGCCAAGTGAGAAGCTGACGCCATCGCGCATCGTGCTGCCCGAGAAGCCGGTGAGCAAACATTCGGCTCTAACTCCTGCACCGCTGGTTCCCGCTGTCACCGGCGGCAACTGAGAACTTACAAAAAAACTGAAACGCGCTGCGACTTGTGTCGTGGCGTGTTTTTGTATGTGAGTGCAACAAATGGTTGAGTCCTCGTATAGCCGCGCGGTCTGTTCAACATTTGACAGCTTGACATGGCCAGATGAGGTTCTTCGCGGCACTTGTGGTTCGATATTGATATCGCTTACTGACAGTGCGGGAATCACATTGTCGAATTCCCGCAATCTCTTGCCAATATGCGTCTGAATCTGGACATTCGAACAATGCGGCCTGCAAATCAGTATGAGCCTCAACAAGGAGCCCATGCAACAACTCATTTCAAAGAATCGCTTTGCACTTGCCCTTATGTTGTTTGGTGCGTTGATCTGCCTTTTCAGTCCCGCATGGGTTCGTTACACTCGATCAAGATCCTTTCCAGATATGAGGAGTATTGAACCGTGTCGCGAGATTGGTTCGAGTTTTCAGTTTGCCAATTGCTACACGAGCTCGCTCGTCACTCTCGAGCCTGGCTTCGAAGATCATCCGCTCACCACAACCCTTGGCTTTCGCAGGCTCAGCAGTATTCCCTGGAATGAACGCGAAACCTCCATTACAAGTCGAATTGGGTTTCCCTTTCTTTCTGGTCGCGATATATATATCAGCATTAGGAATTCTGAACAGCGATCCGCTGGAACCTCTTGTTCTGTCCCTCCTCCTCTGCGAACAATCGAGTTTCGAACATGGTCGGTTCCACTTTCGATCGCAAACTTCCTCGCCGGTGCGTTCCTAGGGTACGGCTGCGCTCTGCCCTTCATTCTCGCCAGACGCGCCATCCTCAAACTACGCCAACGTAGGGGGCTGTGCCGCTGCGGATACCTGGTTCTCGATCTTCCCAGATGCCCGGAATGCGGCGAAGAAACTCACAATTTCTTCGAGCCACTCAGAGCTAGTGAACCTTGGCACACAAAGCTCCGTCTACCGCTCGCCAGCTGCACAATCGCCGCCCTCGTGTGCACACTCAGCCCGTTCATACTTCGAACTCTTGCAAGTAAGCCCGGGATTTTCAACCTCGAAGACTCGTTGGATCCGCCAACACAAACCGAGCTCAACTGCCCACTGTGGCTGCGAGGAAACGTTGAATCTTTCCGAGAAAACTCCTATGTGCATAGCTGGTTCGACCCGGATTCACTCTGTCCGCCTCACATCAATCTCGCGACCGTCAACGCAGTCGATCAAACCCGTTGCGGCTTCCCATTGCGCAACGCAACGTTCTCAAGAATTGCATACGAACAACCAACGCTGCTCAGCGAGAAGTCCCAACTGTGGCACGACACCGTACGATTCAACTTCGCTTCAACCGCGGTCAATGCCGTCACAGGCATCTACTTCGGATACCTTGCATTTCATTTCCTCGGAATTATTCTCAAACGCCCATGAAATGAATACGTAATGATTTCCAGCGGTGAAACCGCTGGAAATCCTCCGCGCCAGCGGCCTGTGTCGTGGCGCGTTTCTGTGTTGGAGAGTCTGTACATTTGGCCCGAAAGGCGCAACAGACATAAGGCGAAGGAATCCACTGATCGAGCCGAGTCCAGAATGCCAACAATCCCGCACATGACTGACCCCTCGAATTCAAAGTGCTTCTGGGCAATCATTCGCATCAAAGAACAGTATTGCAATTGGTCGACACTCGAAGACTGGCAGAAGATGGTGGCACTCACAGTCACCAAAGTCATCCACGCCACATCGTCCGAGGCTCAAGCAGAGGCAGAACGCCTTGACGCTATTCCTCGCCGCGGACCAAAGGACGATCGCTACGCCGCGTTTTACACGAGGATGCGCCGACTTCGAGAACCCCAGAACGTTCCGCACGGCTCTGAGAATCCAGCCATGGTGGAAACTGAACACGCGACACACATCGGTCTTTATGAAGCGGAAGATCTTCAACAAGAAATCAACGCGGCCCTCACGCAGCACTCCAACTTAACAATTACGTTGGACAATGATGCCGATGTTCTCGATCTTGCTGTTGGCGTAGACGTTCGAGTCCAATATCCAGCTGCACAAACCTACCGCACCTTCTCAATACTCTCAGCCGCTTGGGTTTTAGAGATGGTCAACGATCAATCCAGCGGATTGAAGCCATGGTATTGCACAGGTGGCCCGCTCTGCATCGTTCGAGAAATCACTGGACAGACCGTCGTAGATTCTGTGGCCGCCTACCTGAAGCGCGAACAAAGCAGCCAGCCGATCTGAGCGTGAATTCCGATCGCCAGATCGGCCGCATCACCCAACCATCCCCCTCACCCAGCCGCTACAACCGCTCCGCTACTCCTTCATCTCTTAGTCTCTTCACCGCTCCACCCCATCCATTCTCCACCCGCCACCAAAAACCGCCGATTTAGAACCTACGCGGCGGCATTCACGTACCACCGCCTTCTACGCGCTGCAACGGCGATCCGCCGCTGCGACACGTAGAATCGCGTCCGCAACCCCGGTATTTCCGGACGCGTTTACTTCCGCTTCACTGCGGCGTCCGCCGCTGCTTTCAGGGAGATCCTCGTTTATGTGTGGAATTGTCGCCTACATCGGAAGTAAAAAGGCCCAGGAAATCCTCATCGAAGGCCTTAAGCGCCTCGAGTATCGCGGGTATGACTCCGCTGGCATTGCCACCGTCAACAGCAGCGGCAAGTTGCAAGTTGTCAAGGCTGTCGGGCGTGTCGCCAATCTCGAAGACAAGCTCGAAGACATGGGCGGCATCTCGGGCAACGTCGGCCTCTGCCACACGCGCTGGGCCACGCACGGCGGTGTGACTGAGTTCAACGCTCACCCGCACGTCGATGACAAGTTCGGCATCGCCCTGGTCCACAATGGAATTATTGAAAACTACGCAGCTCTCAAGACGTATCTTGAAACCAAGGGCCACGTCTTCAAGTCGCAGACTGATACTGAAGTGCTCGCCATGCTCGTCGGCGAGTTGTATGAAGGTGATCTTGAGACCGCTGTGCAGTCCGCGCTGAAAGAAGTCACCGGTGCGTACGCCATCGCTGTGATCTGCGAGAAAGAGCCCGGCGTCCTGGTCTGTGCACGCAAGGGTTCGCCGCTCTCGGTCGGCGTTGGCAACAACGAGTTCATCGTCGCTTCTGATCCTTCCGCCATCGTCAGCCACACAAGCCAGGCGTTCCACCTTGATGACTACAACGTCGTCAAAGTCACACGCGATGGCTTCAAGACTTCGACCATTCACAACGTCGCCGTCACTCCCAAGGTCGTTCAGCTTGAACTCGACCTTGAAGAAATCGAACTTGGCCAGTTTGAACACTTCATGCAGAAGGAAATCTTTGAGCAGCCCAAAGCTCTCAAGAACACTTTCCGCGGCCGCATTGATATCGAAGACGCCCGCGTCATTCTCGGCGGCGTCTCCAACTTCAGCAAAGAACTTACCAAGGTCAAGCGCATCATCCTCACCGCCCAGGGAACCGCCCTGCACGCGGCGAGAATTGGCCGCTATTTGATGGAAGATCTGGCCAAGATCTGTTCACAGGATGAATACGCCAGCGAGTTCCGCTATCGCAACCCGATCATCGAAGACAATTCGCTCGTGATCGCGGTCAGTCAATCGGGCGAAACCGCTGACACACTCGCGGGATTGCGCGAGGCCACCGAGCGCGGGGCCCTTTCGCTCGGCGTGATTAACGTCGTCGGTTCGACCATCTCGCGCGAAACCGATGCGGGCGTGTATCTTCGTGTCGGACCCGAAATCGGCGTGGCATCCACCAAGGCATTCATTGGGCAGGTCGCGGTGCTCACGCTGCTCGCGATTTACATGGGCCGCAAACGGTTTATGAGCGCAGAATATTGCCGCGAACTGTTGAAGCAACTTGATCAGATCCCCGACAAGATCGCGCAATGTCTCGAGCACGATCAGCTCATCAAGAAGGTCACGGAAAAGTACATCGAGAAGGAAAACTGGCTCTTCCTGGGCCGCGGATACAACTACCCCACTGCTCTCGAGGGCGCACTGAAGCTGAAAGAAATCAGCTACATTCACGCTGAAGGCATGCCCGCTGCGGAAATGAAGCACGGTCCGATCGCGTTGATCACCGAAGGAATGCCCGCGGTCTTCATTGCCAACAAGGGCCCGCAGTACGAGAAGGTCATGAGCAACATTCAGGAAGTTCGCGCCCGCGGCGGACACGTTATCGCAGTCGCCACCGAAGGCGATGAACAGATCAAGCGGTACGCCGAGGATGTGCTCTACGTTCCCGATGTTCCTGAGTGCCTGTCACCGTTGGTCACCGTTATTCCGCTGCAACTCATGGCGTATCACGCGGCAGTTCTGCGTGGACACGATGTTGACAAGCCGCGTAACTTGGCAAAGAGCGTGACGGTCGAGTAAGTTCGAACACTCTCGCTCAGAATCCGATCCCACCGCACTCTCAATCGCGTACCCACCTTTTGGCTGGTGGACTTGGTCCCGTTGCAGCCACTGAATTTTCCAGTTTCCGCGCTCCCAACCCCCCACCCGACTTTTTTCCGATTCTTACAAGATCCAACTTGACAAACCTATCAGAACCCGCTAATTTAACCGTTCGTCGCCAAAACCGCACCCGACAGGAAACCTATATATGCTACACCTCGCAACGGCCAATCCGCTTTCTCCAACAATCTTGCATGGCGCAAGCTTTGCGCGTTTCGAACTCCAACGCCACCCCCGTTGTTTCGCCAAAAACGAAAGGCGCTCAGATGCTCACCCAAAAAGTGAGCACCTTTGAAAAAAGTGAGCACCTTTCGATTCTGACCCAATATCGAGCTTTTCCCGAATTCCGCTTCCTCTCTACCGCTCTCATGCCGCGTGCTCAACTGTTCTCATTTCACCCCACCCCAACTATTCCGACCCCCCCATAACGCCGATGACTTCCGGACCCTTAAGATCCTGGAACTAGAAATAACAGGGAGGGTCACACATGTTAAAAGGATTGAAAACGATGAAGACTCTGAATTCCGCCAATGCTGCTCGTTTGCTCGCTCTCGCCGCCGTGTTCGCGATGGGCGCAGCCGCCGTCGCAGCGCCTAAGACCGACAAGACAGCAACTACAGCCCCCGCCGCCGACAAAGGCGATGCGACCGCGATTCTTGCCGCCGCACGCAAAGCTGTTGCCGATCTCAAAGCAGTCAGCTATTCCGTCAAGCTCAACGGTGCGATGAGCAACGTCGAGTCTGGCGGCGAGGTCACACTCGTCAAGGCCGATGCTGGCGGCTGGAAAGTTGCCGCCAAGGGTGAAAACACCGCGAACAACATCCATCGCAAGAAAGATGGTAAAGATGAAACGACCACCAAGGGCACCGAGCCCGCAAAAGCAACTCCCTTCGAAGTGACCTTCGATGGCGCTACTGGCCACTCAATCGTCGAAAACGACAAGACTGTTTTCCAGAGCAGCATCAAAGATGAAACCGGCCTCCGCAACTTCTTTGCTTCACAGAAGGCTGGCTGGGTCGTCGCATGGGAAATGATCGCTCCGGCGCCATTTGCATTCTCAGCGAACTCAGTTGCAACCCTTGAAGGCACTGAAGATGTCGGCGGCGTCACCTGCAACAAGATCAAGATCACCACCAAGGCTCCGGCAGCCAAAGGCAGCGTCATCGCTCACGGCGGCGCAGTTACCACATACTTCTTCGGCGCACAGGACAACTTCCTCCGCCGCGTTGACCGTGCCATCGGCGCCGATGCCGAAGGCGGCCGCACATCTGAAATGGTCCAGTCCAGCGCAGTGTTCACCAACGTCAAGTTTGATACGTCAGCTGCAGGCGCGAATTTCTCACCCGGAGTTCCCGATGGCTTTATTGTGAAGCCCGTTGGTGGCGGCAAGAAAGACGACGCCAAGACTGACAAGAAGGTGAAGTCAGAGGCCAGTGCGAACGGCCTGCTTGCCGTTGGATCAGCTGCTCCCGACTGGACACTCAAGACACCGTCGGGCGATGATGTGACGCTCTCAAGCCTCAAAGGCAAGGTGGTCGTTCTGGACTTCTGGGCAACATGGTGCCCTCCCTGCCGCAAAGCAATGCCAATGGTTCAGAAGTTGCACGACAAGTACAACGGAAAGAATGTGCTGGTGTATGGCCTGGCAACCGGCGAGCGCCCGGGCGGCGACCCGGCCAAGTACATGGCTGATCAGAAGTTCAACTATGGACTTCTGCTCAACGCTGAGACCATTTCTAGCAAATACAAGATCTCGGGTATCCCGACATTCTATGTGATCGGCAAAGACGGCAACATTCTCTTTAACTCAGTCGGCTTCAAGGAAGAAGAGTTCAAAGAAATCGAGAATGTGATCAACAAGGAAATTGGCAAGAACTAATTGAGCTTCCGATATCCCCGATAATTGAGACTTAACGCGAGGCCGGGCAATCCCCGGCCTCGTTCTTTTTTGGAACGAATATCGCGAGCGAGAGCGCGTCTCACCCTTGTGCAACCGTTTCGGCCGTTCACCAATACAATAAATCATGGGCCAATCGCCAGGCAACTTTCTGTCTTCCAAGCCTACCGCGACAATCCTCGCGTGGCCCAAAGGGCAAACTTCGGATCAGGTCGCCGCGACATTTGAGCGAGCGGGGTTTGGCACCTACGAAAGCAACCAGCTAGTGCGGCGTGAAACGCCGTTTTTCATAGGGCGCGTGAAGCAGGAGTTCGAGCGCAATTCAGCTCCAATTCTCAACGCTGGGGGGATTCAAACTCTGGTGCTGACTCAGGATCAGATCGATAGCGTTCCCAAGCCCTTCCTTGCCAAGAGCCTTCATGCAGCGACAGGTTCACAGCGTCCGTTCTATGTAGTTGAGCCCTGGCGCGGCGAAGGTACATCTCTTAATCTGGATGAGGTATTCCTGATTGTTCGGGCATCTGTCGGAAGATCTCGATCTACCGTGGAATCGCAACCGCGCGGATTGAGCCACAACCCCGGTGCATTGTTTGTGCCGTACGAAGCCGCCGTCATTCACGCCGTCGCAGAAGATCTGCACGTGCCGCATTCCACAAAGTCGGTGGTGGCCAATGCCACTGAAGTCATCGAAATGTTCCGACTCGACGGAACACGTGTGCGCGTAAATGGTGACAAGTTCAATTTCGACGTGCTGGGTCAGGCCAAAGGACTTACTGACCGGCAGAATGTCGATACGCTCATGCTGATGATCTCTGAGCAGGCGACTCATGCTGAAATCGACCTGGAATTCCGCAAATTTAAAGCCCCTCCAAATACCATCAAAACCCACTCAGTCGATGTGGGCAACACATCAATCAAAAGCATCGATGCATGGCCCAGTTTTGAGTTCTACGCAGTCTGGCGATACCTCATACAACGCGTGATATGCGGCCTGGAACCATAAAACACTCCAACTTGGCCTTACTGCTCGATTTGGTCGATATATTCTGCAGTGTTCGTACGCCAGGCACATTCATTTGGTCAACAAGCGCGACTCGCTCTCACTCTCGCCTGGGTCTCCGGTTGCGCCAACATTGTTGCGGTCTTTTCCTGCGGCCACGTCATCTCTCACGTCTCAGGCACTACCTCAGACTTCGGGAGATTGGTGGTTGAACAGCAATGGCGGATGGCCGGCTTTGCACTCTTCCTGCTGCTCACGTTCTTTACCGGCGCGGTAATCTCTGGTATCGCAACAGAGTTCGGCCGGCATCGCAAGTGGGATTCGATTTACGTTCTTCCCATGGCAATCGAAATGCTCCTGCTGGGAATATTCGCCATCGGCGTCTCGAACCTGGACGGCGAAGCAATCGTTGATCGCTTTACGCTCTATGGACTCACCGGCGTTGCCTCGATGTCGATGGGTTTGCAGAACGCAACGATCACACGCATCTCAAGCGGCGTCGTTCGCACGACCCACGTCACCGGCGTACTCACCGATCTTGGTCTCGAGGCAGCGCAACTCGCAGTCTGGTCCAGCACAAAAGTCAATCCCTCGAGCACCTTTCCCATGATCTGGTGGCGCGGCATCCGGGCCCATCCGGCCAGCCGTCGACTCGCCTTACTCATGGGCATCATGATTTCGTTCGCCCTCGGCGCAGCACTGGGCGCGCTCTTGCACAAGTTCGAAGCTACTCGTCCCTGGGCAATGTTTCCGCCCGTGTTCTTCCTCGCCTTCAGCGTGTATCAGGATGTACGTCACCCGATTGCAGAAATCGCTCCATCGGAACTTATTGGCGACACCGCTCTGGACTTGCCGCAGGGTCTTGCTGTCTATCACCTGAAGCGCGACACAGCACGCACCGGTACACAGCATCGCATGCCTAATCTGCTTGCCTGGTCGGAAGGTCTGCCAGCAGAGGCTCGTGTCATAATCCTCGATATCGAAATGGTCAAGGAACTCGACACCGATGCCGCTTTTGAACTTCGCGCCCTGCTCGCGAACCTCGAACGCCAGGGTCGCCGACTTGTCATTTCCGGGGTCTCGCGTCAGCAGTTTGAGCAACTTCGCAAAGCCGGTGCAGATCAGCTGCTGGACGCCGGAAGCGTGTGCCCAGACCTTGAAATCGCCATCGCCCGCGGCATGAATGCGCTTGCAGAGTCATCTGCTCACTTGCCATAACTGGATGAAATCTGCGAATTTTTTGCTTGCGAAATTCGCGGAATCTGTTTAGCATAAAGGTAGATTCTTGGTTTGCTCGCTCATCTCAAGGAGGTTTTAGATGACACCGCTGCGAGTATCCCGCTCCAAAATGTTGGTCGGCTTTCTAGGGCTTGCAAGTACGCATACCGCTTTGGCGCAGTCCTGGAATTCCGCTTCCGACTTTTCGCCCACTGCGAATCCCAATGGGGCGTGGAGCCTTGGCTGGGCGACATCGCGTCCGGTCGGTTTAATAGCGTTTCAACTCAGTCCAGTCCCCTCACAGAGCATACCTGGATTCCCAACTTGGTTACCTGTGGGCAGATCGCTGCCATTTTGCTTCAAAAATGCTACCTCCCAACCTATCTTGTACGCCAACGATCCTGTGTGTCCGCCTGGAATTATGGGTGTTCACCCCGACGGTGATGGTGCCAATGCAGTACTCCGCTGGACCGCCCCATTTACCGGCTCGGTTCTGGTGAATGCCCACTTCGGAACAACGACGCTTGATCCCACCGGCAACACGGTCGATGTTGCCGTCATACATAGCGGGGTCCTCATCAATTCAGCAAACCCGCCCCGCGGACGCGGACACTCGTACTTCAGCGTGATAAACGTCTCCGAAAACGACACCCTGGATTTTTCCGTTGGAAATGGAGGTAACGGCCATAGCGACGATTCCACCTCTATCGATATTCAACTGGTCTATATCTGTCCTGCTGACTTCAACCAAGACGGCACGACAGACTTTTTTGACTATCTCGACTTTGTGGCTGCTTTTGCCGACAACCAACTTTCCGCAGATTTTAATCAGGATGGAATCATCGATTTCTTCGATTATCTCGACTTTGTGGACGTCTTTGCCAGCGAATGTTGACATCCAGTAAATGCGATTAATACAGGAACCTACGAGCTTTTCTGTCGAATTGATCGACACAGTGGCACTTTGCTCCTAAACTCCCCGAGTTTGCGCTCGCCAGAGCCAGACGCCATGCTTTTGCTCTCAAGAATGGGGATCGCGACGAATGCCCAAGCGCACCGACATTAAGACAATCCTCGTGATTGGCTCCGGCCCAATTGTCATTGGCCAGGGCTGCGAGTTTGACTATTCCGGCACACAAGGCTGCCGCACACTCAAGAGCGAAGGCTATCGCGTTGTGCTCGTCAATTCGAACCCTGCGACGATCATGACCGATCCGCAGTTTTCGGATCGTACGTACATCGAACCCATTACTCCGGAAGCAGTCCGCAAGATCATTGTTCTTGAGAACTCACGTGGGCCCAGGATCGATGCCATCCTTCCAACGCTTGGCGGCCAGACCGCGCTCAACTGTGCCTGCAATCTTTTCGATGATGGGACGCTGAAAGAATTTGGCATTGAGATGATCGGCGCCAACCGCGAGATCATTCACCGCGCAGAAGACCGGCAGATCTTCAAAGACATCTGCGAAAAGATCGGTCTCAAGCTTCCCAAGGCCAAGACCGTCACAACTTTGAAAGATGCCGAGGAGTTCCTCAAGGAAATCGGCCTGCCCGCAATCATCCGCCCCGCGTTCACACTCGGCGGCACTGGCGGCGGCATTGCTTACAACCTTGATGAATACCGCGAAATCGTCTCCCGCGGCATTGCCGCATCGATGATCTCACAGGTCCAGATTGATCAATCGGTCATTGGCTGGAAGGAATACGAACTCGAAGTCGTACGCGACCGCAAAGACAATTGCATCATCGTCTGCGGCATTGAGAACATCGACGCCATGGGCGTGCACACCGGCGACTCGATCACTGTTGCTCCGATCCAGACATTGACTGATAAGGAATATCAGGTCATGCGCGATGCCTCGCTGGCCGTCATGCGGGCAGTGGGTGTCGAAACCGGCGGCAGCAATGTGCAATTCGCCGTCAATCCGCGACCCAAAGACGGTAAGTTTGAGATGGTGGTCGTCGAAATGAACCCGCGCGTCTCGCGCTCCTCCGCACTTGCTTCAAAGGCAACCGGCTTCCCGATCGCCAAGATCGCTGCCAAACTCGCGGTTGGCTACACGCTTGATGAACTCCGCAACGACATCACCGGGACAACCAGCGCGTGCTTTGAGCCGGCGATCGACTATGTCGTCACCAAGATGCCGCGCTGGACATTTGAAAAATTCCCCGAGGCTGATGAAACTCTGACGACGCAGATGAAATCGGTCGGCGAAGCGATGGCGAGTGGCCGCACATTCAAGGAAAGCCTGCAGAAAGTCGTTCGCTCGATGGATGTCAAGCGATTTGGCTTTGGCCTTGATCGCAACGACAAATGGCTCGCGGCGATGCGGGCCGTTGAACGCGATCAACTTGTGCTTGATGTTTCCTCTGGGGCCATGCCGGGCACTGGCAGCACCTCGCCAACGGGCCTTCGTACTGCAGACGGTCAACCGATCGAATGGCCGATCCCGGTCGAGAAACTCAGCCGCAAACTTGCCGTTCCCAGCCAGGGCCGACTCTACTACGTCCGCTACGCCTTCAAGATGGGTTGGACGATCGATCGAATCAACAGCCTCTCTCATATTGATCCGTGGTTCCTCGACCAGATGAAGCAACTCGTAGATTTTGAAGATGTGCTTTGCAGCTATCGCACGCTTGCAGAAGTTCCAAAAGAAGTCTTGTTCCAGGCCAAACAGCTTGGGTATTCAGATGCACAGATTGCGAATCTGTATCTGGGCAAGATTTCCCCGGAGACGATTCTCGCGGTGCGGAACCATCGCAAAGGTGCAGGCATCGAGCCGGTGTACAAACTGGTTGATACCTGTGCCGCGGAATTCGAGGCTATTACACCGTATTACTACAGCACGTACGAACGCAGCCCCCGCCACGTTACAACCGGCACCAAGGCGGATGATGAAGTTCGCATTACCGATCGTAAGAAGGTGATCATTCTCGGCGGCGGACCCAACCGCATCGGCCAGGGAATTGAGTTCGACTATTGCTGCGTTCACGCCGCGTTTGCCGCGCGCGAGCTTGGCTTTGAATCGGTGATGATCAATTCGAATCCAGAGACAGTTTCCACTGACTATGACACGAGTGATTTGCTGTTCTTTGAACCGCTCACGCTTGAAGACACGCTCAATGTCATTGAGCGCCTCAACGGCAAGCCGTTGACGCTCGGCAAGCGCGATGGCAATGTATTTGGCGTCATTGTGCAGTTTGGCGGCCAGACGCCTCTGAACCTCGCAAAGGGACTGGTAGCTGCAGGGGTGCCACTGATTGGCACGAGCATGGACTCGATCGACCTCGCGGAAGATCGCAAACGATTCGATGCATTGCTCGAGCGTGTTGGCGTCTTCCGGCCCGAGAGCGGAACTGCGTTGTCGCTCGAAGAAGCTCTGGAAGTTGCGGAGAAGATCGGATACCCAGTGCTTGTGCGCCCCTCGTACGTGCTTGGCGGCCGCGGCATGGAAATCTGCAGCGACGAGAAGGCACTGCGACACTTTGTCGTGAATGCGTTGGGAGTTTCAGAGTTTGACGATGCACCCGTATTGATCGACAAGTTCCTGGGCGCGGCGATTGAGGTCGATGTTGATGTCGTGGCTGATTACACACCAACGCACGCAGGCTCAACGGTCGTCGGCAAGCACTCGCCCAAGGCGTTGATTGCTGGCCTGATGGAGCACATCGAACATGCTGGCATTCACTCCGGCGACTCAGCCTGCTCGCTCCCCCACTATTCACTCTCTCGAAGCATTGTCGATCGAATCAAGGTCATTGGCCGCACACTTGCAAAAGAACTCAATGTCTGCGGCCTCATGAACATTCAGTGCGCGGTTAAAGACGATGTGATCTACATCCTCGAAGTCAATCCTCGCGCCAGCCGCACAGTGCCATTTGTATCTAAGACTGTTCACGTTCCCTGGCCCGCGATCGCAGCCAAGGTCATGATGGGCAAGTCGCTCGATGAGCTTGGCGCACGCGAAGTTGAACCTCAGGGCTATTTCAGTGTGAAAGAGTCTGTCTTCCCATTCTCCAAGTTCCCCGGCGTCGATGTCATCCTCGGCCCGGAGATGCGGTCTACCGGCGAAGTCATGGGAATCGACACGACGTTCCCAATCGCATTTGCCAAAAGTCAGCTTGCCAGCGGCACAAAGCTTCCAACTTCCGGCAGCGTGTTTGTCTCGGTGCGCGAAGAAGACAAAGAAGAAATTCTCGAACCAATGCGAATCCTGGCAAGGCTTGGGTTCATTATCTACGCAACGCAAGGCACCGCACAGGCTCTCGCTGCCGGCGGAATTCGTGCAAATGTGCTTGAGAAGATCGCCGCCGGGGCGCGACCGAATGTCATTGACTTGATGACAAACAAAGAAGTGAACCTCATCATCAACACTCCGACCAGGACCGGTCACCTGACTGATGAAGGGAAGATTCGTGCAACTGCGGTGCGTCTGAACACTCCGATCCTCTCAACTGCTGCAGCGGCGCTGGCTGCGGCTCGCGCGATCGAAGCTCTTCGAGACCACGATTGGGGGGTTGCTGCACTTCAGGACTACAGGTCGATTCAGGGCCGCGCCGGCTGCCTTATTGAAACCACACTAAAGTCTGGAATTCCGGCACAGGTCTGATCCAGATTCGAAATCATCCCCCCAAAATCTGACCCCCAATAGCAGGGGGAACCCTGTGACTCTGCCCAACCCTTTACCATGCGTCTGAATCGCGTGTTCTATTGGACCGATCTATTGGTATCAACCTCTCTGCGATTCAAAGCAGGGTGAGTGTTGGGGGTACCAATGAATTTAAAACATAAATTTCGATGTTGCTTGCCCTATAGCGCCGCCACACTAGTGCTCTTTTCTTCCCACGCTGCCGGGGGAGTTGCAACTGACGCGCCGACGGGTGGGTCTGCGCCAGAAAAGTCCAAGGCTGCCGCCGATGATGATCTTGCTGGCCTTGATATTGCACCCACGTTGATCGCCGCGGCAACTCCGGGCGAAAGCACCGATGATCTGTCGATGTTCAACGACATTCCGGTAGTAATCTCCGCGGCACGTCGCGAGCAGAAGTTGAGCGCATCGAGCGTACCGGTCAGCATTCTCACATCTCAAGACATCCGTTATGGCGGGCGTACGAGCATCGCTGATGCACTCCGCTATGTCCCTGGCATGGATGTCGTCCGCGTCGACAGAGTGCGATATGCAGTTGGCGTCCGCGGCATGCATCACGAGTTTGCAGATCGCACGCTGGTGCTGATCAACGGCCGCAATACCGGAGATGTTTCGTATGGCGGGACCGACTGGATGGCGATGCCGGTCCTCATGGACGACATTGACCGAATCGAAGTTGTGCGTGGTCCAGGCGGCGCAGTGTGGGGAGCAAACGCATTCAATGGTGTGATCAACATCCTGACAAAGAAGCCGGAGGACTCGCACGGCTTTGCGATGGCGACCACCCTGAATGAATTTGGAGATTCGTATTCACAATTCCGCTG
>CAZAEQ010000065.1:0-16636 GCA_964484185.1 uncultured Phycisphaeraceae bacterium
CATCGACGAAGTCGAGGTAGTCGAAGAAGTCAACAACGCCGTCGCCGTTGAAGTCTGCGGTGCAGGCGTTCACGAAACAGGTGCCGGTGAACACGATGCGATAGGCAAACGCGGCAGTGTTGGCACCGCTCCAGCTCGCTGGAACAAAGTCAGTCACACCAGCGCCATCGGGAGCGCGAACCGTTCCGAATGGAGTGTCGGCCCAGATGTCCTGAGCGGAGGCATTGGCTGGGTCATTGTCATAGTGGCTGACGGCGATGTAGTAATTGCCGTTCGCGGTGACGAATTCGTTGGCCATGGCTGACATAAGACCCATGCCTGTTCCATCATCGTTCATTTGAACGCCATTGCCAAAGTTGTCAAAGAGGAAGAGCTGGGTGTCTTGACCGCCCGTCACGAAGTGGTTGGTAGTGGCAGAGAATGCCGCGGAGTCGCAGATATTGATATTGTACATATCCGCGATTTCGCCGCTGGCAATTGCGCCTTCGATGGAATCCAACGCACCGGAGCCTTCCGGAGTCTGAGCTGTCCCAGGCAGATCACCGGCGTCGCCAGCCTCGTACCAGGACGCCGGGGTTGCCGATGTCACGGACAGAGCGCCGTTAGTAGAACGAAGTTCCGCATCAGCAACCGTAAAAGGCACGTTGTAGAGACCGTCAACTGCCGGTGTTGTGATAGCCAATGAGAAGATATTGTCGCCAGCAGTCACGTCGCCGTTGGTGGCGTCATCGTACAGGGCCGTTCCTGGAGCGCCACCGATTGAGGTGGTGTCAGCTGTGACAGTGATGCCTGTGGATGGGGGGAAAGTGCCAGGAGTTACAGTGACCGTCATCAATGCAGCGGTTGAGGGGAGCTGAGAGATGTTCGAACCTGCGCCGGTGGGATTGGTGGTCTGAGTGAAATCAATGTTCAGGATGCCCGCGCCGCCCGCACTTGTAGCACCGAACCCAGCAACACGAATGTAATAATTGGTGTTGGCGGCCACAGCAACGCTCGGGATTTTTGATTGGAAGCCGGTTGCGCCACAGTTACCGACATCATCATCATTGCATGCGATAGCCGCAGCGCCACATGCCGTGTGGACGGACACTACGGTGTCAAGTGTTGTGGCCGTGCAGGTGTCAAAGCTCGCGATTCCACTGACCGCGCCGGGGTTATAAACAAACCAGACGTCTCTGGAACTGGTAGCACAGACTACTTGACCATCGTTTGTCGCCCACGTGCAATCAAAAGCGTTCTGTCCGGTCACGGCAGTGGACGGAGTTGCGCAAGTGTCGTTGGCCGGTGGCGGCAGGATGATCGAGTATGTGGCGTTGTGGTTTGAAGTGCGAAGCTGAGCATCCGCGACAGTATAAACCATGGTCTTCGCACCGACGCTTGTGCCACCGTCTGTTGTAATCGTTGCTGTGAATACGTTGTTGCCAGCGACCAAGTCAGGTGCGACGCCATCATCGCGCAGAGTCACGGTGCCGGCGCCGACTGCTGATGCATCACAGGAAACCGTGAGGCCTGTGCTTACCGGGTTCGCGCCTGGAGTTACAGTGCAGGTCGCGGTAAAAGAGGAACCCGCCACACCACTTGTAGGCGAGTGAATGGTTGTGCCAGTTGGAGCGATAGGCCCGCCTGGAATCACAATGTTGTAGCCGATTGTTGTTGTCCGCTGCGTGCTTGTATACGTCGACGTTACCGCCCAGTTTGCGTTGAACGTTACGCCAAACCGACCGACTGCGAGCCAATGAACGCCGCCAGCGAGCGCGCCGTTTGCGCCTGCATATGCAGCGCCGTTTGCCGTTGCCGGAGCAATAAATGCTGTGCCAGGGCGTGAGGGTGCGGTATCGCCAAAGCTGAGCGCTGACAAAAGGCTCGGACCGCCGTCATCGTTCTCGCCCTTCTTCACGCCTGCATTGTCGTAAAGGCCAATCTCGGAATCTGTGATATCGCCGGGACCGTTCGTCCAGATGTCGACATAGCCGTCGGTGGTGGAAACGACCGGGAGAATGACCTTAAACCACTGAATGTCATTTGCAGCGGTCAGCGTAACCGGAACAAACCCGGAGCTGTTTGATGCCGAAAGGTCACCGAGATCGGTGAAGATTGCGGGCTGAGCGAACGCGGCGGCAGCAAGTGCCATTGAGGCTGCTGCACTAAAAGCACGAGTCTTTAACATGTTCAAATTCTCCCTTCGACACCGGGCAATGCTCGGTGGCTCCACTGTTGCAGGTATGCGCGGCCCCTCGCCACGCAAAGAACCATTAGTGGTTCCTTTATTTGAGCAGATTCATCGCAAATTATCAAGAAAAATAAGCGATTGGGTGCCCAAATATTTCACCAACAAAGTTATCTGACAGACCAGTTGCAATCCAGTATAGAAAATGCACATAACCGAGTTATCGGACACAGCGGGCCTGGTGGTTATCGCCCTAAAAACACTCGGAGCGTCTCGTTATCGAGACGCTCCGAGGAAGGTACCTAAATCCTAGAACTGTTGCTATCAGCAACCTTCAGCAAATGCCTGGACGAAGTCCAGGTAGTCGAAGAAGTCAATCACAGTATCAGCATTGAAATCTGCGCTCGGATCGTTGTCGGCAAAAGCCTGAACGAAGTCGAGGTAATCGAAGAAGTCAACAACATCGTCGCCGTTGAAGTCTGCCGCACAACCGCCACCAGCGAAGCAGGCGCCGGTCAGGTCGAGACGATAGCTCAAGCCAGGGGTCGATCCAGCGTCCCAACCGTTGATGATGTTGGCAGCGCCTGGACCATCGGGAGCACGCACACCTGCGAACGGCGTGTTATTCCAGATGAGCTGCGATGCATCGTCAACTGCATCGCGGTTGTACTGGCTCACAGCGATGTAGTAGATGCCAGTGCTTGTGACGAATTCAGAGCCGAATCCAGATTGGAGGCCAAACGCATCGTCGTTGAACTGCACGCCGTGGCCATCTTCTGAGAAGAGCCAGAGCTGTGTGTCGCCTGTGGTATCAGTTGATCCTGTCGAAGCGGTGAAGCCAGCGACATCACAAATCTGAATCTTGTACATATCCGAATCGCTGGCGTCAAGCTGACCGCCAATTGAGTTCAGACTTCCATCGCCAGTTGGGATCTGCGCTGTGGCAGGCACCTCGCCAGCATCGCCACCGCCATTGCCCATTTCGGTCCACTGAGCGGGGGTTGTAACGGCGCCGTTGAAAGATCCGTTTCCTGAGCGACCCTCGGCGTCAGCAATATTGAAGAGGATGGTGTAGCTTGATCCGGCAAAGTCTGTGGGAATTGTTGCGAGGCGGCTGAAGACGTTATCGCCTGCGAAATCATCTCCATTTGTTCCATCGTCATAGAACGCATCGCTGCTACCGCCACCGATTGCAGTGAGATCGCCGTTCACGGTGATTCCGGTGGAAATTGGACGAACGCCGGGGGTAACGGTAACGGTCATCTGAACGACATCGCCCGGGAATGCCGGATCAGGAAGGACATCTCCAAAGCCTGTGGGGTCTGTCGGGCCCAGAGCGGCGATTGTGAACGAGCCAGCGCCACCAGGATTGTCGTTGTAGGAGGAAAGCTGAAGGACAATCGTATTTCCCTGGGTCAGGCCATTGAGCGTAATGCGGCTCTGCAGACCGCAATTATCGTCATTGCAGGCGAGTACGGTTCCGCCGCAGGAGTCATACGCGGTGAGAACAGTGTCAAAGAACGCCTGGCCGCAAGTGTCGACTGTGTAATCGCCATCTGCAGGCGGTGTAAAGGTGTACCAGATGTCCTTACCGAGGTTAAAACCACAATTGGTCGTGCCATCGAATGAAGCCGAGGAATTGTCCCAATTCGTCGTGCCAACGAGTGCAGGAACAGCTCCGGAGCAATCATCGTTACCTTCAGGAATTCTGAAGTTGGCAGATGCATTTCCGTTGCGGCCCTGAGCGTCGCTCACTGCCGCCGTCAACGGGTGTGTGCCGCCGGGGGTGCCCGCACCAACTGTGAGGTTGCGAGAATAGATGCTGTCGCCAGCGAATTCATCGCCGTTGGTGCCATCGTCAAACAACTGAACGTTTGCGCCAGCGTTCACAGATGAAGCATCGACGCGAACGGTGATGCCCGTGCTTGGGGGATTGGCGCCAGGAGTGACAGTGACTGCTGCGGTGAAAATGTCACCAATTTGTCCGACGCTCGGAGAGAGTGTCATGGTCGCGCGCGGCGGAATCGGTGCGCCGGCTGGCTGAACAACAAAGTTCAGCTGTGTTGTGCGATCTGCACCTGTGTAGGTGCTGTTGACGTTCCATGAATCCGCAAGGAAGTTCACATTGAAGCGTCCAACGGCGAGCCAGTAAGTTCCGCCGCTGAGTGTGCCATCTTGGCCCGCCGGAGCAGCGCCGTTGCCACGAGATGCGCGAGCAGGAGCGTTTTGCCCGAAAGAGAGGAGCGAGTAAAGACCATCGTCTCCATCATCGTCGTTATTGATCATGAACCCGGCACTATCGTATAGGCCGATCTCTGTGTCAGTCATGTTGTCGCCGAGCCCGCTGGTAGAAGTCCAGATGTCGGTGTATCCATCTGCAGGCGAATTGACCGGCAGGCCGATGCGGAACCACTGAATGTCATTTCCTGCAAGCAGAGTCACTGCCTGGGTGAAGGACTCGGCGCCTGTGTGATTACCCATGTCGGTAAACGTTGATGGCTGTGCAAACGCAGCGGCGGCGAATGCGAGCGCAGCGGCCGCGCCAAACTTCTTACTGATTTTCATATACATTTCCCTCTAAAATGAGTGATCTTCTCCCCCCAGCCGCCATGCGCAGGCTCCGTACCGACGCAGCACCGGGTAGAACATATAGTTGACCATATTTTCAGAGACTTCTCAAGGAGATTCACGAATAGAAGTGGAAATGTACCACTTGCATGTTATCGGACCGTCAATATCGGGCTCACAAGATCGCATTACAAACAACCCTTCCCGCAGTCCTCGCTCTCGCGGCTCAACCAACACATAAGCCTTCTGCTTCCGGCCCATAGTAAGACATAGCTACGGTGTGATCTTTGTGTATTGCAAGTGATCAGTTACAGCCAAGAAAGACCACATGTCAAAGAGCAATGTAGACTTGATTCGGGGTATCTACAACGCGTTTGCGATCGGCGATGTCGGCGGGGTGCTTGGGCGCATGAGCCCGGAGATTGTCTGGAATGAAGCCGAGAATTTCCCATACGCAGACGGCAATCCGTATATTGGTCCTGATGCGATTGCCATGGGAGTGTTTGCTCGATGCATCAATGAATGGGACGGATTCGCCGTCATAGTGGACGAGCTTCTGGATGCCGGCGACACGGTCGTAATGCTGGGTCGCTATCGAGGGACTTACAAAACCACAGGACGCAGCCAAAACACTCAGGTGGCCCATGTATGGCGAGTCGCTCAAGGAGTTGCGACTCATTTCCAGCAGTACGCTGACACGCTTGGGGTCGCTCGAGTCATCCAGGATTAACGTGGATTGACAAATAGAATCGCGATAGCAGTTGAGCCATCGGAACGCCGCTCAAAGTGGCTTTTTGCGATGTAGAAGCCGGGCTTGGCTTTCTCCTCATGGAGCAACTTGCTGTCCTGGTGCAATTAAATTGCAAATCTCATGGGAACCCCGCTTCAGCGGCGTGCCTCCAAGTGTTAGACGGACCTATCGGGGCCCTTCGTCGTGGCTCAATGGAGACCAAGTATGCTCAGATATCTTCGCAAACCGCAATGGTCGCCGTACATCGTGGGAGCTGGAATTGGACTGCTCAGTTGGGCGACTTTCTACTTTATGGAGAAAGCGCTTGGAACGAGCACCTCGTTCGTTGGAGCAGCTGGATCGGGCGTGTGCGCGATCGCCCCAGACCATGTGGCATCCAACGCGTACTACCTTAAGGAATATGGGGCAAAGAGTGTTGCCGCCGGCGGACCAGGAGGCTTTAAGCCCATCTTCGACTGGCAGATGTCCCTGGATTTTGCCTTGATTGCAGGGGCGTTCCTGGCAGCATGGCTCGGCGGAACGTTTCGCAAAGAGCGCGTCCCGACTGTCTGGGCGGAGCGATTCGGACCATCTGTCGCCAAGAGGTACGCCGCCGCATTTCTTGGGGGATTCATTCTTATCTTCGGAGCACGAATGGCCGGTGGCTGCACGAGCGGCCATGGCATTTCCGGGGGTCTGCAGTTAGCAGTGTCGAGTTGGACCTTCTTTGTCAGTATGTTTATCAGCGGAATCGTGACTGCGGTTGCGCTCTTTGGCACCAAGTCGATTGGAACACTTGTGAAGTCGGAGGTGACCAATGTTTGAGCATTTCTTCGCCGATCCTAAGACGCTCCTGCTCGGCTCGATCACTGGCCTTGTATTCGGGTTCCTGCTCCAGAAAGGCGGCGTGACTCGTTACAACGTTATTGTCAACCAGTTCCGATTCAAGGACTTCACCGTTCTCAAGACAATGCTTACAGCGATCGTCGTCGGTGCCATCGGCATCTACGCGATGCTCCAGCTCGGCATGATTAAGGGACTGAGCGTAAAAAGCGCGGAGCTTGCAATGAATGCGGGCGGCGGCTTGATCTTCGGCGTTGGAATGGTGCTGCTGGGATACTGCCCCGGCACTGCCTTGGCCGCAGTTGGACAGGGCTCCCGCGATGCGATTGTTGGAATTGTCGGTGCTCTTGTGGGAGCAGCAGTGTACGCTGAAGCCTACCCACTGCTGGCGAGAACTCTTGAGCCAATAGGTAAGCTTGGGAAAATCACATTCGCCGATGCGGCCCATACTTCACCATGGTGGTTCATCGCCGGATTAGCACTGGTCGCTGTCGGTCTATTCATCTGGATTGAAAGACGCGAGCGGCGTGTGCTCGCGGCATAGCCACCATGCACAGGCACGACGAAAGCTCAAGCTTTTGCGGCATCCTGGACCGCGCGTAAAATTGTCCTCCGCACCCTTTCGGGCATTTTGCCATCTGCGAGTTGTAAACATGTGTTCTGTGCGAGGTCGAGTTCTGCGAACACTGCACGGCACCGTTCGCACACAATTGCCTGCCCGATCGGAAAGCCTCTCCCGTGATCCATCGCGTCGAGCTTCGCTTTGAGCAGGTCAAGACAGACTTGCTTCTCATACGTCGGCGCCTTCGCCGCATGTTTCGGAACACCGCGACGATCCATGATCGCTTTCCTCAATAGAAGCCGGGCTCGATGCACACGAGTCTTCACGGTCTGAGGCTTGACGTGCAGCGCACTGGCGACCTCCTCGATCGAAAGCTCCAGCATTTCCTTCAGTACCAGCGGCACGCGGAAGTGCTCGGGCAGACCCACAATCGCTTCGTGAACCGCATGGGTCGACTCGCGAGCGATCGCATTGGCCACCGGGCTCGCGAGCTCACCGTCCGTGCCCACATCAAGGTCCATGTTCTTAGTTTCTTTCCACGGCATCAATTGGGACATGGCTGGCATCCGCCGATCAATGCCGCCTTTTCGCCGATGTCTCGCTTTGCACGAGCGCGCGGCTATGGCGTACAACCATGTTCCGGGATTGGCATCACCATGAAAGGTGTGCCATTTGCGATACGCCTGCAGAAACACATCTTGAACCATATCTTGAGCATCTGATTCGTTGCCGCAGAGTCGAGATGCAAGGCTGTAGAGTCGCGGTCCGTGCAGTTCGACCAGTTGTGGGATTGCTGTTCCTGCAGGCGAACCCGCGCCTGGCTCGTCCGGACCAGGAGTTTGACCCATTTTGGAGCGATGGCTTCGAGTTGAACGAGCGGTTGCGGCTTGCATCGCGTCCATCGTAGCGATAAATGCCTTGATCGGGAAACATCCATTAAAAGCCGCAATTCAGTCATTTCTTACGAGCAAGCACCTGCACCACTGACGCAATCCCGGTGTGAAACGTACCTTCAGTCACATCGCGCTCAAGTGCAGCCCTGTGCAGAATCTCAAGCTCGCCAAGTTCACTTAAGATGACTTCCAGCGATGCGAGCATGGCAGGATCTTTCGGCCCACCGGTACTTCGTTCTATCTGATCGGGCGCATATGCCTCAAGCACAAAAATACCACCGGGTTTCAACCACGCACCAATTCGCCGATGCACTGCAGCACGGAGCGCTCCTGGCAGGTGAACGAAGATGGAACTCACGACATCAAATGAGCCGAGGGCGGCTTCGAAATCTCGCAGATCGACAGCCCTTGTGTCCAGCCGCAAACCACGTTCTTGAGCAGTTCGCTGTGCCTTTTTCATCCCGACATCACTCTGGTCAACCGCGAGCACATCCAGTCCTCGCGAAGCGAGAAACATAGCATTTCGACCTTCACCCGCTCCGATGTCAAGGGCAGTTCCTTTTGTCGGAACGCGGTGCGAAACGCTTAATAGAAACTGGTTAGGCGCATCTCCATACGCCAGTTCATCGCCAGAATATCGCTGATCCCAGAATGCGTTTGACATGATTAAACGATATGCCACGACTTGCAGATTGCTCGACGCCCCACCAATCTCTTCCTATCTTGCTTTGCTCTTTGCCCAGGCATCAAGCACAGGCTGGCGAACGACGTTTTTCCAAATCGAATATCCCTTCGCGTTGATGTGCAACCCATCCTCAAGAAAAATCGATGGGTCTGGAAGTCCATCAGATGTGAGCATCGGCGTCACCGTGTCCAGGTATGTCACACCTGTCGTTCGCTCGCAATACTCGCGCACGATTTCATTCGTTCGCGACATCGCCGTCCAATTGCTCCAGCGCTGAACACTTGGCTTGATCGGTATGTAGAACACTTGAACGCCGGGCAAGTTGGCTCGCGCACGTCGACAGAATTTCAGAAACCCGTTCGCAGCTGACAACGAATCTGTGTTGTCCAGGCCAAGGTCGTTGTCGCCGCAGTAATAGACGATTATGCTCGGTTTATGCGGCATCACCACGCGATCAAATACTTCGAGGACTTCAGCGGTCTTTGAGCCTCCAAAGCCGCGGTTAATAACCGGTACCGGCCTCATATCTTCTGCGAGCGACTTCCACATCCGAATGCTCGAACTGCCAATGAACAATACCTGCGAAGGCAATGGCGGAGTTGCCTTGTCGGCTGCCTCAAACGCCTGTATTTCTGCTTCGTACCACGCTGGCTGCGTCGGAGATTGCAGAACGGGCACTGCGTTTTGATTCGCGCGGCACCCACAGAACAAAGCGAGCATGACAATAAAGACACTTGAACGGAACAATGAACTCATGCGCCAAGAGTACGACCGAAACTTCGGGGCACGAGAAGCTGCTCTGCATCCAGAGGCGCCTTTGATTCTGTTTATTTCTCGACAGGCTTCACGCACAGGCAAGTGGCAGCGATCTTTGTATCGGCGCCCGACCACGCTTTTGCGAACCGGGCTTTCACCGCTGCGGCCTCTGCGCCTGTTTCATCGAGACACTGCGACAGGCCAAAGAGCGACCAGCCATTTTCCGGCCAGCGTTTCAAGTCGGCGCGGTAGACCTGTTCAGCCTCCGCCTTGCGGCCAGCCGCCAGCAGCACAGCGCCGAGTGAATGCCGCGTGGGCTGGAACCAATCGGGCGGCTCCATATATCGGAGCGAGTCTTCAATTGCAACAGCCTTGCTCAACTCAGAAACCGCAGCAGCAGAGTCTCCTTTGCGAAATGCGATTTCGCCAGCGAGCGTGTGAGATGCAAGTTCTAACACCGTATGTGCCGGGTTCTGCGCCATCATCGCATTGGCGGGGACGGCCCCTACCGCTGTCTTGAAAAGACCTTGCTCCATTTCTGCGTCGCCGACTTTGTTCTGTGCCGCGAAAGCAGAGGCCCGGGCGAAATGCCGATACGCACGAGTAATTGGAAAGTAGTCTGGAGGAAGAGGCACTTTAAGAATGTCGTCCCACATTCCAAACCGCATCATTGCTTCCATCTCGACGAGCATCATGGGATCTACAAACGGCGCTGCATCTTTGGCAAATCCAACTGGAATTGTCTCAATCATGTGTCGTGCCGCTGCAAGAGACTCTTTCTTGCGACCCAACATCATGCACGTCCAGGAAAGGAAGTGATCGTTGTGAGCCATGTAGATGCGATAAATGCCCTGAGTAGGCGAAAGCTTGCGATAGGCCGTATCTGCCTTGATCGACTGTCTGTTCTGTTCTGCCGCCTGGGCCCACTGACCGACGCGAACATCTATGTGTGCGGGCATGTGAATCATGTGGCCCGATGCAGGTACAAGTGTCCGCAGGCGATCTGCGGCTGCGATGGCCTTGTCAGGATGTGTTGAAGCCTCAACAGCATGAATGTAGTAGTGGTTCGCGCCAGGATGATTCGGGTTGAGTTGCAGAGCTCGCTCAAGCGCCGCGATCACTTTTGGCGCTTCAGGACGTGGCTCCTGCGTCTTGGGGTCCCAGAGATCCCAAGGGCGACAGTCCATGAGCGACTCGCCGTAAAGTGCGGCTATGTCGGCATCATCAGGAAACTGCGCATACACCTTCGCCATTGCGTCGGCATAAGCGCGATCAAGCGGCGCACGATCTTCAAAAGAGAACGGAATAGGCGACCGAGATGGATCTGTATACCGAGCGGCGATTGCAGAAATGAGGGCCTGCTCCACGGGAGACGCTTTCGAAGCAGCGGCCTTCGCTTTCTGCAACGCATCCCATGCGGCGATCGCCCGCGCTTCATCCATCACCGGGTTGTTGATATGCGGGCCATTGCAAAACGCGATTCCCCAATATGCGATGGCAAGTTCTGGATCAAGCTCGGCAGCTCGCTGGTAGGAACGAATAGCTTCATCGTGATTGAATGAAAACGTCCAAGTGAGCGCCTGGTCGAAGTATCGCTGAGCTTCATTGTTCTTAGTCGAAACTTTTCGCGAGTGATTGCCGAGGCCACGGAACAGCTGCGCGTGCTGCACGGCACTTTCAGTTGCGGCCGGCTGCACTGTTGATTCGGTGGCACACCCACCCATGAAGGGGATCGCAGCAATCACGAGTGCGGAAGGGGTGAGTAATCCAATGGAACGCGCGAGCTTGGACATTGGGGTCTCCTTGCTTCTCGATATACAAATCGCCGCGTGCACTAGCCACGCAAGAAAGTGCTCGCAGCGAAATTCTACTCGCTTCAGGAGCGTCACGGTGGGCCGATTACCCAAAGCCGATCCTTAAGACTAATCTACGAAGTACGAGGCGTCTGATCTAGATTGAAGTAGAGTACGGGCGTCCTGACGGATCATCGGAGCCCAGTGGAAAGGACCACCATATGTTTCTGCGAATGGCGTATGACGACAAACTGGCCGAGGCCGCATACTTGATCGGTTGCCAGAAAACGGGTGAAGCGATCGTCATCGATCCCCAGAGAGATATTGATCGCTATGAGAGCATCGCCGCCGCGAACGGCCTGAAGATCGTGGCGGTCGCCGAAACACACATCCACGCCGACTTCCTGTCAGGTGCACGCGAGTTAGCAGAAAAAGGTGCAATGGTGTACCTATCCGACGAAGGTGATGCGGACTGGAAATACCAGTGGCTCGACAAGAAGTCTGCCGGTGGAACATACCGGCATCACTTACTCAAAGATGGAAACCGCTTTGCGATTGGCAATATCGAATTCCAGGCGATTCATACGCCGGGACACACTCCTGAACACATGTGTTTCATGGTGACCGATCGTGGCGGCGGGGCCGACAAACCAATGGGGATCGCGACCGGAGACTTTTTGTTTGTCGGTGATCTTGGTCGCCCAGATCTCCTCGAAACCGCGGCGGGTGTTGTCGGGAAAGCCGATACGTCCGCGCATCAACTCTTCGACACAGTTCAGAAATTCAAGCAATGGTCAGACTATCTGCAAGTTTGGCCAGCACATGGCGCAGGCAGCGCATGCGGAAAAGCCCTTGGCGCTGTGCCGCAGAGCACGGTTGGTTACGAAAAACTCTTTAACCCATCTATCAATGCCGCGTCAAGCAAGCAGGCATTTGTGAACTTCATCCTTGAAGGGCAGCCCGAACCACCACTCTATTTCGCGAGAATGAAGAGAGACAATAAGGACGGGCCACGTGTACTGAGCGGCTTGCCCAAACCGGTGCAACTGACTGTTGATGAGTTAAAAGCGATAGACGGCAAGACCAGCGCGATTGTGGATACCCGCTCATGGGCGGAATTCAAGGCTGGTCATATCGCTGGCGCACTTTGGCTTCCAGTGAACAACGCATTCAGCACCGATGCAGGCTCAATGATCTTCGAACGCGAGGCAATCTATTTGATCGTCGAGCCAACTCGCGTTGATGAGGCGGTTCGTTCGCTCATCCGCGTGGGCCTGGACAACATCGTCGGCTGGTTTGATGCAAGTCAGATGAGCCAGACACCAATAGCCGAAATCAAGCTCGAGTCGACGGCTGAGGTATCTGTCGCCGAGGCTAAGGCGATGATCAAATCAACATCGCCCTTCCTTCTTGATACACGACGCGCAGCAGAAGTTGCTGAAGGAGCGATTCCCGGCGCGGCCAACATCGCACATACGCGACTGCTCGCGCGTCTCTCTGAGGTGCCACGTGATCGACACATCCTGGTAAACTGTCGCAGCGGAGTACGGTCGGGGCGAGCGTGTTCTCTGCTACAGAAGAACGGATACAGCGTGACAAATCTAGCGGGCGGTTATCTGGCGTGGGAAAAGGCCCTCGGCGGTTGATGCACTTGCTGCATCTGAGGCTCAGGGATTTACTTTGATTGGAATTCTTGCGAGCACCTTGTTGCCCTGACCTGTCATGTATCGAACCTCTGCATCACCGGCAATATTTGGAAGTTTCACGCTCAAGGGCGAGCCTTTGGCCGTGCCGGTGTAATCCGCATACTGGCCATCGGGCGTGCCCTTTGTCACTATGGTAATGTAGTCACTTGGATTGTTGGGACCGGTCCAGGTGATGCTCACGGATGAACCAGCGGCGCCTGCCGCGGGAGCAGCTAAAGTGACCTCAGCAGCATTGATCTTTATCGAAGTTCGCGCCAGCACTTTACTGCCAGAACCGGTCATGTAGCGAAGTTCCGCTGCACCAGCCATGATTGGCACAAGCAGGTTTAGCGGCGAGCCGTTCGATGTTGCCGTGTAGTTCCCGTATTGTCCATCGGGTATTTCAGCTGAAACGACTGTGATGTAATCACCTGCGTTGTTGGGACCGGTCCATGCAACCTTGATACTGGTACCTGCGATTGCATCTGGTGGCCCTGACAGCGTGACTGTCGGCATAATAACTCGAATTGGTCGACGTGCCAATACTTTCTTTCCTTGACCAGTGACATAGCGCAGCTCTGCATCGCCTGCGATAGTCGGCGCCGTCAAGCTCTGCGGCGATGGCTTATCTGCATCGGCGTAACTGCCATACTGAGCATCTGGCGCATCCTTCGCCACAATCGTTACGTAATCACCTTTGTTGTTTGGGCCAGTCCATTTGATAGCAAACGGAGCGCCGAGAATCACCTCCGCCGCGGCATCGAGTGTCGCGCCCGCTTCCAGCACTTTCACTGGCACACGTCCGAGGATCGTGTGCGAACGACCGGTGACATAGCGAATTTCATAGATCCCAGGGTCGATCGGAGCGGTCAACTCGAGTGACTTGCCCAGTTTGGTCTCTTTGTAGTTTCCATTTTCGATAGCACTCGCATCGGCTTTCACAATGGTGACATAATCACCGCGATTGTCTGGGCCAGTCCACGCAACGGTACACACAGCTCCCGCCGTCACGGTCTGTGACGCAGTCAATGTCGCGGGCGTGAGAACTTCGTTGGGCTCCGGAACTGCTGGAGCTGTCTTCGTGGCGGTCCCCACTTCCGTCGAACCAGACGGTGTCGTGACTGCTGGAGTCGTGACCTTTGGTGGTCGCTGACAAGAACAACGGACCAGCAGCAGCGCGATCACGATAATGAGCACAACTACTGCGATGAGGGTGTTGCGGCGGCGATGGTTTTCTGCCATAGGTGATTCTAACTCCACCGACTACAAGCAGCTATTGCGAGGTGCGTAATCAATCTTTTATCAAGGCAGGACGAGTGCCGCGCAAAAGTACTGGACCAAGCAATCCAGAGGGCAAGAGCGGCACATCTGGCCCGTACCTGGGCGTCGAACTTGCCCACGCCTCTATTTCGAATTGCAAGGGATCGCGAGCCTGTCCAACAAGGCGATTGTGCCAGACATTCGCGACGCGGACCTCGAGTTCATTCTCGCCTCTTCGAAGCGAGCGAGTTACATCGATCTGGTAAGGATACTTCCAAAGTGTGGGAAACACCTGGCCGTTCAGTGTTACGTCAGCCAGGGCTTCTACACGACCCAGATCAAGAATCACGCGAGATTGGATTTCCGAGGCCATGAACTTGATGTGATAGGCCGCGGTTCCCGAAAAATACTTGACCTTTGGCTCCGGACGCGTCGTCCATGATTTCAATTCATCCAATGTCAATGTCTGTTCAGGAAACACAACTTGCCAGGCGCCTGGAATTGCATGGCCGGCCGCGATGGTGATCCATTCGCCTTCCTCCAACACAACCTCGCCCTGTTTGTCATCAGCGATGTACTCAACGCGAAGCCGCTTGACATGGCGTGGTGCCGGATCGCCTCCAAGCGTCTCGTTGGTTACCGCGGCCACAAGGGTGCCATCTCGCACCTGCGCACGAAGCTGCGTTGTCACATCCGCCGAGCCAGAGCCATCTATGGCTTCATAGACCGCTTTGCGAATCTCAAGGCGACCTTCGTTCGACACTCCGGCTGAGATAGGTCGATAAGAGACTTTTCGAAACACCACGAAGACTGACCCGCGAACCTCAAGTTGCAAGTCGACTTTCATCCCTTCGCCTGCAGGTTCCGCCCTGATGCGCTCGATAGTGCCAGTGTCCGCATGCCAAAGCTCGCACTCCATTTCGCGAACGCGGAACACCGGTGAGATCGAAAGGACGGAGTCAGACTGATTCGATATAAAATAAATATCTGCTTCATCTGAATGACGATGCGTAAAGAGTGCTCGCCCTTCCGGAAGGCCCGCGACATCGGGTCCAACAGAAAGTGAAGATCGGAGATCCGGCCCATCGTGTACCTTGCCACGGAGGGTCTGGGAAAGCTTGCTCACTTCGGAATCGGCATGTGGAAAATTCTGAAGACTCGGCGATCGCGTTGGCAATGGACCAAATACCGCCAGCCCCTGTTCAACAAACTCCGCGATCTTTGAAAGCACCTCCGGCCGCATCGTTGCACTTGGTGGCAAAACTAGAAGCCCATAGCTCATCCCATCTGTAAGCGTCAGTCTTCCACCCACCACTTTCGCTCTGGTCAGCAATACCTCAGCGTTCATGAAGTCATAGTCGTATCCCGCAGGCAGTGGCGGCTCGCACAGTCCGATCATTTTAGGCGCATCTTCGCCTATGAAGTAAGCCACATCTGCGACATGCAGGCCAGTCTGCAAGAGATGCGTACACCGCCGCTGGTAATCGATCCACGATCGAGACATTTCAAACCACGTGTTGTGCCGATTGAATTCTGAACCAAACAGCGCACTCATGCCCGGACGTCGGTCATCGGGCTGGTGGATGTAGACGTGCAGCATGAACTGATTGACGCCTTGACAAAGCGCCCAGTCGCCGCGAACTTTGAGGTCGCGGGGCGTGTTGACAAAGAACGGCCCACCTGTGAAAGCTTCCGCCCATACTGCGTTCTTTCCGTAAATATGCGCAGCAGATGAAGCGGCACGCAGCTCGATGTCACCGAGCGGTCCATTGACCCAGAACTCTCCGGAGATTTCGTCGCACGCGCCACCATACGACAGGAACTCGCCAGGAAACCCGAAGTGACCGTAGTTCTCCAGCCACATCTTCATATTGCTTTTGGCGCACAGTTCCTGTAACCCGCCGACATATTCACTAGCGACGCGGTCAGCGATGAGCCGCCGCATATCCCACAGAAATCGCTCTGAGTGGTCAACGCTCCCGACGACTCTCCCGGTCATGACCGGAAAGAATGGAAGCGGGTCATATCCGTACCTCTCGCGAAAAAGGTCGGCAAAGCCCTCTGTCCAGTTCTGTGGTCCGCGCTCGTAGCTGTCCGCCACGACGTGTTTCCACGACACTCTTTCCGCCTCAGGCACGCGGCGAATCAGCTCCCCCAGATAGCTATCGAAATGGCCCGCCAGGTGCTGGCGGTTCATTTTGTCAACTTCTAATCCGGTCGCGGCCGCGGGAGCGGGGCTGTTTTTGGAACCTGTCGGCAACATGCCGGCCCGCACAACAACCCAGTCTCCTTCGGGCACATCCCAGTGCAACGTGCCATCTGCATCCATCTGCTTGCTCAGATTCAAGACCGAGCCCGCCGCAACGATCAGTCCCGGTTCATCAGGCTCCGACGGCAGTGACCACACATACGAGTAGAAGTTCGGTTGCGGATCCTGAAAGACTTTCGCAAGCTGTTTCTCCATAAATCGCTCAACGCGCGCGGCTTGAGAGACACGCACATCCCCGACATTGCATTCGCGCGAGAATGTCACTCGAAAGAACCTGCCGCGTGTCGGAGGCAGTGATTCGACAACAACCGCGAGTGGCACCGGACCGACGTTTACATCGAGCTGGTGGCGATCCACACTGAACTGCTTGATCGGTTTGAAAACACTCCCATCATCGGAGACCGATAGCTCAGCCGATACGCGGA
>CAZAEQ010000066.1:0-16445 GCA_964484185.1 uncultured Phycisphaeraceae bacterium
GTGGAAATCGGCCATCGGGGCCGGAGCTGTATAGGTCTCGAAAAAATCAAGATAGTGGAAGAAATCGACTTGGCCGTCGCCAGAAACGTCGGCTCGGCAGGGGAAACACACGCCGGTCATTTTCAACCGATAGGCAAACCCACCACCGCTTTCCAGCCAATAAAAGAGTTTGTAGTCGCCAGCTGCATCGGGCCCATTTGGTGGAGTCACAGCCGTTCGTGGCTCGTTCCACCAGATTGGATGAAAGTTGCGGTTCTGGGGCTGAGGGTAGACACCCGTCACTGCAATGTAATAGAGACCAGGCGAACCAACAAACTGATTTCCCATGAGCGAAGTACTGTTTGTCGCGGGGTCGTTATCATTATTTTGGACGCCAACGCCATCTTTATCAAAGAGGAACAACTGTGTGTTCGAGCGGAAAGTAATTGGATGGGTTGTTGTGGCGGAGAAATTCTGGACATCACAAATTCGAATGGCAAACATGTCGATGTGATCATTTGGATTTGCTCCAATGAATAGCTGTCCTCCGATGTCCGCAAGTGGACCCTGACCGATTGGAACATTCGCTGTATCTGGAAAATTGCCAGCATCGTGCTGCGAGTTGTTGATCTCTATCCAATGCGCAGGGGCGACCACTTTGACATTTATCGTGCTATTTGTGGAGCGTTGAAACTCGTCAGAGACCGTGAATACGCACGGATAGGTGTTGTCGAGGAGGGAGAGCGGAAGTGCAATCGGACACGTAAAAGTAAGGTCGCCCGCGACCGCGTCTCCATGCGTGCCATCGTCGAAGAATACCTCAGAAGCGGAGCCGCCAATGCTGGACAGGTTCGCTGTCACCGCGAGGGATGTAGAACTTGGCAGAGTACCTGGTGAGGCAATTACGCGAAGCAGCGCATTGGTACCAACCCAGTTGTAATCCTCAACTTGGCTTCCAATGCCCGAAGGCAAGAGTGGGATAGCGTTGCTTATGCGAAGAACTCCGATTGCTCCATAGAGAATCGGAGCTGATCGGTTGGCAATTCGAATTGTGTATGGCGTGCCGGCAACCAAGGTATCAAGCTGAATGGATGTACCAATAGGGTTGCTGCCGCAACCCTGCATCGTGCAGCCGACTGCCGCACCATTGCAAGTTTCGAGGACTGAGATCCACGAATCATTGGAAGAGCCACAGGTATCGAAGACATATGCGCCACTGGCCGGAGGAGTGAACCGAAACCAGATGTCCTTGCCAGTTGAGATGATACCAAAGCAGGGCACTGTGGCATCGGTGGTTGCGTAGGTGCTATCAAAGGCAAAGGTCCCAAGTCCGACATTTGTCGCATGAGCGCAGTCATCGTTGGAGGGCACTACGCGAATAATGCCTGGGGCAGTTGAACTGCGACCTTGCGCATCGGCAATTTGATAGTTAAGCGTGTAGTTCCCTGGAGCTGTTGCGGCGCTGACGGGGATGTACGCGGAGAAGATCAGGTCATTTGCAACAGAATCAATCGGTACACCATCGTCCAGCAGGTTGATGATGCCTCCGCCGACTGATGATGCGTCTACAGACACCGTGATCCCAGTGCTGGTCGGGCTTGTGGCAGGCCGCACGGTGACTCGCGCCACTGGCGTTTGACCTGGACGAACGTTGGGCGAGCTTATTTCCACAGTTCCAAGTGGGTTGGCAAGCGGCGGATTCACAAAAATGGAGTAGTGCAGTTTGGTAGTTCGTTCTGTACCAGCATATGAACTCGTAACATTCCATGCAGTCGGGAAAAATGTCGTGCTCCAGCGACCAACAGCAATCCAATGATCACCCAGGCTGAGTCCGCCATCGCGGCCATTAAACGCCTGGCTGCTACCGGCGCTACCAGAGATCGGGAAAGGAGCAATTCCAGTGACGCCTTCCCTCAAAGGAGTAGTCAGTCCGAAAGATAATGCTGACGCCGACCCTGGCCCATCGTTATCATCATCACGAATCCACGCCCCAGTGGCTGTGTAAATACCCAGCTCCGTATCCGTCATGCTCCCGGGACCATTGGTCCAGAGATCAACATAGCCTTCGGTGCTGGTGACCCCTGGCAATCTGGCTTTATACCAACTGATTGCGTTCGCAGCACTCAAGGTGACTGACACACTGCCAGTCTGAGATCCGCCACTCAAATCGCCAAGATCAGTAAATATGGTTGGCTGTGCAATCGCAACAACGTTCGGAATCGCCAGCAGACACAACAAACCAAGGTGATTGAGCATGACGGTGTTCCTTCCAAAATACTGGCATTTGTGGACCGTTAGGACGAGCGAAGGCGACATTGTATCAGTAACCGCCGGATCGTCGCTTGCGATCAATCCGACGAAGTTGGTTCAGGACACATGCGGCGGCCGGTGAGCATGGCCGAAAATCCCTCTCCAGAACCCTGGGCTTCGTGCATACCCGTCATCGCCGGGCTTCAGACCATCGACCTCGGGTGTACGCCAGATCAACATGACGACGCCAGCACACATCAGGACAAATGCGACAAAGCCGATGCCGATTTGAGCATCGAGTCCTTCGTACCACCAGTCAGGCAGATGCTTATGAATCGCCGCTCCCGAGCTCTCTCCGACTGCGCTGGCAAGGACAGCGCCAAGTGGCATGAGCCCAAAAGCTAGGGTGTTGCAGACGCTGAGAACTCTGCCGCGCATTGAGTCGGAAACGAGCACCTGGAGGGCGGACATTGCGGAATTGAACGCCCACATCCAGAAAAAGCCCACGAAGAACATGAAGACGCCAGCAAGCCAGACATTGGTTGTGATGGCGAAAATAAAGATCCAGAGTCCACCCAGGAAGACTGAGAAGGGAATGAGGTGGTGTCTCGGGTACCACTTTGGAACAAACTTGAGTGAGAGCCCACCTACCGCAGCGCCAGCGCCCATGAGTCCGGTCACGATTCCATACACACCTTCTTCGAGGTGATAGACCTGCGAAACAAATAGAGGCAGGAATCGAAGTACTGGGGTGGCCAGCAGCGAGAATACGACCGTTGCCAGCAGCGCCGCTCGCATTCCCTTGTGGTGCCATACAAGGGAAATTGCTTCCAGGGTGTCCTTCTTTGCATCCTGAAAATCCCAGGGCGAACCTTCACGCGGCGGGGCGGGGGCATCTGGAGTTGTCAAAAGTGCGAAGAAGACGATGATGAACCCGACTGCGTTCAGCGCAAAGAGCCAGCTTGCACCAAACGCGCCCATGATGAGCGCGCCGATCGCGGGGCCGATTGCGCGGGCGACGTTGAAAGAAATCCCCTGCAAGGTGATCGCGGCGATTAATTCACTGCGGGGCACCAATCGCGGCGTGAGTACCTGACCAGCCGGCGCGTGAAATGCCGATGTCACCCCTTGCAAAAAGCCAAGCGCCAGAAGCCACCAGAGAAATGCATGTTTTCCAAGCAGCGGATTCTTTGCATTTGCCAATGCAACCACGATTGAAAAGGCAATTGCAATGATCATCATCGCAGACTGCGTGGTCAATAGAAGGGTCTTGCGATTGACGCGATCTGCCACCACGCCGCCAAGCATTCCAAGCACCAGCATCGGCGTCAGCTGAGCGATACCGATTGCGGTCAGCCAGACCGTCGACTCAGTGAGTTTGGCGACGATCCACTGCATTCCGATGAACTCAAACCAGTTGCCCATGTAGGCAAAAAACGAAGCGTACCAGACTGTTCGAAAATGCTTGTGACGCAGTACATCGAGACGCCCCGCGCCGTCGTGCGCTGGTGCATTTGGAATCTCGCCCTCATTTGGAGCATCAGCCGTCGCCACAATAGGGGCAGGGGCCATTACCGTTGGCGCTTCACGCCCTGCAGCAGAATTGCTCGACTCAACACATTCGCTGCTTACTTTCTCACTCGTCTCTTCAATCGCCACCCTTCGGACTCCATTCCGACGGATCACCGCTGTGCCCGCTCGGGGGCAAGTGTAGCGGGTTCTGGCGGCCCGCGCTCCCCGGCAAAAACAGGGCAATTCCCAGAATTTGGAGCAACGTAGTCCCTCTTGTCTAAGTTCTTAGATCGAGGAAAGTTCCCCATTAAGTGAGATTCGCGACAAGGCCATCCTCAAAGTGTTCGCCCGTCGCGGTGTTCGTGGCGGGCTCCTTTGGCGGAGCCAGTTTGTCAGGGAGCACATCAATGGCAACGACTCTCTTGATCAGGATCGACTCCCGATCCAAGCCTGATGTATTCGACGATTCACTGGTCCGCTATGTTGATCGAACCCAGATGGGCGTGCATTTCGCTGAGGACATCGCCTGAGATGGCTCGCCACGGCGCCAGACACGGCCTAAAGGAGAGTGCGTAATGAGGATCGCAAGAAAGACCGAAAGAATCGTCACTGGAGCGTGCATGGCGTGCGTCGCCTGCGTGGCGACTGGCCAATCGAGAACCTACACATCGGATGCGGACTTCGATGTTGGAACGATTGTGAATCTGAACCACAACCCCCCGTTCAACGATCAACTCCAGCTTAATCCCACGGCCGAACCGTTCCCGTTCATCAACGTCGCGTGTTCTGCGCGAGGCACAATCGTTCGGCTGGAGACAAACACAGGTCAGGTGCTCGGGGAGTACCTGTCGAGCCCAGATGGCACCGCCTGAAATCCATCCCGCACGACCGTCGACCTCTATGGAAATGTCTGGTGTGGGAACCGCGACGAGAACGGCGCCGATGGAAACACCGGTTCGGCAATCAAGATTGGGATCGTCATTGGCGGCACGCGCGGGAACAAACTCCCATCGGGTGAATTCGTCGCCGATCCAAACGGCGAATACCTCCAGCCACCGTTCGCGTACAGCACGTGTGTTGACCGCGACGGTGACGGTCTGATCCGTACATCTCGGGGTCTTGGGAGCATTCTTTCCTGGAGCAACCCGGGCGGTATTGATACCAACGGCGGAGTCAGCAGCGCGGTCGATGAAGCAATCTCCGTTTACGCTCGGGCCCCAGGCGCTCCTGGCGTGCGGCATGTTTCTGTTGACGCCGACAATAACGTCTGGATCGGCGGTTTCCGCGATTACGTGCCGCGTTCTTTCGTAAAAGTCAACGGGGACACGGGCGCGTTGATGACCAGTTTCAATGCCTCGACGAGGTTCGGGTGTGGCGGCTACGGAGGATTTGTTGACCGCAACGGCATTCTGTGGTCTGCATCTCTCAATCAGAATGCTCTGCTTCGCTATAACCCGGCCACCGACGTCGGAGCTGCGATAGGGCTGGGACGTCAGACATATGGGCTTGGCAGCGACACCGATGGAAACGTCTGGAACAGCAACTGGGAAGCAAACAGCATCACCAAGCTTGATTCTCTAGGCATCGTCTATCCCACATTCCCCCGCAGCCTCAGTGCCAGCGGCGGACGCGGCGTTGCCTGTACGCCGCTAGATAACAACATCTGGGTTGCCTGCAGCCACAGCAACCTGGTCGACCGTTTTGCAAACGATGGCACACTTCGGAAGCAGATCGCAGTGGGCGCACATCCCACAGGCGTCGCAGTGGACCGGGCAGGAAAAATCTGGGTCACAAACCTGAACTCGAATGATGTCATGCGCATCGACCCGGCGGCAGGCATCGATGGATTGGGAGCGGTAGACCTGGTCGTACCTCTGGGCGCAGGGGCGGGACCTTACAACTACTCTGATATGACCGGTGCCATCGCGGTCGGCATCACCAGTCAGCAAGGAACCTGGGATGCGGTCTTCGACGGCGCTTCGAACGGCCTGGACTGGGGAAAAGCAGCATGGAATGGCGCGACGCCGCAAGGCACCTCGATCAGAGTTTCAGTTCGCGCGGCTGACACTCTTGCCGGGCTTGCTGGAGTCGCATTCCGCCCAATCTCCAATGGCGTTCCATTCAATGGAACCGGAGTATTGGGTCGCTACATCGAGTTCCGCTGCACACTTGCCCGAGAAGCTGGTGTAACAGAGACGCCGGTCCTCTACGACCTCTCCATACAAGCCCCGCTTGACGCGCAACTGGACATCTCCCCGCGTCTTTCACCAAACAAGGTTGTCCTCCGCAAGCCCTACACCGTTTACGCGGTCCTCTTTGGAAATCAGAACGTTGATCCAGGCAACATCGACCCCACGACCGTCCGGTTTGGAAGATTGGGTACAGAAGCTTCGCCCGTGCGGCCTGGCACGCGCATCGACTTCAACCAAGATGGGTTCGACGACATCCTGTATGGCTTCCGCACCATCGACTGCGGCTTCCAGCAGGGCATCGGTACGGGATGGCTGCGTGTAACGCTGAGCAACGGCAGCCGCGTACAGGCCTCAGATAGCGTGTTTGTAATTCCATAAGACAACCTCATGCAGAACTCACACGAAGGAGTGTTCACAATGCTTATGACCCGAATCCTGGCTGGAAGTATCTTGACCGCTGTGTTCGCCGCAGCTCCGGCGACTGCATACGACCTCGTTAATGGCGGATTTGAAAGCGGCGACTTTACGGGGTGGATGTACAGTGGCAATCCAGCCTCATCGCCCATGACATCGGTTTTGGCTCGTGATCCGCTCAATGCCGGACTTCAACCTCCCTTTGACGGAGTCTGGGATCCCGCTGGTGGGCAGTGGTTCGCCGCGCTCTGGAGTACCGACAGCGCTGGAGGAGGTGGTGCCCGTCTCTCGGTCACCTTCTCTGCGCTGGCTGGACAGAGCATCGAGTTCGACTACTTCTACGACTATGGGGACTTCAATCCATTCTTCGACTGGGCACGTGGCGACTTGACGGGGCCAACGGCCTCGCTTGAGCTCTTCGCGCACAACACTTCACTCGCCAACGAACTTGCAAGTGATACGAACATCGACTGGCGCCACATCAGTGCGGTGCTGCCGGAAAACGGCAGCTACACGCTCACATTTGAGACCCTCGATGCTGATAGCACATTCGAGTCGATCCTCGGTGTAGACAATGTTGTCGTGGTTCCAGCACCCGCCAGCCTTCTCACGCTTGTTGCAGGAGCCGCACTGGCGCGCCATCGTCGACGCCGAAGCTCATAAGCCAGCTCGAGATATCGGCACTTTGCGATGCAACGCTATGTCGGAGCGCCGCAATGATGGCCGACGAACAGAATGACCAACTGGTGGCCATGTCGATGGAGCCTTCTCCAGCGGCATGGCCGCCTCGTTGCATATCCGTCCGCGCGCACACCCAGGAAGCCCCGCATCGCAGACAGGTGTTGAACCAGTCCGATGTCTAAAGAGGGTGGAGCGTGCGCCACAGCGAGGGGACTTGCACGCCAGTCACGCACCCTGACTTTATTGGAAACCTCCGGGGCAGGTCAGTTGTCCATTGCATTGGCAAATTTACACGACTTCACACCCAGGAACACCAGCCACTCAAACCAGAGCATTCCCAGGCCAAATCCAATCAGCGGCGGCATGACCGGGAGCAGGAACCTGAAAGCTCGGACGATTTCATCCCAGAACGTCACGAGGTTGCGGGTGCTGCCAAACTGAGGGAGCATCCACGAAAGCGACAGGCCGATGAGCGTGAGCAGCGCGGCAGCAATCCAGATGAAGGAAGCATGCGCGCAGATCTGGAGGGCCGCTGCTGGCAAGAGTCGCCATTGGCGTCTGGCGGCGAAGAAGCGAATTCCGAGATACTCGATGATCGTCAAGACCGAGAGGAACACCATTGCAGCGGCCCAGAGGACTGCTGCAGAAACGGCGGTGGCGAGGAAGCCTTTGGCGGTCCAAACTTCCAACCCTCGAGAAGGATCAAACCAGAGTGTGCCAACCAACGGGTGGGCAAGAAATGCGGCGGCAATGCTGAGGTTGATCGCCAGGAGCGCCCGGCCACCACGCTGATTGATTTGCAATGTGTCAAAATATTTTTTTGGTGAGACAGCGCCAAACTGGGCGGTCTGGAGCCAGGACATGAGGCCTGGCCGTTTCTGCCAGGGCGTGCCGCAGCGGGCCTGGGGCATGGACAACGCCCTTTTGCGACCGCACTCCGGGCAGGTCCCGGCCTCTGGCAATGACAGAATTGAATAGCCGCAATTTTCGCAGAGAAGATCGGAGTTCTCAATTGTGAGAGCGGTAGTCATGGTGGACATTCAGTATACTGTTCGAACGCCGCGGCGAACGGGTTCACAAATCTGTCTTATCGATTGCTGACCGGTCAACTATCTCCGGAATATGATCTTGAGATATGCCGTCTCGTCAAAACACTACGTCAAACTCTTCGACACTCACCTGCGAACAGGTGCGGGAGATCTTCCATACCCGCGGCAAGCGCAGCACCAAGCCTCGTGAAGAGCTTTACGCCCTGCTTGCCCAGCGTCGCGGCGAGCACCTTTCTGCCGAAGACCTCTTTACCCTGATTCGGCAAACCTCGCCCGGAATCAGCCTTGCCACGGTGTATAACACGCTTGAAGCCCTGGTTGATGTTCAACTCCTTCGCAGAATTGCAACCCCGGTCGACCGCGCACGGTTTGATACGGTGCTGGAACCACATGCGCACATCGTGACCGCCGATGGTCACGTCTTCGATGCGCCGCGTGATCTATCAGACTCGGTGTTCGACGAGCTTACAAAGTCAATTCTGCCCCAGATTGAGAAGAAAATGGGAATCAAGATCGACCGTGCGGCTCTGAAATTCCTGACATCTGCGACCGGCGCACAGGTAAAAGCGGCCCGTTAAGTCTGCTTTTTCGGGCAGGTATCCCCTACTTTCACTTATCTCACCTCCAGAATTTGCCGATAACAGCGGCGGAAATCTCCTGGAGATACGCAATGCAGAGTGACAATTCCAACCGCCGCCGCCATAGCAGATATCGCCTGTCACCGATGTATACCCCTGTTCGGGTGAAGTACCCGAGCGAGCAAGAGTTTAAGCTCGAGGGGCACGCTTACAACATTTCCGAGGGTGGCCTGCAATTTGAGCTCGACAACGGAATTCCTCAGGGAACTCAGGTCGCGATCGAAGTCACACTGCCGATGGGCCCTGGTCCAGCGGGTTGGGACGGCACTGGTCCGGCCCGCACAGTTGTTGCGTATGGCAATGTGATCTGGATGGATAATGAAGAACCGGGTCCAGTCCGCATGGCCCTTGCATTCACGCGATTTGAGAACGCAGGCGATCAAGAGCGGCTCCGCGAGCGCCTTGCCACCGGCCGTTACGCACTGGCCGCTTGATCTGGCCGCGTAACTCAACAGATAGTCGAATCTCCTTGTGACGCCCGGTCTTTCGATCGGGCGTTGCTTTTTTTGAGCCGCTTTCTTGATGTTACTTTGGCTCGGCCTGCTTCTTCATGTCGCGCGTCATACCTTGAATCATCGCCTTCATCTGCTCAGCTTCCTTCATGCTCATTCCGGCGGCTTTCAGGTCGACCGTAATCGCCGGGAACCAGAGCTGCTTGCCGGGTGTGAGTTTCATGTCTTCGACGAGCGTTTTTTCCATACCCGCGAAGTGACCTGCACCGTAGAAGACACCGATGGTCTTGAGATCAGGATTGTCTTTGAGAGTTTTCTTCAGGTCGATCATGACCACTTCGTTGCGATCTTCGACGATTACTTTCATGAATTCGCCCATGCCATTGGCCTGTGACATTGCCGCCATGTCATCTGCCTGCGAGAGGACGTGGAGCATCATGAGCTTGACGGTTGTCTGCATTTTGGGACTTGCGCCCACCATGTTCAGCAGCACGCCGGCAATTTGACCCATGCCGCTGGACCCATCGAGCATTCCCATGAACTGGTCAAGCGACTGACCTTTTTCAACCATGCGCTGCTGCAGGGCTTCGGCGGTCATATCAGAATTTCGCCAGTTCGTGCGCTCGTATTGAATTGCGTTGAGTTGGAACTTCAGACCCAGGGCTTTGGCGAGCTGTGTCTGAATCCCACCATCTTTCCCGGCTTTTTCTGCACTGGTCAACGGCGTCTGTGCTGAGAACTTGATGTCGGCATTGATTCCATCGCCGCCTTCTGTGCCATCGGCGCCAAGACTTACCAGGTCCATGGTCTTGATCATTGTTCCTGGAGCCGCATCAGCGCGTTTGCTGGGTCCGGACCCATAGACCAATTTGACGGGATTACCCCAGGCGTCTTTCGACACTTGATCGATCAGTTTCTTCTGCTGATTCTCAGCCGCGGCGGCGACAACATCGAGCGATGCCGGGTACTTCTTTCCGTGTGTGCTCTTGTGGCGCTCGACCATCGCGGCGAGCATTCGCAAACGTGCAGTGGTTATTTCTACGCGTTTGGAGTCGGTCATTGCCGCTGCGTTTGTTGTTGCTTCGGGCTTGACACCTTCCCAAAGTACCAAGGTCATGGAGTCAAGATACTTCTGCAGGGCATCGTAATAGGACTGATCGCCAACGTGGATCGCGCCGACGAGGGAGACGATCTGGCCAGTGCTGGTGGAATATTCGCGACTTGCGACTTCCAGAGAAAGTTTCTGGTTCGCTTCATCTTCAACAATGCGGAGCCACTTGGTCGGCGTGGCGGCAGGTGCTGTTGCTGTGGTTTCTGGACCACTGAATCGGGCAAAGGCGGGGCTCGCCAGGATCGCAGCGGCACCGGAAATGACTGAAATGAGCAATGTGCGTGTTTTCATTTTTCACTCGTGAGATTCAGGGCAAAAGGCGACTACTAGAGGGTATGGACGAGCCAGGCGAAGACTTGTTCGGGAAACACCAGTGTTTCTTGCGAGCTAGGAAGGAAATTGGCAACTTCCAGATTCCAAACAGTTGCAGAGACAACCGTGGAATGAAGGTCTAAACTTGTCCCCGCTTTCATCAAAAGCGGTTTTTGGAGAGATGTCCGAGCGGCTGAAGGAACGCGACTGGAAATCGCGTAAACGGGCAACCGTTTCGGGGGTTCGAATCCCCCTCTCTCCGTTGAACAACGTTGCAACACAGGACCAAGTGCCGTCCCAAGAGTCATTTGCGAGCCAGACCAGGGGATTCGAACCCCCGGTCCATTTGGCTTTGCAAATGGACATCGGTGGGTTCGACGCCCGGAGGGCGCGGCGAAGCCCATCCCCCGTATCTATATCTGAGCCAGCTCCAACGAAGCCATTCCGGGCTGCTTCCTCCCGTGCCAATTGATTTTCGATTACAATCCACCGCCATTCACCCCCACGGAAGTTCCATGACCGACGCCCCCACTACACCTCCTGAACCCGCCCAATACATGCAAGACCTGCTGGAAATAAAAGCCTCATCGCCGCTGAAGAACTGGGTCTTCCTGATTGGGCGCCTCTACAAGTCTTTTCGCGTCCTTATCTTCCTGATCCTCGGCGTGCTGGCGCTTCGGCGGTTCATGAGCGTGCCGCTGAATGGGTGGGATCTGGCGATCGGGCTGATGCTTTTCATGCCGCTGTTGATGTTGTTTATCCTTCCCAAAGTCGCGGCGTATTCACAGAACGACATTATGGAAGAGTATTTCCGTGGCAATTTCGAGAACGTTCTCGATCTTTGTGACAAGTACTTCAAGGCCGCGGCGGTGTATCGCACACCCGAAGAGATCGCAACGGTTACTACTGAGTATCGTGCGAAGTGTCTGGCGAAAGATGGAAAACTGAACGAAGCTCTCGCACTTGTGGAAATGTTTCGGTCGACATTTCCCTCTGTTCCTGCTTCCAAGTACCTTCACATCAAAGCAACGGTTTACGCAACTGCCAACGAGTTCGACAAAGCTGTAGAGTGCTACAGGACGCTCACGGAGAAAGAGCCAGAGAACACGATTGGCTGGCTTGGCATGGTCGATCCGCTCGCGCTCTATCTCAATCGACCTGTGGAAGCTCGCTCATGTTTTGAACGGGCACGAGCGCTGCCCCTGAGTCCTTCTACACAGAGTTCAATTGGGTATCTCGAAGCGATGGTGTTGTTGTCGGAAGAGAATTACGCCGCCGCGAAAGCGAAGTTTGAGGAGCAGTTGCCGGCGATAGAAGCGATCGCACAGATGTCGCCCATTGGTGAAGGTTGGCGGGCGATGATGCTGGCGCAGCTTGCGATTGCGTGTGCACGATTGGGTGAAATGGATGCAGCGCGGGCACATTTCGAGATTGCGAAGCCGATGCTGGAAGTCCAGAAGCTAGAGGTGTTGCTGGAACGCTGTAAAAGAGAGCTTGGAATCAATTGATCAACTATGGCTGACTCACCTACGCCACTGCAAAACTACCTCATCCGCGGCACAGATCCCGCTGGAGCGAAGCAACTCGAACGCATTCAGGCGACGAGCGCTCAACATGCGATGGATCAACTGACGCAACGCGGTTTCACCCAGATCGAACTTGAAACCGATGACTTCGTGCGTTCGCTTCAATGGGCAGGTGGCGCAGATGAGACTGAAATCAAACCGCAGACCCTTATCCGACTAAAAGAGATGTCCTGGCTGACGTTTCAGTTCTTTCTCGCCTGGACTGTCTATCGAACACTGCTCATACCTGTGCTGGTGTTGGTCGGAGTTTTCTTACTGAGAAGAATCTTTCACTTACCACTCAACTATTGGGATTTTTTGCTCGGCGCACTCTTCTTTTCCCCGCTCGCGATCTTGCTCCTAGGGAGCAACGAAAATGGCAAGCTACGCCGACGGATGGAAATTGAATTCGTACAAGGAGACTTCGAGACAGTAATAAAACTGGCGGATCAACTTGCGGCGAAGGAACAAGCTGAGGTTCCTCCAAAGCCTCCCGGGGTTCATTCAATACAATTTCGTGCTCGCGCACTTGCACGGATGGGAAAGACGGCCGAAGCAATTCATTTGGTGGAGCGGCTGCGCGACAATTCAGAAGTGAAGCCTGCTCAGTTCCAGCTCATTAAGGCCACCGTTTATGATTGCGCCGATCAGCCGCAGAAGGTATACGAGTGTTACAAAACCGCAACAGAAATCGAGCCTCAAAATCCGATGGGCTGGCTTGGCATGATTGACCCGCTAGCTATGTACCTAGACCGCCCTGCCGAAGCGCGACAGCACCTCGAACATGTTCGAACCCTGCCGCTCTCGTCCATGCTGAAAGACGGCACCAAGTATTGTGAAGCAATCATTCTTCTTGCGGAAGGAAAATACCCCGAAGCCCGCACACTCTTCGAGGCCTACTTGCCAATCCTGAACGGGTTTACCAGAATTGCTCCCACCGCCTGTGGAATGCGCGCAATGCTCTTAGCCCAACTCGCACTCTGTTGCGTTAGAACTGGGGACATGAAACTTGCACGTCGACACTTCAAGATTGCCGAGCCGTTTCTCACAGTTCATCGGATCGAACCCCTCCTCTCGCGTTGCAAACGCGAACTCGAAATCGAAATCTCCTGATCAAATCTCGGCCATGGAATAGTGCAACTCCGGGCTCACCAAAGTTTAAGAGCGAATGAAATCGATTCCTCACATAACCCTGTATCACAAACCAAAAATTTAACCATTAACACCTTGACACAACACGAGTATGCGTTAGGATATGTCAATGAAAACCAAACATACAACCATCCGACACCAACAACAAAGCTCAAGCTCGCTGCAGCTTTATGCGCATTGTCTACTAAATTCTATGAAAATGCGGTCAGGGGGCCACGATCGGTGGCCCTCTGAAATTCTGGTGGCCCGCTGAAACTCTCCTTTATGGACCTCATCGGCGCATCAAACCCAGCCACTCCGACCCCTTTTAATCCCCTCCCCTTGAAAACCAGCCTCTTGTGACCTTTACTTGAGGCCCTCAATTGGCCGCTCCTTGAGGGGCCTGAAACAGGTATTTCCGCGGCCGTAGCTAGTTGTTCGCAGAACGGATGAGGTGCTCCTTGGCGATTCGGGTGAAAGCACGTGCAGGCGAAGGCGCAGAGCAGATGATGCGCCGCTTCAAAAAACTGTGTGAGAAAGAAGGTCTCACCAAAGACGTGAAGCGCAAGGAGTTCTTTGAGAAGCCCTCAGAACGCCGCCGCCGCGCAGCTCGAAAGAGCGTCATGCGTTTCGTGAAGGGCGACCTGCCCCCGCGCCGCGAAGTCGAATAAGTTCGACATTCCAATATTGTCTCTCGCACGCCCCGAACAGTCGGGGCGTGTGTGTCTCAGGACTTTATTGTTTTGACCATTCTTTTTCTGGCCACCTGGCCGATGCAAGAACCTCAACCAGTCACTTGACCAGTCTCTCTGCCCGGCAGCCGGTCGCAATTTCCAGTATCCTAAACGGAACCGAGGATCAAACTCATGGTGAATACGCAATCAGTATCGATGAAACACTTGCTGAGAAGTCTCGCGGCAATGTGCCTTCTGGCATGTAGCGCGTTCTTTGCTCCCGCAGCGAAGGCAACGGACCCAGTGGTACCCGGTGCACCCGCGGTGACAGCGCCTCATACACACTCAGCCCACCAGGCTGGCGGCGAAGTCAACATCGTTCTGCCCGACCTCACCGGCAAGGTTGTCGATGTGCACTTCCTCGGCGACTTCAGCGGCCATCAGCTCCTCATGATGGGACTGATCGTCAGCATGGCTGGCCTTGGTTTTGGACTCTGGATCTACATGCAGCTCAAGGGAATGCCCGTCCATAGCAGCATGCTGGAAGTCTCTGAACTTATCTACGAGACGTGCAAGACGTATCTCCTTCGTCAGGGCAAATTCCTGATGGTGCTATGGGCGTTTATCGCCGCCGCAGTCGGTGCGTACTTTGGTTTCTTCATTCCTTTTGAGAATCCATCTACGCACGTCATGGAAAGCGGCCTTCCCTGGGGTCGCGTTGCACTGATCCTGTTCTTCTCACTGGTCGGTATCGCCGGTTCATACGGCGTCGCATGGTTCGGCATCCGCGTCAACACCTTCGCTAACTCCCGTGCAGCATTCAATTCACTCCGCGGCAAGCCCTGGCCCTGCTACGACATTCCTCTTAAGGCCGGTATGTCCATCGGCATGGCCCTGATCAGCGTTGAACTGCTGATCATGCTCATCATCCTCTTGTTCCTCCCGACGTACCTCGCCGGCCCATGCTTCATCGGTTTCGCAATCGGTGAATCACTCGGCGCAGCTGCTCTCCGTATCGCTGGTGGTATCTTCACCAAGATCGCAGATATCGGCTCTGACCTTATGAAGATCGTCTTCAAGATTAAAGAAGACGATGCGCGTAACCCCGGCGTAATCGCTGACTGCGTCGGCGATAACGCTGGCGACTCAGTTGGTCCTTCAGCTGACGGCTTCGAAACCTACGGCGTCACCGGCGTCGCACTGATTTCGTTCATCATGCTCGCAGTCAAAGACCCCAGTGTCCAGGTTCAACTCCTGGTCTGGATCTTCATGATGCGAATCATCATGGTCATCGCTTCGGCCGTTGCATACTTCATCAACCAGTCAATCGCCAAGGCTCAGTACGGCAATGCTCCCAAAATGAACTTCGAGCATCCGCTCACCATGCTCGTCGGCATCACCAGCGTACTTTCAATCGTCCTCACGTTCATCGTCAGCTGGTTGCTCATTCCAAACATCATGGGCGACACCACACTGTGGTGGAAACTCAGCTTGATTATCACCTGTGGTACCGCCGCGGGCGCGATCATTCCTGAACTGGTCAAGGTCTTCACCAGCGTTCACAGCCGCCACGTCAAGGAAGTTGTCACGGCTTCTGAACAGGGCGGAGCTTCGCTCAACATTCTCTCAGGTCTTGTCGCTGGTAACTTCTCTGGTTACTGGATCGGTCTTGCGATCATGTTCCTCATGGGCATCGCGTACTACGTCTCGGGTATGCCCGCAGAAGGCGGCGCAACTCTTGGTGCACTCATGGTTGCACCGGCCGTGTTCTCCTTCGGCCTGGTTGCATTCGGGTTCCTGGGCATGGGCCCGGTGACCATCGCGGTTGATAGCTATGGCCCGGTGACCGACAACGCTCAGAGCGTGTTCGAACTTTCACAGATCGAGCAGGTCCCCAACATCAACGCCGAAGTAAAGCAGCAGTTTGGTTTCGAGCCCAACTTCGAAAAGGGCAAGGAATTCCTCGAAGAGAACGATGGCGCCGGGAACACGTTCAAGGCAACTGCCAAGCCCGTGCTCATCGGTACCGCAGTCGTGGGTGCTACCACGATGATCTTTGCTCTTATCGTCGGCCTGACCAATGGCCTCGAAAACAAAGAAGCTATCGCCACCATGAGCTTGCTGCACCCGCCGTTCCTGCTCGGCCTCATGGCGGGCGGAGCGATCATCTACTGGTTCACAGGTGCATCGATTCAGGCAGTGTCCACCGGTGCATACCGCGCGGTTGAATTCATCAAGGCCAACATCAAGCTTGATGGTTCCACCAAGGCAAGCGTTGAAGACAGCAAGAAGGTCGTCGATATCTGTACGGTCTACGCACAGAAGGGCATGTTCAATATCTTCCTTGGCGTCTTCTTCTCAACCCTCGCATTCGCGTTCTATGACTCGTTCTTCTTCATTGGCTTCCTCGTCTCCACCGCACTCTTCGGTCTCTACCAGGCCATCTTCATGGCCAACGCCGGCGGTGCATGGGACAATGCCAAGA
>CAZAEQ010000067.1:0-16035 GCA_964484185.1 uncultured Phycisphaeraceae bacterium
TCCTGTGTTATACGCTGTAAATGCGGCTTGCGCCCTGCCACTGTATGTACGTTTGCCAGCCGTACTGAGCCGCCCTTTGCACTCATTCGTTACTGTTTGTGAGGCGCCCGCCCCAGTCAAACTGCCCGACACTCACTTTCCTTCGCCCGGATTCACGGGAATCAAAGTTAGGCCACAAACTTACACAGGGTGGTATTTCACCTATGGCTCATCCCGGGCCAGAACCCGGTCGTCAAAGCCTCCCACCTATGCTACGCAGTATATGCTCGTGGCCAATAAGAGCCTGCAGTGAAGGTCCACGGGGTCTTTCCGTCTTGCTGCGGGAAGGCGGTATCTTCACCGCCACTACTATTTCACCGAGTCGGTCGTGGAGACAGAGATCCAGTGATTACGCGATTCATGCGCGTCGGAACTTACCCGACAAGGAACTTCGCTACCTTAGGACCGTCATAGTTACGGCCGCCATTCACCGGTGCTTCGGTCGCGATCTTCGCTTTCGCTGAACCGCTTCCTTGACATTCCGGCATTTGGCACGCGTCACACTGTATACATCGGCTTTCGCCTTAGCACAGTGCTGTGTTTTTGATAAACAGTTCCCAGATCCTTTTTTCTGCGGCCTCCTCTTGCGAGGTAGGCCCCCCTTATCCCGAAGTTACGGGGTTAAATTGCCTAGTTCCTTCACGACCGTTCTCTCGAGCGCCTGAGGCTATTCGCCTCGTCTACCTGTGTCAGATTGAGGTACGGGACTTATTTCGCCACCATAACTTTTCTAGAGACTCCCTCCACCAACACGGCTTGCGCCTGGACATCTAACAGTCCTGTTGATCTTGGAAATCTGATTATGGATTGATCTACGTAAGTGTGCAGGAATGTTTTACCTGCTATCCATCGACTACGCCTGTCGGCCTCGCCTTAGGTCCCGACTAACCCTGGGCGGATTTACCTTCCCCAGGAAACCTTAGACTTACGGCGAACAGGATTTTCACCTGTTTTATCGTTACTCAAGCCAGCATCTTCACTTGTTATCGCTCCAACTATCATTCCTGAACGTCTTCACAGCAATAACAACGCTTTCCTACCACTCTTTTGGAGTCCACAGCTTCGGTATTTTGCTTATTCCCGATCATTATCGGCGCCACTTTCCTCGGCCGGTGAGCTGTTACGCACTCTTTAAATGGTGGCTGCTTCTAAGCCAACATCCCGGCTGTCACAGCAAAGTGACTTCCTTTAGAACTGAGCAAAATTTAGGGACCTTAGCTGGTGGTCTGGATTTTTCTCCTTTTGACGATGGACATTATCGCTCACCGTCTCACTCCCGGGACAAAATCACTGGTATTCGGAGTTTGGTTGATCGCGGTAGTCTTGCGGACCCCGACGATCATCCAGTAGCTCTACCCCCAATGACTGACTCCCGAGGCTGCCCCTAAAGGCATTTCGGAAAGAACAAGCTATCTCCCAGTTTGATTACACTTTGAGTCCTCCCCACAGGTCATCGCAGAACTTTTCAACGTTCACGCGTTCGAACCTCCAAGCAGTTTTACCCGCCCTTCATTCTGCCCATGGGTAGATCACAAGGTTTCGTGTCTGGCCCGTACGACTAGACGCCCGTTTAGGACTCGCTTTCGCTCCGCATCCGTTCCGCTAGAACTTATGCTCGCCGTACAGACCAACTCGCTGGCTCATTATGCAAAAAGCACGCCGTCACCCCGAAAGGCTCCGACCGCTTGTAAGCGCACGGTTTCAGCTCTCTTTCACACCGCTCGTCGCGGTAGTTTTCATCGTTCAGTCGCCTTACTGGTTCACTATCGGTCATCAAGGAGTATTCAGCCTTGGAGGGTGGACCCCCCATATTCAACCCAGGTTTCCCGAGCCTGAGTTTACTCTAGGGCTCCCCGATAGACGTTTACAGGCCTTTCACCTTCTGAGGGGCGGTATTCAATCCGCTTCAATAGTCTTCTCGGTTCGTCCGCGTTCGCTCGCCGCTACTTACGGAATCGCTGTTGCTTTCTTTTCCTGTAGATACTGAGATGTTTCACTTCTCTACGTTCGCTCTTTACCCCTATACATTCAGAGTAAAGTACCCTTGCGGGTGGGTTGCCCCATTCGGAAATCCATAGATCACTGCCTGGTTACCGGCTCCCTATGGCTTATCGCAGGTTCCAACGTCCTTCGTCGCCTCTTGATGCCAAGACATCCACCGTGCGCCCTTATTACTCGATCATACCAATCAGGTGTCGCAACAACCTTGCCTGAACTTTCATCCAGACTCAATCATCGTTTCAACCAACTGATCTGATTCTCTGCAGATCATTCCAATCTACCGGGTCATGACACCCAGTAAATCAGCCTGTCTCAGATTTCGCCGCACACATTGATTTGCGCTTACTAACTTACATTTTTGCTAATTACCTAAAAAACTCTCGTTTACTATTCACTGCTCACCACTGAACTAGGGCACAACTGCTCAATTCAATAAAGAACTGGAGCGATCGGCCATCCAATGATGAGCTCTTGCCATCCTCTTGACTTGTCAAAGAAATCCAGTTTGCACTGGCCCACCACACATCGGCTCGAGGCCGGGTTGAGGTGGGAGGGGACTGTAGAAGTTTCTTCGCCTGTGTCAAGTTTGCTGCCAATAGATTTTTCACAAATGCTTATTGCGGCGGCAGATAGCGTTTTCAAAATTCTGCGAGCTCGCCGCGAAACCGGCGTTTTTGTCATAGAAATGACGTTTTGTACGCAAATACAATCCTAACAAACGATTCTGGCGCGGACGCGCGGAATTCTCAATTTTGGGTGGGGTCGAAAATCAAGTCTTTTGGACGGCCTGGTCCTTCAAATTGGGTTCGTACAAACGCTGATTCCCGGTACTCGCGTGCTTTGGTTAAAAAGCCAAGCAAGAGCTAGGTTTTAATACCCATTGCAACTCGTTTACATTGGGTACTTTCGCGTGTGGGGAGGGTCGAGCGGCCGGAAATGGCCTTTTATGACTAAATCTTTCATCGCGAAAGTTTCCGCGATTTTGGTGAGAGCAGGTCACGAGCTCCCGGAATGCCGCTCTGCGTTGCTTGGGAGGGAGGAGAAGCCTGTCCAGGCAACCCGTGCCGGCCTCGACGCCCAGGCCTCGGAAGATTCTGGGCCTCCGATCGACGTGAGGCTCTCTGATCGTACAAATGGCCCCGGCAGGTGCCAGGGCCATCTTGGTTTCAAAGTGTCTATGGCAGGGACTCAGCTCGACGGTGTGTCTGAGTACTGCGACTGATCAGCCGCCGCCCCCACCACCACCGCCGCCGCCACCTGGATCAGAGCGAGGAGGAGGAAGCGGAACAGGGTCAACCGTCTTCTTTTCTTTCTTAATGAGTGTGGGCTTCGATTTGCCTTGTGAGTCGCCCACCCTTGCTTGACTGGAGAGTCGCTTGTAGAGGCTGGACAGACGTTCCTGATCGGGGAATCGCGTTGCGATTTGATCACTACCCATCCGTAGATAGGCAAGTGAGCGTTCAGCGCTATTGCCGCCCACCGCAAATGCGGCGTCGAGCAGCATGGCGTTCACGCTTACGGCCAATTCACGAGGCACTGGAATTCCAGGGACCTCTTCCTTGGGCTTCTCTGGGTCAGCTGCGGGTGGAGCTGCAATACCGCTGCCCTTGCCGCCGCCGCCATCGCGATCGCTTGGAGGAGGATTGGCACCTTCAGGCTTTGCACGCTCATCGGCGAGCTTCTTGATATCAAATACCAGAAGTCCTTCAGGAAGTCTCGCTGTGCCGGCGAGCACATCGCCTGGCTGGAGATTCACACTTGCGCGGCGCGGGTATCCGTAGTAGAACTTGTACATTTCCACGGTGGCTCGGGGTCCGCCCAAAGTTGTCGTAGGCGATGCGCTGGTGATAAAGAAATTCTCCTGCGCATCAACCGGAACATCGCCGGTCCAGGTTGACCAATTGCCGCGGCCAATGGCGTTTTCTGCGAGCTTTTTCTGCTCATCTTTCAAATAGCCAGCTTGACCGAAATAGGGGTTGTTGTACAGGACGCGGGCGCGATAGCGATACACCTTACCCGGCTCAGCGAACACATCGTGTGCCCAGGCTTTGAACGCTTTGTTATCAAGCAAGGGAGCTTCGGCCTTGGTTACAGCAGCAGTCTTAGGGAGTTCTTCCCCGGTAGCTGCGTTAAAGCCGAGGGCTTCAATAGCGCGACGATTTTTGTCAAGCTCATCGGAGACGTTGGTTGCATTGCGTTCGAGCGTAGAGGTCGTTGCGTCCTTCTTTGTATCAGTATTCGTTGGAGGTGCAGCCGCCCCGCCACTCTTGCCGCCGCCCCCACCGCCGCCATCACGGGACGTCACTCTTGTTGCGCCGCGGTCCTGAAGCTTCTTGTTGATACTGTCAAGCTGCTTCTGAAGCGAAGCTCGTTTATCAAACAGCGACTTGAGGTTTTTCTCCGCGAGATCTTCGCCGGTTTCTGTGACGAGCGCCGGCTCAATCCAGCTCGGAGTTCCTTCAAGCGTGTCGTAGAATGCAGGACGCACTGCCTCGCCGGCCGCAGCTTTCACATCTGCAATTGCCGTTGGAACATCTCCCGCAGCTTTCACTTTGGTATTAAAGGTCTGCTCACCATTGAATCGCCCCGGCATTGGGGGCACGGTCGCGGCTTTGCCAAACGTTCCATCAGGAAGAAGTTCTTCTCTCTGGAGTTCGATGCCGATGATTTCAAGTTCGCGATACCAAGCGCGGCGCACCGGCTGGATTGGTCCATCCGGACCGTCACTGTCTTGATCAAGGATGCGCTTAAACTCAGTGCCATCAAAGGTGATCTGAACACTCACCGCGGGCTTGTCGAACGGCTGAGCAGCTGGGAGCACAGTGGCAATTTCTGGAGTTGAAGCTGGCTCAAGCGGATCAATTGTCGACCAGAACCCGTGGGCGCGGATATCAGTCGGAGCGGGCGCGGTGATTACTTCAAACATCGAGTCGACCGCGACGTCACCCTGGCCACGATCAAGCGTGACAGGCAGACCAAGGGAGATCAACTGGTCTTTGGGTACAACTTTGGCCTTCAATGCAGACTGAAACGCCTCAGCGAGGTTGACGTTGGGAGCCTCAGGCAGCTTTGGCACCAGGTCTTCAACGCGGTTCTTAGTCTGCATTGCAGATGTCTTGAGCCCATCGAATATTTCACTGTGACTGACTTCCGCAGGACCAACTTTCACCTTAGTGACGTCCATCAGTTGCCATACCACAACACCAGCGAGCGCAGCGGCAGCGCCTGCAAGTACATATTTTTCAACATGCTGCTCAAGAGTAGAAATGCCTTTGAGTTTCATCGCATGATCCTTTGATTCAGAGCGTTCGAAGCCGAAACGGGAGACAGTTCAGGAAACAGTTCAGAAGGTCAGTTACGTTCAATCCGAAATGAATATCAACGATCGCGACGCGGCGGGCCTTTGGGCGCTCCGCCAGCGGGACCTGGGCCAGGTCCATCTTTCGCTTCGGGTGCTGCGAGTCCTTCAATTGGAGGAAGGCCGAGTTGCTCGCGTCCGCCAGGAGGAACCATTGGGGCGAGCCAGCTCTTGAGCCATACAACCTCAAGTTCGAGCGTCAACTGAACGACATGCTCGTCACCGTAATAGAAGCCTTCTTGCAGATCGGCCCAGACATCGATGTCCTTGATATCGAGATCGACAACAGTCATGAAATTTGACTGACTAATCGCATTGAGCACTTCAGGAATACGGGCTGATGCGGCGACGAGGTAGAGCTTGCAATAGCGAACATCGTACAGCTTGTTGTCTTTGCCTCCCCAGCGACCGGTGACGCTTTCGGCGAACCGCGGAGGAATCATCGCGCTCGAGCCATCCACTGGCGTGCTGGGGGCAGCTTTGCCGGCGGGGGTTGCCGAAGCGTTGGAGTATGGATCGTTTTCATCGCGCGTCTTGATATAGGAATCGAAATCGATCAACTGGATGCGCTTCACTGCGCCGCGATCGATGCTTACCGGAGCCGTTGCCCCGGCAGGAACGTTCGCGTTTTTCACCGCTTCAAAGACCTCAGAGACAAGCCAGAAATCAGCTTGCCAGGAGAAACACGTTGCCAGAGATGGCGGCTCAGAAGGAACTGCGCGGAGGATCTTGGCGGGGTTGTTGGGGAACGACTCCATCGACGCATACACGGAGTAGCGAGAAGCAACCTGTTGATACGCGGCGATGCGCTGGTCGGAAAGCTTCTTGACGATGATGTCGACTTCTTCTTTGGTCAGTTCACGGGAAGGGTTTGTCCCCTTGACCATTTCTCGTTCACGGATGGCACGCTCGTTCAAGTCGAGGCCGACCTTCTTGCGATCCGGTGGCATTCCTGCATTGATCGAATTCAACAGGCGCTGATAGGCAGAAGGCTTTCCTGGTGTCCCTGCCAGTTCCTTTGTGAACGCAACGATTTGCCGATTCTGATCAGCGTTTCTGGGTACTGGAAAGATGTCTGCAATCAAGGGCGTGAAACGATTGGCATCGGCCGGGCCCGCGTTATGAGTGCTTGCAAGAGCAACTACTCGCTTGGCCTCTTCCTCGAATTTGGCCTTCTGGTTGCCAAAGAATTCGGTGACTTTTGAGTTTGCTTCCTGATTCGCCGTGATCGAATTCACACTGGGAACAGGCGAAGAAACGTTGTAGCTGACTTTCGCTTTAGCGAGTTTGGCGCTCAGGTCTGCGGCGAGTTTTTCACGCTCGGTGAGCATGGATTTCCGCCATGATGAACTGAAGTACCAGCCAGTTGGAATTGCGGCGAGCATGAGAACTGCCATCACTGTGAGCAGCCAGTTCGTTTTGAGCCAGGGAAGAATCTTCTTCACTTGCCACCTCCCTTGCCATCTTTGGGTTCTTCACCGGTAATTACCGCTTCCCACTCGATCGTGACAATTGCTGTGGGGAACGGATCTTTTGATTTGTCGTGGAGTCGTGAAATTGGCGCAAAGGCATCGGGATCGTCAACTATCGCCTTGGCGCCGATTGCCTGGCGTCCCGAGTCGATCGCGTTGGTCGGGTCATTGTTGCCGCCGCGTCTCGCTCCCTTGCCGCCACCTTCAACGGGCTCCTGCACGCCTTCGGTGCGAGGTCCCGCGGCGACCGTTGCCGCCGCTTTGAGTTTTTCAGTGTCGATCATCTCGGCTTTCCAGGGCTTTGACGCGACGTTGAGTGTGTATGGGACTCCATCGCGCTTCTTGTTTGCCTCGAGCCACTTCTGAAGTGTGTCAATCACAAATTCCTGAGGGTCAGGCTGTGTGGTGACCAGACGCAGGGAGATGACGATCCTGCCCTTCTCATTCTTCGGAGCTCCGCCGCGAGGGGGAGGAGTCGGATTATTCGGATCCGCATTCGCAGTGCGACCAGGAGCGAGATAGTTTGTCTCAAACTGACGAACCGAGAAGGCGATCGGAGCGGCATTGACCAGTGGCTGTCCACTCTTCGCGGCAACATCCTTCGCCCAGTTCTGAGCCTTCTTGTTTGCATCATCGAGCATGAGGCTGAGGTCAGTCGCAATGTATCCGTAGAGATCGCGGCGCTCAGTGAGGCTGGCAAGGTTGGCAGCGCGGAAGTCGGACTGTGCAGCGCCGATGACACCGGCAGCGGTCGCCTTGCCACGTTCAACATCGCCGGCCTTAATTGCCTGCTCGATGATTTCAGGTTGAGTTGTGCCGCTGATTGCGAAGTAATCGAGCAGCGGGCGAATAAACATCGCTCCGCCAGCGGCGATGCCAAGGCACGCCGCGAGCACGAAGTACTTGTTCTTCTTCTTCCAGAGACTTTCACGGACCACCGAGGTGGGCATGAGATCGACATTGATGGTTGACATCGCCATGCCGCGGAGCGCGAGGCCGTATGCGGTCACGAGGTTGAGCGATGCCTCTTTGAATGCGGCCCTGCGATCTTCTGGGAGGCCGGAATCCGAGAGTTTCTTGAATTCTTCAATTCGGTAGACTTCGAGGCCAACCTGCTGCTTGAGATACTTGCGAAGGCCGGGGAGATTGAAGGTCGAGCCAATGCCGATCAGGCGCGTGAGCTGTGAATCTGGATGCAATGTTTGGTAATAACCGATCGAGCGTTGAATGTCCTGTGCGAGATCAGTGAAGACCGGTCGCATCGCCTGGGCAGCGTGGCGAGCGTGCTTGCTCTCGGGCGCTTCGAGCTTGAGCATTTCCGCTTTGGCGTAGCTGAGCTTGAATGCATCAACCAGGGCCTGTGTGAAGTGATGGCCACCGAGGGGGAAAGTGCGAATCCAGATGCGGCCGGGTTCGCAGACGATCAGATCGGTTGAGGTGGTGCCGACATCGACGAGGATCGTGCCGGGCATGGATTCATCAAACGTCAGGTCGTAGGCGATCGCGTTGTACACGGCGATCGGGCTCAGCGTCAAGTGATTCGGCGTGACGTTTGCATCTTGAAGAGTTGCAAGCCGTTCTGCGATCTTGTCTTTGGTGATAGCAAAGATGCCGACTTCAACTTCGGGCGAATCTTTGGTAACAAAGGTCTGGTAGTCCCACTCAACTTGATCAAGCGGGAATGGAATCTGCTGTTGTGCCTCGAAGTTCACAAGGTTGGGAACATCTTTCGGGCTGACAGGCGGCAGCTTGGCGAAACGAGCGAACGCCTGCGAGCCGGGAACGCTGACAGTGATCGTCGCGTTCGTCAGGTCATATTGGCTCACGAGCGTACCGAGAGTAACTCGGACCACATCGGAAGCTTCAACATCGGGAGTGGAGAGCACCTTGGCATGCGGAAGAACGGCGAAATCCGTGACGCGGATATTCCCAGGTTCGCCCTCGACCTTGACGGCCTTGATTGCGAACTGACCGATCTCGATGCCCCAGCAGCCGTTACTGCCTGCCATGCGCAGACCTCGCTTCAAACTTGCACCCGCGAGCCCCATTGTGCGGCTCTAGACGGATTGGTTGGTGTCTTGTCCGGTGGCTTTGCGCACAGAGCGCGAAGTCGCCAGTCCTATATGGTATCGAGGCAGAGTACCCGATGGTTGCATGGAGCGGGAAATCCGTGACAAAGTTGTGACACAGCGACTACGCCATCAACCGACACCCGCCATCATGTACTTTCTTGCTCTGCGTCGAATCTGCGCTGAACCAAGTCAACGCCACAAGATGCAGCAACGGCAAACGCAGCAATCACCGGGACGAGCCACCACTTTTCAACCGGTACTCGCAGCGGCAGCATTCTCTCGTCGAGACTCCAGGCACACAGGTGATAACCGCTGATCAGACACGCAATCGCAGCGAGTACACGCGTCGACGCAGAAAACCGACTAGCCAACGCGGCTTTAACATCCTCTGCGCGAACATCGCGCCGAACCTTTGCAAGTATCACAAATCCGATGACGAAAAATATCACCGCTCCAGAGATACCTGGAATCGTCGGCCAGTGATTTGGAACTTGCGGCGCCAATTCTGTCGCCTCAAATTTGGGCGCTGATGACGGTGCTGGCTGCGTTGTTTGAACGGCGTTCATGGTGTAAATCGCCATCTTTTACCGCAGTTTCAGGTCATTACCGCGGCGAGGCTTGAGACCATGCCTGATCCTTCACCATCCATCGCGGCGGAATAGTTCAAGATCGTCACAGTCTCAGGCTGAACAATTTTCAACGTCGCGATAATGTTGCCTGTGGAGCACCAGCGCGTTGGATTCTGCTGCCACGCCATCGCGCCAATCAGCTCATCGGTGTTCTTATTCGCAATAAGTTGCAGCATTTCCTGGTCGTGCTGGAAGACTTTGTTGCGAGCCTGCGTCGGCGCTTCTTCTTCGCCAGAAAGTGCCTGCTCATCGCCAAACGATGGACCAACATGGCTGAGATCAGCTGATGAAATCACCAGAGTCTTGCCGGGGAGGTTTGCAAGCACATCACGCATCGCATCCACAAATGGATCGAGAGCGATGCCGTTGCCGTCGTAGCTATTGCCTTCGTTCACCACAGGGTCATGCACCAGTGCTGCGAATACCTTGGGATAGTTCCCGGCCTCATCTTTGCCAAAAACATGCTGAATCCACGGGATTTGCAGCTCAATTGAGTGCTCACGCTCGTGATCAAAGCGATGCTCAAAGAGCTTGTCACCCAGCTTGGCCCGAAGTCCATTCACCACTGCCATGTCAGCTTCACAGGTGCCAAAGGGCGTTGAAAATCCCTTGTCACAGCCGCAGACGCCGGTGCATTCACCAAAGTGATTCGTCCCCAGAATGATCACGCGATCGGGCCGATCGACGACGCGCAAACGGCCCCAGACCTGTGCGTAATTAATCCAGCCACGCGGGTAATCAATGTGCGGCGCGATGATCGCCTTGGGCAATGCATCCAGGCTTGGATTCTCGACGTTTTTAAGTGCTTCTGCACACCATTGATCAAACAGCTCGCGAAGTTTCCCGGGTGCCGCGGCGGCCTTTTCTTCCGCAGTCGCTTCCTTGGGCATGTTTGCTTCTGCGATCTGGTCCGCAAATGCTGCGGTAGTGGCAGGTGGAAGGACAGGATTCGAATCGAAATCCTGCCGCATCTTGCGCAACATCTCTTCAAACACTGGGCCAAACAACAGGCCGGCATCATCAAGCTGTGCCACCAAATCCTGGAGTATCTCGCGCGTCAATCCACGTCCTGTAGCGGCAATGACCTCATCCAGCGTCTTGTTGCCATCCAAAAGCGGCAAAACAAACTGTGCCGCGGGCGAAGTGAACACAACTTTATCAGACACCTGACGCGCATCTGACAAACCGAGTACCTGCGCACCGTTGAACTCGGCCCCGAAGCCGCGAACTGGGCGCAACCGCGGTTTCTGCTGGTGAGCGGCACCGGGATTAAAGACTGGACGCACGGGAGCTGGTGTGCCGGATTGGTCTGACATAGGTGAAGACAATACGCACGGGGTGGACGCGGTTCGACTTGCTGCTAAACTTCCCTCCTTGCCAATTTGGCGAGGCTTTGTCTTTTTCAGAGGTTCACAATGGCCACTCCAGCATCTTTCAAGCCCGGTCAGTCCATCACCTGCACCGTCGCGATCATCCCCGCCAGCGAAGGTGGTCGTCAGACCATCGCCAAGCTCATGCGTAAAGATCTCAATCACAAGCGCAACCTCAAGAAGGCACAGGACAAGCGCCGTCAACGCATGAACGTCTACATCCGCGGCAATCGCGAGTGGACCAGCCGCGAGACCGTCGCTCAGGTCGTTCGCGTTGTCAAGGGGGCATCATGGACCATGCTCTACACCCCAGACATGGCCGGCGAAATGAACTTCGTCAGCAAGTACATCACCGTTAAGTAATTTGACGCCTCGCCGATTTCTGGTTGCAATAATCAGCAATGGCACGGACACACGTAACTCTCACGCTCGCAGCTCTGTTTGCGAGCGTTTTGTTTTTTTCGCTGATTTCCTGCGAGAAAAAGGCTCAATCTGTTCCAGCCTCTGTAGCAGCCCAATCGGCAAAGTACACAGTTCGCGGCCAAGTCCAGAGTCTTCCCGACCCAACTCGCAAAGGTCTTGAAGAACTGCAAGTTCAGCACGAACGCATTCCCGATTTCAAAGACAAATCCGGCAAGGTGGTTGGCATGAACTCCATGATCATGGGCTTCCCACCAGGTGACGGTGTAGAATTTCCAGACCTGAAAGTCGGCGACAAAGTTGAGGTTGATTTTGAAGTCGTATGGACCGGCAAGGTCCCATACTACTTTACAGCGGTCCGCAAATTGCCTGCAGACACCGCTTTGGATTTCAGTAAATAAACTGAACCGGACCTTCCATCTGCTTGGATTCAAAGGTCCAAAAAAAAACCCGGCACTTAAGAACCAATCCTAAGCACCGGGTCTCGTGGGGGTCAGTTTTTCTGGCCGCACATCATGGAACTAAATCGTGGCGGCACGCTCGCGCTCTGCGAGCACACCCAGTATTCGCAGAGGTTGCAAACCCGGTTCCTGCCCAGTTTCGAAATAATCCAGGAAATATTTAGCTCGGCGTGGCTGCCGCGGGAACGGGCACTTTAAGTCCAAGCTGTTCAAGGACTTGCTTCATATCAGACCACACTTTTTCGCGGTTTTCAGGCGTGTAAGCCCTCAGCAAATACGCCGGATGGAACGTCGGCATTACCGGAATCGCTGCCCCATCAGGCAGCGCAAAACTGTGCCATCTTCCGCGCATGCTCGACATCGTCGCTTCGCACTTCAGCACCACCCGAGTCGCCGTAAGCCCCAGCGTCACAATAGCTTCCGGCCTCACCGCGTTCACTTGCTCAAATAAATACGACTCACACAGGCGACATTCATCCAGCGTTGGAGTTGCATTCCCCGGCGGCCGCGTCTTCAGCACGTTCGCGATATACACCGCCTCGCGTGCCAGCCCCATTCCCGCAATCATCTTGTTCAGCAACTGCCCCGCGCGTCCAACAAACGGCTTTCCCTGAATATCTTCTTCTTCTCCAGGAGCTTCACCAATAAACATCAGTCGCGCCATGCAATCGCCATCTTCAAACACAATTCGATTGTGAGCTGTCTTGAACGCCTTGTGCGGCGCATCGACTTCGTATCGCTGCAAAATCTCATCGAGCGATGCTCGCACCGATTCTCGCGTGCGAATTGCACCCGCCGCAACTTTCGCTGCCGGCTTCCGATCTTCCTTCGCAACCGCCATCACTTCCACCGGCTTCTTCCGCGGCGAATCAATAACTGTTTCAACAACTGCTCCAGCATCTCCATCTGTCAATTCTGTACCTTCAGCCCGGAAAACTGGCACAAAATCCACACCCAGCAAACGTGAAGTTTCGGCGTGTTGTTTGACAACCCGTCGCAGTTGATCGCGGTCCATCGCGGAGTACCTCTGAATTATTTCGGTGCCGTTGGTGTTGTTGAAGGAACGGGCGGCGGCGTCGTTGTCGGGGCTTTGGGGTCTACTTTGTCGGCCGCATTGGGAACCGGTGCATCCGCGGGCCGCGCCTCGCGATCGCGTGCGGCATTCGTGTTCGGTGCCGTCGGAACCGACTTTGGCATATCCGGCACACCGTCAGACAGGAATGGAATCAAAAACGCCCCGCCCAGGCCCCCCACTATCAATCCCAAAATCAGTCCAGGAATAAACGCCTTGAAGAACGACTTGTCCGTGGCTGGGGCTGTATTTCTCTGTGGTGCGGCAGCGTCAGACATCTTCGATCTCCGTGTTTCGAGCTTCCAGCCCGTGAACAAACCCAGACAGGCCCGTTGCGGGAGTGTACCACACCCTCGCTTGGCCCGCACTTCCTTCATCCTCGGTTATTCATCCGATACATCCAGCGCCCATACGCCAGCAGTGCATGCACAAGCTCGCCCTTCGGCGGCATTCCCCTACCAAATGCACTATGCAATCTCCACTGCCAATAGGGCCCGCGAAACGCAAATCGCGTCAGGATCCCCAACCGCAGAAGGTGATACAAGCCACCAATAATTTCAATCACAATTCGCACGTGGTTAAGGTTACGCAAGGGAATCTACAGATTCCGGCACTTGTTACCAAACTCATATGCCAGTCAAACGTCTCATGGGTATCCTTTTCATTCTTAACACCAGGAGCATCTGATCTTGAACCGTTTCACAGCCAAAGTAATCTTGCCCGCAACCCTTGTCCTCTCCATCGGCGTGCTCGCCTTCGCGCAGCCCGCAACTTCCCCAGCTCCCAAAAACCCGCAGCCCCGCGGCGAGCCCGAACGCGCACCCGAAGCGCCAGCACCCGGCCAGCCTGGCACTCAGCGTCGCGGCCCCGGTGGCCCAAACGCCGCGCCCGCCAATCTCGAAGGCGCGATGAAGCTCATGAACGGCAGCCTCAAACGTCTCAAGACCCAGATCACCGACTCAACCAAGAAAGATGACAACCTCAAGCTGGTCAACGAAGCTCAGCGCGGCGCGGTCATCGCCAAGGGCATGGACACAACCGAAGCATTTGCCAAGCAGCCCGATGCAACCAAGCGTGCGAAAATGAACGCCGATTACCGCCCGCACATGATCCAACTCGTTGAGCATCTCCTGACGCTTGAGAAGCAGATCATCGCCGATAAGACCGAAGATGCTTCCAAGACGCTCGACCTGCTCAAGGCCTACCGCACCGAAAATCACGCGGCATTCGGCGTTGAAGATTGACCCTGCTCGGGACGGACCGCCGCCCCTGGCGCATCTGGTGTGAAGTCAAATGTGAGGTCAAGACGAGCTGCTCGTCTCGCCTGTAACCAATAACTCATTTGGGAGACTGCTGGTCATGGTTCCCTCGCTTGTCGCGATCCTGTTCATTTCGCTGCTCGCTGGTGCGCTATTCATTATCCTCGGTTTCCGCGGCAAGAAGATCAACGACCATCCAGTCTGCCGCTGGTGCAAATTCGATCTCGAAGGTGTCTACCCCGAATCGATCACGTGCCCAGAATGTGGCGCAGGCCTCAAGCGCGAAGGCACAGTGCTCCAGGGCGCGCGCAAGCGGATGATCCCGCTCGCACTACTGGGAATCTTCCTCTGCATCACATCTGTTATTCCTGTCGGTGTGGTCGCATATGCCGCACTGACCGGCAGCGATCTCAACAAGTTCAAGCCGCTTTCGCTGCTGTTTTGGGAGGCTCGTCACGCAACGCAGGCCCAGTCTGTCACCATCGCCAACGAACTCATGAACCGCGCCATGAGCCGCTCGCTTGATGCGGTCCAGTACGACTCTGTCATCGAAGAGGTGCTCGCACGCCAGGCTGATACCTCGCTCCCCTGGGCCGAAGAATGGGGCGACCTCATCGAGCGTGCCAAACTCGACAACGCACTCAAGCCCGCACAAGAGCAACGGTTCTTCAACAACGCCGGCGTCTTCGTGCTCAAGACAAGGCCCAACACTTTTCCGGGCGCAACTCTCCCAGTAGTCCTCGAACTCAAGGAAGCTCGCGTTGGTTCCAACAGCGTAATCAACGTCCCCATCAGCCTGAAATCCGCCTCGCTCGGCGGCGTAGCACTCGATCGACTCGCAGACACAAACCAGAACCAGGATTCCCTCTCCTCACTTATACGCACCGGCTTTGGCGGAACCTTTGGAAATCCAACACCGCGTGCCGAATTAGATGAACACTACATCGACACGTTCATCATCACTGGTTCCCGAGCATCTGGTATGGCAAGCGAGCCCCAGGCAATCTCGTTCCAGGTTCCAAGCGAAGCGCCCGCAGGAAAGCAGTCGATGAAACTCGCGGTTGAAATGCGGTCGGAAGAATCGCAAGGCGGCTTCGGCAGAATCCGCATCATGGGCGGCTTCCCCTCACTCAACACCGCCCCCACTTCCTCTTCCCGCAAGCCTGTGAAATCTGAACTCTCAACCACCATTGATGTTCGTCCCGATAGTTCAACTCTCTGCACCGCCATCAAATCAACCGACGCAACCACAGCCGAGCTTGAAGCTCACTTGAAGCCTGAACTCATCACGCTCCAACAGAACATGGGGTTCAACGAAACCAACAAGACACTCTCCCTCACACTTCCAACTCAGGATTCTCCGCACCCAATTTCCTATCGCGTCTTCGCTCGCGATCGTGACAATCCTGAAGACGAAATCGAACTGGGACAAATCTCCAGCGGCGAAGACCCAACGCGCCGCAAGCCCGATGCATTCACCAGCTTCAGCTCATCATTCACCATCAGCATCAACGGCAAAGTGACTACTTCAAGCAGTTCATCCGACACCGACTCTGAACTCGCAGCCCCCGCCCCCAAGTGGTTGGGCGACAAGGTCGACATCGTCCTAAAGCCTGATCCCGCGGCCGCCGCCAAGACACTGGATCAGAGCACGTATTACGACAAAGAAATCATTTTCAAAGATGTGCCAGTGACGCCATCAATCGCGCCACAGATCAACGACCCCTTCGGCAACATCTTCCGCCGCGCTGTGCCGCCGACAGGGCCAAAAGCTGGGCCGAAACGTAAAGGCACGTTCTAATACCCGCTCCGAGCCCCTGATTCGACCAGTTCTTTACATCCCAGCGGAATGTGCGAAGTGTCCCATACCGGACACATTTTG
>CAZAEQ010000068.1:0-15491 GCA_964484185.1 uncultured Phycisphaeraceae bacterium
AGGTGATCATCACTTTTGATGATCACCTTTGAAATGAAATGATCACCTTTCGTTTTTAGCTCAAAAACGAAAGGGGATCAGGGGATCATGATCCCCTTAGAAAAGTTTCGTTGATCCCCTTCGAAATCTCAAACACTAAAATAAAAGGAGTCTCTGCTCGTTCCTGTCTATTGCTCAAATGCTCTACTGCTCAAATTTCTCGCCGACCCAGCGGCGTCATGCCGCCTTCGCCGCCGGACAGCCAGATTGCAGGCACCACTTCATGAAATCTCTGCTCGTCACAATTCCAATGCAGTGGTCATTTTCATCCAGAACCGGCAGAGCTGAAATGCTCTGCGCAAGCATGATCTGACCCGCCTCCGCGATCTCGGTCTGTGCGGTCACAGTCACCACGCTGCGTTTCATCACCTGGTGAACATGCTTGTCCAAAGTTGCCAAATCGCGTGCGCTCGCGGCGGGCGATGAGATACTCGGCGAAATCGCCTTGAGCAGGTCGCGGTCAGAAAGAATCCCGACAAGCTTGCCATGCTCCAGCACAGGCAGGTGGTGAATGCGGTGAAGGTCAAAGAGCTGCCGCACGATTCGAAGTGTGTGATCGAGATTCACGGTGATCACGTGCCGCGTCATGATCGCCGCAACAGTACTTGGAGAAACAGCATGGTCAGTGCTCATTTCAGGGGCATCGGACAACGGATACCACAGAATAAGCAGAATTCGCAATTTCACGCACACCGCCCGTTCCAGGGACCTCCGCTCAGACCTCAGAACCCGGCACTCAGCACTTCCCAGGCGCATAACCTATATCCATGAACAACCCCCGCATATCCGCATCGCCCCTCCGTCGCACCAGCGCATTCGCCGCGGCGGCCCTCCTCATCACCGGCCTCCTGCTCACCGGTTGCTCTAAAAATAGCCAACCGTCCAGCACGCCCGCCGCCAGCACATCGACCACAACTCCCGCGGCCAAAACTCCTGAAACCAAGCCTGCGGCGACAACCACACCGCCAGCCGCTGCACCGGCAACAACTCCTACCCCCGCCGCCGCGACACCTGCACCTGCACCGGCACCGGCACCCGCCCCCGCAGCATCAGCCGACGACAAGTTCCCCCTGGTCCGCATCACCACATCCATGGGCGACATCGTCGTTGAACTCAACAAAGAAAAAGCCCCGATCTCAGTCGCCAACTTCCTGAACTACGTCGACAAAGGCCACTACAGCGGCACGATCTTCCATCGCGTCATCTCAGGTTTCATGATCCAGGGCGGCGGGTTCGATGCCGACCTCACCGAGAAAAAGACCGATGCACCCATCAAGAATGAATGGCAAAACGGACTCAAGAACGATGCTTACACCATCGCCATGGCACGAACCAGCGTCCCCGATTCTGCAACCTGCCAGTTCTACATCAACTCGGTAAACAACCCCGCGCTCGACATGCCCCGCGGCGGAGCTGCATACGCCGTGTTTGGCAAAGTCGTCTCAGGAACCGATGTCGTCGACAAGATCCGCGCCGTCAAGACCGGCTTCAAGAACGGCATGGGCGATGTCCCCGTTGAGACAGTGCTGATCACCAAGGCTGCCCGCGAGCCGCGGAAGTAGTAAAAAACGCCGATATTCGCGGCGTCCCCTGCAAAAAACTGAAAATAACGCAGCTGGCTCTTCCACACGCTGATGACAATCATTACAATTACCGCGGGGCCGGTAGGAAGACTCAGCTAATGAGAAGAGCATTTACACTCATCGAACTCCTGGTAGTGATCGCGATCATTGCAGTTTTGATCGCGATTCTTCTGCCAGCAATCGGCAGCGCGCGAAAGACCAGCAAAGCTCTTGCCTGCCAGGCCCAGCTCCGCGGCCAAGGCCAGGGCCTTTGCCTCTATAACAACGATCACAAAGAAGCCGTGATCCCTTCATACAACATGACAGGTACGACCGGCGGATCCGGTGTCCCGCTCGATGGCTGGGCGCCGATCCTCGATCGCGATGGCTATATGACCGGCAATCAGATAAAAGGCGGCAACCCTTTTTACTGCCCCGAAACTTTTGACGTCGCGGGAGTTGCGAGCAGTCAGACCGGCACCGACCCCAATAATCCAAAGGGCTGGCTCGATTGGCCCTTTGAACGCACTGGTTCCGGCAATATCTCGGTGACCATTCCAAGCCGAGGCTTCGAAAAAATCATTCGAGTCTCATACTGGGTCAACGCAATCAACCCTATCGGCGGCACGGTCCAGGTCGAACAAGACCTGCACTACACCGGCAGCGTGGGGTATGGACCAGGCACCGGCGGCAACTTTGTCACCCAGACCAAACTCAGCGCGTTCGTCCGCCCGACTCAGCTTATCGCTCTGGCAGATGGTCTTTATGTAGGTCGCCAGCGCGACAACCAGGTCGGCAATCCAAACAGCCGCATCGGCTTCCGCCACCCCGGCAAACAAGGTGTCGCCAACGCGGTCTTTGCAGATGGTCACGTCCAGGGCATTAGCGGCAAAGAATTCCCCCGCGCTCTTGGCGGCTCCGGAACCCCGGCAGAAGTGGCCGAAGAAAACTTGCACGGAACAGCCAGTGTCTACGCCAACCCCGAAAAAACACTCGCGCCCTGAACTTCGCTAAAATCTCAAATGCCCAAGCCCCGCACACTCCTCATTACCGCAGGGCCAACCCACGAACCCATCGACGCCGTTCGCTATCTCGGCAACCGGTCGTCTGGCAAAATGGGAATCGCACTCGCAGAGGCCGCCACGGCACAATTCCAAACCACCCTGCTTCTGGGTCCTACCTCGCTCCTGCCGAAATCGCCCGAAGTAAAACTCCATCGTTTCACCACAACATCCGACCTGCAGTTGCTCCTGCAAACACACGCGAGCAGCGCGGACATTTTGATCATGGCCGCGGCGGTCGCCGACTATCGACCCAAGCCCCTGGCCGCACTCTCTGGCGGCAAGTTCCGAAGAACATCTGAGAAAGTAACGCTCGAACTCGAGCCAACGCCAGACCTGCTCGCAGAAGTTGGACGCACACGCAGGGCAAATCAGCTCCTGGTTGGATTCGCACTCGAACCCCGCGAAGAGATGATCGAATCAGCACGACGCAAAGTTGAAAAGAAGAACATCGACCTCTGCATCGCTAATCCTCTGGAAACAATGGATGCGCCTCAGATCGAAGCTGTGCTGGTCTACCGCGATGGCCGAGTTGAGCAAGGCCCGGGCCGAGTGCCCAAAGACCAATTCGCCCAGTGGTTCATCGCTAAACTCACAACCCTGTGAGCAAACCGCCAGCCATCTTCAAGTTCCCCTGGCCATGGCCGCATTACATGGCTTTTGCGCCACTTGATGTCTGGTGGAGAATTCTGCGATTTCCAGGGGCGCGCGTACCGATCCTCTTCTGGCCTCGGCTCGCATTTAACCTGTATGTCTCGGTACTTTCAACAATCTTGACCCTGCCCGAACGCCTGCTGTATTGGCCCGTGCTCGCCTACAAAGGCCACTCTCAGAAATGGAAACTCAAAGTTCCCGCAATCGTGGTTCTGGGATACTTCCGCAGCGGCACGACTCACCTTCACTACCTGTTGTCATGTGACCGGCAGAATATCACGCCGCGCTGGTATCAATGCCTGGTCCCACATGGTGGCCCGATCTCCTGGACCTTTGCACGACTCTTCATGGTCCCATTCATGAGCGAAAAACGCCCGATGGACGATGTGGCGTATGGACCAGAATGGCCAGCAGAAGACGACTTCGCGAACAACATCTGGGCGGGCACCTCCGTCCAGGTCGGCCGCATGATCTTTACCAATGAAGAGACCTTCAAGTACTCTCAGCAATTCATGACGCTCTCTGGTCTGCCGCCCCACACCTACGACCTCTGGCGGCGAACGCTTTGGAAGTTCCTGTACAAAGTGACTCGCTTCTCCAATGGCAAACGTCTTCTGCTCAAGTCGCCATCACACACCGGTCATATCAACGAACTGCTCGACCTGTTTGATCACGATACCAAGTTCATCTATATAAGCCGCGAGCCCGGCGCAACTCTGGCGTCCAATGTCTCGTTGATCAAACGCCTGGGCAGTTACCAGCTCGAGCCGCCAATAGACGATGCCGCGTTGCGAGCAAGAATGTCCAGCGACTTTCGACTGTGCACTGAGAAATACCTCGAACAACGAGGCTCGATCCCGCAGGGAAACCTCGCTGAAATCCGCTTCGAAGATCTGCGAGATGATCCGCTGGGTGTGCTTCAGAATGCCTACAAACAGCTGGGCCTCAACTTCACAGAACAGTTCGGCGAATCACTCACTGTGTATCTCAGCCGCGTGAAGGACTACACACCGGCAACCAGGGAAGGCCGCGAGAGCTTGCCGCCGGAGCTTGAGTTTATTACCCGGGAGTTCCGACACGATCAGCCGCGGATTCCCAAAGTTCAACTTCCAGAGCTACCTGCGGGCCGGCTCGACAACACCCGAAAGAATCTACGACTCGCACTTGTGCTCATTGCCATGCCACTTATCGCTGGTGCGATCTGGGCGCGGTGGAGCTGGTGGACACAATTGCGCCAGGAGTGGATTGTCTGGCCAGCCGGAGTCCTGATCGGATGGTCGATCCTGTGGGCCGTTCGCAAAGGAAGCAATCGCCTGGGAATCATCGGCGCTGCGGCGACATTTTTTGTCTGGCTTGTCGTCTGCTTCATCAACACCATTACCGTTTCATACGCGGTCAACCCACACCCCGATCACCCCGTATCACTGACAGAAGAACTTATTCCGCAGACACTCAAACAACTCATCAAACCACGCATGCTCTTCTGGGGCAGCATTGGTCTCATTACTGCGTTCCGATTCGCATCTCGCCAACGTGTTCATCCGCTTGGGGATGATCGCTTGCGCTCATAGAGGTTCATGTCATGCCCACACTTGCTGTCTGCTCATGGTCGCTTCGCCCGCACACTCCTACCGAGCTGGTCACAAACGTCCAGTCCTGCGGCATATCCGCTGTCCAACTCGCGCTCGACCCGATCAGAGATGGGTCGTGGAACGAAACACAGACGCAGCAGCTTCTGGGGGCCGCCAACATCTCGATTATTTCGGGAATGATGGGAACTGTCGGCGAGGACTATTCGACGCTTGAGACAATTGCTCGCACTGGCGGTATTCGACCCGACAGCACCTGGGCTGCGAACCTTGCAAATGCAAAGGCACATGCAGCAATTGCTCAGCGATTGGGACTGAAGCTCATGACGTTTCATGCGGGATTCCTGCCGCACAACCGAGGCGATGCGGAGCGCACTCGCATGCTTGACCGACTTCGCCAGATTGCGGATGTCTTCGGTGCCTGCGGGGTTCAAGTTGCATTTGAGACTGGCCAGGAGAATGCCGACACACTTGTAGATGTCATGCAGGAATTGGATCATCCAAATACCGGAGTGAATTTTGATCCGGCGAACATGATCCTGTATGGCATGGGTGAGCCGGTTGCAGCGCTTCGCAAGCTTGCGAAGTATGTTCGTCAGATCCACATTAAGGACGCAATTCCAACGAATGTTGCGGGAACCTGGGGGCAGGAAGTTGCCGCGGGCACAGGAGCGGTTGCGTGGCCCGCGTTCTTTGAGTTTGTGAAATCGTCACTCAATGTGAATCTCGCGATCGAGCGTGAGGCGGGGGATACACGGATTGCTGATATTCAGGCGGCCCGGGAGCTTGTTTCTCGATCACTTACTTTGAAGTGAATTCGATCTTGCGGAGCAGGTCTGGGTTGCCGAGCGTGCGTCGTTCCAATTGGTCGCCGATTTTTTCGAAAATGACCGCCGCACAATCAGGGTATTTCTTGAGGAGATCCCGACTGCCTGACTCATCGAGCACGCACAGCGCCGTTGCCACAGAGTCGTGCATCCAACCATGTGGCCCGATGACTGTCACCGATCTGCGATCGCTGATGGCCCAACCGATTCGGGGGTCAATGATGTGGCTGTACCGCTGGCCACCGATCTCGACAATCTGCTCAGTGTCGCCGGAGGTGGAGAGTCCCTGGTTCTTCAGCATTACGAATGCATCTGCAACATCTGATTGCTGCTGCCCTGAAGCAATTGCGATTCGCCAGCCGCGAGCGCCGGGGGGAGCATCTCCGGCGTAGATGTCACCCGAGAGAGCAACCAAGCAAGTTGATGTGCCGTTTGCTTGCAGTGTCTTTACTGCTTCTTCGGCGGCATAGCCCTTGGCGATTGCGCCGAAGTCGAGCGACATTCCCGCTCGCTCCAGTCGAGCGACGGGTCCTGAATTTGAGGTTTTTGAAATTTCAATCTGGCGGTAGTTCACCAGTTCGGCTGCGGCTTGCCGCATTGCGAGGGCGGGCATTGTCTGTTCGCGTCGGGCAATGCGCCAGAGCTTGGTAACTGGCCCAACAGTGGGATCAAACGCGCCATGACTCGCCGTTGCAAGTTCACAGCTTCGCTGAAGCAAGTACTCCGTCTCGGGAGTGATGCGGACAAACTCGCCGTTACCCGCGGCCTTTGTGAGCCAGGCGACATCGCTATCGACTCTGTAATCACTGGCCGCCGCTTCGATCTGGGCGATCCGATCAAAGGCAGCTTTTGCCGATTTTTCAGCCGATTCGAGATTTGTGGAATAGATTGTCATTCGGCATTGCACACCCATGCAGATTCGGCTAAATTGGTGGGACTCAAGTGTTGCACATCCTGGAACAAACATGACAAGAACAGCAAGTACAGTCGACAGCTTCAAACGGTCTAATACGTGGCAACTTCGTGCATTTCTGCTTGTGACCGGCATGGCGGTAATGCTACCCGGCATCTGTGAAGCACAGCAATCCAAAGTTGCGACAGAGCCCAGGGAATTAGATAAGAAGCTCGCGATCGACATTCCGACTTCGGTGTACAAGATGGAATTTGTGCTGGTGCCAGGCGATGAAGCTAAGGGTATCAAGCCATTCTATATGAGCACCACTGAAGTGACATGGGACGCGTTCGATGTGTATGTGTACCGGCTGGACGACCCCAATGCGCCACCGGCCGGAAAAGGCGCGGATGCGGTGACACATCCGAGCAAGTCTTACCTGCCGCCGGATCGCGGATTTGGGCATGAGAATTTCGCGGCGATCACGATCAGCCATAAGAATGCACGGACATTCTGTGAGTGGCTTTCGAAGAAGAGCGGCAAGAAAGTTCGGCTGGCATCGGACACGGAATGGCAGCATGCGTGCGAGCTTGGTGACAAGCCTGCTGCGGGTGAAAAGCAATTTACCGCGGATACTGCAAAGGAGTTTGCGTGGTACGTTGACAATGCTGGAGAGAAGACTCATAAGGTCGCGAGTTTGAAGCCCAATGCCCTTGGGATCTATGACATGCGTGGAAATGTGGCCGAGTGGGTCACTGGGTCCGGGGGCGAGGCATTGACAAAAGGCGGATCGTTTCAGGACGGGCTGGACAAGATAAAGGACGCTTCGGATACGGTGCCGCACAATCCAGACTGGAATGGTTCAGACCCGCAAATTCCAAAGAGCAAGTGGTGGCTGGCCGACGGCCCGATGATCGGTTTCCGTGTGGTCGTTGAGCCTGAAGAAGCAAAGGCAGAACCCAAGCCAGAAGAGAAGAAACCGGTCCGTGAATAAAACCGGCAGATCGAGTACACTCCAACCAGGCAACTTCAAAGGACCGCATACATGACACATGGCAACGATCCAAGTCTTTCGCGTCGATCACTCATTCAAACTGCGAGCGGCTTGCTCGCGGCTACTGCGCTGGCTGGGTGTGCGGCCGGTGGTTCGCGTACACAAGCTTCAGTGGCAGCGCCGACAATTGGCGGAACACCGAAGAAGGGCACGCTCAAAATTGGTCTTATCGGTTGTGGCGGTCGCGGCACGGGTGCCGCGGTTCAAGCACTGCGTGCAGATGCGGACACTGTGCTGGTAGCAATGGCAGATGTCTTCCCGGATCGGCTGGAGTCGTCGCTTGCTGGTATCAACGAATCGATGGTCGAAGACAAGCAGGATGTTGCGAAGCGCGTGCAAGTTCCAGCTTCGCGGCAATACACCGGATTTGATGGGTTCAAGAAGGTCATCGAGTCTGATGTGGATGTGGTTCTGCTCACGTCTTATCCGGCGTTTCGTCCGGAGCACTTGCGCCTCGCCGCGATGGCGGGTAAACATGTCTTTGCGGAGAAGCCAGTCGCGGTTGATCCGGTGGGATTGCGGTCAGTGCTGGAATCCGCCGCGATTTTGCGTCAAAAAGGGCTGGCGGGCATGGTGGGTTTCTGCTGGCGCTACCACGATGCCATGCGCGATGGTTTCAAGCAGGTGTTGTCAGGCGGCATTGGCGATGTCACCAGCGTGTACACGAACTATCTGACTGGAACGCTGAGCAAGCGGCCGCGGCAGGCAGGCTGGAGCGATATGGAATTCCAGATGCGCAACTGGTGGCATCACTGCTGGATCGGCGGCGACCACATAGTGGAACAATCGATTCACTCGGTTGATCGCATGCGCTGGGCGACGGGCGATCAGCTCCCGGTGTCGGTGAATTGTCTGGGCGGTCGCGCTGCACGCAGCGGACCAGAGCATGGCGATGTCTATGACCATTTCTCAGCGGTGTATGAATACGCGAACGGAATGAAGTGCTTCCATGCAGCGCGGCAAATCGACGGTTGTCCCAATGACAACACGGACTATGTGTATGGAACGGAAGGCCGGGCAACGATTGACGGCTGGAAACCCAAGATTGAGTTGTTCGATCGCAGCAATAAGCTGATCTGGAAGTACGAAGGCAAGCCGCGGGACATGTACCAGTGCGAACACAATGAGTTGTTTGCGTCGATTCGAGCGGGCAACCCCATCAACGACATGGAACGGGGCGCGCACAGCACATTGACCGCGATCATGGCTCGTATGTCTGCATATACAGGTCAGACGGTTACCTGGGATCACATGTTGAAGTCGATGTTTGATATTGTCCCGAAGAATCTCACGCTTGGAAGTGCGCCTGCGGTTGTTGTTGCTGTACCCGGTCAGACAAAGCTTGTATAAATCAAAGTGAGGCATCGCATGTCGAAAGCGTGTGTAGTGATTGCGTGTGCAGGAGCCGTGCTTGCGACTGGTTGTGCGAGCAAGCCAGAGAGCAGTTTGAAAGATCCTCAGGCCACACGGGTCACGCAACCGGTTCAGATCGAACGCGTGTCACGTGGAGCAGCGCACGATAAGCGCATGGAATGGTGGCGTGAGGCCCGCTTTGGGATGTTTGTACACTGGGGAATCTATGCCGTCGCGGCGGGAAACTGGAATGGGAAGCCTGTTCCAAGCGCAGGCGAGTGGATCATGCACACGGCGAAGATTCCGGTTCCGGACTACGAGACGCTTGCGCCGCAGTTCAACCCGGTGAACTACAACGCATCTGAATGGGTGCGGATTGCCAAAGATGCCGGGTGTAAGTACATCGTGATTACCAGCAAGCATCACGATGGGTTTGCACTTTTCAATTCGACGGTATCAGACTGGGACATTGCAGATCGCACCCCATTTGGACGCGATCCCCTGGATGAATTGGCGAAAGCCTGTAAGGAACAGGGTGTCAAGCTGTGTTTTTACCATTCGATCATGGACTGGCATCACCCCAAGTTCACGAAAGAGGGATTGCCAGAATACAACCAGTACATGCGCGGGCAGCTTAAAGAACTTTTGACTCGCTACGGCGATATTGGAGCTTTGTGGTTTGATGGCGAGTGGCCTGAAATCTGGACCGAAGTAGAAGGTGTGGCACTTGAGGCGTTCTGCCGCTCGATCAAGCCCGACATTGTTATTAACAACCGTATAGGCAAGGCTCGCTCTGGCATGGAAGGGCATAGCACGTACCAAGGCGCGGGCGACTACGACACTCCGGAGCAGGAGATTCCTGCTCGCGGGCTTCCCAACGACTGGGAAACCTGCATGACGATGAACGATACGTGGGGATTCAAGACTGATGACCACAACTGGAAATCTGACACCAAGTTGATTCAGATGCTCGTGGATATCGCCAGCAAAGGCGGCAACTTCCTGCTCAATGTCGGCCCCACCGCTCTTGGAGAGATCCCCCCTGCGAGCGTTGAACGCATGGCCGCAGTTGGTCGCTGGATGAAAGTGAACCACGAGTCAATTTATGGAACTGATGCAAGCCCGATCGGGCGCATGACCTGGGGACGTTGCACTTCGAAAGGCAATCGTCTCTATCTGCACGTGTTTGACTGGCCCAAGGATGGCAAACTGCGTATTCCCGGGCTTCTGACACCAATCCGCAGCGCACGTTTGCTGGCTGATTCAAAAACAAAGCTGGCGATAGAGACTTCGACGAATTGGACGACACTGCTGGTTCCCAAGGATGCACCCACGCCGCCGGCGAGCGTGATTATCGCGGAATTTGATGCACCGCCCCGTGCCGCTTCGCTGAGTGTTGCATGGGGCGAAGACGGTGTCATCTCACTCGATGCGATTGACGCCACGCTTTCTGGAACGGATGTTCGTGCGGAGCATGGACCCAACTACAACCTTGGATTCTGGCAGGGCAGTTCAGATACCGCAACCTGGACCCTTCTGTCTTCAACAGCTGGACTGTTCAATGTAGAGCTTGAGATAGCAGCCGAGCCCGGTTCTGCCGGACAGTCTGCAACAGTCGATGTTGGCGGGCAGAAGATCGAATTTGTTGTTCCCCAGACCAAGGGCTGGGGCGATTACCAACGTATCAATGTTGGAACTGCAACCTTGAAGGCTGATGTGCCAACAATTGTGTCCGTAAGCCCTGCTCAACCGTTGCTCAAACCGCTTATGAACTTGCGTCGAATCAAATTACTACCGATCAAGTAACAACTGGCTTTTGCCACTGAAGTAAAGACTGGAGTTTTCATGCACGCTGATACATCTTCCTCATCTCTCACGCGTAGAAGTTTCCTTGCGGCGACTGCAGCGGTTGCCGGGGTTCCAATGATTGTGAAGGCAGTTGCGCCGGTACCAAGCGCGTTGCCTGCAACATTACCTGCGGTTCATAATGCAGTCGGGAAGATGAAGGTGGGATTGATCGGATGTGGCGGCCGCGGAACAGGCGCTGCGATAGACATTCTGGCAGCGTCTCCTGATGTCGAGCTGTGGTCGATGGGAGACATGTTTCAAGACCGGGTCACTGGCTCGCTGAGCAGTCTGAAGGGCGAGGCGGAGTTCGCATCTCGCATCAATGTCACGGCCGAGCGGCAGTTCACCGGTTTTGACGCGTATCAGAAGGTCATTGATTCAGGTGTTGATATTGTGATCGCGGCGACATGCCCGCACTTCCGGCCGATGCATCTTGAGGCCGCAATTCGAGCTGGAAAGCACGCATTTATTGAGAAGCCAGTCGCGGTTGATCCAGCCGGAATTCGGCGTGTGATGGCGGCGAGCAAGATGGCCAAAGAGAAGAATCTCTCGATTGTCTGCGGCACACAGCGGCGGCACCAGAATTCATATCTGGAAGCGATCGCAAAGATCCGAGATGGAGCGATTGGCGATGTTGTTGAAGCAAGATGCTACTGGAATCAGGGTGGGCTGTGGGTAAACAAGCAGCAGCCTGGACAGTCAGATATGGAATGGCAGTTGCGTAACTGGCTGTATTTCACGTGGCTTTCTGGCGATCACATCGTTGAGCAGCATGTTCACAACATTGACGTCATGAACTGGGTTGTGGGTGTAGTGCCGGTAAAGTGCTGGGCGATGGGTGGGCGGCAAGTTCGCACTGCGCCGGAATACGGGCACGTGTTTGATCATTTCGCAGTGGAATATGAGTACCCGGGCGGCGTGATGGGACATTCATATTGCCGGCAGATCGAAGGCTGCGTCGATCGCGTTGAAGAGTTTGCACATGGAACCAAGGGCAACGCTTCGCTTTCACCGGGTCGTGCAGAATTTACCGGGCCAGGCGCATGGAAGTTCAGCGGCAAGAATCCAAACCCATATCGACAGGAACACGTTGACTTTATTGATGGCATTGTGAGCGGTAAACCGCTCAATGAAGGGCAGCGGATCGCGGAATCAACATTGACTGCAATCATGGGTCGCATGGCGGCGTATACGGGCAAGATGGTGACTTGGGAACATGCATTGAATTCCAAGCTGGATCTGTCGCCTGACAAGTATGAGCTGGGTGCATATCCAGTTGGGGAAGTAGCGGTTCCGGGCAAAACGCCCCTGATCTAGAACCTGTTCACGCTTTATCACCGATTGAGTAGTTCGAAGGGGTTGCTTTTCGTAGTGGAGTGAATACATGAATCGTCGCGACTTTTTGGCGGCATCGATGGCAACAGCAGCGGCTGCAGCAGGAGCGGCCGCGGCGGGCGACCCGCCGACGGATCTGCCGAGTTTCCCCAAGGATCCCAATAAGTTTCCGATTCCAAAGAAGCCGGACCTGGTCCCCAGCGACGAGCCGACAACAATCAAGCCCATGAAACTCAAAGGGAACCTCAAGCAATCTGTCTGCCGCTGGTGTTTCAATTCGATTCCGCTCGAAGAACTATCGAAGTCGGCGGCAGGTCTTGGATTGAAGTCGGTCGAGTTGCTTGGCGAGAAAGAATGGTCTGTGCCCGCGAAGTACGGAATGACCTGCGCGGTTGCCAACGGCCCCACCACTATTCGCGATGGGATCAATCGTGTGGAATCGCATGCAGCGTTTGAGAAGGAATGCGAGCGCATGCTTCCGCTGGTGAAGAAGGCGGGCATCCCGAACATGATCGTGTTCAGCGGTAATCGCAAAGGGATGGCTGACGGTGAGGGACTCAAGAATTGCGCTGCGGCGCTGAAGCGCGTCACACCGATGGCGGAGGCAGCTGGCGTCACCATCATCATGGAGCTTTTGAATTCCAAGGTCGATCATGGCGACTACATGTGTGACCGGACTCCCTGGGGCGTGGACCTTGTAAAGGAAGTTGGGTCTGATCGGTTCCGGCTTTTGTACGACATCTACCACATGCAGATCATGGAGGGGGATGTCATTCGGACTATCACTGACCATGGAAAGTACATTGCCCATTATCACACGGCGGGAAACCCTGGCCGCCGCGACCTGGATGGCGAACAGGAATTGAACTACAAAGCGATCTGCGAAGCAATTGTCAAGAGCGGGTACACGGGGTATTTGGGGCAGGAATTCATGCCAAAGAAGCCCGGGGTTGAGTCGCTGAAAGATGCAGTTCTTTTGTGCGATGTGTGATTTTGCGCAACTGAATTGGATATAAGGCTGTAAAATCCTGGTCCAGAGACACAGGGGATTTTTCATGCGCAAGGCTTTTACACTCGTTGAAGTTTTCGTTCTAATACTTTTGCTTACATTCCTGCTCGCTGCCTTTGGGCCGCAGATGAACCGCGGACTGCCCATGCGATTGCAGTCGGCGGCGAAGGAACAAGCCCTTGGTGTGGCCACTGCGCAGTACCAGATGGCGAATCGCAACTATGTCCCGATCACAACCGTTGGTATCAGAGGGATTGGTCCGGGGCCGCAGGGTCAGAATTCAAGCGCGGTTTGCGGCTGGTCGTTTGGCGGGAAGAATAGCAGTTCCTATTGGTACAGCGTCTTTGGAGGGCTTTTTGATGTTGAAGCGGCCGACCGGCCATTGAATGCATACGTCTATCCGGGGACTGTTTTCTCCGCGCCTCCAATCCCCCAGCGAATGTCCCCGAATGATCCGGCGAGAATGAAGCAGCAGGCAGATGCATATCGCGACCCATCTGATTCGGTGACTCGCGAACGCAATTGGCCATTGCCAACTCCTGGGATTTCAACCTACAACGATGTTGGGACAAGCTATCAATTCAGCTACGAGTGGTTTCAATACATTCAAGGTTCTTTCGCACTGAAGATGAACACCGGAACTGCTCGCATCGCTAATAATCAGGGAGTGAACCCTTCCCGATTCATCTGGCTCACGGATCAATATGCTTCGGTGATACTGAATGGCCGCACTGGCTCGCGATTCATCAACCCATACGGGGATGAGAACTCTTCAGTCATGCTCTTCCTGGATGGTCATGTTGGGTATCACAAGTTAACTCCTGGCACATCAATTCAGCGGTATACAACCAGCTACTACACATTCGTTTTTGAGTAATTCCCTTTCAACCACGATTCAACCCAAGATGCTCCGGGCGCGAGTTTTGGTAGCACTGGGACATCGCTTTTCACAGTTCTCGTCACTTGCGCACTCGTATTAGCTATATCAGGACCGTTTTATCCTTATCTATGTGCCTACACTCGACTACTGGCATGCGCGAGTCTGCCAGGAGCTCGCGAATAAAGGATGAAATGTCGATGTTGCCACGGCTGATTCAAGGCGGAATGGGAGTTGGTGTATCAGGTTGGGAGCTTGCGCGCAAAGTTTCACTGCATGGTCAGCTCGGCTTAGTTTCAGGGACTGCCTTGGACACGATTTTGGTTCGACGCCTCGGAACAGGCGATTTTGGAGGGCATGTTCGTCGGGCATTGGCCGCGTTTCCGCTCCAGGGTCCAGTTGAACGCGTGCTCAAACGCTACTTTCGCGATCTTCCCATTGCTGAAACTGAGTCTTGCGAAGCTATTGCAGAGGAGTTTGTACTCGACCCTGAACCTGTTGGGCAGCGATTCAAACTTGCACCATTGCCACGGGCGAAGCTGACAACCGAACGTGAATGGCTGATTGTCCTGGCGAATTTTGTTGAGGTGTATCTGGCCAAAGAAGGTCATGGCGGAGTGGTTGGGATCAACTACCTGCACAAGATTCAGTTTCCGACGTTACCAAGTCTTTATGGAGCAATGCTGGCCAACGTCGATGTAGTGCTTATGGGCGCTGGTATTCCTGGCGAAATCCCGGGAGTCTTAGATCGACTTGTAACTCACCAGGAAGTCAGTGTCACGCTGGATGTGTTGGATGCGGGCGACCAGAAGTACTTCCTGACTTTTGACCCTGCGGCAATCTGGAACGCCGAGTCGGCCACCGAACCCCCACCATTGAAGCGGCCGCGATTTCTGGCGATTGTGTCTTCGGCAACGCTTGCAAGAGCGTTACTCAAAAAGGCACCTGGCGGAATACACGGCTTCGTTGTAGAAGCACCAATTGCTGGCGGCCACAATGCTCCGCCGCGTGGAGTACAGCAGCTTTCAATCCGCGGTGAACCTGTTTACGGCGAGCGCGATGAAGTGGACTTCAAAGACATGGTTGCACTGGGAGTGCCGTTCTGGCTTGCTGGCGGGTACGCGACACGGGAGAAATACGAGGCGGCGTTAGTGGCAGGAGCACATGGAATTCAGATTGGAACCGTATTTGCGTTTTGCGAGGAATCGGGGCTTGAGCCTGATTTACGCAAGCGGTTTCTGCAATCTGTGCTGCGCGGCGAGGGTGACATTTTCACCGATCCCGCGGCGTCACCCACAAGTTTCCCATTCAAGGTCGCGACGCTGGAGGGGACATTGTCGGATGCCTCTGTCTATGCACAGCGCACGCGGCTTTGCGATCTTGGGTACCTC
>CAZAEQ010000069.1:0-14383 GCA_964484185.1 uncultured Phycisphaeraceae bacterium
GTCGGCGCGGTGTTGGTTGTCACTTCAAATGTCGAGGCCGTGCTCCAGCGGATTGCGCTGGAATTCGGGTTCTGCGCAAACGTCTGTGGCGTCGACCAGTTAATGCCGCTTCCGGAAGCGAACACCCAGGGAGCGTTCATGTCAACAGATTCACCAGAGTGATAGGTCACGCCGCGGTAGTAGCTGTTGGTAGCCGTAGCGCGAACTGTGGGCAGCGAGAATCCGCCTGCATTACGGTCTGAGTTCAGATTCTCAACAACGTACCGATAGGTCCACGTACCATTGCCGTTATCCGTGACCTTTGTTGCAACGTAGTAACGGGCTACAAAGTTGATAAGAACACTGTTGACTGTGATCGGATCGACATAGTCGAAGTTCTGAACGGTAACGGTGGGATCAACCACGCGCCACGCCATCAAACCTGACTGCTGACGAACCGTCGAACCAACCATACTGGCGGTGTTATTTGCGCCAGTGAAGGCGGTTTCACGCCACGAGAGATTATTCAAGCCGTTGCGAGCTTCACCGGTCGATGGGGAAACGAAACGCGCTTCATCGCTGGTGATGTACTGGCATTCTGCAAAGTAACGTGCCCCTGCATTCTGTGCCGCGGCCACATCGGCGGTGAGTACCTGCAGACGACGACCAATGACAGGTGCTGCCGCCGGAGGAACCATGTAGCCAGCGCCCGGCGTTGTAAATGGATACGGATAGTGGCCAGTCGTCGCATTCACATGTGAACGCGGGCCAAGACGGCTCTGATCACCATTCAAGCTTGCGACGTATGGATCTGAGCAACCAACACCAAGAACAACGCCACCCTGGCCAGAGCAGGTGGAGCAGAGATTCTGCGTCAGTGCGGTGAATCCGTGCTTCAGCCACGATGCGCCGATCATTTCAAACCGGCCGCCCTTGAGGCGATACAGGTTTTGACCAATGACGGGGTGGCGATTGTTGTTGGCAATCCAGTCAACGTTCGCATCGCCTGCATTGCAGGAGGTTGTGCCATACGCATATGCCGAGATCGATCCGACAGCGCCATAGCTCGCCGCATCTGACACATCGCCCACGATAATGTCGGGGCCATTGTTTGGCGGCGGTGGCGGAACCGTAATTCCCACTGTGAGAACAAATGAACCAGTTGTCCCGTTCTTGCCGGCAACGCGAATGATGTATGTTTGTCCGACTGTCAGCGGAATCGTCAGACGAGATTGCGTTCCAGTTCCGCAGCCAGTCGAGTTGTCATTGCACGAAAGTTGTGGTCCGCCACAAGATCCCGTGAACGCAGTGATCACGGTGTCAAGGCCGGAGGTTGATGCACAGGTGTCGAGAATAATCGATTGCCCGGCGTTCGCGGCGGTCGCCGTGTAGCTGTACCACACGTCGGGCGATGTCGCCGCGCCACAGAACTGAGTTGTTCCGTCGTTCGTCGCCGCAGTTGTCCGTCCCTGAATCACTCCCGCTCCAGTAATCACCTGCGCGTTTGCACACAGATCATTCGCGGGTTGGGCGGCGGCGATTCCAGCAAGCGCGCAAAGCGCAATAGCTGACACATTGATAGATGACTTCATTCAACTCTCCAGTTTTTCACAACTATGTATCGACCAAACAGCCACGCCTCACGCCCGCAAACCGGCCGGACGGCGGACTCCCCTTACACCATAATTTAGCAGGTCAGCCCTGCCCGCGCCTACTTCCAAACTCGAATTATTGAGACTTTCCCCACCAAACCCCCGCATTATGGGCGTTTCTCAAGCCCGATTCGGTCAGAAACTCAATCCAGAGCCGCCAATCAGCACTCCGATGAGAAGGCGTCGACGAAATCCAGGTAGTCAAAGAAATCAATCGTTCCGTCCTGATTGAAGTCTGAGACAATCGAGTTTGATGAGAACGCGTCCACAAAATCAAGGTAGTCAAAGAAGTCGACTACGCCATCATCGTTAAAGTCCGCCGCCTGACACGGACTTTCAATAATGAACGGTCGCGATACGGCGAAGAAAATCTTCCCCTCAGCTTCGATCATGATTCTCGCGGCAGTCGATGTGACCGACGGAATCGTAACCGTTGCCGTACCGCTATTTGGCGGCGTGCTGAGCAAGATCGGGAAACTCGCGCCATCATCAAGCGAGAGCTTGATCAAAACGTTGCTTGCAGAAATCGGCGATGCGGTTGTTCCGCCCACGCTCCAGCTTACATTGGTCGCACCCCATCGCTTGACGGCACCCTGAGTCGGCGAGGTCACTGCAAACTGCGATGTCCCGCTTGGAATCTGAACTGTGACAAACGAGGATATTTCCGTGCCACCCGCGCCCGGCGCATTGTCTCGAACAATTACCCGGAATCGACGAGTGAACCCTGTCGCGGTTGGGAGCATCTCGCCAGGAGTAGCGACACCCGACAAAACATCCGCCATCTTCGGAAACGTCCTCTGGTTTGAAAGTACTGGCGGGAAAATCCTGAAGAGTGCGCCAGACCCGTTGTCAGTCGCCCCTTCGCCTGTAATCGGACGAGCCACGCCGGCGTTAAACTGCTCCCACGAATACGTCACCGTATTGCCATCCTGATCTGTCGCATCGGCGGTCAGTCGAAACGGCGTGCTCGGCGGGATCGCAGATGCAGGCGTTGTGCTCACAATGACCGGGGCGTTATTTGTTGTCGCGGTCTGCACAGGGCACGTGTGCCCGCTGCTTACAACAAATGCCTGCATTTCCAGCAGGCTTCCGGTATGAAAGAACGGATCCGCAAACAACTGAATGTTGTCCGATGGTGGCGCATCGCCCACCGGACATCCACCCGCGTATCCCATCGGCGACGATCCTGTTCCCGCTTCCCAGGCCGTGTTAAGGTTCACATTGCCAGCGCAGCGGCCACGCGTGCCGCTGAAAGTGTGATTCGCTCCAAACTGATGTCCAATCTCGTGAATGACCACGAGCGCCGAGAACGGATCCACGTCTCCCCCGCGCGGAATACCTGAAACACCGCCCGCTTTGTTGTTTGTGCAGACCGCTCTCAAATTTGCCACGCCGCCAAATATGCGAGTAACGCAGTGTCCGATGTCGTAATTCGCGCTCCCGATCGCCCCGTTGATAACACCGGCATTTTCACCAAGAACAGCGCCGGAACAATCCGTTCCTCCGCCGCCGCCACAGGTGCTTGGATATGGATCAGTCTCTCCATCCAGAAAGATCAGCAGATCGTTGTTGGCCACAAGCGTGAAACGAATCGCCATGTCTGCTTCATACACCACGTTGGTGCGCGACATAATCGTCACCATCGCGGCCAGTGGATCTGCAGTATTGGGGGCGTGTCCCTGGATCTGGCAGTGATACGCGCCATACTCCCCAGTGCACGCCATCGCCATGCGATAACTGCGCAAAGTCCCCAGCACTTGCGGCACGATCACGTCCTGGTCTTCTTTTTCAATCTCCGGCGAAACTGGAGTCTCGCACTTCCAGTCGTTGCCGCCCGGCAGATCGGCAAGGTAATAACTCACCACGTGTGCCGCATCCATCGACTGCCACGGATCAATAAGCCAGGCGCCTCGCGAAGTCCGCATCATCGCGGTCACTCCCCGCTGCGAAATTTCAAGCCGACCGGTGACTTCAGGTCGCACTGCACTTTGCACAATGAAGGTGCGAATCTGTGGAAATTTGGCTTGCAGTTCCGGAGCCATCACGCTTGACTCGGCCACTATGCACTCTTCGAGTTCGCCCGATGGCGTCGGGATGCTGATATGCAGTCCATACTCCCGCAGACTCCGCCCAAGCTGCTCCTGGGGCGCTGTCGCTAAAAGTGCCTTGCCTGCGTCAACATCCAGCACGGCCAGACTGCTCGCAACCGGTCTGGGCCCGGCAACACCAGTCGGCGCTGGTGCCGCTTGTATCACGGTGAATACCTGACCAGCCGCGACATTCGCGCAGCACAGCACCAGAGCGAGCAAGACCTTCATGTGTACCCCTTCCTGCAGAAACTCAGCATCCTTCAACAAACTCTTCCAGGAAATCCAGATAGTCAAAGAAATCAACAATTCCGTCTGCATTCACATCTGCCGAAGGAAGCTCCATGGCAAACGCAGAAACGAAATCAAGATAGTCAAAGAAGTCAACGACTCCATCACCGTTGTAATCATCGTGGCACATTCCAGAGACGGTCAGATGCGCCACGCTCGATTGCGCCTCTCCACAGTCGTTCGACACCACCGCCATGTAATCACCCTCACTCGTGAGCGCAACCGGGTCAATGCGCAGCGTCTGCTGCGTCGCTCCCAGAACTGGAGCGCCGTTAAAGAACCACTGGTATGTCAGAGTCGGTGCGCCAGATGCGGCAACGCCAAAGGCTGCTGAACCGCCTACTGGCGCCGTCGCGTCTACCGGATTCTCTGTAATCACAGGGCCTGAGCCAGCCAAGGGACATATCTGTTCCGTGGTCAGGTAGTCCAGAAACGGAACTACGAACTCGTTGATGATGCGTGGATGCATATCCAGCGAAATATTGAGCATGCCGCCAAGACTGCCAGGGCCCTCCCGGCAGGTGTGGCAATAGCTCATAATCGTGCCGTGCTCTGCTTGCGAGCAATCGCCATAGGCACACAAGTCAATCGGCGGGTCGACGTTGTGCGTGTGCGGTGCATTGAAATTGTGCCCAATCTCATGTGAAGTTACGACAATGTCCCAGTTCTGGCGATTGTTGTTCTCAAGCGGATATGGGAAATATCCGTTGATGTATCCGCTCACTCCATACCCATATTCAGTGTTGCACACAACGCTCAAATACGCAATTCCACCAACTCCGCCCACTCTGGCGGCGGTCAACATGTGCGTCAGCTTGCGATCCACCGTGCCCTGATTGGTGTTCCACTCCGCCAATACCTGATCGAGGCGATCTGGCACGTTGGTCATCGGCGGATACGGATCCGTGTCCTGACTGAACACCCGCACATACGGAATGACAATCTGCGTCGAAAACTCGCGCAGATAAATCTCGTTGATCCCGCCAAACAACGTCGTGACATACGCCGCCGATGCCACCGGATCGCCCCCGAAACCGGCGATCACATTCGTGTACTCATAATCGCTTTCAACCGCAATATCTACCGTGCGACAGCTCCCCTGCGGCATCGGTCCCGCGGGAGCGAGATTCTTTGGAATCCCAGGAAGTTGCCCTGGAACCGCTGCCAGTGCCCCGCCGCACGTCGGACTCTCCAGCGTCATCACGCCCTCAGGAATATCTCCCGCGCGATAGATCACAGGAACTTTGTTGCCATTCGCCGGTCCACTGCTCAAAATGTACTGTTCGCCGCCGATCGATACCCAACCTTGATGCCCATACCGCGACAAGCTCAAAAACACCGACGAGCTTGGATCACCGTTCGCCGTGCCGCGAAGCAGGACAACTTCAGGCCTTGGCAATTCGCGCCCAGTTGAACCATCAATCACTTTGCCGCCAGCCTTCAGCACTTCAAACCGCTGGAGGTCCAGAGTCACCACCCGCGTCATCGACACAGGAAAATTATCAAATGTCACTGCGTCAGCGTTCTTGAGCTGGCCGAACATGTTCGCAAAATCTGCCGACTCCGCCAGTCGAGTCAAATAAGGTTCACTCTGCACCGGTGCGTGCACCAATGGCGACGGCATAAACGCCAGCGCTGAGCCCGCCATTTGTCCTGCACACAGCGCCGCCACCAAAGTTGCTAGTGATCGCATCTTCAAAGCTCCAAATATCGGACTCAGCCAGACCTTGCCAGAGAGCCATAGTGTGACCGGATCGCGGCTTAAACGCAAGCAGAATCGGATCAATTCCGAAACTCAAGCGTAATCCTATGAGTACGCGGACCTTTCCAATCGGTTGCACCCATATTGAACACGTCCCTTTCTAAACTTCTCCTTGCCTGATCACGCAAAAGGAAGTATCTTGTTAGGAGAGATCCTCCCAATGCCCCTCACCCCAACCCCAAAAGACAACGCCGCAAACCTGATCGAGGAGATCTACGACAACCTTCGCGCCCTCGCTGCCCATCGCCTTCGCCAACTGCCAGCTGGGCAGACCCTTCAACCTACCGCGCTTGTGCATGAAGTCTACCTCAAACTCGCCCGCCAGCAGACTTTCACCAGCGCATCACACTTTTTCCATGCCGCCTCGCAGGCCATGCGCCATCTACTCGTAGACGCCGCTCGCAAGCGCTCAACCCTCAAACGTGGTGGCACTCCTGCCTCGCTCAATCACTCAGTTGAGCCATCCGCAATCGTCACGCTCGGCGGCGACCCCGATGAACTCCTCGCCCTTGACCTCGCGCTCAAACAACTCGAACTCGAAGACCCCCACTGTGCCCAGATCGTCATGCTCCGATGCTTCGCCGGTCTCACCAACCCCCAAGTCGCGCAGGCCATGAGTATCGAACCCGATCACGCCGAACGCTCATGGCGCTTCGCCCGTGCGTTCCTCCGCCGCATCATGGCCGGAGAACACACGTGAGCAAGATCCGGCTCGATCGCGTGCGCGAAATTTTCGAAGCCGCCCTGCCGCTCGACCCGGTTCGCCGCAAAACCTATCTCGACACCGCCGCCCCGCCAGACACTGAAACCCGCCGCGAAGTCGACACGCTTCTCAAACTCGATCAATCCGTCGGCGATCTTCTCGACTCGCTCTCCGGAGATCAGAAAGAAGCGAATCTCCTTCCTGGTATCCTCCTCGCTGATCGCTACGAAATCCAGGAAACCATCGGCTCCGGCGGCTTTGGTGTCGTCTACTCCGCCCGCCAAACCCACCCCGTCGCCCGCAAAGTCGCCGTCAAAATCGCCCGCCGCGCTCTGCTCTCCCGTTCCGCCCGCGAACGCTTCGACGCCGAACGCCAGGCCCTCGCCGTCATGCAGCATCCCGGTATCGCACAGATCTTCGATGCCGGCACACTTCCCGATGGCCGCCCGTTCATCGCGATGGAGTTCGTCAACGGTCAGCCAATCACAACCGCCGCTTCTTCTCTGTCACTCGCCGACAAAATCCAAGCCATCGTCGACATCGCCGATGCCGTGCAACACGCTCACCAGAAAGGCGTTGTTCACCGCGATCTCAAACCCAGCAACATTCTTGCGTATTCCGAATCCGGCCGCCTGCGCAGCAAAATCATCGACTTCGGCATCGTCCGCGCCCTCGGCGGCGCACCCGATGATCTCCCGCGCGTCAGCGATGGCCCATCGGTCATGGGCACGCCGCGTTACATGGCGCCCGAGCAGCGTTCACCCGATGCAGCCGAAATCGACACCCGCGCAGATCAGTACTCGCTCGCCGTTCTCGCAACTGAAATCCTCTACTCACGCACCGCCGACGAAAAACTACTCTCTTCACCTGCGCACTCCTGGCCCGCGATCTCTTCCATGCCGGACTTACCGCACATTCTCACCAAAGCGCTTTCAGTCGACCCTTCTCATCGCTACGCCTCCATTTCCGAATTCGCCGCCGACCTCGTGCACGCGTTGCACCGCCAACCAGTCGCAGCGCGAATCTGGACGCGACCTTACCTCACGCAACGCTTTATCTCCCGCCACCGCTTTGCCGTCGCCGCCGCCGCCGCGATCGTCCTTCTCACCATTACCGCCTTCACGCTCATCTCCCGATCGCTCGCAAAAGAAAAACTTGCCGTCGCCGATGCCACGGCCCAGCGCACCATCGCCGAAAACCAGATCAAAGAAGCAGTGGCCGCCAACGCCCGTGCCGATGCTGACCGTGCCATCGCCCTTGAGCAAACCTACGCCGCCGCGCTCTCTGCCGCCAGCGCGGCAGTTGCCCAGGACGACGCCGCAACCGCACAACTCTGGCTCGCAAAAGCTCCACCACAACTCCGCAATTGGGAATGGCGACTCGTCGCCGCCCGCGCTGACAACTCCCTCAAGGCTGTCAGCGATAGTTCCAGTCCGGTCGTAGCCGTCGCCCGCTCTAATATCGATGGCACCATCGCCTGGCTCGATTCCCGAGGCGTGCTTTGCATCGATCTGCCCCAGCCCCACAAACGCATCCGTCTCGACGGCTTCACCGATGCCCGCGCGCTCGCCTTCTCCTCCGATGGCTCCAGACTCTTCGTCGCCAAGCCAGACTCCATCGTCCCAGTTCATGTCAGCGACGGCTTCTGTGCACCTTCGTGGCCCATCGCAGATGCCTCCACGCTCCTCACCAAGCAAGCGTCACTGGTCGTTGGTCGACGTTCCGGCCCCGCGCTCCTCATCGACGCAAATAGCGGCACATTCCTTCGACTCCTGGGCGAAACCAACGAATCCTCTGCGATCGCATCCGCTTCCAGCGAAGCGAGATTCGTCGCCATCGCCACTGGTCCGCGATCCATATCGCTCTTTGACCTCGATAAATTCGTCCGCATCAGCCGCTTCACTACTCACGCCCCCATCTCCGCTCTCGCGCTCTCGCCTTCTGCTGCAGCCATCGCCGTCACGCTCGATGATGGCTCAACACATGTTCACGATGCACTCTCTGGTTCGATCACTTTCCGTCTGGACCGCGCCGGACGCACGCTCGCCTTTGCCCATGATGGCCGCACGCTTCTCTCCTCTACCGACACCGGCGCAATCCACCTGATCGATCTCTCAAGTGGTAACCGTGTCGGCTCGATTCTTGGTCACACCGATCGCGTCACATCGCTTCAAGTTTCTCTTGCTGAAGGCGTCCTCACTTCCGGTGCACTCGATGGCACGGCCCGCACATGGGACCTCCTCTCACTCTGCCGCCGCAGCCCGCGCAGCCACGGCCCCGCACTCGCCATCACACCAGAATACCAGACCGATGGCGTCGCTGTTCTCCGCCAAACATGCATCGAAGTCTTCGACGACACTGCGCAAGACCTCGTGCGCGATATCGACCTTCCCAAAACCCTCTCCGCCTCAGCCCTCACATTCAGCGGCCCGTTGCTTATGACGATCGAGCGCGATTCCCAGCGAATCCTCGCGTACCGAAACAACGACCGCTCGTGGCCCACCCTCGCCACGTTAGATTCCGCGCCTACCTCACTTTTAGGCTCTCCCTGCGGCAACTTCCTTGCCGCCGAGAACACCGACTGCCATACTCAGTTCTTCCAGGTGAACGCTCAATCTCTGTCGCTCGGCCCGCTCTGGCAGCGCGATGACACACACTCAATCGCCTATTCCCCCGATGGCACTTCGCTCCTCGTCACCGATTCAGGCCACCGCTCGCTCACGCTACTTTCTTCCAGTTCCGGCGCCAAGCTACTCACGCTTCCGCTGCCCCCAGCAAGCGTTGTCGACACTGCGCGATTCATCACACCTGAACGTGTCGCTGTGTCGCTCACAGACACACGCCTCATCATTTATCGCGCAACCGATGCGACGATTCTCGCCGCCAGTCAGCCTGGATTAGGTCGCATAGTCGTCATCGGGCAAACGCCTGATGCATCGCGCCTGCTCGCAATCTCCGGCTCCAGCATTCTCGCGTTCGACGCGTCAACGCTCCGCTTTGTCGCAGGTGCCCCCGCATTTGCAAGCGCCCAGGGTGGCTCGCTCTCGGCAGATGCAACTCGCCTCACACTCTGGTCAAATGCTGGTGACACAACTCAAATGCATATTCCAGTATCTTCCTGGACGCCATCGTTCATGAATCTCAATGCGCGCCGCTAACTTATTTCACGAGCAACATCGCGCCCACTGTGAGCAACCCAAATACCACAACCGCGGCACGAAAGCCACCATCTTTATACGCAAGCTCGGTCGGATCATCATACCTTCCGCGCTCCATCTGCACGATCGAACGCATCAACGCATACGTCGCTGGCAGCATGGTCAGCCAAAGGACATTAAATCCCCAACCCGCGTAATGCATCGTGTATCGATCCGCCTTCGCCTGTGCATAGCCCGCATACGTCACTAGCGCAGCAACGGCGGTCACCACCATCGCCATCTTCAATAAATCGATTGTGTAGATACGCAGCACACCACGCGCAGCGCCCGCCGCTTCGCCCAGCGACCGCAGTTCTCCTAATCGCTTCCCAAAGGCCAGGAACATCGAAACAAAGAACGTGCAGTTGAGCAGCCACGTCGTCGGCTCCACACCCGCCGCGGCACACCCGCCCAGCACGCGCAACACAAACCCCAGCGACAGCGACAACACATCCACAATAACCAAGTGTTTCAGTCGCAGCGAATACAAAATCGTGTTCAATACATACACCGCAACCAACGCGGCGGTCCACATCATGTGATTCTGCACCGCCCCATCAATCACCACCGGTATGAACGTACACAACCAGGCGGCCGCCAGAAGCGCAATCGCCCACACCCGCGCAACCCCAACGCTCACTTCTCCCGAAGCCAGCGGCCGCTTCTTCTTCCGCGGATGCACCTTGTCGGCCTCAACATCCCGCAGATCGTTAATGACATAACACCCGCTCGAGGCAAACGCAAAAGCCATGAAGCACGCGGCCACAGACCAGAAGTTGATCGGCTGCTTATCCGCGAACCCGTACAACGGCCCCAATAGCACAAACACACCCTTGACCCACTGAGCAGGCCGGGCAAGCCGGATGAGATTGATAGCTAGATTCGCCAAGTGCAGACATTATCGGGTGTTTTGGTGCTTTGACTGAGTCCTATCTCTATACCGGCTTTTGGACATGGTCGTTCAATCCGCGTCATGATTTCATGCCAAAATCGCGCGGCGATTGCGCGTGCCCGCCTCTCCCGGACCGATTGTCCCATGGTTTGAGTCGATAGGCTTAGCAAAGTGAGCGGCTTAAAGCAATTCAATCCTCGCGTGCGCCTGCCGAATACCCAGCAGTGGCTGTTTGCCTTGCCTGCATTTGCGACGGCGGCTCTGTGCTTCTATCTCAATTCCACTCTTGGCCTGGTTGGTCGCGGAGGTTACGACCAGATAAATTTCCACGCGCCAACGATCTCGACATTTGCGAGCCAATGGCCGCATCCACAATTCAATGACTACTTGTCGGCAACCACTCCCGGGTATCACGTGTTCCTTGCAATTCTGAAACGCTACATCGGCGACGCGGCAGTATTGGCGTTCTCAATCAGTATCAGCGCATCGTTCTTCACCTTCCTCATTGCTCACGTTACTGGATGGATTGCATACGCCCAAAGCACTGACAGCCCGCGCCAGGTGAGGGTCTCTGAGTGGGTGCTTGGAACGCTCGTGGTGCTTCCGTTCATTGCGAGCCCTTACGTCCTCTCCTCCGCGATTTGGTTGCTCCCCGACAATCTCGCGTGGCTCTTGGTGTTCCTGACGCTGCAAAATCTTCTCGCTGGTGTCGCTCAACCAAGGTATCTGATCCCGGCCTCTGTCTTCCTTTTTCAGCTCGTCGCGGTTCGCCAGATTCACCTCTGGGCTGCAGCACCAATTATCATCGCCGCATATTGCTCATATCTACCTGTCTCCTTCAACCCGTCTGGCATCGTCACCCCACCCACCCGCTTCATCTCCGAACTTCGTGAGTCTCTCGCCACAAACCTCGCAAAGCGAGTCCCCTTCGCCCTTCTCGCCGCATTCCTCACCCTCCCCTCCATCGTCCTCCTCTACTACTTCTTCAACCTCTGGCACGGCCTCACACCTCCAACTTTTCAAGGCCAGTATCCAATCGATCCTTCAAAACCGCTTCTCCTCCGCCTCTTCAACGCCCCCGCCGCGCCCGCCTTCATCCTCGCGCTCTTCGGAGTCTTTGGCGTTTTCTACGCCGGGTTCTGGTTGCCCGCTCTCATCAAATCCCTCAAGAACCGCGGCGTACTCCCCCTCCTCATCTCCGCTCTCCTCCTCGCTCTCCTCTTCGCTGTCATTCCTGCCACCACCGAGTCAATGCCACTCGGCCGCTGGAGCGGACTCTGGCAATTCACTTCCAAACTCCCCATCATCGCGGGCCACACATCAACGCTCATTCTCGCGCTTGCACTCCTTGGCGCAGTCACTCTCTGCGGATTTCTCACCTCGATGCGCGCCAGCCACGCCGCCGTCTGCTTCACCGCAATTGCTGGATTTGCCGCCGCACAGGCTGCGAGTTTCCAACTCTGGCAGCGCTACAACGAACCGTTCGTCCTCATCATGCTCATCCTAATGACCACGATCATCATCGCTCAGCGCGAAGAGAAAGTGCCCGCGATTGCGCCGCTGCTCTCACGCATGCACCGGCTCCGCTTTGCGGGTCCTGCGATTCTGGCGATTGCCCTGGGTGCACTTTCATACACCACATTCAAGAACGCCAAACCTTCGGACTTTTTCGACCTTCAGCCCGGCACTGATCGCACCCGCGCGTTCCTCAAAGGTGACGAGTCAATCAAACCTGTGCCACTGCCAAAGCAAAACCCATAGGACCTATAGGACTTATACGACCTATCGGTTGCGTTCAGTCAATCTACTGCACGCTTCCCATCAGCATCATCTGCTTGTCGTGCTCGATCTTGAATGAATACTCAACTCCAAACTCCGCCATCGCGGCGGCGTTGCTCGGTCCGTTCGCCGGCACGCTCACATCCCAGCGCAACATTCCGGTCTTGGCCTTGGTCTTTGTGTACTCAGAATTGTCCGACAGCGGCTGTGTCATCGATCCCATCACCACCGAGATATCTTTGTTCTGCGCCAGCGGCATGCGATCCAGCAAGCGAACCGCCGCTGCGTCTTTGCCGAAATTCTCGAGTTTCAAGCGATAGGTCACATTCACAACGCGGTTGCCGCCCTGAGTAGTCTCCGTGCGCTCAACCAGTTCCTTGTGTGCACGCAAGCTCGAATCGATGCCAAATCCAACCGTGAAGCTCTCGCCCGCGCTCACCGTTGGCAATTCGCCGCGACCCACAAACGCACCATCGCTGTACGCTGTCACTGGTCCAGCGAGCAAGACCATTCCGCTTTGATTCGTCACGTTGGCTTCGTCATACACATATTCTGTCAATGCGGGCGTCGCGACCTTCACGAATTCGCTCTTGAGTGGCATGCCGCCGATCTGGATCAATTGATGGTCCGATCGGCTCGGAATCGAAATCAGTCCAGGAATCACATATGTCACGCTCAAACTTTCTTCGCGTGGAACGATCGCGAGTTCTGTGCCGCGTGTCACGCTTTTGTTGACCAGCAAGTCAATCAATTGATCGTCTCTGGCCACATCGTTTATCTCTTTGCGCAGTTTCATTTCCGCCGCGAGATCTGCCTGCAAGCTCTGTACAGCGCCACCCGGAGACTGCGGCTCGCGCGCCTGTCCGCTTGCGCGATTGAGTACGAGATTCAACGACTTTTGCTTACTCGCAATTTCTCGTTTTGCATCTTCATACCCGTTGCTCAGCATCTGCTGCGAGCGCTTGGCCCACTCCTGCCCCTGCTCATCGTTCGCGCCTGCTAGCGACACACCCATCGGCAACAGCTGCGGCCCGCGCGATGCGAGCGACGGTGTTGCGGTAGACAGTGTCACGCTTGCTCCGTTCCAATCTTCACCCGAGACTTGCGTGATGTCGGCGTAATACTCAAGTCGCACCGACGTTTTTTCGCCAGCCTCCCGACGCGCTGCGTAACTGGGAGTCCAACCTGCATTATTCACGATATATCGCAGCTTAAGCGACCCGCCACCATTCAATCCACCCGAATCCGCGGCGAGCGTCACCACTGCTTCGTTCGCCGTCCGACTTGACCCCGCAGTCAACTTCTCGCGCTCGCGCTGGGCTTGCATCATCTCTTTGTCCAGATCTTGCTTCTCTTTTGCAAGCACGAGTTCTTTCTCGGCGATTTTTTCGCGCTCAGCCAGGATATATCCGCTCATCTTCTGCAACGTCTCCGCGTTCAGCACGCCGCTGCGCAGTTCTGCCGCAGCGGTCGGTGCGACAAACCCCTGCAGGCTTTCGACGTATTTTCGAGTCTCTTCGAGCAGGGCGACGTGGCGGGTATTGGCCGCGGTTTTCCGGGCAATATCTTCGATTTTCTCATCGATCTTGCGGACATCCTCATTGACATCCACCATCACCGGCCGCGCCCGATATCGCACGCTCTGGACCTTCACTGTCTGTTCGCCTTCGGCATACAGGCTTGCCGCTTCCAGGCCACCTGGCAGATCTGTGACCACAACTTCTCTATTGGCGCCGATGTCTTTGGGCACTTCAACAACGCGGGTGACCAGAGCCTGGCCGCGATACACGGTGACCGCTGCGACCTTGCCGCGTACTCCTGCGCCCATTGCCTGGCCTGCGAGCGAGAACAACATACATGCAGCAACGACGCGGAAAGTGTGAGTGCGCATAACCAACTCCTAAGTTAGAAAAACACTGTGGCGATAGAAGATACTCGCAAGTCGCGCGAGAGTTGGTAACCGGTGCGCAACGGGTAGTACTTCAAAGGGGCTCAACGAAAATTTCAAAGGGGCTCATGAGTCCCTGATCCCCTTTTGTTT
>CAZAEQ010000070.1:0-13974 GCA_964484185.1 uncultured Phycisphaeraceae bacterium
AGTTGGCGGTACTTTTCTTCTGCGCTGCCGATGTGGGGCGTGAGGACGCAGTTGTTCAAGGTCTTGAGGCCTTCGTGGATGACGGGTTCTTTTTCGAAGACGTCGAGGCCTGCGCCCCAGATTCGTTTTTCGCGGAGGGCGTCGACAAGGGCAGCTTCCTGGACGATTGGGCCGCGGGCGGTGTTGATGAGGATGGCGTGGGGCTTCATGAGGCTGAGTTCGCGGGGGCCGATCATGCCGCGGGTTTGGGGGGTGAGGGGGGTGTGGATGCTGACGATGTCAGCTTGTTTGAGGCCTTCATCGAGCGTGACTCGTTGGGCGGAAAGGGGTGCGAGTTCGAAATCGACGTGTTGTTCGCGGGCGACGTAGATGGTTTTTGTGCCGAAACCGATGCCGCGGATTGCGGTGGCGAAGCCGATTCGGCCAGCGCCGATGATGCAGAGGGTGCGGCCGGTGATGTCGACGCCTAGGAAGTCGTTGGGGCCGAAGGGGCCGTTTTTTGGGTAGTCATCGCTGCGGGTGTAGCGGTCGGCTTCGACCAGGCGGCGGGCTACCGCGAGAAGGAGCGCCCAGGCGAGGTTGGCGGTCCCTTCGGTGACGGCGTGGGGGGTGTTGGTGACTGCGACGTTTCGGGCCTTGCAGGCGGCGAGGTCGATGTTGTCGGTTCCGACGGCGAAATTGCAGACGGCTTTGAGGGATGGGCCGGCGGCGTCGAGGATTTCGGCGTCGATGCGCTCGGAGACCCAGGTGACGAGGATGGAGGCACCTTTGGCGAACTCGGCAAGTTGGGCGCGGTTCATGGTGAGGCCGGAGCCTTGTTTGATGGTGGCAGAGGGGATATCGATCTTGCCGGGGAGAGTGCGGCAGACGGCGATGATGGGGCGAGCGGAGTCGGGCATAGGAAACGAGGATAGGAATTGCCGCGGGGAAAGGCTGTATATGTAGATGCAAAGTGCAATGATGAGGAGGAGGCGTCAGGGATGCGGATTGCGGCATGGAACATTTTGCACGGCGGCGGCCATAAACGGATGGCGACGATTATCGTGGAACTGCTTGAATTGCAGGCAGATGTGATCATTTTGAATGAGTTCAGAGCGACGATGGGCGGGCAGTTGCAAGCCGTGTTGCGGGATCATGGGTTTGGGTGGCAGGTGCTCGGCGGAGACCCGCGCGAGGCGAATGTGGTGCTGGTGGCGGGGAAGGTTGAGCTTGAAAAAGGGGTAATTCCCCCTGGGAATCTGAGCAATCGGCTGGTTGAGGTGAAGTTGAAGGAGTCGGGGGTGACGGTGATCGGGGTGCATATTCCGGATGAGTCGCAACCGACGCGGAGACGCGAGGCGTGGCAATGGGTTGCGGGTCGAGCGAAGAGCCTGTCGGTTGAGAAGTGCGTAATTGCCGGGGATTTTAATACTGGGCGGCACAAGGTTGATGAGGCGGGCGAGACGTTTACGTGTACAACGTTCCTGGGAAAGCTGGCGACGGCGGGGTATGCGGATGCGTTTCGAACGTTGCACGGGCGCAAATGGGAGGAGACTTGGGTTGCGCCAAATGGGGCTAAACCACTGGGAAAAAGCGAGTTAAGAGGGTTTCGGCTTGATGGCGGGTTTGTAAGTGAGCAGCTGCGCGAGAAGGTGACGAAAGCTGAGTATGGGCATGAGGTGAGGACCGCGCGGGTTTCGGATCATTCGATTTTCATGCTGGAAATTGATATTTCTGGAGAAGCGTTGCAGAAAATATGCAAAAAAAGCCGAGAAATTGATCAGTAGAGGGGTTTGCGACTTGATCGCAGTACTGCTTTATGGTATAACTCAGCACGTTTTCCGGGGAAAACTGCGTTGTACACCGCGTTTCTGATCCCGGTTCCATTTTCATGGAGGATTCCACTATGGCAAAGAAGACATCGAAACCCGCAAAAACCACCAAGACCGCTGCTGCAGCCAAGCCAACCAAGATTGCACCCAGCAAGAAGGTTCGCACCAAGAGCGAGATCTTCTCGACCATTGGTGATCTCAACGGTCTCTCACGCAAGCAGGTCGCTGGCGTGTTCGAAACACTGGCATCACTCATCGCCGCCGATCTCAGCAAAGGCGCAGGCACCTTCGCAGTTCCTGGCCTCATGAAGATCATCGTCAAGCACAAGCCCGCCAGCAAGGGTGGCATGCGTGCGAACCCCTTCAAGCCAGGCGAAATGATGGAAGTGAAGCCCAAGCCCGCGAGCAAGACCGTTCGCGTCCGCCCGATGAAGGCTCTCAAGGCCATGGTTGCTTGAAGCAAGCAGGGCAATGGTTGCCTGATTCGGAATCAGTCAATTCAGTTAGACTATCGTCGGGCACGTTCGGAAGGACGTGCCCGATGTTTTTTTGCCTGGTCAGGTCTGGAGTGTCGCTCTAGACGGTACAGGCATTAGGCATTTGGCACTAGGCACTAGGGAAAACCGAAGAGGTTCTTATGAGATTGGTCAATCGAGCAGTTGCGCCGGCGGTGGCGCTTGAGACTACTTTGCTCGTGCATGGGGTGCCGAGGGCGGATGGACCTGCGCTGGCGCAGCGATTGGCGGCGGCGGTGAAGGCCAAGGGGGCGAATGCGGCGGTGGTTGGAGTTGTTGGAGGTGTGCCGACTGTCGGGATGAATGAGCAAGAGCTTGCAGCGATGTTTGCGGCTCCCAAAGTTGAGAAGGTGAATGCTTCGAATATGGGAGTTGCGATCCATCGGAAGGTGCATGCGGCGACGACTGTGAGCACAACGATGGAGTTGGCAGCGCGGGCTGGGGTGACGGTTTTTGCGACGGGCGGACTGGGCGGCGTGCACAAGGGATTTGGGACACATGCGGATATCAGCGCGGACCTGGTTGCACTGACGCGGTTTCCGGTGGCGGTTGTGACGAGCGGTGTGAAGTCATTGCTTGATGTGGCGGCGACGCGCGAGGTGCTGGAGACTTTGGGGATTCCGGTGGTTGGGTGGCGGGTTGATGAGTTTCCGGCGTTTTACTTGTCAAAGCTCGAAGGCGTTGGGCGCGTCGATGTGAGATTTGATGAGATGAGTGAATTGGCGCGGTATGTAGAGATGGAGGTTGGGCGAACAGGGCGCGGGGTTGTGGTGTGTAATGCGGTGCCGCAGGCGTTTGAGATTGCGGGGGGCGATTTTGCGGCGTGGCTTTTGAAGGCGGAGCGGGCGGTGGATGAGCCGGGTGTGAATGGGCGGGATCGGACGCCGCGGATCTTGGGGGAATTGCACCGAATTTCGGGCGGGGCAACGTTGAAGGCGAATGTGGAATTGGCGGTTTCGAATGCGGAGGTAGCGGCGGAATTAGCGTCAGAGATGCGTCGGCGTCCGATAACTGCAGAATTTTCGTAAGCTGGGAAGAGACGAGCAACCTTGACGCAAACTTAGTGGCTTCAAGCACCTATATCTAACAAGCGCGGATAGAGGAACTGCTACAGTATTGTCAACTGGCTGGAGCAGACTTTGCGCCATGCCCAGAATAGGTGAATGAATTTGAGCTGGTGGGGAGAGAGAACCTTTTCCAGCACAGATGAGATGACTTTCAACACATGGGCACGTGCTCAAGGTGTGGGCGGTCATTCTCCCGAGGCAGGCAGAAACTAAGGAGCAGTGAAATGAAGTCGAAGATCCGTATCGCGATGTTGGTCGCCGCAGCCGGGTGTGCAGCCCCTGCGTTTGGCCAGGACAGCGTTTCAATCAACAGCAATGGTGGCAACGGCCTTCCGGGCGATGGCCTGGGTCACCTTGATACAGCGGTTCAACGCAAGGCGTATGTGGTTGACCTTTCAGAGATCACGACCAGCTGGGGCACCAAGTTCCGCGTCGGCCCGATCATGAAGTCGAGCAAGACTGCGGATGCAACAGATGCGTTCTTTGGCATGCTGTGGAGCGCGAACTCGATCAGCTCAACGATGAAGAGCGGCGTGGGCTACCCCTCTGCTTCGTACCTTCAATGGAGCGCTCCAGGCGGAGGCGTGAACCCCACGCAAAACAACGGCGGAATTCTTGTTTCTCCGCAAGGCATTTCAACTCAGTTCGGCATCGGTGGCTATGAGACCACGACTGAGCGTGCGAATCCTGCGGACCCCCTGGATACCCGTCTCACAAAGTCAATCGTGAGCGCGGTCTGCAACTTTGATGTTGAGTTCCCCAACCGCATGTACGTCACACGCATTCATGCGGCGAGCAATGTTCGTCCGTTTGATGGCGGACTTCTGACACCTGAGAACAGAGAGCGTGCATCGTTTGGCTTTGGCTCGATTGACTCAGACGGCAATACGTACTTCCGCGCGGACAACAACTCGACGCCGGCAACTGTGACCAACCGGATTGTTGGCAACAATATCTTCCGCGTGAAGGCACTGAGCCGCAATGCAGCAGCGTTGAACGACATCAGCAACCTTGGTGGCAGCGATGCCGCAGCGACTGATCGCATCGTCAATGCGAGCACATCGACCTACGGCTGTCCAAACAACATTCCGGCGCAATTGGCAACTGGAACAACGGCTGGAAATGGCCGCTACTTCGGGCTGAAGTTCCAGAACGCTGCAGGCGGCGACCTTACCAACTACGCGGCCGAAGAAGGCTTGGGCGGCACCGTGACAAATCGTCTGAGCTGCCCGGCACCGCAGGACACCCGCGGCAACGGAAGCTTCTCAAAGACCGTTCTTTTCCCCGGCACGATCGGGACATCGGGCTTTGTGCTGCGTGACAACACCACTTCAGGTCAGCCTGAAAACGCGTTCACACTTCAGCTTCACGGCGTCAACGCAAACGGACTCTTGAGCAGCAAGACTGATTTGCGTCGTCCGGCGGCTCTCCTTGTCGATAATTCAACTGGTTATTCATGGCCAGAAACTGCGGCGTTTGGCTCAGTCTTCCGCCACTATCAGGGCATTCTCGCGTTCAACGGCGGCGTGCCGGTTGCTGTCGGCAAAGAGTCGACGGGCAAGGGCGTGGCGGCTGCGGTTCTTTACAACGATCAGGGCGCGGCAGCGTACAACGCTGGCAACCCGATGAATGCACTTGCGGTCTGCCGCTTTGACCCGGCGAACCCCACCGCTACTGCCACCTGGGCACTTGCTGGCTGGTGCGAGTCGATTCTTGTGACTGGCGTTCTCGTGAACACCGGCAAGCCGATTCTTGATGGACCTGGCGGCGCAGCGATCGGTCGCATGTGCAGCCTTGCTGAAGTGACCAACTTTGCTGTTCCATTTGGTCCGAGCATCTCGGCCCCGGTGTTTGACAGCAAGGGCAACGTGTGGTTCCTCACCGCCGCTGAACTTTACAACCGTGGCCCACAGGGCCAGAGCGATTTCGACACCGTGCTCGTCCGCGGCGTGTACAACCCCGCCAACTTCAGCTACGACCTTGAGCTGGTGCTTGAGCCCGGAACAACGATTGCCGGCCAGAACTCTGCTTTGAACTATCGCGTCACCTTCCTTGAACTGGCGTATGTTGGTACCGGCGCTTCGGCCAACGGTAACTTCAGCCCCGGCAGCCTTGGCGCTTCATCTGCAACACAGGCCGCGTGGAACAACATGGACCCCGCTGATCTGACTCAGTCAGAGAGCCGCACACTGGGCGGACTTGTTCTTCAGGCCAAGATCGTGTACGACGTTGGTGATGAAAACGGCGTCGATGGTCCTGACGGCTTCTTTGATGATCCGACCGGCTCAGCTCCTCAGTACCCCAACTCACGCGATGAGTCGTATCGCGCGATTCTGTACCTGACCGCTGATCCCGCGGGCATCGCCCCACCATGCGCTGCCGACTTCAACGGTGACGGCGTGGTTGACTTCTTCGACTACCTCGACTTTGTCGATGCGTTCAGCGCGAACGATCCATCCGCTGACTTCAACGGCGACACGGTCATCGACTTCTTCGATTACCTCGACTTCGTTGATGCGTTCAGCGTCGGCTGCCCATAAGTTACTGTGACTAGGCACTAGGCACTAGGCACTAGGCACTAGGCACTAGGCACTAGGCACTAGGTAAGACAATCCAAGCCCCTGGGAAGTGATTCCCGGGGGCTTGTGTTTTTGTTCTGGGACGGAGAATCTCCGCGCGTTCTGTCCGCCTGCCCCTTAGAATATTGCGGAGGGTTTTGAGATGCGAAACTGGCAATGCTCGGTTGTTATTCTGGCTGCGCTCAGCGGTACGGCGGTGGCGCAGTGGGACCCCAACAACGCGCAATGGGGCAAGACCGATGCGCGCGATCTTCGCATCATGCAGTACAACATTCGCGACACGCTCTGCCGCACGAGTACGACCAAGATTGAAGGACAGACCAACTGGTGTGCGCTCGCACGCATCGTCGCGGCGATGAAGCCTGATGTTCTTGTGATGCAGGAAGTCGGCGACAATGATGGCAACGGCACCGGCGTGGGCGTGGACTCGGTTGCGCAGTTGACCACGGTGATCAATCTCTGGCTGCACGGCGGCAACGATCCCTTCATTGCGGGCAATCCGGCGGTGACGAGCTGGGTGCAGAAATACGCCCCGACGTATGACCTGCCATACCTCTATGTCTCCGACCAAACCGACAATTTCAATCGCAATGTGATCCTGAGCCGCTATCCGCTGGCTGATCTCAATGGAGATGGCAAGTCTGGGTACGGAACATTTATTGTGCAGGCCGATTTGTACGCTCCCGGCGGCACGCTTGGGATTCGCGGGTTTGCGTTTGCGGAGATCAATCTTCCCAATGCGTCGTATGGCGGCGACCTGGTGATGGGGTGCGCACATCTCAAATCCGGCGGCGCAACGCAAGATATCGCGGATCGACTGCTTGCGGCCAAGAACACTGCGTACACGGTCGATTACTTCTACAACGGCGGCGGCACGGCTGGCCCCGATCCGCGGAATCGCATCATTGATAATCCCGCGGCGACGAGCTTGCCATCTGCGCTCACGCCGGTGATTCTCGGTGGCGACATGAACGAAGATGAGGCAACCAACGGCCGCGATGGCCCGGTGATGTGGTTGTCGCGCGCGGAAGTCACCAGCGGCGATGGGACCGATCGCAACCGCACCGATTGCCTGTATGAAGACTCGCGCGACTTCTTCGCCCCTGCCACCCGCAGCACGCAGAGCAGTTCCAAGCTTGATTACCTGATCTGGCAGGATTCGATTGCGACGATGCGGCGGTCGTTCCTCTTTAATTCATCAACTGTGTCGCTGGCGAGAATGCCCGCGGAGATTTTGGGATTGCCTGTGCCCGCGACGGCGAGCACGCTGGCGTCGGATCACCGCCCGGTGATTGGCGATTTTATTATGCCGCTGCCGCCGGTTCCGGGGAATTTTTCGCTTGTGTCACCTGCGAACCTTGCGACATCTGTGTCGCTCACGCCGACGATGACATGGGCAGGTTCGAGCAATGCAGGGACGTACACGCTCAAGGTTGCAACTGATGCGGGGTTGACGAATGTTGTCTACACATCGCCTGCGATCACCAGCCTCTCGCAGAGTGTTCCATCGAGCGTATTGGCACAATGCCAGACGTACTTCTGGAGCGTGAGCGCGACGAATGTTGCAGGGACGACGACGCCGCCTGCGTTCAGCTTCTCGACGATCCGGCCGGCCGATTTCAACAACGATGGCACAGTCGACTTCTTTGACTACCTGGATTTTGTGGATGCGTATTCGTTGAATGATCCGAGTTCGGATTTCAATGGGGACAGCTTTATTGACTTCTTTGATTACTTGGATTTTGTGGATGCGTATTCGGTGGGATGTTAATTTCGCTTCGCGAGTTAGAAAAGGCAGAAGGCGAAGGCGTTTTGCCACAGACTTCCCAGACGGACCCAGAAATCAAGGCAAGAGGTTTGAGGTGAACTTCCGGGTGCGGCGCGAGGTGGAATCGGGTATGCTCAAGCTGCATGCGATATGTGAATCGACGCAGGTTGGTGATTGTGGCAGTGCTGGCTGCGCTGTTTGGTGCGGCGTTGCCGTATCTTGAGCTGGCGATTGGCGGTGTTTCTCCATCCAAACGTTTCGAGCGCGGAAAGGTTAGAGTGGCGGAAGACCAGAGCCTATTTATTGATGCTGCTGCGGCGATGTGGTCTTCTGATGTACCGCTTACTGACGCAGAGTGGGACATCGTGCACGATACATGTCATGGATTACTCCCGGAAGACGCATTAGCAGCAACTCGCTGGGAGCCGCATGCTTACGTTGGCGTCTTTAGAATCGGGTGGCCGTTCCGTGCGGCACACATGTGTTTCTTCTCGGATCATGAAGCCCAGAAGCATCAATCCTCGTCGAATACTTTGAAACGAGGATATTTGTCCAACGCATGGCTGAATAGAAAGCTACCGGTCGATTTGCCAAAGGGCGTGGTAGTGTGGGGCGTGATCGGCAATATTCTCGTGTCCATCGTGTTGTTCGGGGGGCTTTATTGCGGCAAGTCTTATTGGCGCGCAAAGCGCCGCATCAAACGCGGGAAGTGCTGGAAGTGCGGGTATCTGAGCAATGGTGCGGCGGTGTGTCCGGAATGCGGCGTGGGGGTGAAGGCGTGAGGCGATTGCCCAAATTTCGCAAGGTGTGCAAGTGGACTGCGCTTGGGGCAGCGATCACGCTGATGGCTGCAATCGCACTGAATGGCTTCTACGGAATCGTCTTCAATCTCAAAGACTGGCAGGCAATTAGAATTTATTGGGGGATGGTAGAGATTACCAATGTCTATTCGCAAGAGCCATCCGGCGTGCACGTATGGGCTCGAAAACCGCAAGACAGAGGCGACAAGTACTTCTGGGCATACGTTCCCAGCCGAAGCGGGACTCACTGGATTCCACTTTGGTGGGGCGTGCCGCCGCTAGCCACGATCTGGCTCGTCGCATGGAAACTCGACAGAGCCGCAAAGTTCCGCGATCGCAACGGCTGCTGCAAAAAATGCAGCTACGACATTCGCGGGCTTGAGGTGTGTCCGGAGTGTGGGATGAAGAGGCTGTGAGTCACGGTGAGGGGAGTATTGAAGGTCGGGCGAGGATTTTACTTCGCGCGTGTGAGGCGGTTGGGTTCTCAACCCAACTCGCTCACGCTCGGGGTTCTTTTAGCGTTGATCAGTTTCGCCCAATGAGTTGTGTGGGTGCATGGATTGTGTGGATCTATTTTAACGGATGGGTGTCGTGGATGCGCCGGTTCAGGCTTAAAGAGCCCCGAGCGTGAGCGAGTGGGTTGAGAAGATGACCCCCTGCCAACAGTGAAGTGAAATCATGGATTCGATTGCGAGGCTTTTCGTTTTGCCGCTTTCCTGGCCTGCACTTGGTCCCACTTTGCCGGGCGAATCATTGGGAGCAGTTCGCCTTGTTCGTAGAGAACATAGTGAATGGCTCGAGCAAGAGAGTTGGGCGTGTTGAGATATCGGGTGCTGCCGTGGTATACCCAGGGCTCAGTTGTCACCGGAATCGTTTCGGATTCTCGCATGTTACTGGTGCAGTAGCCCTTCACATCATTCATTACACGTTCAGGAGAATGTGAAGCTGTGACTACAAGGTGAACATGCGTTGTGCGTGGATGAACAGCGTGTAAGTACCATTTGCGATAGTCACATACTTCTCTGATCACAGCGTCGACGACAAAACGAGATTCGGCGGTGAGCTCGAGTGGAGGATCATTCATGTAATCGAGTTCACGCGACGCCCTAGGTTCATCTTCCTTCAACAGTGGCGTGCCTGGGATGTTGTGGCGGCGATCTACTGAGCCACGGATGTCACCATGAATCCATGTGCCATAGGTGCGCAGGGTGATGAGGTAGCCGAGGGGAGTCATGCAGTGAGGGCTTAGAGATGGCTGCGCGTTTTCACCTGAGTGTTTGAGTTGGTTGGGTTCTCAACCCGGCGCTTACGCTACGGGTTCTTTAAGCGGGAATCTACCTCGACGCTTGGACTTGGTGATTGCCCAGATTCGGCTCGTTCCTCAGCACTCAGTATCAAGACTTCTTCAGTCGATCGATCTCCCGAAGTGCCCGGCGGAGTTCGCGTTTGGCTTCGGAGAGTTTCAGGAGGCTGCGGACTCTTGTGACGAGCTCGAGGCGGTTGACGGGTTTGGAGAGGAAGTCATCCGCGCCGACATCGACCGCGTGTTCGACATCGCTTACTTCGGAGAGAGCGGTGACGATGACGATGGGGATATCGCGTGTGGCGGGGTCAGCCTTGAGTTTCTTGCAGGCTTGAAAGCCGCTCATGCGGGGCATCATGACGTCGAGCAAAATGAGATCGGGGGCGACTTTGGCGACGGATTCGAGTGCTTCGAGGCCATCGCGGGCTTTGCGGATGTCGCAGGCAAGGTCCTCTAAGTATGCCTCCAGCAGCTCGAGATTCTGGTCGTTGTCGTCGACGAGCAGGACGATGGGCTTGGCTTGCGCTGGTTGTGGGGGTTGGTCGGATGTCATTGATGGTCCTCGGTGGAGAGGGTAGTCAACTCGGCCGCCTTACTTGTGAGTCTCGGCAGACGGTGTCAGGTACGTAGAGTTTTGGAGACGCAGAGAAAGGAATGAGGAAGGCAGGGGGGAAAGGGTCCAAGGCCCGGCTTTGAGCCGTTCTTTTCCTTATCCATGCTCTATATCCATGTTCATAATTCTCGGCCTTTCTCACTCTGGCCTCTGCGTCTCTGCGACTCTAAGTCTCTGCGTACCAGGCGCTGATTACCGCTCCTGCGTGCCCATCGCTGTTCACCGTTATCGGCGATATCGAGGCGAGAAGAGGGGTGGATTCTTCGCTTTGGGCGGCGAACAATCTATTCGCGGTCTGCGCTGCCAGCGGGTGGCTGGCTAGGGGGAGTATGTCTGGTTCGCATCCCAAATCTAGACCGTTGTGGGAAGATAAGTTCCACGTGCCGCGGCTTGCGCCACTTTTGGGTGAGCTGAGTCGCCAGCAGCAGACCTGGTGCGAACATATTCGTTCGACACTGAAGCAGATTCCAGGGATCGAAGAGCATCTGCGCTGGGAAGGCGTGGCGTGGCGATGGTCGATTTCGTATGTGAACGTTGAAACGCAGAAGGCGGTCTGTTATCTGGTGCCGCAGCCGGTGCATCCCAAGCTGGTAGTGCCGCTGCCGCTGGACCTGTTAAGTACGATTGAATCGAGCAGCGTGCCCAAGTGGCTTCGGGAAGGGATTTTCCAGTCGCCATTGGTCGGGCGGATGCGTTGGACGACGTGGGAGCTTTCGAGCAAGACCCAGATTGATGAACTGTTAGGCCTGGTGCAGATGGGTCTGCCGGCCGCGACGGATTCACGTACAACTTGATGCAATTCCTGTTGCATGCGCGGGGCTAAGCGAGCCGATGAAGTACGCTTAGGTCGCAGGGAGGCATGCATGCTGGTAATGTCGAAGAGACTGGCGGGATTGGTTGCGCTTGTGGCAAGTGCGGCGTTGGCAATGACGGCCGCGGGGCAGTCGCTGAACGATGATGTGCGACGCGTGATGCTGCCGCTGAAACTGAGCAATGCCAAGGTGGGCGTGAGCATTGTGGATGTGACCAGTGGCGAGACGCTGGCGGACCATCATGCGAACGATCTCTTTATACCCGCATCGAACATGAAAGTGCTGACATCGGGCGCAGCGCTGATGGCGCTGGGGACCGACTTTGCGTTTCGGACAGAGTTGCGGCTGGTGGGCGACAAGCTGGTGATCCTGGGCGATGGCGACCCGGCGCTTGGCGACAATGAGATTCTTGAGCAGTCATCACCCAAGCTCTCGGTGGGACAATTGATTGAAGTGCTGGCCGATGCGGTGGTGAAGGCGGGCGTGAAGCAGATTCAGGAAGTGGTAGTTGACGACCGCGTTTTTGATCGCGAGTATGTCCACCCATCGTGGCCCAAGGAACAGCTTCGCAACTGGTATTGCTGCGAAGTCAGCGGCGTGAACTTTCATACCAACACAGTCAGCTTCTTCTTTCAGCCAACGAGCAACGGCCGCACGCCGGGCGTGACGCTGGAGCCATCAGCGCGATGGATTGAGATTGACAACAAAGCTAAGACTATCACCAGCGGTCCGCAGCGGATTGGACTCGATCGCATTTCTGATTCAAACCGGTTTCTGCTGACTGGTGAACTGCGGAGTGCATCGTCAGACAAAGTCACGATTCATGAGTCCGGGCTTTTCTTTGCGCAGTTGCTGGGAGAAGAGTTGATCAAGAAGGGTGTGAAGATCGCCAACCTGGAGCGGATCGAAGGAAGTACACCTTCGATTCGCCTTGTGGGGAAAGATGAACAACTCGCCAAAGGCCGCACGCTGGCGGCGATCACCACGACGCTTGAAGATGCCATGAAGCGGTGCAACGCCGACAGTTACAACCTGTATGCGGAAGCGTTCTGCAAGCGCATCGGGCATGAAGTGACCAAGGAGCCGGGGAGCTGGTCAAATGGCAGTGCGGTGACTCGCATGCTGCTGACAGAAAAGCTCGGGCCGCGGTTTGCGGCAACTACGACGTTGGCGGATGGATCGGGCATGAGTCGATTGAATCAGGTTGCGCCTGAGACAATGACGCACTGGCTGAAGGCTGTCGCGAAAGATGCGAAGATCGCGGAGATGTTTACTGAGAGCCTGGCAACAACGGGTGAGGGAACGCTGAAGAGAAGATTCGCGGATGTAAAACTGAAGAATGAGCTGCGTGCCAAGAGCGGGTATATCACGGGAGTGCGCTGCCTCTCGGGATATGTGATCAACAAAGACACCGGTCGCAAGGTCGCGTTCAGCATTCTTGTGAACAACGCGGAGAAGGATGAAGAGGATCGCTCAGCGCTGAAGCTGCATGAGGGCGTGGTGCAGGTGATTGATAAGTGGCTGACGAAGCGCGGCGAAACGGCGATTGGGCAAGGCGGGTGAAGAGATGGGTCCAGTGTGTCGCTCTGGACAATACAGGCATTAGGCACTGGGCACTAGGCATTAGGCATTAGGAAATCAAAGACATTCAATCGAGCAGGTGTTTTGCTTTGGATTGAGTCGCCTCATCCATTGCGATGATTGGTGGCCAGGCTCGGACTGGTTGGCCGTTGCGGGCTTCTGCAGGAACTTTTGATGTTGCATCGAATGCGCGACGGATGATGTGGCCGGCATCGACTCGTTGTTCGATGCTGTCTCTGCTGGCATCGCAATTGGCGCAGAAGTGGAACATGACTTGATCGAAGTTGGAAGCGTCGACTCCCTCCCCCACTGCGATGATGAAGCGCGGGAACTGGTGGCCGTGGCACTGAGCAAGAGCTTCTTTTAGAATACGAATGCCATCACCGGGCGCTTCTTTGGTGATGGTCAGAAACGCCCAGCCCGTGCCGCAGGATTGGGGAATTGCTGCGGCTGAAACGCCGCTGATTCGGGCAAGCTGTGATTCCAGACTTGCAAGGTCAAGCGGTGACAATGGCGGCGGCGCCGATTCATCGATTGGAATTCCCGCGACCTCTTCACCTGGAATTGGGCGCGTTGCATCGAATCCCATTTTCATTCCTGCGCCCAGACGCGGAGCGGCGTGATCGAGAATGTCGAGCGGACCGTTGACGGTTTCGATGCCGCGGCCAGGGTGACAGTTTTTGGCGACCGCGCTGAGAACGGCGGCGGTGTCGTGAACATCGACATCGCTGTCTACGACAAAGATGTTCTTGGTCCAGGCCATCTGCCCCGCGCCCCAGATTGAGTGCATGACGCGGCGGGCTTGCAGCGGGTACGCCTTTTTGATCTTGATAAACGCAGCGTTGTGGAAAGCACCGAACATGGGGAGGTCGTAGTCTTCGATGTCGTGCACAAGCGTCTTGAGCAGTGGCAGGAAGAGTCGCTCGGTTGCTTTGCCGAGGTAGTAGTCTTCCTGCGGCGGGAGGCCGACGATGGTGGTTGGATAGACAGCTTCGCGGCGATGCGTGATGGCAGAGACTTCGAGCAGCGGGTAGCGATCGGGCATGGAGTAGAAACCAGTGTGATCGCCGAAGGGACCTTCGAAGACTGCGCCCGGACCAAGCGGCTCGCCGGTGCGAGGATCGA
>CAZAEQ010000071.1:0-13005 GCA_964484185.1 uncultured Phycisphaeraceae bacterium
AGCGACGCTCCCCGTGAAACCACGGCGTGCACCGGCAGCGTGTTGGGCGGTTGCCCAGTGTATTCGAGCGACGCTCCCCGTGAAACCACGGCGAACACCATGTCCAGAATCCGGGGGTGGTGAGTGTATTCGAGCGACGCTCCCCGTGAAACCACGGCCTTTCGACGATCGGGGCGTCCGTGCGGCGGAGTGTATTCGAGCGACGCTCCCCGTGAAACCACGGCGAATTGTTCGCTTGACATTGCCGCAAGTGCAGTGTATTCGAGCGACGCTCCCCGTGAAACCACGGCATGAGCGAGAGCGTGCCGCCGAGGGGCTGGAGTGTATTCGAGCGACGCTCCCCGTGAAACCACGGCTGATCGGTTGCGGCTACGCGCGTGAGCGTGAGTGTATTCGAGCGACGCTCCCCGTGAAACCACGGCTTATCCGACTCTACTCTTTTTAAAGATTCTAGTGTATTCGAGCGACGCTCCCCGTGAAACCACGGCAGTCCACGGCTGCGCAGGGTGTCGCCTACTAGTGTATTCGAGCGACGCTCCCCGTGAAACCACGGCCCCGTATCACAAGGGGGGGGCAGGCTGGCAGTGTATTCGGGCGACACTCCCCGTGGTTCACGTCCGGAAAAACTTTTATTATATATATCATCTTTTGAATCAGCCAAGAGTTCGCGCGCGTTCAAGTCCGGACTGTGCGCCCCATCAAGTCCGACCTGTCAATCACATCTGGCTTTCCGAACCAGCACCGCAACTACCGTTGTTTCCTATTCATGATTGCCCATTTCCCACTCCAACCTCTGTCTTAAACACTCACTAGTATGTCCTATAACCACACCTAGCCAGAATTCCACAAAATTCGCCTCTCATTCGCCTTGACAGACGCCTTCTGTTCGCTAAACTATCTTTATGAACACCAAACCCAATCCATTCATCGACCTCGTCGCCTGCCTCGAAGACACCTATCTTTCCGGCAAAGAAACCACCTTTCAAGACCCCAATCTCTCGTCCCGTCTCGACTCCTACGCCATCCTCCAGCAGTGCACGCTCACCCATCACCTGCAAACGCTCCTGGCTCCTGATCCTGACCGTCCAGCCCCAACCCGCGGCGGCACCCCGACCCCCACTTTCGTCGCCGGAACCTACCTCAAAATCCTCAACCTTATTGAGCGCAGTAAATCTCGTGTTGACCGCATAGCAGGCCGCCTCCAACGCCAGCCCTCGGCGCACGAGTCCTTCCAACTCAACGCTGCCGTTCAATTTCTCATCACCGAGCTATCCGGCGGCGAACGTCCTGCACGCGAAATCATCAAACTCGCCAAATCTCTCAGCATCAGCGAACGCACCCTCAACCGCGCCAAAGCTGAAATCGGCATCCTCTCAATCCAACGCGCCACCCCAAATCAAACCCCCACCGAAACTACACCCGCGAAATCCCGCACCTGGTTCTGGGCGCTCCCCTCCGAACTCGGCACTCCACACTCAGAACTCCGCACTGGTATTCCGCAAAGCACTTCTTCCTCAGATTGCCACATTGCCATGGCAACCTGACACTAACTCGTGGCAACCTGACCCGCAGTTCAGCCCGGGCCGTCGGATTCATCTTCTTCTTCCGGTGCCCACACTACTACTGCTGTTCCGGACAGCAGGTCGCCGCGGTGGCGGAGGTTGGAATCGAAGAGGATTGACATTCCGATTGGCGGGATGAGCCATTTGATTGCGTTGCGGATAAGGATCTGACGGAAGGTTGCCTGTTCGCCTTCGACGCCTTCGACTTTGCGGAGGCTGATGACTTCGCAGCCGCTGAAGAGTTTGCCCAGGGAGCGGCCGATCATTGATTCGCCCATTGTCGACAGAATGAATCCGACAATGAAGATTGACAGCACCATTTCGATGCCGGTCATGGAGAGCCACAGGTTGATAGAAGTCAGGTTTTCGATAGACACATCGAACGCCTTCAATGTGATCGTGCTTGCGATTGCAAAGTCGAGAAGCCCGGCGAGAACGCGTCGGCTGGGCTCGGCGAGTGATGCGCCTTCGGGCAGGACTGGTTCAATTCCCTTTGGAATTGGCCGCAGAAGTACGACGAGAATGCTTCCCATGAAGGCGATGAGGAGCACGACCAGCAAGCGGAGGTCATCGACGCTTATCGGCGCAGGTTTGCGCAATGGACCACGATAGAACTCTGTGCCAAGGTGAATTGAAAGCTCAGACAACTCGGTGTGTTGAGCGACCTTGCCTCCAGGAAGTGTTTTTATTTCTGACCAGAGTACCACAGCGCGACCGGATGCAGGCAGGACGACGACTGCTGCACCGGAGGGAGCGGCGGCGACAGTGGTCAAGGTTCGGACAGTTTGCCCGCCGCGGAGAAGGTTGATTACGCCGGAGGAACTATCGCTTGCGAGAACTTCGGTACCCAGGACTGCGATAATTTCTGTGCCAGAGGGGAGAGAGCCCAATTGGCGACTGCTCCACTGCGGGGTCATGAATGCGGGCTCGGCAGAGTCTTTTTCGACCTTTGATTCGAGCCTGGGCGTCGAGAGAAATAGTTCGCGAGTCTGGGTGTTAAACAACGCCAGACGGCCAGACTGATCTGGGACCAACGTCAAGCTTCCCGCAGCCATGAGATTACGCGGGATTGGATACGACAACCACTTTCCGTTGACGAGAATCTTGACAACACGCGTCTCCGGCGGGCTTCCACCGATTGCTATTGCAGGGCCCAGGCAGGTCCCTGAGAAACCTTCGATTTCACCTGTGGCATCTAACTTGGGCACTGATGCCAATCGGCCAGCGGGGTCGTAGACATACCCGAGGCCTGCTTTCACTGCCCGTGTCATCATGACCCGACGCTGGGGTATGCCATCTATAATATCATCTAAGAGAACATATACTGAATCTTCGACAGCGGCGAGACCAACCAACTTTGCGGGGGTTGCCGAGAGGCGAAGGACCTGACGAATTGAGCCATCTTCCGCGGCAGGGAGACCGACGCCGCCGCGGGGCGGAATATGCACCAAAATCCAATCTTTCAGTTCCGCATCAAATTGAAGGGTCCAGCCATGACCAGGCGCCGGGGCTACAGATGTATCGACACCGAACGTCGAAATCGGCGAGTTGTCGCGCGCGTGGACCGCGAAGGTAGAGAGGACAACCACGAGAATTGCCAGCAGTCGGAAGATCATCATTTAGACGCTCCTGCTGGAGCAGCAGAGTTTTTCTTTGCTTCAACTTCGTCCACATCTATCTCCCGTTCAATGCGATATGCCTGCTTAAGAGCGGCGAGATCGAATGCTTTGCTTCCCTTGAGCGAACGGTTCTCCATTGAATTCAAGGTGATCGTCAAAATCGTCTCCCGCAGAGGCACAAAGACTTTTAGTTTTGATGCTGTGCGAGTGGCGTCATCTAACCGTGCGCCGACTTTGACCAGCGCTGGTTCCTGGTGATGGCAATCAACAGTCACTATTCCCTTGACATCGAACATCCGAATTCGGCCGGGATCAGCTGTCTCTGGATCAACCCAGTATTCGATCGTTCCGCCGTCGGCCGCCTTTGCAGGTAGTGTGAACACAACCCATTGCTTGAGCGCAGACCACTTGGTGACCGGCGGTAGACCTGAAGTTGCCAGCGGCGTGACACCCAGACACTCGACCATTTCTCGCGGCAGAAGTGGCACGCCAAGCAATGCGGCTTTCTTGCGTGTTGCCTGGGCGTGACGGCCGAAAATCACGGTTGGGGGGGTGTCCTTGCGATCGATCCACCAGTATTTTTGATCATCGCAGCCGAGCGTGAAGTAGTGATCTGACAACTTGGAGATCATGAAGCTGAATTTGCTGGGAAGTTCGAATTGCAGCGTGGCTTCAGCTTCATCGCGCTGCCGCTCACCTTCATCGTTCACGTACTCCAAACGGATATCTGCGCGTGACCAGAGCGAAGAGAGTTTTGTCACGCGCTGGTTGTACTTCCTTGCGAGATCGAGGAACCTGAGTGGCTCACCGATACGCGTGACAGTACTTCCTTTTTCAAAGTGATCACTTACTTTGGAGTCTTTGTTACAGCCACTTAAAAACACGGCGACCAAAGCCAATCCCGACACAATCGCTCTATTGAGGGTGGTCTTCATGCAAGTAGCCTAAAGCCCTTTTGGCTATTTCTTTTCGCCGCCAGCGCCCACAGCATTGGCCCCGAGATCCATGACTGCGCCGAGTTGTTCGATCGCGGCGGAAATAGCTTCTGGCGCAGTACCCGGGTCGATCACTTCCATGACCGGTTCCTGAGGAAGGGCATCTTTGCGGCGGACGAGCATCATTCCTGCGCGAGTGCCTTCATACTTAAGCAGTCGCTTGCGAATGAGCAGGAGCGTGAGGAGGAATCGGAAGGCCTGACGCTTGAGATCGCTGGCATCGGCCAATTGTTCAAAGAGTTCGATGAGTTCTTCATCGCCCATGGTGAACTGGGCACGTTTTTCTTCAGCGCGACCGGCGACTGCGCGCCAAGACGCAAAGAGCCAGAGCGGGGGCTTGGGACGATCGCCGCGTAACCAGGCTTCTATGGAGAAGTCGAGGCGTTCAAGACCTTCTTCGCCCTGACGTTCTACCAGAGCGGCGACAAATGAGTCGCCTGGACTGATTGCTACTCCGGTCGAGGCACAGGTTCCGGTGGGTCTGGAAATTGGAAACGAGGAGAGTGCTGCCATGCGGCGTAAGTCTACGTCGCGGGGGATGAACTCAACAGGCAACTGCGGGTGAATTTGCGGGCAAATTTACTTGCAGGTGAGGGAAAAGAAGCGTTGCTCGGTGCCACCGGGTGCGACCATGAAACGCTTGGACTCGCCGCACTTTGGGCATCGCGCTAAGTAGCTGGTGACGCTTGGGTCGCGGTAGACTCGGACGTATTGATTTGCACAGGCGAAGAAGACACGCAGAAAGGGCCGGCCAGCCAACGCACGCTCCTGCTGATCCGCGTTATCGGTAATATCCAGTTTGCCAGGTTCGATTGGGCCAGTTGCCATGTTCTGGTGATCTTAGAGGCGCGGCGGCAAGTCGGCGAATAGACTTAGACCCTTCAATGTCAGGTGCCACCAGCCATACCGGCGTACTCACGATTCTGCCAGACCTGCCGCCACCACCCGTGTCAATCGGGTTGATCGCTGGCGGCGGGCAGCTGCCGGTGATCATTGCCCGGTCGCTGCGAAGCACGGGGCATCCGATCCATTGCCTGGGACTGTCTGGTCAATGGGAGCCGGAACTCCCGACACTTTGCAGCTCTTTTCGCGAGGTGGGTGTTCTGCGGGTTGGTTCATGGGGCAAGTTGCTTGGGCGGATGGGTGTGCGGCATGCGATCATGGTTGGAAAGGTTGATAAAGCCAAGTTAATGCACGACCCGTTCCGGGCGGTCAGGAACATCCCGGACCTCCGTACCATTATTGGGTATTACAAGTACATGCGCAAAGATGCTCGGTCGCATGCACTGCTAAACGCGATTGCGGAAGAACTGGATAGAAACGGAGTTGCCCTGTTGGATTCGACATCGCCCATCAGTGAAGAGCTTTCGACGCCTGGGGTGATGACACGCCGCCAGCCGACAGCGATGCAGCGAGCTGATTTTGAATTTGCGTGGCCGATGCTGATGCAGATTATGCGGCTGGATATTGGGCAAGCGGTGGCGGTACGCGAACTGGACATTATCGCGGTTGAAGCGGTTGAAGGAACAGATCGCATGATTCAGCGTGCGGGACAACTCTGCCGCGCGAAGGGCTGGACGCTTTGCAAGGGTTCGCGACCGGGGCATGACCGACGGTCAGATGTTCCGACGATTGGTGTGCGCACGATTGAGAATTTGCACGCGGCGGGTGCGGGGTGTCTGGCGCTTGCGGCAGGCGATTGCATCATGATTGATAAGAAGCGTGTGATTGATGCGGCGGATGCGCTGAATGTTGCGATTGTGGGAATTCCGACGGCATTTGGATGATTGCGTTGCAAGGCGAACCTCCAACATTTGTGTCGCGGGGCGGGCAGAAGCTGCATCATGCACTGAAAGAGTTTGCGATTTCGCCGGTTGGTATGGTGTGCGCGGACCTTGGGTGTTCGACTGGCGGGTTTACGGATTGTCTGTTGCAGGCAGGCGCGGCGAAGGTACACAGCGTCGATACTGCGTATGGGGAACTGGCGTGGAAACTGCGTAAAGATGCGCGGGTGGTGGTGACAGAGCGAACAAATGCGTTGTTTGCGGTGCCGCCGGATGGCGGCGTTGATCTGGTGGTGGTTGATCTTGGGTGGACGACGCAGCGAAGACTTATTCCGGCGGCACTGAAATGGCTGCGGGAAGGCGGCAGGATAATCACACTCATTAAGCCGCACTATGAGGCCAAGGAATATGGAATTGAGCTGGGGCCCAAAGGCGTGATTGATGATGCGGTTGCGAAGGACATTACCGATCGGGTGGTTGCAGAGTTTCCGGCGTTGGGCGTGACGCTTCAAGGGCTCACGATTTCACCGATTCGAGGCGGCAAAGAGAAATCTACGGGAAATGCGGAGTGGCTTGCGCTGCTTTCGCCGCTGAAATCTGGTATATTGGCGATATGAACACTCCCACCTCTCACACAGCCATCACGCAGACGGTCGCGCCCATCGCCGCGAGTCGCGCGATATCGATCTTACTACTGGGGCCGATGTTCCTTTCGACGATACTCGCGTTTCTTGGAGTGATCGCGATCATGGTTTTCGTCGCGCCCAAATTCCAGGCGATCGTCGCAGATTTTGGACTCAAGCTCTCAGGATTGCAAGTAGCGTTTTTCAGAACAGCCGACCTTGTTCGCGGGGGTGGCAGCGGAGGCAGCATCGGATTGTGGGTCGTGCTTGTGCCGCTGGTGTTCCTGGTCGCTTTGCCGATCGGACTCATGTCAATTGCACCGGGAACTCGAACGATTGGTCGGTTCCTGGTACTGCTCATGTTTCTGATTGCGATCTTGCTGGTGCTGGTGACGGTGTATTCGTGCTACTCGCCGCTGATCTCGTTGATTGAGAATCTCGCAACTGATCAGAAGGGCGCGATCTGATAAATCAGACGAGCGCGGTTTCCTGCTTCTTTTTCCAGGATGGAGTCTTGCCGCCGCCGCGGGGATGCAGGAGTTTCCAGACTCGAGTGGAGAGATCATCAAGGCCCTGGCGGGTTGCGCCGGAAATGACCAGGATATCTTTCTTGGGATCGAGTTTGAGCTTGGTGCAGATTGCGGTGACCTGCTTTTTCAGGGCTTTGGCATCGGGCACCAGGTCGGCTTTGTTGAGCACAACCAGTTCCTCTTTTGCATCGAGCTGCTTGGAGTACTTCTTCAATTCCTTGCGGATGTTCTTGTAGTTTTTGACGGGATCTGAGCCATCCTGCGGCACAAGATCAAGCAAGTGGACGATGACGCGTGTACGTTCAACGTGGCGCAGGAAATCCAAGCCCAGCCCGGCGCCAGCGCTCGCACCTTCGATGAGGCCAGGGATATCAGCGATGACGAAACGCTTGCCATTTTCCAGTTCGCTGATGCCGAGCTGCGGGGCGAGTGTGGTGAATGGGTAATTTGCGATCTTTGGATTTGCACGCGTCATTGCCTTGAGCAAGGTGCTCTTGCCCGCGTTGGGCTTTCCGACCAGGCCGACATCGGCAATCAGTTTGAGTTCGAGACGAACGTGATATTCCTGTCCTACTTCGCCCGGTTCCGCTGTGCGCGGCGATTGATTCGTTGAAGTCTTGAAGTGTTCGTTACCGAAGCCGCCCTCGCCGCCTTTGCAGAGAATGATGCGGTCGCCGGATTTGAGATCGGCCAGGAGTTCGCCGGTCTTGGCTTCAAAGACTTGCGTGCCAGCGGGCAGTTTCACCAGTTCATCGGGAGCATCGCCGCCGGTGCACTGTTTGCGACCACCTTGTTCACCATCTTTGGCCTTGACCATCAGGCGGCCGCGGTAGTCATAGAGCGTGCCCATACCGTCTTCGCAGACGAGGACAATGTCGCCACCTTTGCCACCGTTGCCGCCGTTGGGGCCACCTTTGTTGATGCGTGCTTCCCTGCGGAAGGAGACGCAACCGTTACCACCATTGCCAGCTTTAAGTTTGAGTTCTGCGCGATCAACGAACATGCATAAGGATAGGTCGATCCGTTTGCAAATGCTGAATTTTCAGCGAAAACCGCGTATATCGCGTACAAAACCCTGTTTTAGAGGCTCAATAGACGGCTTCGGGGAAATAGAACTGTTTGGCGTTTTCTGGCGTGATCAGTTCGACATCGATCATCAAATGGCGTGGCATGAACTCCATGACCTTCGCCTTTTTGCCATCGCGTAAGACACCGACCGCGGTATGGATGCCTGCGGCGATCATTGAGGGTGAATAGGTGATGTCGGCGGGAATGAGCGGGTCTTTGTCCATGACCATTTTGACGACATCTTTCATGCCAGCGCCCGGGAATACGAACATGCTTTTTTCGCGGCCTGATTCTTTGATGGCCTTGATTGCCCCCAGGGCCACATCGTCATCGCCTGCCCAGACGCAATCGATCTTGGGGAAACGAGTGAGGAAGTTCTCCATCACTTCCAGGCCCTTCTGGCGATTCCAGTTTGCGGGCTGCTGCGCGAGCACTTTGATGTCGGGATACTGCTTGAAGACTTCCATGCCGCCGTTCACGCGGTCGGTGTCAACGGTGCAGGGGATGCCCGACAAGATGACGACGTTGCCCTTGCCATTAAGTTTCTTGACGATGAATTCCGCACTCTTGCGGCCAAAGGCCTTGTTGTCACCTTCGAGGAAGATGTCGGCGATGCCGGGTTCGGTGAAGCCGCGATCGACGTTAACAATGAAGACGCCTGCTTCGTGAGCTTTCTTGGCAACGGCCGTGACGGGCGCAGACTCGGTTGCGAGAATGACGAGGCCATCGATTCCTTTGACCAGCATGTCTTCGACATCGGCGATTTGTTTTTCAGGCTTGTCGGCCGTGGTTAAGGTCCACTCGATTTCGGGGTAGAGGTCCATCGCGCGCTTGGCCCACCAGCCAATTCCCGCAGTCCAGCCGTGATCGGCAGCGGGAATCGAAATGCCGATGCGGACTTTCTTCGCGGCGGGTTGAGCGTGGGTTTCATGTGTAGTTGAAGCAAGCGTTGGCGCGATCGCCGGAGCGCCGGCACCTGCAACGAAACCAGCTGAACAGACAAGTACGGCGATGAGCTTTTTCATGGTTGATTCCTTGCTTGACCTAAACCTATCCAATTCGGCCCCGTTGAACGAGTACCGCGGCGATGACAATAACGCCCTTGACCAGCCCCTGCAAGTGGGCAATGTTCACATTTGCCAGACCGATGTGATGAAGGCCGAGCTTTGCGATGGCATCGGGAGAGCCGATCATGTTCAGCATGTTGTTGACGACGCCCAGGATGAGCACGCCGATCACCGTGCCGAGCATCCGCCCGCGGCCACCCGCCATGCTTGCACCACCCACCACTACTGCGGCGATGGCATCGAGTTCATAGAGCACACCGGTGCCGCTGCTGCTGACTGAGTCGAGGCGAGAGGCGTTGAAGAGAGCAGCTATGCCGCAGAACAGACCGCAGAGTGAGTAGGTGATGATCTTGAGGCGATCGACTTTGAGACCTGAGTAAAGCGCGGCGGTGGAATTGCCGCCGATTGCGTATACGGAGACGCCGTAAGTAGTACGACGCAGGATGATTGCACCGATGATGGCGAGGATGAAGAATGCGAGAACTGGGTTGGCGATTCGAATAACGCCGATGTGATCGGTGAGGAATTGAGGCAGAGGCAGGTTGAATCCGCTCGAGCCGATTGTGCCAAAGCTGGGAATGGCAGAGCGGATTTCGCCTGCGCCGGACATTGTGAGGGTGGCGCTGCGCCAGATTGCCATGCCGCCGAGCGTGGCGATAAATGGGGTGATGCGGCCTTTGGTGATGGCGATGCCATGGAGCCAGCCGCAGAGGGTGCCGATTGCCAGGGCCATGACGATTGCCATGGCGATCGCGGCTTGTGAGCCTTGGGGAGCAACTTGGTTCATCGCCATAATGGCCAGGCCGCCGGAAAAGGCGACCACCGAGCCAACGGCGAGATCAATGCCGCCGAGGATGATGACGAAGGTCATACCGAGCGCGACGATTCCGATGAAGGAATTCTGGCGCAGGATGTTGAAGAAGTTGGCAACGGACAGAAACTTGCGTGAGTCGGGGTCGTTGACTATGTTGTCGAGAATGCCGCCGACGATGATGAGCAATACAAGAGCCAGGAACGGCCCGAGTTTACCCAGAGCCGCGCCGGCTCTTGAAGAGACAGTGCGCTGATCGACATTTGAGTGTGTGGCAGTCATTCCCAGGCCCAGAGGTTAGGACGCCGACCGCCGGACAGACAATCGAATCTCGCAGGTGGCCAACCGCGAAATTGATCAGTAATCTGAAGGCGTGCCTGCCAGCAACCAACTGCCGAGTCCAGCTTCCAGAAATATGGAGTTAAAAATCAATACATGGGCCGCAATGCTGAAGTGACGAAAGAGGGCGAAGACCGATTTAGTTCTGAGAATAAAAAAACCCCGCACCACGCGGGGTATGAGGGGGAATAGCAAAGTGAGTTAGCAGCCGCCAGCGAATGCATCAACAAAGTCGAGGTAGTCAAAGAAGTCGATGACGCCATCGTTGTTGAAGTCTGCAGAAGGGGCATTTGCCGAGAATGCGTCCACGAAATCAAGGTAATCGAAGAAGTCGACAACACCGTCACCGTTGAAGTCAGCGGCACATCCAGAGGAGGTCACGGACAGATTATCGAAAGCTGCGATGCTTCCCGCGGTTGCACCGCCAGCAAAGAAGCGCACTGACGGAGGAAGAGGCAGTGTGCTGGATGCGCCGCCGGAAACGTACCAGTCCGGAGTTGCGGTAACGGTCACGTTGGTGGTGAGGTCGGTCAAGCTGATACTTGTGATCCTGTTCGTGCTGAAATCAACTGTGACCGATTCGCGGTACCAGTGGTTGTAGAGGAGATTCATGAATTCCGCGCCAGGGCTCTGATTGAGCAGTGCAAGGCCCGCGGCATCAGAAACATTGAACTCAAGCTTCCAACCCAAAGTCGCATCGTTTGTGTCCATGAAATTGTGAAGAGCGATGTATTGCTTGTATCCGCTTGGGAGCGATGGGTGATTCAGCGAAAAGCTGGCGAGATTGGGTGTGATCGGAGTAATGCCGTCATACGCACACGCGAAATCGTGGGCAAGTGTCCAGGTGTTGGCGGTGGAGAAATCAAAATCGTGCTGTGCCCGCGCCAGGGCCGTGCCACCAGAGCTACGGCCCGCCAGAAACTGCGAGCCACCGGTCGGATTGGCAGCAATTCCCAAGGCGTTTCCTGCATAGGTAAAGACCAACTGGTCAATAGCGCCGGCAACTGACGGGAGATACCAGCCCCCTTGATTACTGACGAGGACGCCACTCGCCGACCCGACGAACGCCGGGCTCTCAAAATCGGCAATAAGCTGAGCATTGGCGGCAGATGCAAGACAAACAGTTCCAAGAACAACAAAACGATTCATGTAAATACTCCCCTTCGCAGTTTTCGAACACAGGGCGAAGACACTCTTGCCCTCCACGCTGAGTATCGCAGGTTGGGACCGAGAACGCAAGTTAGATTGGATCAATCAGGGAAAGGTACTCCATGGAAGCACTTTGTTCGCATGTCCATTCAAAGAAAGAGGCTCTGGACCACGTGGATCCAAAGCCTGGGAGGGAAAACTCAAATTTGTGTTAGGTTCAGCAACCTGCCGAATAGGAATCTACGAAGTCCAGATAGTCAAAGAAATCGATGCTGCCATCGTGATTGAAATCAGCATCCGGTCCGGTTGCCGAATAGGAATCGACGAAGTCGAGATAGTCAAAGAAGTCAACGCTGCCATCACAATTGAAATCGCCAAAGCACGGGACAATGAGAGTTGACTGCGTATAGGAAACGCCGCAGGAATTGGTGAGGCGGCAGCGGTAGGTCGTGGCACCGGTGAAGAAGAAATCAGACAGTGTGACTGACGGCGTCGCGGTGCCGGCGGCGGTAGCAATACCGGGGTTGACCGTCGGAATCAGGTTGACAAAGTTGTTGCTCATGAACGGTACTTCAGCCTGCCACTGATAGAAAATCGTGCCCGCATCGGAACTGCCTGCGACCGTGAGAGTGACGGGCCCCTTCCCGCAGGGAGCCAGATCAAGCGGCGGTTGAAGAGTGACTACAGGAGCGGAGAGAACCGACAGGGTGACGACACTGGAGCTGACGCTGGCACATCCGCCGCTGATGATGCACAGGTATTGGCCGGTATCCTCAGGTTGGACGGAATTGAATATGAGAACGGATGTGTTGGTGCCAGTGTGGCTGATGCCATCAGAAAGCGGAAGAATGAAGTAGAGCGGGAAGACGCCGAATTGCTGATACCACTGATATGTCGAGAATGGCGGACAGAACGCACTGACGTACAGTGAGTGACTGGTGCCCGTACATTGGGCCGTGTCATTTGATTGTGCAATGAGCAGCGGGCCGCAGAGTTTGGGCAGCCCGCGAACCACGAAGCCCTGGCTGACACCGTTAAAAATGCCCGTGCCGCAGAGCGCGGTTGCATCAGCGCTGATTCCGTGACATTCAGCGAGGTTAGACCATCCGGTAAGATTGACACCGAGCCAACCCAGCAGTGTCGAGAGATTCATCATGCCAAGATCCTGGCGCCAGATGAACGCGGATTGGGACGTTGCCGTGCTGCTTTCTCCCACCACCACCGTGCCATCCTCGCTCACAGCGCGGGCATAACTTATTCCATTGCTCGGAGCACCAGCAAGCAGCCCAAGGACTTGATACGTGCCGCCTGTCCAGCGAAACGCGCGATATGGACCAGGCGTGAACATGGCGCCACCGTTGTCTCCATATCCCACGAAGACAGAGCCATACGACTTCGCTGCAGTTACAGAGGTACCGATTCACGCAGGCATGAAACCCCACTCGTGAAACACCGGTG
>CAZAEQ010000072.1:0-12079 GCA_964484185.1 uncultured Phycisphaeraceae bacterium
GGGGTGCGCTTTCGTAAAGGGGGTTAAGTTGCCGGGTGCTGGTGGGGTTTTGGGTCCCGGATAAATGTCACCCGGACCTTGCGAACGTAGCGGCGTTCATTCGCGAAATCGTGCCGCGGGAACTGGTGCATATCAATGTGCCAAATGGCAACTGGCGGCGGATTGTGAGCGCGCAGTTGGTGGCGGGGGGTGTGCCCAAGGCGGCGATCGGGAAGCACGTGCGGTTTCATCACATCCCGACGAACGAGTCGTGGTGTCGCGATCATGGGCCGGCGTTTATAGTGCGCGAAGGGCGCGGCGGCAAGAAAGAGATGGCGATTGTCGATTGGGGATTTAATGCGTGGGGCGGGAAGTATCCGCCGTTTGATTCTGATGACAATGTGCCGACGCGGATTGCGGAATTGATGAAGGATGGGAAGTCGGGGATTGAGGGGAACTGTGCGGGCGTGTTTTATCCCAAGCACAAGGGCGTGCCAGTGATCATGGAAGGCGGGTCGGTTGAGTTTAATGGTGCGGGCACGGTGATGACCAGCGAGTCGTGTCTGCTCAATAAGAACCGCAATCCGAATTTGACGAAGAAGCAGATTGAGAAGTACCTGAAGGATTACTACGGGCAGTCGCATGTGGTGTGGCTGGGTGATGGGATTGTCGGCGATGATACCGATGGGCACATTGATGATCTGGCGCGGTTCATCGACCGGCGAACGATTGTGACAACGATTGAAGAAGATCCAAAGGATCACAATTACAAGTTGCTGAAGGACAATCTGCGGCGGCTTGAGTTGGCGCGGGATCAGGATGGAAAGAAATTTGAAATCATCACGCTGCCGATGCCGGGTCGAGTTGAGTATGACGGACAGCCGCTGCCAGCGACGTATGCGAATTTCTATTTTGTGAATGGGGCGGTGTTATTGCCGGTGTATCGCAATAAGAAGCGGGATCAGTTGGCCGCGGAAATAATGCAAAAAGCGATGCCGAAGCACAAAGTGATTTCGATCGATTGCTGGGAACTGATCTGGGGACTGGGGTCGATTCACTGCTTAACGCAGCAGCAGCCCAAGGTGTAAAAAGAAAAACCCCGGGCACGGGCCCGGGGTTGATTTTCAGACTGCGATCAGCAATCAGCAGCCGACCGAGAACGCATCGACGAAGTCGAGGTAATCGAAGAAGTCGATGACGCCGTCGAGGTTGAAATCGGCGCGGGTGTCGTTGGCCGAGAACTTGTCGACGAAGTCGAGGTAGTCGAAGAAGTCAACGACGGTGTCGGCGTTGAAGTCGCCAGCGCAGGGGCTGACGTTGAGAGTGATGTACTGAGTGCCAGCGACAGCGTTGAAGTCGATTGCGCGAACTTCAGCCATGTTTGCTGCACCGGCGGGAAGACCACCGATGACCTGGTTCGACATGTAGCCGTGGCCACCATCGGTGATCCAGCCTGCGAGGCGGATCGGTGAAGAGTGGTCCCAGCCGAGTTCATCGAGGCGGAACTCATATTCCCAGCCGGTGCTGACAGCGCGAGCCGCAGCATCGGAAGAGGTCGTACCGGTGACGCCCAGGACGTTGGAGTTGTCAAGGGACATGCGCAAGGCATCGGTGTTTACGATTGGGGTTGGAACGTTGAAGACCTCAAGCTGAGCGGAGCGCGGGGCGTAGTTGCAGAAGAGATTGGCGATGCCGCCTGTCTGTATGTCAAGACGTGTGCCAGCGTAGTCGATCGGGTTGTTCGAGGCGCGAGGGCCGCCGTCGTATGCGCCGTAGTCGAGATTCTCATCGTTGAAGTTACGGATGGGGCCATCGGTGCGGAGGACCGCAGCGTTAGAGTACATCTGAGTGTTGCCAGCGCCGCCGCCACCGTTGGTTGCACCAACCCAGTAGTCAGCAGTAAAGCCTGAGTCAAACGTGAGGCCTGTGCCTTCTGCGCCAGAGCCGTAGCGATTCAGACCGTTGAAGTCGATATCGACGTTGTTGTTCCGCATGGTGTTCTGGCCAGCGGCAGATGTAGTGGAATCGACATCAAAGAAGAGGTCGAGTTTATTGAAATTTGTCTGAAGGTTGCCGGTGACGAGCACATAGAGACGGCTGCCAACTGCTGTCGCATAGACGCCGTCGATTTCGCTGCCCGCGGCGAAGTCTACTGTTCCGGTTGGGGGTGGGCAAGTTGCCGGGACGCCGGCGATATTGGAATTGTTGATTTCAACGCTGATGTTGTTGGGGTTGTTGCCGCCGCCGAGAGTCGCGCCAACGCCGACATCGTGGCTGCCCATGTAGTAACCTTCTCCCGGGTCGCCAGCGCTTGGACGCAGGCGGGCGTAGTTGGCATAGAGAGTGGGGGTGCCACCGTTGGTGACGCCGAGCCAGTAGTCAGCGGTGAAGCCGGTGTCAAAAGTCACGCCAGCGCCTTCGGCCGCTGGGCCGCCAAGGCGGTTGAGACCGTTGAAGTCGACATCGGGATTGTCGGCCGCGAGGGTTGATTGGCCACCAGCGATCGAATCGACGAAGAGACTCAACTTGGTGAAGTCGGAATTGAGATTGCCGGTGATCATGACGTAGAGCACGCCATCTTTGACCGTTGCGTAGACAGCATCGATTTCAGAGCCGTTGGCGCCGCCGGTTGCGTTGGTGTTGTCTCCGTAACCGGTGCGAACGCTTTGGATGAACTTGGCCGCACCATAGGAGGCATCCAGTGTTCCATCGACTACCGGGGCAACGCCAGCGGTTTCAGTAATTCCACTGAAGTGCTGAGTGCCAGCAATTGATGTGAAGTTGACTGCACGCGACTCGCCCAGATTCTGTGTACCAGCGGCAAGCCCGCCAAAAATCTGGTTGGACATGTCGTTAAAGCCGCCATTGGTGATGAAACCGGAGAGTTTGATGTCAGCAGCGGCTGGGTTACCGATGGCGGTGAGCGGAATCGCCCATTCGATGCCAGTGGTGACTGCGCCTGGGTTGCCAACATCGTTTTCGTTACAGCCACCGACAGGGGCGTTATCGCCGAAACCGGTTGGGTTGTCAGCGTTTACCCATTGAGCCGGGCCGTACGAAGCGTCTTTGCTTCCGTCGATGGTGGGTTGGGCGCAAGCGAGGCCAGCGCAGCACATAAGCAATGAGGTGACCGAAACCGTTTTCATTCTCTACTCCTGAATCAAATGCGGAGGCGGATCGCCTCCTGGGAAAAACAAGTTGTCTTCAACTTTGTCGCGTGAAAGTCCCCAGAGTGCACGATGCGCTGCTGGATGCGATTCTGGCTGAATACCTCATATGTTACAGGCAGAGCGGCAGAGCATGAAAGAGAAAAAGTGGCAAAGTCGGTCAATTTCTCCTGATTAGCCAAAAAACCAAGAGTTTGTTCGGTTTTTAACCCGATCCGAGAACTCGCTGAAACAGGCAACCCGAACCGAACCGTGTACGGATAGGATTGTCATTGCAAGCGTTTACCGTTTGTGCTAATTTATGATTTGCACTCTGCATTCGAGGATCTGTATGCGCACCCAATCGAGAGAATCTTCGGCCACTTGTTCGCGTGCGTTCACGCTCATCGAATTGCTGGTGGTCATTGCAATCATCGCCCTGCTGATTTCGATCTTGCTCCCGGCGATTTCGAAAGCACGCGAGACGGGCAGGCTTGGAAAGTGCCTCGCGAATGTGCGGCAGACTGGCCTTTCGATGACGATGTACGCCAATGACTGGAAGGGGTGGTATCCACTGCTTCCGTTTAACCCTGCGACCACAGAACGCGCCGACTTTGAAAGGCCAGCCGGGTTTTTGGCCAATCAAGGGCAATACGGCGGCGTTGCAGGGCTCTGGAGTCTCTACCAGGGCCGCGGAACCGCTGATCCTGCTCGCGGCTGGCTGGGTGCGGCTGTCGAAGATGATGCAAAATATAACGACAACAACAAAGTTGCACTGTTAAAGCCGTACAACGAAGGGTTTGGACACCTGGTCTGTCCTTCCGACAAGCAGGACTACCACTGGCGCCCGATGAACAGCGGCATTAATTCGATCGCCAACGCAATTGGCGGGGTGCCATTAATCCCGAAGGCTCCAGGCAGCGAATACGATGTTACGAATTACAATGTAAGCTATCTTTACATTGCAGGCCTCAAGACTGACGAACCCGAAATCGTGACCGCGCCGCCACTCTTTGGCGATGAAACCAATGAATGGGATTTCGGCACAGCCGCCTGGTATGGTGCCGGAAATAACACGGCGAATTCAGGCAAGTACCGGAAAGACGACAACCACGGACTTAATGGCGGCAATTTCGTATTCGCAGATGGGCACGCAGCGCTGATCAGCGGCAGCGTTCATGACACGTTCTTCAAAGCGCCGCTTCCAGGCCTGCCCGCCCCCGCCCAGTCCGTCAATGTGATTAATGCAAACCGCAGCCGCAAGGTTTACACCATGGATTAAGGCCCAGGCAGCGCAGCCGGGGCCGATTTCGGCTACACTCGGCGAACTGTTTTGAAGGGAACGATTCGTGGGTGAAGTCAAGAATCTGCCCGATGCTTCGAGTGTCGGTAAGAAACAATCATGGTTCAAGCGACTGCTGCTGGTTCAGGAAACTGGCCTGCTCCTTGTTATCGCAATGATTGCGATTCTCCTCACGTTTCGCGGCGGTCAGAAGCTCGCGCAGTTTCCAGTTGAGCTTCCCGCAACCAGCACCGCAAGTGAAATCTCCGGCTCCGTGATTGAAGTCACACGTGCTGGCGATGCCGCGGAAGCGATTGCAAATCTCGCAAGTCCAGCGCCCGATGGAACCGTCTTGAATCGTTCCTACGCGGGCAATGGAACCGTCGTGCTTGTCGATGGGAAAGCAAGCTACTTTCCCACCGCCAGACTGGTTGCCAATGGAGCGAGCAATCGGCTCATCCTGGTGAAGTCAGTGAACAAGTTTCTTGATCTGGGGAATCTCGCGAGCGTGTTGAACGCTGCGAGCTATATCGCCATCATGGCCGTGGGAATGACCGCGATCATCGCGATGGGCGGAATCGATCTCTCAGTCGGCTCAATCTACGGACTGTGCGGCATCCTCGCGGCAATGGCGCTTCAACGTCTGCAAGGTGACCGCCCTGAATCTGCGGGCCTGTTTTCGTCGCTTGGGATTGGGCTCCTGGTTTCGTGCACGGTTGGCGCAGTGATGGGTGCGTTCAATGGATCGCTTATCGTGGGCCTGCGCGTACACCCGTTCATTATCTCGCTGGGCATGATGTCGGCATACTCAGGAATTGTGTTTGTCGTCACTCAAGGGCAGTCGATTTCCGGACTGCCACCTGCATTCACGACAGGTTTCTTCAAGGCCGAAGCGATGGGACTCTATCCCGCGCCGCTGGCGTCGATGGTTCTGGTTGGTCTACTTGGAACCGTGATCTTAACTTCCACAGTGCTGGGCCGACAGGTCATGGCGATAGGTGGCAATGAAGTCGCCGCGAAATATGCGGGAATCTCGGTTGGCAAAGTGAAGATCATTGCGTATTCCCTGATGGGTCTTCTTGCGGGCCTTGCCGCCTGTGTTTCGATTGGCTATTTCGGTGCAGCAGCGCCAGATTCTGGCCGCGGCTATGAATTACGAGTGATCGCGGCGGCGGTGATCGGCGGGGCATCCCTGGCAGGCGGCCGCGGATCGGCCTTTGGCGCGGTGCTCGGCGCGATTATCGTTGAATTGATTAACAACGGGATGATCATTCTGGATATTCCTCAGAGCTATACCCAGATCGTCATGGGAGCGGCAATTATTGCCGCGGTAGTGCTCGATCAGACCAAGACTCGCCTTGGCGGGCGGCAGGTACGGTGATTCAGCAGATGGCCAAAAGTGTCGGTACGATCTGGTTCAACAAATCTGGTTCAACAAGGGACCACTTTCAAAATGGAGATTTGGTGTATGAAACTGAGAAATAGAATCTTGCTAGCAGCAGTTGCGACCATGGGCGCAATGTTCCTGAGTGGTTGTGATGACAAGAAGGCCCCGGCGCCGACAACTCCGGCAGCCGCGCCCGGTCCGGCAGCGGCTGGACCGAAAGTCGCCCCACCGGAAACAGCAGGTAAAACCGAAACCGCTCCAGCAACAACGGGCGCAAAGAAGTCATACGTCATTGGCGTGATCGCCAAGAGCCAGAGCAACCCGGTCTTCCAGGCGGCACATACGGGTGCAGTCGATGCCGCGAAGGACCTTTCGGCAAAGCTTGGTGTTGATATCACCATCAACTGGCGTACACCGACCAGCGAAGATGCCCAGCAGCAGGCTCAATTCGTCGAACAGTTGGTTGCGGCGGGCGTGCATGGAATTTCACTTTCCTGCACAGATGCAAAGGTGCTGACCAGTGCGATCAACGCCGCGGCCGACAAGGGCGTTCCGACGATCACGTTTGACTCTGATGCGCCAGATTCCAAGCGTCTGGCCTATTACGGCATGGATGACTACAACTGCGGCATGCTGCTTGCAAAAGAAATCGCTGGTCAACTTGGCAGCAAAGGCACCGTTGCGATTCTGGGTGGCAATCAAAATGCACCGAACCTCCAAAACCGCATCCGTGGCGTGGTTGATGGGTTGAAAGACTACCCAAACGTGAAGATCAAAGACAAGTACTACCACGGCGAAACCGCGCCTGAAGCGGTTGCCAAACTTGAGCAGGTGCAGCAGGCCAACCCGGACATTAACGGCTGGGTCATGGTCGGCGGCTGGCCGCTCTTCACCGCGAACGCGCTCGACAAGATCGCCCCAGTTGCAAAGGTGGTCTCGGTTGATACCTTGCCGCAGGAATTGGCGTACGTCAAGAACGGCCAGGTGCAGGTGCTGCTGGGTCAGAAGTGCTACGAGTGGGGCTATGAGACAGTGTCGATGCTCGTTGACAAAGTTCACGGCGGTAAGTCGCCAGCAAAAGTGATCACTACGTTTGAGCCTGTACGCGTGACAAAGGACAACGTCACGGAGTACGAAGGTCAGTGGGACAAGTGGCTCGGTAAGAAGAAATAACTCACATGCAGGTCGGGGCGAAAGCTCCGGCCTGAGTTTTCGGTTTCAAGAAAGAACGCATGGCTATTGACACTGACATCTTGCTGAACGCACAGGGGATCTCCAAGCGATTTGGCATTACTCAGGCGTTGGACAACGTCACGGTGTCGTTTCGCGCGGGCGAAGTACACGCGCTCATGGGTGAGAATGGGGCCGGCAAGAGCACGCTGGGAAAGGTTCTTGCGGGGCTTCACAAGCAGGATACTGGTACAGTTGAACTCGCGGGCAAAGTCATTGAACCAGGCTCAATCGATGCATCGTTTGCCGCAGGTATTCGAATAGTCCACCAGGAACTGGCCCAATGCCCGAATCTGACAGTGGCTGAGAACTTGAGTCTGCATGACTTGCCGCGGAATTCAGTTGGTTTTGTGGATTTTAAGGCGATGCGTCAGCGTGCGGAGCGGCTTGTTCACGCATTAGAACCTGGGATCGATGTCACGGCAGACCTGGGCTCACTCACGCCGGGTCGACGCCAGATCGTACAGATTGCCAGCAGCCTTGACGAGGGCGAGAACTCCGAAAGTTCAAAACCGCGGGTCATTGTCTTTGATGAGCCGACAAGTTCGCTCTCGGTTTCGGAAACCGATCGATTGCTCGCGATCATTCGCCAGCTCGCGGGCCGTGGCATTACGTGCGTGTATGTCAGTCATCGCATGGGTGAGATATTCGCGGTGTGCGATCGCGTGACAGTGCTTCGTGATGGCAAGTTCGTCGCGACCAGCGTAGTGAAAGATATCACTGAGTCAAATCTGATCGAGCAGATGATCGGTCGCAAGGTTGATGTTGGAGAAAAACGTACTGCACCTGCTGCGAGCGAGCCGGCGAGCCTTGAGGTCCGTGATTTAAGCTCTGGCACGAAGTTGTCAAAGGTCTCCCTCAAAGTCAATCGAGGCGAAATTGTCGGAATCGGCGGCCTTGTGGGAAGCGGCCGCAGCGAAGTTCTCGATGCGATTTTCGGGCTTGATACCAGCGTGACCGGAAATGTTGCAGTGAATGGGAAGGCGATTCGTGCGGGAGATTCTCGCGCGATGATCGCATCGGGCGTTGGCTATGTGCCGGAAGATCGCAAGCTGCAGGGATTGTTCTTTGAGATGGGCGTCGATGAGAACATCGTGATGCCGTTCATGCATCGCCTGGCCGGGCTTCTTGGACTGCGATCGATGGGACGCGAGCGGGCGACGGTGAGTGAAAAGATCGGGAACTTCCGCGTCAAGACTGCCTCGGCGGCGTCTCGACCTGGAGAACTCTCTGGCGGCAATCAGCAAAAGCTGTTGCTCGCACGCTGGATGGGAAAGAACACGAAGGTGCTATTGCTCGATGAGCCAACACGCGGCATCGATATTGGTACAAAGACCGAGGTCCACAAGCTGATTCGTCAAGCTGCTGACGACGGTGCAGCGGTGCTGGTGGTGTCAAGCGAAATGCCCGAATTGCTGGCAATTTCAGACCGGATTCTTGTGATGAGCGGCGGAAAACTATCGGGCGAACTTGTCGGCGATCAGATGACGCAGACGAACATTATGAACCTGGCGACGAAAAGCTGCTGACGAAAAAGGCCGCCCTGATAGGAGCGGCCTTTGAGAGTCTGGAGTCTGCTTGAAGTCTTACTTCAGTGGAATGACAATCTCATCGCCATCCATGCCTTCGCCCTTGAGTTCTTTGTCGGCGAGGAGCAATCGGACAATGCACTTGCGTGGGATCTTCGCACCCTTGGGGAGCATCTTCATTTGCTCGCCCTCTTCGCTTGCCACCTTAATGATGACCTTGTCACCTTCAGTCGTTGCGGTGTAGGTGGCGTAGCGATACATGAGCTTGTCGCGGAACTCCCAGCCATCGCCGAAGTCGCTGTAGAGTCGACCTTCTGCCTTGCCATTGGCGTCAAGTGCGACAAGAAGTTCCAGCTGATTGATCGGCATGGTCGCGGTCAGCGGCACAATGAGTGGGCTGGACTTGTCTTTCTGGTCTTCGAGGCTCAGCCCCGTCGGAACAATTGCGCCCGGACGCAGGTATAGCGCTGGGAGATCCTGATCGCTGCCATCTCCAAAATCAAACTGCCGCCATGAGAGACCGCCCGGGGCCTTGGGCAGCGCCATCACGCGTGATCGATCAGGCACGAGCTGAGGGGCGACAAGCAAATCGCCACCAACGAGGAACGCGTCATCTTCGGTGCGAAGGGCGGGGTCTTTAGGATCGGCAAAGAACACTGGGCGTGCGATTGGAGCGCCAGTCTTGTGAGCTTCCCAGAAAAGTGTGTAGTAGTACGGAATCAGGCGATAGCGGCGTTCAAGCGCCAGGCGGCAAGTGTTCTCAACTTCCGGGCCAAAAGCCCAAGGTTCTTTGTTGATGCTGGCCTTGTCGGTGTGGCCGCGTGCGAAGGGAAACATTGCGCCAAAGCCCATCCAGCGAGCGAATTGCTGGCCATCGCCATTACCGGCATATCCACCGATGTCCGGGCCACAGAAAGGCATTCCAGAAAGAGAGAGATTAAGGACCATGGGAACGGAAGTCTCAACGTGGTACCAGTTCGCGCTGTTATCGCCGGTCCAGGTCGCCGCGTAGCGCTGGCCACCAATGTAGTTTGCTCGCGAGAGAACGAATGGACGTGTGCCCGGATTACCTTTCTTCACACCCTCAAATGTCGACTTCACCATGAGCATGCCATACACGTTGTGGAAACGCGCATGTGAAGCGTCTGCACCTGGACGGCCCAGAATGTCCGCATCGGGGCGATGGAGATTGTCTTCGGGCATGGTCTTGGTCTTGACATTGAACACGGCAGGTTCATTCATGTCATTCCAGATGCCAGTGATGCGATTCTCTTTGACAAAGTTCGCCGTCGTTGTTGCCCACCAGTCGCGAGTTTCTTTGCGGGTGAAGTCAGGGAACACGCATGCGCCGGGCCACACATCGCCCTGATAAACCGATCCATCACTTTTCAGCACCGCGTTGTTACCTGAGATCAATTGGTCATAGATCGAGTATCCACGCTCAGCTTTGATTCCCGGATCGATCATCCAGACGTTATTGAAACCGCCGTAATCCAATTCGGTATTCAGCTTCTTGGGATCTGGAAAACGAGTTTTGTCAAAGGTGAAACAACGGAACCCGTCCATGTAATCAATGTCCATCCACATCACATCGCATGGAATCTTGCGATCAACAAAGCCCTTGGCCACTTCAAGTACTCGGGCCTCAGGGAAGTACGAATAACGGCACTGGTGATATCCGATCGCCCATCGCGGCGGCATTGGAATCTTGCCAGTCAGATCAGCAAGAGTCTTGACCACATCCATCGGATTGTCGCGCTCAATGATGATCACCGGGAAGGGAAAGCCTTCTGCAGTGAAGGAGATGTCTTTGGTGAGGTTAATCTCGCAGCGATAAGTGGTGTCCGCCAGTACGCCAAAAGCCGTGCCGTCCGGACGCACACCCAGCACCCATGGGTGCGATTGATAGAGGGAAGGTGCATCGTCCTGGTACCCGTAGGCATCGGTATTCCAGGTGCTGACCGTTCGACCGTTGCGGAGCAATGGTCCCGCAACCTCTCCCGTCCCGTAGAGCGAAGTTCCATCTGGAATCGAAATGACCGCGCGTGTTCGAAGTTCAACTTCAGTAAACACGGGCTTGAGGGTCAGCTTCTCCTGGTCAGCTTCGCGCCCCTTGATCGGCCGTTCCAAGGCCATCGAAGGAAGCGCGAGTCTTCTGGCATCCGCATCTTTGTAGAATCGAGTGATGCCGGGAGTGATGGACTCTGCAAGCATGGGGCCCGCGGCGGAAACCAATGAAGCAAAGCCGAAAGTTGTCATAAGCACACCAGTGAGTAACAGATTGATTCGCATATGAAACTGATTCCTTAGTTGGCCGCGTTTGGAGCACGCGGCAAGTTGATCGATCACATGATAGTTCGCAAAATGTTCGTGGGTTGGTTCAACGGAATTTGACGTTCTTATGTCCGAATGGTTCAGAAATCCGCGGCTGCAGGTGCGAGAACGTTGTCGAGGCTGAATTATCGACTGAAATGGGCTGATTGTCATTGATCCCATTGTGGTTTCTGCGATACTGAGTCGGCCGCGGCGCGAACTATGCGCCCCTACAGAGATTGGTTATCGGGCCTGATTCGACTTGAGGAGTGCTGATGAAATCCGCAGTTGCTAACCGCTTTCAAACAAGAATTTCAGTGGCCGCTCTCTTGCTGGCCTCAGGGATTTGCCAGGTTGGCTTCGGCCAGGACTCCCCGGTGATGCTGCAGTGGTTCGAGTGCAAATGGACCGACATGGAACGGCGCTTGCCCGATTTCTTTGTCGCCGGGTATGGCGCGACTTGGGTGCCGCCGGTTTCGAGAGCAGGTATTGAGCCAAGCGGAAACAACGACAGCGCCGGGTACGACGTATGGGATCGTTTTGATCTTGGAAAGCCCGGTGCTCAAACTGCGTATGGAACTGAACAGTACTTCAAAGCTGTTGTGCAGGAGTTTCATCAGGCGAACGGTCTGGTGTACGTCGACACGATTTTGAATCACAACGGGTCGAGGCAAACAGGTTCTGGCTTTCAAACGCGTGGCGGCTATCCAGGGTTCTGGATGGGCCCGCTTCCCGTTCCGATGCGTGACAAACTCCCTACCGACAATTGGGGTGATTTTCACAACGGGATAGCAGCAGGATACTACCAGTCAGAGAATCCGGGCGGCGCGAGATACGACCGCGAGCGCGGCGACTTGGTCGCGCTGGTTGATATCGCTCACGAGACTAATCTTCAGTACATTCGCCAGCCCACTGATGCCGCGAATCCTGCGAATATTCCCGCGGGCACCGTGACAAACCGCGTTGATGCAAACAATCGCAGATTTTACGTGGATCAGGGATTGCCTGGGTCAGTGACTGCAAATCCGGGGACAGCACGCAATCCGGGAGCACAGAATTTTACCTTCCGGCCGTTTAATTCCAATGCGGCGCTCAATGACCCGATCGCTGAAAATGGCACTGGATATCTGATGCGCTGGTCGCAGTGGATGCTTGACGAAATTAAAGTAGACGGATTTCGCCTTGATGCCTGCAAGCACATGCCAAGCTGGTT
>CAZAEQ010000073.1:0-11657 GCA_964484185.1 uncultured Phycisphaeraceae bacterium
GCCCAGCAACTCATATGCACCAGGGCTGAATTCATACTGCACGCTGGCTGCCTTCTCTTCAGACTTCTTACCACCAGCAATCGCAGATGGATCAAACGGCAAAAGCTGCAGACTCGTCGGCACTTGCTTCGAAGTCGAAATCCACTTCATATACACCACGCGCACCGTCGAGAACTCGCCCGCCGCGTACCGCCTGATGTAATCATCCGCCAGCGCCTGAATCACCTCAAACTTCGGCTTGTCACCAAAGTGTGTGTGCTGCGTTGCAACTTCAATCTTGTTGAACTTCAGCCACGCTGCGCCCTTCTTACCCACCAGTTCAATCAGGCCGCCGCGAACCGAAGCATCTTCCTTCATCAGGTTTGCAAAAGTCCTGAGCACCGACCCGTTGTACGGTCCCGCCAAGCCACGGTCTGATGTAATCAAAAGCGTCAGCGCCTTGCCCTTGGGGTTACCTGGCTTCAGCAAGGGATGGTCCACCTCGCCCGCGGCCGACTGCAACTCGCTGACCAGCTCAAACAACGCCTCTGTATATGGCTTCGACGCCGTCGCTGCCTGCAAGGCGCGGGCAAACTTCGATGTCGCAATCATCTGCAACGTCTTCGTAATTCTCTTCGTGTTGTTCGCGGCGATGATCCGCCGCTTCAGTTGCCGTGTCTTTGCCATAGGGTCGAGAGGATAGGACCCCGCCCTCAAAACAGCAAAAGTCCGCGGCAGTTTCAACTCCGCCAGACCAACTCCCAAACCCCCGCTCAACCTCCCGAAAGCACGGTTTTCAGCCCGAAGGGCTGGCAGTTAGTAGCCGGGGGTGAAGGTCGCTTCGGCCGCCATCCCCGGAAACGCCGTTGAATCGCACCCTGAAGGGGTGCAACTCCTCGACAATCGCCCAGCAAAATATTATCGGACGTCTAAGCCTCGCCCATGCCCGCCCGCAACCGCTCCAACGCAGGATGCTTCATCTGCTTCTTCTCCCACAATTTCGCCATAACCAGCGGCGGGACCATCGCCTTCAACGCCGCCATGTCCGCCCCCATCGCCGTAATCTGCCGAATCAAGCTCGAACTCGTATACGCAAAACTCGTCCCCGCCACCACAAACGCCGTCTCCAGATCCGCAACCTCCCGATTCGTCACCGCCGATTGCACCTCATATTGCAGGTCATTCAGATTCCGGACGCCACGCAGCAACGCCGAAGCCTTGAGACTCCGGGCAAAATCCACAGTCAACCCCTCAAACGACTCCACCCGCACCGGCGCGTCATCCGGCCGCTCTTTCACAAGTTCTGCCACCAACATCCGCGCCATTTCCACGCGCTCATCGGGCGTGAAAAGCGAATCCTTCCCAGGATTCCGCCCCACCGCTACCACCAATTCATCAAACAGCCGCCGCCCACGCTTGATGACATCTAAGTGTCCATAGGTAATTGGATCAAAGGAACCGGGATAGATAGCCAAGTGTCGTGCCATGCCTCAAGTGTATCGGAAACCGTGTCCGAGGTTCTCCCGCCTTTTTCGCGCCCAAACTGTCTCGCCGCCTCAACACCCACGACCAAATGCATCAACAAAATCCAGATAGTCAAAGAAGTCTACCACGCCATCGCCATTGAATTCCGCTCTCAACCCCAGGTTACTGAACGTGTCCACAAAATCAAGATAGTCAAAGAAGTCGAGCGAGCCATCCTCATTGAAATCCGCATTGCAAGGTGATGGAACTATCGCCGCGGCGAATCCCGCATCAGTGGCCCCTGGTTTAAACAAACCGAGTGCCACCTGTCCGTTCATAGGTGGGCGACCGCAATCGAACCTGAAGTTATAAAGCGTCCCCCACCGAATCGCATTCGCACTCTCGTTTGCCATAAACGACTCAGTCGCCCACGTAAGCGCGCCGTCGCTCTGCACACCATTCCAGTCCGCGCTGCTGAAATTGACATTGCCCGGCCCATCTCCAGCACGATAATCTACATCATGAAACCCGATGACGAAGACCGTCGTTGCGTTGGAAACCGGCACCGAAAAAGTTCCGCATGACCGATCAGAGTTCAAGTTGTACACCGCATACTCGTAACGAAACTGTCTGTTGAAAAGACTAGTGACATTTGATGCGACGATAAAGCGACCGTCATTGGGTATGTCAACGTTCGTCAATATCACCGATGGCACAACTTCCTTCCACGCGTTGATCGCCGCGTGTCCAATCGCAGTTGCGCCCGTCACACCAAAATTCCAGGCTGTCCCTGACCCTGTCACCGTCACTTCTCGCCACGAAGCATTGTTGCTGCCGTTGCCCGCCGCGGCTTCATCAGGGGCTATTGAACACACCTCTGCGTAGTAACGCACCAAAGTGGAACTGGGTTCAAGGTCACTTATGTTCACCGCAAGCCGGCGAGCCGCCGCACCCGTGAAAGTTGGATTCGCCGGTGGAAAAGTAAAAACGCCGTTGGAGGCGTTCACCTGCCACTTGGGTCCAAGCCCATTCTGAAATCCAATCGAGCTCGAACTGTGCGCATTCGCGCAGTGCGCGCCCAGGTGCATGTTGTCTACAAACTGACAATCGCTGCAGCAGAGAATTCCATTGAGCGGAAAGAACTCATGAAAAACCCAGGACTGCCCAATCTGCTCAATCTGCTCAATCCTTGAAAAACCCCCACTTCTCTTGAACTTGAACAAGCTCTGAGTAGTCACCGGATGCTGCGTCGAAGATGTAATAGATGTAACCGCCGTATTTCCGATATTGCACTGCGTAAATCCAAAAGTCACAACCTCAAGATCGCCAACGCTCGGGTAATTAGTCACGCCTAGCGCGATATCGCCAATCACCAGATCCGGCCCCTCGCCGCCAACAGGTATACATTGGGCCGCCGCAGAGTGCACATAACACATCCCCGCGGCAACAAGCAAGACGGCGACCGCACTGCGACGACCTTCAAGATCAAGCATGTGCTTCTCCATATTCCAGGTCTTTCATCCCAGCGGTGCGTGTAGAGCAAATGAGCGAAGCATCAATATACCTTATCCCGCGGTCAAAACGAAATAGATTCTCAATGCATACTCACCCAAACCAATTGCGTACCCGACAATGATCCCTTCGCCCTCTTAATCTTGATCAAGTGATTGTTGTAAGTCGTGAGCGAGATCGGTTGTTCATTGATTAGCCGTCAAAGCTTCAATCCCATAAACACCGTATGCGGATCCGGATCATCGTTGTACCGGACAACATCCTTGAACCCAAGCGTCCGATACAGCCCAATCGCCGCCTGCAATTCCGGATCACTGTCCAGCTTCATTTCCCGATACCCAATCTCTCGCGCCTTCTTCAAAATCGCTTCACACAGCTTGCGCCCAATCTGTTTCCCCCGATACTTCGGCCGCACATACATCCGCTTCAACTCACAATTCCCCGCAATCGCCAGCGGCCGCACCGCCGCACACCCAATACACACTTCCCCATCCCACGCCAGAAAAATTGCCCCACCCGGCGGCCCATATTTCCCCGGCAGCGTCGCCAGTTCCTCATCCGTCTTCTGATGCTCAAAACTGCACGCCGCCAGGTGTCGGATGCTCTGCATGTACTCTGCAAAAATCTCCCGCGCCTGCGAGATCTCAGATGCTGTAGCTTCTCGAATCTCAATCACGCGCGTCCCTCCGCATTTCACTCAATAACAAAGAAGCTCAAATGCAGCTGCGCGTGCCCACGGTGCATCGACTGCCACTCCGCATGCGTCAATGGCCCAAACAGCGGATTTGGATTCGATGGCGGCATCGCCTTCAATCGATCAATCGACCGCTTCAATCGCGCCACGCCCTCCGCAGTACTCACTGGTTCAATACCAGTTGTCCCACCCTCAATTTTCGGAATCCTGAATCCCGCCGGCAGCTTGCCATTCAGAAAATCATTCCGTTTGAACTTCACCAGTACGCGTATGAACCACGGCGGACTGCTCAGCTCCTTCGGATACCCGTCATATGCATAGTCAATCCACGTCGAAACATGCCCGCACGCCTGCCCCAGCGACCAGTTCCCCAGCTTTTTCAATTTCCCCGCATGTTCCGCGGCAACCAACTTCTCAACATCCGCCGCCACAGCATCCAGATCCGCAAACACGACCTGCCGCCGCCCTTGCACTTTCCCGGTATCAATCATGCCCAAATCATATCATGATCTCCCGGCAGGTCTTTGGGCTCTCTCCCGGCACGCCGACGCAAGCTACTTCACGCAGTCAAGCTGTCAACAAACTTGCGGAGAATCGGAAACATCACGATCGCGACAGGAAAGCCTACAACCGTTCCTATGACCCATGACTTCAGCCAGCCCGATATAAAACTTCCCAGCGTCCGGGAAAATCCATGGTCGATAAAATGCGCGGCAAACGAAATCGTTCCCGCCATCGTCAGAACCATAAGAAGAATGAAAACCACCTGACTCTGTTTGCGCGTGAGCATCATGCTGGATGTATCGTCGCACCCCGCCCCGGCGAATCAACTTCTGTCACTTTGTCTCTTCAACATCCCAGCGCGAATGCGTCCACAAAATCCAGATAGTCAAAGAAATCAACTATGGCATCGCCATTAAAATCCGAGCTTCGCAGGTTCGCACTGAACGCATCTACAAAATCCAGGTAATCAAAGAAATCCGCCGTGCCATCCCAGTTAAAGTCCGCCGCACAGCCATAGTCAATCGCCGCATTGATGTTCAACATTCCATACCCACGCACATGCAGCGGATCTGCGACCCCGTTTGCCGCAAAATCCCCCGCAGTTGCAAAAACCGCCTCGCGCAACCGATCCACCGACCACCACGGCCGCGCCTGAGCAGCACACACCATCGCCGCCGCCACCAGCGGTGTCGACAAACTTGTTCCGCTCGCTCCCACATACGCGGTGTCGTTTCCTGGATGAATCGTGCGAGTACCAACTCCGCGTGCCAGGACTTCTGGCTTGATCCGTCCATCCGCCGATGGACCATCAGAAGAAAAATCTGCAATGACTCCATTGCTGTCCGCCGCCCCGCACGCAAAAACTCTGAATGCATCCGCAGGTGCAAGCATGTGACTGGTCACTGGGTCCGTATCGTGACCGCTGTTCCCCGCGGCAGTACAACAAATCACACCGTTCTCTGTCGCGACATTCACACCAATGCTGGTGACTGCTGTCACCCCATCAAGCTGCGACTGTGTGTACCAGTCGATATATCCAAGGCTGCTTGTGATCACATCAGCGCCATGCAACTCGGCAAACTCAAGACCCGCAACGTAATCATCTTCCTCTACCGGAACTTCGCGCGAGACATCTTCGGTCTTGCACAAAATAACCTGGGCATCAAACCCGCCGCCAATCAGCGCGCTGGGAAGGTACGAAGCAATACAACCCAGAATCAGCGATCCGTGCACATGCTGATCAACATGGTCACCGGCCTGTATACCCACATCGCCATCATCACCAATAAAATCGTGTGCGGCCACAATTGAAAGCTCGTGCCCGGACTGATGAAACGCCTGATGCGTTGTCACAAATCCGGTATCAAGAATCCCGATGATCACTCCGCGCCCAGTAAACCCGCGCTGATGCATCGCCGGTATCGTAATCTGATTCAGCTGTTCCGCGGCAAGTCCATAATCTAACCCTGGCCCCTGCGGCATCACTCCAGCCTGCACATCCAGTTTCGGAACTTCAAGGTCGGAGTCCCCGCGCTTCCCTCTCCGCACCGGTTCAATCCGCAAAACACACGGCAGGTCGCCAAGCTTTGAAACATCGCCTTCAACGCTCACTGCGTTCAGCCACCGGCTCGCAACATGCACCTTCATTCCGCGTGCTTCAAGCTGCTCAATATAAGTAGTTGCAACTGGCAGATCCCGCTGATCAAAAAGTCCAAACGCAGTCCGGCGGGCTTTGCGCCGCTGCACCATCTGCGGCCAGCTTCTTGCTTCCAGATCATCAACCGCCCGCGCAAGCTCTGCGCCGCTCAGGCCTTTGTCCTGAAAATACACCCAGTTCCGGTGTGGTTGATTGCTCGAAATGCCCAAAGTCGCGATCGAAATAGCCAGTGATATCAGCAACTCAGTTCCCCTTTCCTACAGCGTACTGCGCATGTCAATGCCAAACAAGCTTTGTTTGCGGACGTGGCTGAAGTTGGTCCGCTTTGGGGTCGATAACGCAACATCGCGGCACGTTCGCCGAAGGAGTCTCACCATGTCGAAGCCTGCAAAGAAGTCCAATGTTCCCGCAACATCTGCAACAATTGAATCAAAGGGCGCGACACACGATCCTCTGAAATTCGACCGCCGCTCGAGCATTCGACTTCCCATGACCGCCGTCGCGATGGCCACTTTTGGCCTTGAAGATGGTGGAACCATTCTTACTGGCGTTGAGATCGTGGACACCAGCGCCGCCGGCCTTGGCATTCGCTGCCCGGTTGAGGTCAAGCCCGGTACTTCGTTCACGCTGTACCCCGACAAGAACAACTGGCCTGCGAAGTCCGGCATTGTCTCGCGCTGCTCATGGGACGGCGAGTACTACCGCTGCGGCCTGAATCTCGCGCTCGCCATGGCAGCCTAAGAAAAAGAGAGCCTCCGAATTCGTTCGCAGGCCCTCTTCGCTCAACTGTTTTAGATACTCACATCAGCAGCCGACCGAGAACGCATCGACAAAGTCAAGGTAGTCAAAGAAGTCCACCGTGCCATCGTCGTTGAAATCGGCTGTGCTTGCTCCCATCGAAAACTCATTCACGAAATCCAGGTAGTCAAAGAAGTTCGATTCGCCATCGTCGTTGACGTCCGCCGGGCATGCACTTGGGCATCCAGAATTCGGGCAGAACAGCGGCACACGTGCCACCTCCGACCGTGAGAATCCGCCAGGTGCCGCGGGATCAGTGACGATCCACTGCAGGAACAACACCTGTCCGCCCGTGAAGTTGTTTGGACTGAACTTTACAAACAGAGTCTCCAACCCGTTGCCGTTTCCAGCGCCGAGAGCGGTTACTTCACCCAGGAATGATGTCGGCGTAATGAGACCTCCGACGGGAGCAGAAAAGCTCATGCCCAGACGAGCCTGTGCCCCGCCGAGTGCGCGATCAACACCAACTCTGAAATTTCCGAACGAAACCACTGGCGGCATGTCGGCGATAATCCGCGGTGCAATCCCGCCAGAACCTGCAACACCTGTTCCGAGAATTGTGGTCCGTCTGGCAGGTTGTTCGCTCGTCAATGTTGGGCGATCAAACGGGAAAGTCTGATTGGCAACGCGTGGATCGGTCAGACCATTCTGCAGGAAATCCTGCAGTGCGGGCGCAACCTGTGCTGGAACATTGACCGTGTTCATCACCGGATCCCGATTTTCCGGGAACTGCGGCGCAGCACCAGGAGCGCGGGCGTAGAAACGAATCAGGTCCGTGAGATTGTTGAACTGCCCGTTGTGCATGAACGTGGTTTTCAGGCCGACGTTGCGTAGCGATGGAACCTTGAACCGCCCGCGGTCGCCTGCAACACCTGTGATCGCCTCGCGACCATTGTCCTCTGCCGGTGGACGAAGGCCGATGTTGCGGAAGCCGTTGCCGGTGAATAGCGGCGCTACGTGACAGACAGTGCAATTAGATGTCGTCAATGCATTCAGACCTTGCTGCTGACCTGGGGTAAGAGCGGCATTGTTTCCGGCGACAAATGCATCCCACGGAGTCTGATCCGCGATCAAGGTGCGCTGATAGGTTGCAAGTGCAAATGCAATGCGACGCGCAGTGATATTGGTATCACCAAAGGCGCGGCGGAAAAGTTCGGGATAATCCGGACCGCCAACCAGCGATGCCTGCACATCCGGAGGAATGTTCGTTGCCAGATCAAGGGGCTTCGCGCCTGCGAGTTTGGCGGTCACTTGGCCCCAGTCGACGCCATCATGAGACATTTCAACCGAAGAAACCGGGGGGCCCACAGCCTGACTTTCAAGCGCGCCGTTGTTGGCCAGCGCAACCGCGCCGGTCTCTGGATCGATGAACTGGGCGCTCGCCCTTCCATCCCAGAAGAGATTTGGCGCGTATGCAGCATCGATATTGCTGTTGGCAGCGCGATCGGTGATCTGAAGGTTGGTGCCGAACACCGTATCGCGCACAAAGCGAAGATCGCTGTTGGAATGCGGGACGCCCGGGCTTGCCAGCTTGTCATCGCCAATAGTCAGCAAACCAACGGGACTCAATACGCCATCAGGGCCGGGATTCCGCGCAACACGTGGGTCGGTTCCTGAGCGATTGGTGATGTGACATGTGCCGCAGGAGACGGCGTTATTGATCGAAAGCTGCTCGTCCCAAAACAGGACCTTACCCAGAACGCGCTTGGACTCAGTAATCGGATTACCGAGCGGCACAGGAACCGGAGGCAACGCCGCGAAAGCTGCGAATGTCAGTGCAATTGAGGCACCAGCGGCGATGGGCAGAATGCAGTGCGTGAACCGCGCGTTCTTGAGCTTATTGGCCATAGCAAAACTCCCTTTGGTTACCGGCTTATTGCGACCATCCAGAGACTTGGGGACAGCAAGTTTGAAGAAATTGTCAGAATTCAGTGTCCCCCGTGCGCTATGGGCGGACAATTCCAGGAAGGAGGCAATTCTTGCCTGAATCAGACTTTCACAGTGGCCGCGAGGTCTTTGAGATCCTGGTGCGAGAGCACTCTGACATGCTGATGTCTTATGCGCGGAGTTTGATGCAAGGCAACGCGGCGGCAGAAGACCTGTTCCAGCAGACGATGCTGGTGGCATGGAAGCGTCTCGGCGACTTTGATCGGACTCGACCATTTGGACCCTGGCTCCGTGGAATTGCTCAGAACGTTGCCTTTGAAACCCGTCGAAAGAATTCCCGGTCGGTGTACACAACTGACCCGGCAGTATTGAACGAACTTGATCAGCGATTTGAGGCAGTCAACAAGATGGAAGGCGACACATTCATTTCGAGAGCATCGCGGATTTCGCAGTGCATCGAGCAATTGCCCGAGCACATGCAGGAACCGATCAACCTTCTCTATGTCCGCGGCATGCTCATCACCTCCATCGCCGCATCTTTGAGCGCAAGTGAAGAAGCGATCAAGAAACGGATTCAGCGAGCCAGGCAACTGCTCGCCGACTGCATTGTGAAGCAGGAGGCCCAACTGTGAGCGAACAGGAAAACAAATCTTCACGCGACATCGAGTTTGTAAGTCCGGAAGAACTCCAGGCAAGGCAGCAGGCTGGCGAGTTGTTCGTGCATGGAGTGATGCAGCAGTTGTATCGCGATACGCCTTTAGAACGCGAGCGGCGAATCCAGCGCGTCATGTCGGAGCTTTCCCAAACGGCGGCGCCGCAGGTCTCACAACCGGAATGGCGGCGGAGTGCATTGCGGTTTTCAAGGGTCTGGCTCGCGTCGGCCGCCGCACTTGCACTTTTCGCTTCGATGATCTGGGTAGGTATCTCGACAGAGAAGTCGGCGGATGCAACAGTTGCCGCATCTATCCAGGCGATGCGTTCGGCGGGCGATTCGCGATTTGAAGTGCGATCCAAACTCTTTACGGATGCGGACCTTAGCAGCGAGCCGATGGCGACTATTGATACTCGCGCACCGGGTTTGATGCTGCTGAAATCCAAGGGCCCCGAGTTCAAGGGCCAGGACAACAAGCTTGCGCCGGGTATCACCGCTGGGCGCGATGCTGAAGGCGTGTGGGCGATACGACGCGATGGGACTATTGAGCGCGACAATCCTGAGCAGCGCTGGCCACGGTGGTCGATGCTTGGTGAAGAGTCGTTGTTTGCTGATTCTGTTGATCAATTGCTGGAAACCTTGAGTCAGGCGTATGTGATTAAGCACAGCGAGGCGTCGAAGCTTTCCGGACGAGGCGATGTGAAATTTTCGCATTTGACGGGAACGAAGAAACGGGTGATGCAGCCTGGTCCGCGCCAGATTGATGTATGGATTGATCCAGAGACCAAGGTTGTTGAACGAATTGAAATTCGCTTTGAAAAACCGCCTCTGGAACAGCCCGGTGGACCTCGCGGTCCGGGTGGGCCCAGTGGACCAGGTGGCCCCGCTGGTCCGGGCGGACCAGGCCCGGGTCCTGGTCCAAACGGTGAAGCACACAGGCCAGAATTGAATGGTCCGGGTGGCACACCTGAAGATCGCCGGCCCGATGGGTTGCCACAAGAATTTGTCGATCCCGATGGGAATCACAATGGCGATTTTGATGGCAGGCCAATCGGCCCACCTCCAGAAGATGTGGTGGGAAGGGCAGATCGCGGGCCACGGCCAGATCGACCCGATCCCAATCATCAGGGCGAATTCCGCGGCCCACCAATGAACCGCGACGGAAAAGGCCAACCGCAAGGCGGCCCCGGCCCAGGCAGACCACCCGGTCCTCATTTCGGCCCTCGCGGCAGACCCGACCCGATGCGTGGCCCCCGCGGCGAACGTTTGCCGCCGCTGGAACTGCTGGTCATCGATCGCGTGACGCCGCCAACGTTTACCGAGGGTTACTTTGACGCCGCGAAGTATGCAGTCCCGGCGCGATAGGCCCCGCTGCTCGAGAAAGTTGAGCACTAGAGCAGTCGAGCAGTAGAGAGAGAAGATGGGGAGCATGCGCTGGGTCCCGGGTTGCAATCAGCCGCAGGTCCAGGCGTTTGGCGGCTGCAGCAGCTTTGGCGGAGACTGCGACTCTGTTGGTTTCGCAGTGTTGTTGTGAACCAGTTTTTCTTCCAACTGGTTTTCTCTTTCATCCAGTTTGAGGTTTCGTTCTTTGAGTTCGAGCTTGCGCAGGGCGAGCTGGTACATTTGTTCTGCGCGATCGGCTCTGGCTTGTTCGCGCTGGCGGCGTTGTTCTTCGCGGTCTTTGTTGCGCTGGTTGCGCGCGATTGTCTCGGCTTCTTTTTGAGCCTGACGTTCTCTGCGCTGAAGTTTGCGCAGCTCGCGGCGGGCTTGTGCTGCTTCATCGCGCTGCTGGCGAACGTGGCGGGAGTTGGTGCGTTCCATGATGGCGTGGAGGCGGATGATCTGCGCGTTGGTTTTGACCCAGGCTTCTTCGGAGAGAGTTGGCAAAGTTGTTGTGAGACGCTCGAGCGTGACAGTTTGCATGATGGTGGCGTAGTTTTCGAGCATGGTTTTGATGCGCGGGTCGGCTGGTGACCATTCGCGCATGGCTGCGCGCAGTTTGGCCTGGTAGTCGGCGAACTCATCCTGGACTGGTGTTGCGGGAGGCACGGGTGAGTCCTGGGTGGTTCTCTCGGTGGTTAAGCCGGTGAATGCGCTGGGCGGATCTGGTGGGAGAGGCGGGAGATCGATGAAGATTTGATCGGGGGTGATGGCGGCGAGAGCGGGGTCGGGGGCGAGGGATTGGATGAGGGTTTCTCGTGCGGCGGAGAGGAGGGGAGTTTGGGAGGGAGAGGCGGAGTTGAAAGTTGAGAGTTCGGAGCTGAGATAGGAGTCGGAAGAAGAAGCAATCTCAGATTTAAGATTTGAAATTTCAGAGTTGGAGGAAGAGTCGGATTGGCCCAATAGGACCGATGACGGAGACGCGAGGTCGCGAGTCGTGAGTGCTGCGGCAGTTCCGGCGGCTTGGGTGAGCTGGGCGGGAGTGCATGACGCGACGACTTGGTTGTCGGCGGCATTCTTGATGGCGGCTTGGGCGAGGCGGCGTTTGGATGACTTGGACATGGTGAGGC
>CAZAEQ010000074.1:0-9894 GCA_964484185.1 uncultured Phycisphaeraceae bacterium
ACTTCGTGGTGGTTTCCTTTGGGGACGGGCGTCACGTTCTTACACGGGTTCTTGATCGCTTGGCCGATCGGGTTGGGAACGGGCCGCTCGGTTCCGAGATGGCTGTTCGGCTTGAACCCGATGCGGACCTGCACCGGCGAGTCGCGCTTCGGCGAACCGATCGATTCAAGCTGCTTGTTCCACTCGTCGCACTTTTGCTTCGTGCCGAAGCGGACCTTTGCCGCCTCCTTCGGGAATTCCTTCCCGAGGAAGTCCAGCACCTTCTGCGACTCCGCCGTGCCGCCCGCGTATTCGATGCCCGCGTAGATGTCTTCCGTTTTTTCGCCGAAGATGGTCATGTCGACCAGCTGCGGTTCGCGGACTGGCGTCGGGACGCCTTCGAAAAATCGCACCGGCCGCAAGCAGACATATAAGTCGAGTAGTTGCCGAAGCGCGACATTCAGCGAGCGGATGCCGCCGCCGACGGGAGTGGTGAGGGGGCCCTTGATGCCGACGAGGTATTTGCGAAAGGCGGTGAGGGTTTCTTCAGGCAGCCAGTTGCCGGTCGAGTTAAAGGCCTTTTCGCCGGCGAGGACTTCCTGCCAGGTGATCTTGCGGGTGTTGTTGTAGGCCTTGGCGACCGCGGCATCCATCACGCGGACGGAGGCTTTCCAGATGTCCGGGCCCGTGCCATCGCCTTCGATGAAGGGGATGATGGGGTCGTTGGGAACCGAGAGACCGGACGATGTCATGGTGATTGAGGTTGGCATAGTCGGGGAGTGTAGTGGGTGGGAGGGGTCGTTAGATCGTGGAATAGACAGGCTGAGTTGAGGGAGCCCGAGGCGTCAGAAAGCGGCTTGAACCTGCCAAAGGGGTTGGTGCTTGTTCAGAGGCAAACACCTCTTTTTGCAGCATTATCGATAGTCTGCCAGTTCATTGCTTGTAACACACAGGTGAATCTGCTAGGGTGCAGCAGACCAACGTGAAGTTGATCCCGCCGGTGGTATTTGAGATAAGAATGGCAAACGTACCCCAATTTTCTCAGGGACTACCAACTGGATCACCGGCTGGATCACCGGCCGGATCACCACCTGGGTATTCATCGGGATCATCGCGCGGTGCGATTGGGGGCGGTCAAGCTGAGCCGCCGCACTGGGGAAAATCGGAACGTGAGTCACCGGGATCGGGGCATGAGTCCGAGCCGGTTCCTGCCGCGACTGTTCGAGAACTGATATTGACGCCGATCTTCGCCATTGTGGTGTATGCGGTGGTTGTCAAGCTGATTCGATTGGTGAGCTTTCCATCTGATACACATGCATCCACGCTGTTGCCTGGGCTTGGTATCGGATGCGCGATCATCATCGTGCAGCGAACCAGAACACTGCAAATAATGGCGGCGGTCGGCGTCTTTCTCGCGGCGATGTACATGAGCCTGGGGCCCGGCGGCGTGAAATCTGATGCAGTTCCGGTGGTCGGATTTGTGCTTGGCAAAGTGATTCGAGCTGCCCGACCGCCTGAGTGGCTTACCAGTGGAGCAGTCTGGATTGCGTTGATTGATTCCATCTCGCCGATTGTCGCGGGATTTCTATATTGCAAACTGGTGAAAATCGACCGCTTCCGCGGCACCCTTCTCAACATCATTCTGCTGCTCATCCCGGTGCTTTTCTGTGTATCACTCCTGAGCACCATTTCGCAGATGTTGGTGCAATATGGCTTGCACGGTGTTGAGAGCGATGGGATTGCATGGCGAGCGTGGGCGATTGTGGGGCTGGCACAGATCGCGGGAGGGGTGCTGTTCGTGCCGCCAGTGCTGGGAATTGCTGACGAATTGAAGAAACGCAGAAGTGGTGCGGGCAAAGCTGAGTGGAGCGAATTTCCGCTGGAACTGGCTGGTCTGGTTGCGGTGGCGGCGGCGACGTCGATTGGGATATTTGTCGTGATGCCGCCGAGCGGGGTGTATTTTGTGGCGTTGATGCTGATCCCGATTGCGGTGCTGATCGGTGCGGCAGTTCGGACAAACTGGGCTGGAGTTGGAATCGTGGGGCTGGCGATCGCGACAGTTGCCGCGTGGAGTCAGAGTACCGACTCAGGCGTGTGGCATGCGGTTGGCGGAAGTGCTGCGGAACAGGCATTGACGTTACAGATGTATCTGCTGTTTGCGATTTCGATGGCGCTGGTTCTGGCGGGAAGTACGAATGATCGGGCGACAAAGAGTTCATTGAGCATGGTTGAGCACCTGCACCAGGAGCGGAAAATCGAAGAGATGCAACTCGCAGACCGGCTGATCTGCGTGAAAGAACCGATTGAAACCGGCCAGGCACGGGAAGAGTTCAAGGCGGCTGTGCAACCCGCGCGAAAATGGAATCCATCGGAGAAGCCGGAATGAGGCGGCGGTGTATATTGAATGTGTTAGCCCTGATGCTGAGCATCTTTGCATCTTGCAGTGTGATGGCACAATCTGCGCAGACGCCGCCGCCGATAGCTCCAGTGGAACAATTTGGGCTGGGCATATTTCGTCCAGAAGTGCACAATGGGATTGAGATTGATGAAATCAATCAGCGTGAATATGCACTCTCGATGTTCAGGGCTGCGGCCAAAGCGGTGAACCTGGATTTTTCGGTGTATACGCACATCGAAGACAATGATGAAGTGGCTGGGCTGAAGTCAGGCAAGATGAAGTTTGTCGGCCCGGTCCCGGTCGTTGAAGGTCGGCTCAAGCACATGGAGATGACTGAGCCAATTCTGGTGGCCAAAGGAGCGGCGTTTTACAGGACAGGTTCGCCGCGGCTTTCGAATTCTGAGCAGCTTAAGGGCAAGCGGGTTGGCGTGGCCATGTGGGGATCAGGGCATCAATGGTGCCTAGAGCGTCAGGTTGCGGTGCTGGTGCGGGCATCGCTCAAAGAAGCGTTGCAGGACTTAAAAGATGGCAAGCTTGATTATGTCATCACGACGGAAATCGCCGGTGCGATGGCGGTCGAGAAGCTGAAAATTACGGGCATTCGGCACGCGGTTCTTGAAGATGGAAAAGTGCTGCGTGCGTATGCGTTCGGGGCGTTGCCGGAGAACGATGCACTGCGAAAGAAAATCGATGAGGGGCTTCGACTGATCAGACAGTCTGGCGAAGCTGATATGTTGTATGACAAATTTGTCGCGCCATATCAGGCCCGCGATAGTGGGTCGGCGGTTTCTCTGACGGTGGCAGCATGGGCTGGTGGCCTCTTGCTTGCGGCGTCGGCGGCCGGTGCGATGGCATATGCGACTACGCGTAATCGATTGAAGCGCCGTTCCGCTGACCTGTTGGAAAGTCAGGAACACTACCGACTGATGACTGAGAATCTGTCTGGGGTGACCTATCGCTATCTTGAGCACGAGTCGGGCAGGCGTGTGTTGCTTTCGGCAAATTCGCTCTTTCCGATCTGGCAGGAAGTGTTTCCGGAGTTCAGACTCGAGAACGTGTTTGGCGATGGCATCAGAAGTGGTGTGCATCCTGAAGATGTCAGGCGGCTGGATGAAGCTCTGCACGAATCACGCCGGAACAATCGTCCAGTCGAGGTGGAATTCCGGCTGCTCGATGTGAACAAGGTCTATCACTGGATACATGCCCGCTCGTTTGCAACCAGCCACGCGGAGGGATTGGTGTGGCAGGGCATACTTCTCGATGTTACGCATCAGCGCCAACTTGCATCATCTTTGCATGAGAGCGAAGTGAAATTCAAGGAGATCGTCGAGCATTGCCACGATGGGATTCTCGCGGTCAATCGCCCCAATGGTGTGGTTGTTGAGGCAAATTCCGCAGCGGCACTGGCGTTGCGGATTGAGCGCGACAATCTCCTTGGCAAGTCGATCTGCGACCTGGTGCCGGAGCTGACTGAGGCCATCGAGTCGGAAGCGGGCGAGGCGGTAGAACTGAAAGTGAACTACCGACCGGCTTCGTCTGAGGTGCGGGATCTTGAAATTCGAATCAAGTCCATGGAGTTTGGCGGGCGCAAGGCGGCAGTGATTGTCTTGCGCGATGTTTCGGTGCGGGAGCAATTGGCACGGGAGCGCGCGCGTATTGAAACAGAAATGGCGCGGACTCAGAAGCTCGAGGGGCTTGGCGTGATGGCCGGTGGAATTGCCCACGATTTTAATAACATACTGGTTGGAATACTCGGAAATCTTTCACTTGCGCAGCGTCAGATTGACGCGAAATCCGCGGCGTATGAAACTCTTAAACTCGTGCAGCGGGCCGCGGGGCGGGCTGCAGATTTAACCTCCAAACTGCTGGCATATTCAGGTGGCTCGGCGGTTGAGCGAATCCCGTTTGACCTGCGCAAGTGGCTTCTGTCCTCACGCGATCATCTTGAGGTGGCTTCGGGAAGGCGTTCAACGCTCGCGATCACCGCGCCGCCGCAACAGGTTGTTGTTCTGGGTGATGAGGTGCAGATTGAACAGGTTGTGGTAAATCTCGTTCGCAATGCCACTGAAGCAATTACGCACGATAGCGGCAAGATTGAAGTTGTGCTTCAGACCATTGTGCTCGATGGCTCGCGTCCTCAGGGGCTTATCGGCCTGGATGTACCGCCGCCCGGGGAGTATGCCAAGCTGAGCGTCAAAGACAATGGAACTGGAATCTCGCACGAAGTGCTGCAGAAGATGTTCGAGCCGTTTATGACAACGAAGTTCGCCGGGCGCGGACTTGGGCTAGCTGCAAGCCTGGGCATTGTCCGAGCTCATGGCGGGTATCTCAGGATAGATACTGCTGTCGGAACGGGCACTGAGTTCGTCGTGCTCATTCCATTGGCGGCCCGCCTCGATGATCGAGTTGTAGAACCGAAAGCTGCGAAGGTCGAAGCATCGAACCAGCTTCGGCGGACAGTTCTTGTTGTAGATGACGAGCAACTGGTGCGTGTTACATTGAGCGCCATGCTTCGATCTATCTCGGCTTCGACGATTGAAGCTGAGAGTGGCGACGCTGCTCTTGAATTGCTCAGAGCTGGAATGCTGCCTGATTGTTTGCTGCTTGATATGACCATGCCTGGAAAAGATGGCCTTAAGACATTGCAGGAAATCCGCATGTTCCTGCCGGAACTGCCGGTTATTCTCTGCAGCGGGTTCACGCAGTCAGCGCTCACGCCGCAGATTGCGGCAGACACAAAGGTGAGTTTCCTGGCCAAGCCCTACACAGTTGATGATCTGGCGGCTGAAATCGAACGTATCACGGCGAAGGCGCCATCGAAGTCAGTGTCGGCATGATACGGGCACGATACACACAAGAGTTGGGCACGATTCAGTACTGACTCAGGCCTGATACAACTTGGCCCAGTCTGACCAGAATGTCGGATACGTCTTGGCAACACATGCAGGGTTGTTGATCCAGACGTTGGGACGACGAAGACCAATGAGCGCAAGGGCCATCGCCATGCGATGATCGTCGTAGGTTTCAAATTCCACCGGCGCAACTGTGCGGGAACAGTCAATTCCGTTTGCTGGCGGCGTCAATCTCATAACATCCAGATCGCCATCGACCGGGCTTTCGATTTGGACGCCAATCTTGGCAAGCTCGTTGGTGAGTGCCGCGACGCGGTCTGTTTCTTTGACTCGTAATGTGCGAACGCCGCGGATGATGCTGGGACGCTTCGCAAAGCTGGCGATTGCGGCGAGGGTCATGACTGCATCTGGCATGCGAGCCATATCGACGTGAAGGGCTGAAATGTCGTCATCGTTTCCGTGGACGGTGAATCGATCCGCGCCGGTGAGGACTTCGCTGCCGCATTGTTCGAGGAGTTTTGCGAAACCGGCATCGCCTTGCGTCGAATTGATCGGTACACCTTCAATAGCACATCGAGCGCCGGGAACAAGTGCGGCGGCGGCCCAGAAATAGGTTGCGCCGCTGGCATCGGCTTCAGTGACATATTCAAAGGCTGGCAGGTGCGGATCAACGCTGTTCATCGGGCCCACTCGCAACACTCGCATGTCCTCGCTGGTGCGTAGATGGGCGCCAAGCTGCTCAAGCAGGCTGAGTGTCATTTCAATGTACGATGGACTGGTAATGTGGCCGGTCAGTCGAAGCGTGACTCCGCCCTGCAGGAATGGACCGAGCAGGAGTAATGCGGAAATGAACTGACTTGACTGCGTTGGCGGCATATCAAGTCGAATGCTTCGAATGGGCTCGCCGTGTGATCTGATCTTGATGGGAGGACAACCGGGCTTGCCGCCGCTGAGATATTCCACTTCGCCGCCAGCCTGACGCAACGCCTGGACAAGTTCGGCGATGGGGCGTTCACGCATTCGCTGATCGCCATCAATGACAATTGGGAACTGAGAAAGTAACGCGGCGGCTGAGAGGAATCGTGTGGCTGTACCGGCGTTTCCAAGGTTGAGTTCAGCGCCCTGTTTCCACTCGCCGTTGACGCCGGTGACTCGCAAGTCGGGTTCGATAGATGTGCCGCTGGCGGGCTCTATGGTTTCAATTGAGGCGCCCAGGGCGGAGACGGCGGTGATCATCCGCTGAGCATCCTGGGCCTGAATTAAAGGTCTGCGAATGATGCTTGTGCCGCGGGCCAGAGAGGCCAGAAGCAACGCGCGGTTGGTCAGGCTCTTCGATCCGGGTGGTCTGATCGTGATATTAAATGGGTGCAGAGTCTGGCCGGCGGGGGCAATCGGGGTGATTGCAAGCCGCGGCGGGAAACGATCAAGGGGCTGACTAAGGAGAGAAAGCACACATCTCACCTCAGCGGGCACTACACCGCCGAGGCCCTGTTCCACACACATCTGCCAGAAAATCCAGAATCTGAGCAAACGGAAGGCTTTGAAACTACCAGGCTCCGCCCGGTTTACACCACGTATGTATCTGTACGCCGGCACTTTGCCCGGCGTTCCATCAGAAATATTCAGTTTTGCGATTCACGACGAATTATTGCCACCACATCTTCGACTGGAATGACGAAAAGTCGGTTGTCTGTATCAAGGTCTACCGGAATGGCGTTCTTTGGGTTGAAGAGCACGCGGTCGTATTTTTCGAGAGAGTAATCAGCATCACGCTCGATTTGAGTCGAAATGGCAATGACGCGCCCGGTAATTGTGGGAATTTCAATCTTGTCAGGGAGGTGAATGCCCGCCCGGGTTTGCTTCTTATCTTCGTCTTTACGTATCAAGACCCGCTTACCAACTGGCTCGACGACTTCGAGCACCTTTGGCTTGTTTCTGGACTTGGGCGACTCGCTCTGGCTCATGTCAGGAATGGTATGCCGATGGCAAGTTTGCAGGGAAGAGTTGAATCGCTATCCTAGGAGAGTCTCGGGATTTCACTTATTGGAACTACTGCCGATGCAACAGCTATTTTCGCTTATTCGTGATGTTCAGGATTTTCCCAAGCCAGGGATTGTTTATAAGGATTTCACGCCGCTATTGCAAGATCCGCGGGCATTGGCTCTTGCCGTTGAATTGATGGTAAACCCTTACCGGCGATCGCATGTGGATGTGGTGGTGGGGGCCGAATCCAGAGGATTTATCTTCGGAACGGCCATCGCACAGACACTTTCAGCGGGATTTGTACCCGTGCGCAAGCCCAAAAAGCTGCCGCGGCAGGTCCATAGCGTGACCTATGACCTGGAATACGGGACTGACACACTGGAAATGCACGTTGATGCGATTCGCGCAAGCGATCGCGTGCTGGTCGTTGACGATCTACTTGCAACCGGTGGCACGCTTACCGCCTGTACCGAGTTGGTTCGAAAGTCTCACGCGCAGATTGTGGGGATATCAGTGTTGATTGAATTGGTTGCGTTGCGTGGACGAGAGCGGCTTGTGGAGGTGGGGGATGTGCATTCGGTTTTGAAGTATTGATGTTGAATGGTGCGTCTGGGAAATACAGGCAGCAGCCGATTGAAAAGGCACTAGGCGAAGCGGCCTTGGCGGCCTGACTTGGATGCTGCTATTGCGAAGTGCAAAAAGAACAAGTCCCGTCACTTTCGCGACGGGACTTGCGGAATCGTAATCGTGTGAGATCAGATCAACTGATACTCGCATCGAAGCTAATTATTAATTAGCGACGACGGCGGGCAGCAGCCAAGCCACCGAGGCCGAGGAGGGCCAAGGAACCTGGGGTTGGGATGAGGACGGTGATGGTTGCAGCATCAACAACAACGTCTTGACGGAAGACGAGGAGTGAAGCGCCAGCTGCGGGGTTGTTGGTGTAGAAGCGGAGAGCTGAGCTCGAGGAAGCTGTGCCGCTGTTCATGACTGAGCTGACAGTCATGATGTGGTTGGCGGAAGCGTCAATTGCCATGTCCCACATCACGAAGACGGTGGGGTTGGTGTTGACCTGGCCGGGGAAGCTGTCCGGGACGCCGTCGCCGTCGGTGTCAAGATTTGCATCCTGACCGATGGTCCAGTAGTTGGTGTTTGAACCAGCGAGGCCGGTGTCAGTGGTGCGGCTGAAACGCATGTTGCCGCCGCCGAGGTTGACGACTGAGCCAGCCTGAGCGCCGAGACCCTGAACGAGGGGCTTGACGAGGCCAGAGCCGGATTCAGCGAGTGAACCGGTGACTGAACCATCGAAGTTGACAGCAGCGATTGCTGCGCCGGGGGTCAGAGCGCCACGATCGGCAACCACTGAGCCGCGGATCTTGACTGAGCCACCGCCGACGACTGCCGAGTTGCTCCAAGTTGCGCCGCCATCGGTCGAAACTTCCCAAACAACATGGGCGTTTGAAATTTGGGCATTGGCTGCAGCAGCGATGCCAGCGACAGCGACGATTGCAAGAACATTCTTCATTTCTACTCTCCTCCAAGGTCCGAATTACGAGCGTACGACGCCCGCTTTGGGTCTCTCTCACCGCTCGACATACGCGTCTAGCGGCATCGATCCAGCACCGCATTCCCCCACAAGAGAGGACCGCGAGCCATCGACATACACAGAATACCAGAGATGCCAGTAAAATGGCAAGTCTATTTGATCAATTTCACGCATTTTTCGATTAAGAACTCGTGTTTCTGGGGAAAACACTGGTTGTCGACCCTGAATTTTGTATTCTGATCGGTATTTTATGGTGTTATTCTTAAAAGATGGGCGTAGTTATTGGACGTTATTTTGGATCAAACTTGTACTTTGGCGTGCTTGACACCCGCAATCTTTGCTTTTTTTCGCCAGTTCGGCAATTTTTGCAGCCACAATGGATCCGCGCAGTACCACACCGGTCCAACTACTATATAGAGCTTTATGTGCTCTAGATACGGAATCGCTCAATCCAACGAATAGGGGATGCGGAGTTGGACCCGCACACAAGAAAGTGTTGGTTGGTGTTCCACCGATGTTCAGCGGCGGCGACAGAAAATCGTCACGCACCCTGCCGCAGCGATGAGTGGAAAAGCGCCGATCGCAGGAACCGTGAGTCTTGCAGTATTGATTGTGATCTGCGTCGAACTCAGGCGGACCTGAGTTCCATCTGGCGAAGTGTAAATTGCCATAGCTCTACTTGGCGTTGAATTGATCACCATGCCAAAGTCGATCGTGCTGCCGGACCACATTATGTCAAACGTAAGAATCGCCACCGGGTTCTGCGAGTTGTAGCTGCCAGGTGGCCCGAAGTCCGCGGCGGGCTGGCCGGGATTTATCCAGCCGTTGCCCATTCCCGGCGCGAACGTGTCGGTGTCGACGTCGAGCTTGATGCCCCCGGCGTATGGAGTGGCCGCGAGAAGCTGCGGAATGGGGCCTTCATGGAGCGGGCGAATATTGGAAACAGCATCGAGCGGGGTCGCGCCAGAGAGTGTGCCGTCAAACTGGCCGCCGGCATAGCCGATTGAGGATCCGTTGATGCCGCTCCAGGAGGCGAGCAGGCGAACTTTGATGGGTGACCAAGCTGGGGTGGCTGCGGACGCGTACCAGGTGGTTCCATTGTCGAGAAAGACTTGCCATGTGTTAGTGCCGACCTG
>CAZAEQ010000075.1:0-9829 GCA_964484185.1 uncultured Phycisphaeraceae bacterium
TCTGCGTATACCCAGCACATGGAAAACGCCCTCTTCAAACTGCCTACCCCGGCCCTGCTCGCCAAGGTTGTGGACATGCTCGATGCCATCCCCATGGAAGACCGCGACACCAAAGGCGACATCTACGAGTACATGCTCGGCAAGATCGCCTCCGCCGGACAAAACGGCCAGTTCCGCACTCCTCGCCACATCATCAAGATGATGGTCGATCTCATCGCCCCGCGCCCCACCGACACCATTTGCGACCCCGCCTGCGGCACAGCAGGCTTCCTCGTCGCCGCCAGCGAATACCTCCGCGAGCACCACAAAGAGATCTTCACCGATACCAAACTCCACAAGCACTTCATCCAGAACGCCTTCCACGGCTACGACTTCGATGCCACCATGCTCCGCATCGGCTCGATGAACATGATGCTCCACGGAATTGAAGAGCCTGACATCGTCTACCGCGATTCTCTCGGCAAAGACCATGCGCTTGAGGAAGAACAGTTCAGCATCATCCTCGCGAATCCGCCTTTCACGGGCTCGCTCGATGAGCCCAACTGCTCACCCAAACTCCTGCAGATGGTCAAGACCAAGAAGACAGAACTCCTCTTCCTGGCCCTCTTCCTGCGTCTGCTCAAGAAAGGCGGGCGTGCAGCGGTCGTCGTCCCCAGCGGCGTGCTTTTTGGCTCCTCGGGGGCACATAAGACCATGCGCAAGGAACTGGTCGAGAATCAAAAACTCGATGGCGTGATCTCGATGCCCTCGGGCGTGTTCAAGCCTTACGCTGGCGTGCAAACGGCCGTGCTCATCTTCACCCGCACCGACAGCGGCGGCACAGAAAACGTCTGGTTCTACGACATGCAGGCTGACGGTTTTTCATTGGATGACAAACGCACGGAACTCGATGGTTCCAAGCACACCAACGACAACATGCCGGACATTGTGAACCGCTGGGCTGAGCGTGCGGGAAAAGAGAAGAAGCGGGCGAAGACCGAGCAATCGTTCACGGTTTCAAAAAAGGAGATCGCGGCCAACGACTACGACCTCTCCGTGAGCCGCTACCGCGAAGTGACACACGAGTTGGTAAAGCACACGCCCCCGGCCCAGATCATCGCGGAACTCAAGAAGATAGAGGCGGAGATCGCCGATGGATTACAAGAGCTAGAGGGGATGCTGCGTTGAAGCATGTCGCTCTTGAAGATGTTCTTTTATTAGCCCGCAATGGGTTTCCGGTGAAGCAGGACAAGTCCGCAGGCGGTCTGCCCGTATCCAGAATCGAAACAATCTGGAATTCGACGATCGACAAAGATCGACTCGGCTACGCGGGCCTGACCAGAGCCGAAGTTGAGCGATGGCTCCTCGAGCCAGGCGACATCCTTTTTAGTCACATCAACAGTCTCGACCATCTCGGCAAAGTTGCCATCTACGAAGGCGATCCGCCAGAACTCGTTCACGGCATGAATCTGCTCTGTTTTCGAGCCAATAGGGAGCACATCGATCCGCGATACTTGCTGTTCGTACTACGCACTCAGGACTTTCGTGCCCGTCTACTCAAATACGTAAATCAATCGGTGAATCAAGTCAGCGTGAGTCTGACAAGCCTTCGGCGCCTAGATATCCCTCTCCCCCCGCTGGAGGAGCAGAAGCGGATCGCGGCGGTGCTGGACAAGGCGGATGACCTGCGCGGCAAACGCCGCCAAGCCCTAGCCACGCTCGACACCCTCCTCCAATCCGTCTTCCTCGACATGTTCGGCGACCCGGTAACGAACCCGAAGCGTTTGCCAACGACGACCATCGATGAAGTAGCGACGTACGTGTCGAGTGGCGTTACGCCGCGCGGCGGCAGTGAGGTGTATCAGCCCCAAGGCGTGATGTTCATTCGGAGCCAGAACGTATTGATGGGAAGGTTTGATTTCTCGGATGCCGCGTTCATAGATCCTGACCTCCATCAGGAACTTTCGCGCTCATGGGTAAAGCGCGGAGACGTTCTGCTGAACATCACCGGAGCGTCGATAGGCCGGGTGCATTGGTACGACGGCGACGACGATTCGGCGAATGTCAACCAGCACGTCTGCATCATCCGCCCGAACCAAGCGAAGTTTCTGCCCGAGTACGTCGCGCAGCACTTGGCGCAGCCTTCATTTCAGGCAAAGAACGTCGGGCAGAATACGGGGGCCACGCGCCAAGCGTTCAACTTCCAGCAGATCCGCCGATTCGTTCTGCTTTCCCCACCCTTGAAGCAGCAGGAACGCTTTGTGAGTGTCGCACAACAGATCGCAGTGATGCGAGAGCGAGCACAAAGAGCGGCATTGCAGGCCGACACCCTCTTCGCCACCCTCCAATCCGCCGCGTTCGCGGGCACGCTCTTCAACGGCGAACGGGCCACACCCGCCGCATCCCCATCCGCGCATCCAGCCGCCCGCCCCCCCAAAACCGGAACGCAAACGAGCAATGTGTAACCACACCCGGCCCTTCTCTTCGCTCTGCTCCATCGCCAGCACCTCGCGCCGCCGGGACCAGGTGCTTTGACCGCGCTTGCATCCCAGCGGGATGAGCGATAGTTGCCAGGGCGTGGCTCTGCACCCCTGGAAAGCATCCCTCTATTTGCATCGCACCCCAGCGCGGGTGCACGAACTTCAACGCACTCGCCGATACACTTGCACAGATGCTCCACCGCCAGCGCCTCATCCTCTCCATGCTCGCCGATGCCGGTGGTGAGGCCACACACCTTGAAACCACCAAGTGGGCCTTCCTGCTCGCCAAAGAATCCTCAACCCGCGGCGGCTCTTCCTTCTATCAATTCGTCCCATACCACTACGGCCCATTCTCCTTCGGTCTCTTCCAGGAGGTCGGAGCCATGACCCGCGATGGCCTCATCGAAGAAATGCCCGACTCCCGGTGGCGCCTCACCGATGCTGGACGCGTCGAAGCACGTCGCGCTGAGACTGATACTGCAACCGCCGCACGCAGAATCGTCAAACAGTTCGCGGGGCTTCCTTCGAAGAATCTGATCGATCACGTTTATTCACGCCACTCCTGGTTCACCATCAACAGCGAAATCCGCAAAGAAGCCAAGCGGCCTGTTGCGGAACTGGCCATCTACACCGCTGGCTACGAAGGCCTGCTTATCGATGGCTTTTTGAATGGCTTACTTAAAACAGGAATCGCCCGCCTCATCGATGTCCGCCATAACCCAATAGCCCGCCGCTATGGCTTCCACAAGAGCACATTGGCCCGCCTCTGCGGCAAGCTCGATATCGATTATCAACATGTCCCCGCGCTGGGAATCCCATCCGCTGAACGCCAGGGTCTCGCCGAAGGCGGAGCGGCCGAGCGCACGCGTCTCTTTGAGTCCTACGAACGTACCACGCTCGTGGAGGAAACCGATTCGATCGCCCAAGTCGCCGCGATGATGCAGGAAATGCCCAGCGTGCTGGTATGCATGGAAGAAAAGCCCTGCGATTGCCATCGTTCGCACTTGGCTAAGCCGGTCGCCGCACTGACGCGGCTGCCAATCAAGCATCTTGAGATCAAACCGTAAACAGGAACCGGTATGCCGGGAAGCAAACAACGGACCAAAGTGCTGATCACGGTGATGACCTATCCGCACCCCAGCGAGACGTATACCGAGCTGGTATGTACTGCGGGGATCACTGAGTCAGGCGAATGGGTCCGGCTGTATCCAATCGACTATCGCTATCGCCCGTTTGAACAGCGATTTCGCAAGTATCAGTGGATCGAAGTTGACCTTGGCCCGCGCGGAGCGGCCAACGACGATCGCATGGAGAGCCGCAAGCCCGACCTTGATTCCATAAAACTCATTGGCTCGCCAATATCTGCCGACAAGAACTGGATCGAGCGCCGCGAAGTCATCGATCGCCTGCCTGTCTTCACCCGCAACCAGTTGTTCGACCAGCACGCAGCCGACAAAGCAGCGGGAAAGCAACCGGTGTCGCTCGGGGTTGTACGACCAACGCGAATCATCGATGTCATTGTCGAGCCGACTTCCGGAAAGTGGAAGCCTGAATGGATTGCCATGCTCCAGCAAGGCAACCTTTTTGGCGAGGAAATCAAGGAGATCAAGAAACTCCCCTTCACCTGGAAATACGTCTTCGAGTGCAGCGACAGCGCGGGCAAACAGCACACTGCAATGAACGAAGACTGGGAGATCGGCGTGTTGTATTGGAAAGAGCTGGATCGTCTGGGAACGCCTGAAAAGGCCGCCGAGTCTGTTCGCCAGAAATGTCTTCAGATGGTCGCTGCTGACAAAGATACCCGCTTCTTTATGGGAACCGTCTTTCCTTACAACGCTTGGATCGTACTTGGTGTGTTCTGGCCAAAGAAAGAAGCACCAAATCTCTTTGGAACCTGATAGACTATTCGCAGTGCCTCCAACCACGCAGTTCACCTTTCTTCTCCCCGCCTTCGGCTCCATCGCCGACCCGGCAATCCGCGCTGAAGCTTTCGCATCTCCCGACCCCCGCGCAGCTTGCTTTTATGCCCGTCGCGCCCTCGAACTCCTCGTCAACCACCTCTTCGACACCGATACCGATTTCACTCGGCCCTGGGAGTCCAGCCTCTCCAGCCTTCTCGCGGCACCAAGTTTCAAACAACACGTCCCCGCCGCGATCGTCGCCAAAACCAACATCATCCGCAACCTCGGCAACGATGCGGTACACAGCAAGAAACCAATCCGCGCCACCGATGGCATCGCCGCCGTCCGCGAACTTTTTCATATCTGCTACTGGTTCGCCCGCACCTATTCCAAAGACTGGAAGCATGAGGGGCTCGCGTTCGATGAGGCCCGACTCACTGCGCCCCGCCCCGCCACCGCAGCGGCACCTGCTCCGCCCGCAATTAAACCCGAAGAACTCGAAAAGCTCCGTGATGAACTGAAAGCCAAAGACGATGCCCTCCGCGCAAGCCGCGAGCAGATCGAAAAAACTGACGCCGAGATAAAGAGCCTTCAGACCGAAATCGAAGCATCCAAAGCCCGTGCTGAGACAACGCCCGACACACACGATTACTCCGAAGCCAAGACACGCGACTTCTTCATTGACCTCATGCTCCGTGAATCTGGCTGGGGCAGCAAAGACTGGAAACTCGGCGAAGACATCGAATACCGGGTCAAAGACATGGCCAAGGGTTCCGGCAAGACCGGCGATGGCTACATCGATTACGTCCTCTGGGGTGATGATGGCAAGCCCCTTGCAATCGTCGAAGCCAAACGCACCCGCAAAGATTCCCGCATCGGTCAGCAGCAGGCATCGCTCTATGCCGACTGTCTCGAAAAGGAATTCGGTCGTCGCCCCATCATCTATTTCACCAACGGCTACGAGTCGTGGATCTGGGATGATCATTTCTACCCGCCCCGCGCGGTCTCCGGTTTTCACACCAAAGACGAATTAGAACTCCTCATCGGTCGCCGCACATCTCGCAAAGATCCCGGCAAGGAAACAGTCAATCGCGAGATCGTCGGTCGCCCCTACCAACTCGAGGCTATCCGCGAAGTTCGAAACCGCCTCATGGCCAAGCACCGCCGCGGCCTGCTCGTCATGGCTACGGGCAGCGGTAAGACCCGCGTCGCCATCGCATTGGTTGATCTGCTCATGCGAGCGGGCTGGGTGAAACGCGTTCTCTTCCTCGCCGACCGTACCGCACTCGTGGTGCAGGCTGAGAACGAATTCAAGAAACATCTGCCCGACTGTTCTCCGGTCAATCTCGTCACCGACAAGACCAGCACTGGCCGCGTCTACCTGAGTACCTATCCCACCATGCTCAATCTCATCGACGGGATGCGCACCGGCGAAAGCGGCGTAGAACGCCGCTTTGGTCCTGGTCACTTCGATCTCATCATCATCGATGAAGCCCACCGTTCCGTCTATCAGAAATTCCGTGCCATCTTCGAGTATTTTGATTCTTTGCTGTTCGGTCTCACCGCGACGCCCCGTGCTGAAGTTGATCATGATACCTACAAACTCTTCGATCTTGAACAGGGCATGCCCACCTTCGCCTATGAGTTGGATGATGCCGTCAAAGATGGTTTTCTCGTCCCCTACAAAGCCATCAGCGTCCCACTCAAGTTCCAGCGTCAGGGCCTCAAATACGATGAAATGTCCGATGAAGAGAAAGCCCGCTGGGATGAGATCGATTGGGATGAAGATGGAAATATCCCCACCGAAGTCGATCCCGAATCTGTCAACAAATGGCTCTTCAACGATGACACGGTTGACAAGGTCCTCGCCCACCTGATGCAGAAGGGTCTCAAAGTCGCGGGCGGCGATCGCCTCGGCAAGACCATCATTTTCGCCAAGAACAAAGACCACGCCCGCTTCATCGAAAAGCGTTTCAATCTCCACTATCCCCATCTCCGCGGCGTGTTCGCCCGCGTCATCGATCACTACGAGCCTTATGCCGCTGTTCTGCTCGAACAATTCAAGATTGACCAGAAAACACCGCACATCGCCATAAGCGTTGACATGCTTGACACCGGCATCGATGTTCCCGAATGTGTCAACCTTGTTTTCTTCAAACTCATACGCAGCCGCACCAAGTTCTGGCAGATGATCGGCCGCGGCACGCGGCTTTGCGAAGACCTCTTCGGTCCTGGCCAGGACAAACAGTTCTTCTATATCTTCGACTTCTGCCAGAATCTCGAATACTTCAACCAGAATCCCGATGGCATCGAGGGCAAGACCCAGATTTCGCTAGGTGCAATGATCTTTGCCAAACGCCTCGAGTTACACCAGACAACCACTCCGCTCGCCGCGAAAGACCACACCATCAAGGCCCTTCGCGATGAAGTCGCCGACACGCTCCAGTCCCAAGTCAGCGCGATGAACGTTGAGAACTTCATCGTTCGCACCAAACGCCGCTCGGTTGAGAAATTCCGAGATCGTGCCCTTTGGGATGCACTCACCCCTACCGATTATGCACAGGCCGCCGATGACCTCGCATCGCTCCCCGCTGAAATTGCACCCGAAGATGAAACCGCCAAGCGATTCGATCTCTTGATGCTCCGCCTCCAGCTTGCACTCCTGAATCATGAAACCAAGTATGACACCTATCGCACGCAAGTCATCGAGATTGCCGCAGCCCTCTCTGAGAAGAAAGACATCCCCGTGGTCGATGCTCAGATGACTTTGATTCTCGATTTACAGACTGATGAATGGTGGCAAAACGTCACGCTCCCGATGCTCGAGAACGTCCGCAAGAAACTTCGCGACCTCGTCAAATTCATCGATAAGTCAGGCCGAAACATCGTCTACACCAGCTTTGAGGATGAACTCGGTGAGGCACAGGAAATCGACATCGGCAGCATTTCCGCCACGGTGAACACAGCCCAGTATCAGAAGAAGGTACTCGCGTTCCTCAAGGAACACGAGAACCACATCACCATCCGCAAAGTCCGAATGGGTGAGCAGCTCACCGAATCCGATCTCACCGAACTCGACCGTCTTCTCTACAAAACCTCCGACCTCGGCGGCAAAGACGCCTTTGAAAAAGCATTCGGCCCGCAGCAATCTCTAGGACTTTTCATCCGCTCACTCGTCGGACTCGATCGCGCTGCGGCACAGACCGCGTTCAGCGAGTTTCTCGACAACTCCCGCCATAACGCCGACCAGATTCGTTTCGTGAATCTCATCATTGAACATCTCACCAAGAACGGTGTGATGGACCCCGGCCAGCTCTATCACTCCCCATACACCGATTCCAGTCCCGCAGGCATCGATGGCCTCTTTGATGATTCGCACGCCGAGCAAATCATCGGAATCATCCGCCGCATAAACGACTCAACCACAGCCCGCGCCGCTTCAAAGTAATACTGATCGATCCCACTTCCTCAGAAAAAAGCCGCGGCCCGCCGCGGCTGAATCAAGAAGTTAAATCCCATGCTCGAACTCATCCGCTCACTCTGGCCCCTCATCCTCCTCATCATCGCACTGTTTGCCATTGCCTACCTCATCAAGAAACTCAAATCCGCCAACGCCGCCAAAGCCGAGCCCGAAGAACCGGCAGATGCCGCCGAATTCCCATACGTTGCCAAGCCCGCTCTCTTAAGCGATGGCGAACTCGCCTTCTACAAAGTCCTCGTCCCCGCAGTCAACAACCGCTGCATGATCATGTCCAAAGTCGGACTCTCTGAAATCATGGAAGTACAAAACGCCAAGAATCGGAGGAGTGCGTTCAACAAAATCCAATCCAAGCAGATCGACTTCGTCCTCTGCCAGCACAACAGCTTCAAAATTCTCGCCGCCATCGAACTCGATGATCGCTCCCACGAAAAACAAAGCCGCCGCGACCGCGATGAATTCCTCGATCGCGCATTTACCAGCGCCCAAATCCCCCTTCTCCACTTCCCCGCGGCCGCAACCTACAACGCCGCAGCAATCGCCCAGCAACTCGAATCCCGCTTCTCGCCAACTGCAAGCCCGGTCGCTGCAACTGCGCCGCGCTGACCCCGACATCAGCCACTCCATCTTGTTCACGTCACCACCATGGTCACCCTTCCTCAGAAAAACAGTCGCGCGAACGCGACGCTGGTGACCCGGACATAACTTCTGCGCAGCCTCCGGAAAGATCGCAGTCCGTCGGCTTGCGGGCACTCATCCGGGCAGCCCTTGGACTTTAGAGACGGCCCATCGAACCCCGAGCAAAGATAAGATAATACAGTTCACCAATCATCGGAGACTGAATGCGGGTTGTCGCCACCATTCTGCTTTGGGCCGGCTTGCTCGTCATCGCCGCCGCCATGGTAACGTTGGCTCTCCATTTCATAAGCCTGTACTGGTTCAGGTCGAACAGGCATGAATATTTGGATTGGTCTACAGGGTTCATCCTGTTGCAAATGCCGTTCATCATGCTCGCATTGTTGCTGGGCCGAGTGAAGCTGCGCCAGCCCAAGACGGGGCATCCTCGCGTCTTTGTCAGCTATAACCACAAGGACCTGGAGCAGGCGGAGAGTGTCCGGACCAAACTCGCGGCCGTGGGCTGCGACGTCGAGCTGCTGGATATTGATCTGGGGATCAAAGATGATGCGGCCGTCAGGAAGTTGCTCATTGATCGAATCCGCGCAGTAGATCTGGTAGTGTGCATTTTCACGCCACAGTCACGCAGGTCTGACTGGGTGCAGTTTGAACGTGACTTTGCGGACCAGCAACTCGCGTGTCTCATTCACCTTTATGCAGGGGTTTCTCGCGCGAGATCCGCGATCGCAACGTATATGATGCGTTCGCATTCGTTTCGATTGACAGGAATCTCAAGATCGATGCGCCGAAATCTGAGCATGCTCACGCATGATTGGGATCTGCTTATTGCCTCTTACGCCCGATACGCCGCAGCCCTGCGCCGCGCAGGATTGCCAGGACGTGTCCAGGCGGCGGCAAAGGGCGCCGTTACAGGCGACTTGTTTGTGATGTGGGAAGAAACATCTATTCTGAGGACACCACCATCTAGAGGGGCCCTTGCGTATCACGTTTTTGCCGAAATCTTTTACGCGTTCATACCAGCGATGCTTCCGTTCACGATATGGTTTCCCGTAGTCGTACTCACATTTCCTCAGAATTGAAGCGCCTTTCCTCAGTCAAACAGTCGCGCGGATCGACGCTTAAAAAAGTCTTCCTGTCTTCAAAAGGGGATGGAGGTATGGAGGTAAGGAACTGGGCTTCCCTGGTCCTTCCTCCAGCTCAACGATCCTGCCGAATTACATGCAGCCAATATCCCAGCCATCGCAACTATTCGGAAATTCCGAATAGTTCAAACTGAAAACGCTCTCCCAGTTTCACACCCAGCGGCTGCCTCATGAGGAATTTCTGAATCCGCACCCCGTACCGGACACCTCGCG
>CAZAEQ010000076.1:0-9044 GCA_964484185.1 uncultured Phycisphaeraceae bacterium
CAGTGAAGGGGAAGATCTGCATCGACGGTCGATCTATACATTCTGGCGACGCACTTCGCCATATCCATCGTTTACGACATTTGATGCGCCGTCGAGGCAGGTGAGTTGTACGCGGCGGCCGCGGACGAACACGCCGTTGCAGGCGTTGACGACATTGAACGATCCGGTATACGTGGAGGCAGCGAAGGGGTTGGCGGCGAGAGTGATGGCATCTGACCAGAAAGATGCTCCGGGGCGAATTACGCTGGCGATGAAGTTGTGTCTTTCACGCGGGCCGGATGCCGAAGAACTTCAGAGGCTCACAGCACTCTATGAAAAGATGCGCCAGCACTTTGAAAAACACAGCGATGAGGTAAGTGAGCTAGTCGCAGGAATTCCTGTGCCGCCTGGGGCCAATGAGGTTGATCTGGCGACTTGGACGATCGTGGCGAATGCACTTTTGAACCTGGATGAGCTACTGACGAAGGGATGAATTGTGGAGAATTCGCAGCAATTCAATCGCCCGCAAGATCTGCTGGGAGTGACGCGCCGACAGTTTTTCAGCCGCTGTTCTACGGGAATGGGGGCGATGGCGCTGGCGACGCTGCTTCAGCAGTCTGTGCTTGCGGATTCGCCTGATGCTGATCCGTTGGCCCCGCGTGCATCGCACTTTCCGGCGAAGGCAAAGCGAATTATTTTCCTGCATATGGCTGGTGCGCCATCGCAACTTGATCTGTTTGATCCAAAGCCAAAGCTCGTCGAACTCGATGGAAAGCCAATTCCGGATGAGCTGTTGAAGGGTGAGCGATTTGCCTTTATCCGCGGCACGCCCAAGGTTCTTCCCAGTCCGTACAAATTCTCGCAGCGGGGCAACAGCGGTGGGGCGGTTTCGGAGTTGCTGCCCAATATCGCATCGATTGCGGATGAAATCACGATTATTCGTTCGATGAAGACAGATCACTTCAATCATGCTCCTGCACAGTTATTCGTGCATACTGGTTCGCAGATTCCAGGGCGGCCGAGCATGGGATCGTGGATGACGTATGGACTGGGCACTCTGAACCGCGATCTTCCCGGCTTTGTAGTTTTGACTTCTGGCGGAGCTGGGCCTGATGGCGGCAATTCGCTCTGGAGTAGCGGGTTTATTCCCACGGTTCATCAGGGCGTGCAGTTTCGGTCGCAGGGTGATCCGGTGTTGTTTGCATCAAACCCGAAGGGAATATCGGCACAGACGCGGCGGGAAGTACTGGATGCGGTGCGGGATCTAAATACCATCAATCTTGGCCGCGTTGGCGATCCTGAAATCGCAACGCGAATCGCGCAGTATGAGCTTGCGTATCGAATGCAGACGAGTGTGCCTGATCTCATGGATATCGCGAGCGAATCGAAAGAGACGCACGAGATGTATGGGACGGAGCCCGGGAAGACTTCGTTTGCGAATAACTGTCTGCTCGCGCGGCGGCTGGTCGAACGTGGCGTTCGGTTTGTGCAGTTGTATCACTGGGGCTGGGACAGTCACGGGACTGGCACGGGTGACGACCTTCTGACTGCACTACCGGCACGATGTAAAGAGACTGATCAGGCGTCGGCTGCGCTTATCAAGGACCTGAAGCAGCGGGGCATGCTCGATGACACGCTGGTGATTTGGGGCGGCGAATTTGGCCGCACACCTATGAATGAGGCTCGCAATGACTCGAAGTTCCTGGGGCGCGACCATCACCCGCATGCGTTCACGATCTGGATGGCGGGCGGCGGCGTGAAGCGCGGGATGAATCTGGGCGCAACAGATGAACTTGGTTACCACGTCACGGAAGATCCGGTGCATGTCCATGATCTACAGGCGACGATTTTGCACCTGATGGGAATGGATCACACCAAGCTTACGTACAGATTCCAAGGGCGAAATTTCAGATTGACGGATGTGCACGGCAATGTTGTGCAGAAGATTCTCGCTTAAGCACCTTGAATGCACCCCAGCGGTCTCACCTGCTGCGTTTATTAACGAGCGTTGCCACTTCTTCGATCCACTTTCGTCGTGCTTCAAGTTCCAGTTGCCCGTTCCTGGTGAGCATTCCCGCGAACGACTCTGATTCTGTCGGGTGCGAGTACAACTGATCCCACTCGAGTATGCGCCGTTCCACTTCGTCGAGACCGGCGCGGGCGGCGGCGATCCACGCCTTTTGCTGCGCGGGCGGCAACACGCTTAGGAAGCGCACTCGAGTTCGAAGCGGGTCGTATGTCACGGTGATCGCCTCGGCCGACAGGGGCGGGCCGATCCAGGACTTTAATGCGATCTTTCCAGCCGGAGTCACTTTGTAGATGCGCTTGCCGCGTGGGTCGTGCTTTGCCGGGCCAGCAGCGATGAGTGTGTTCTTTTCGAGCTTGGCGACGAGCGGGTAGATTGCTCCGGCGCTGGCGCTCCACTGGGTGGAAGGCGACCGCTGCATGTGCCGCCGGATGTCATAGGGTGAAATCGGGCCAAATTGCCAGATAAGGCCTAAAACAAAGGCTTCCAGCTCGCTCAGTGACTGCTTGGATTTGGCCACCCTGACGCCTCCCGTTCCGGAATGTGTAAATCTGACGGAAACCCACGACCCCCGAATCCCAGTAATAGTACGAATCGTACTATACTCGTTCCGGGATGTCCCAAATTCAGCTTCATGGAGTTTAGCAATGACCAGAGTTCTTACGGCCGCAACACTCACCGCTCTGTGTTCCGCATTTGCGCTCGCGCAACCGATGAGCCTGCCTTTCGCAATGGGCGCTGCCACTGTCGCGATGGCTGGGGATAAGGAACCAGAACTACCTAACACTCCGGCAGGCAACATTGCCAAGGCTTATCTGGCGGCGTTCAATGATTCAGCAGAAGGCGCGCAGCAGAAATTCGAGGAGAATTACCGCGTGGCTTCCAAGTTGGCGGAGGCATCTGCTTCCGAGCGTGCGAGCCGCATGAAAGCGATGCGGGAGAAGAACGGCACGTTCAAGATCACGCAGATTCGCGAGTCAGAAGCGAACACAATTACGTTGCGGATCATGGGATCAAAAGGCACAGAAGCGGAAATGAAATTCGTTTTGGCAGCCGGCGATACTTCCAAGCTAGATTTCGTCATGGTCACGGCCGATGACATGCCGGCTCAGCCGCTGAATACCGATGAGCGGGCCGCTGCGGTGGAAGACGCCGCGAAGGCGATGGAAACTGGATATGTCTTCCCTGAACTTGGCGCGAAGATGGCGGCAGCTATCCGCGAGAAACACAAGTCTGGTGCGTATGACTCACTGTCGGATGTGGCGCTCGCCAGAGCAATCACCGATGATTTCGTCGCGGTGAGTCACGACAAGCACATCGGTATGCGTGTTCAACCTCCGGCGAGCGCATCGCGTGGGCAGGCCTCGCACATGCCTTCTGAAAGCGACATGTCCCTGGAGAATTACTACTTCCGCAAGGTTGAGCGGCTTGATGGAAACATCGGCTACATCAAGTTTGATCTTTTCCTGGATGAACAGGGTGCCAAAGACACCGCACTTCTTGCTCTCAAGTTTGTCGGCAATTGCAACGCGATCATCTTCGATCTCCGCCAGAATGGTGGTGGCAGCCCCGAAATGATCCGCTTCATCACCAGCAGCTTGTTTGACAAACCAACGCTTCTGAATCAAATGATGGATCGCGACAGCAAGATCGTTGAGGAATACACAACGCTTGCCGATTTCGCCGGGCCGCGGTTTGGGGCCGATGTTCCTGTTTACGTGCTCACGAGCAATCGCACGTTCTCCGGTGCGGAAGAATTCAGCTACAACCTCAAGAATCTCAAGCGGGCGACCATCGTCGGTGAGACCACCGGCGGAGGAGCTCACCCGGTCCGCGGCGAAAAAGTCGGCGATCGGTTTATGCTTCGCGTTCCGTACATGCGTGCCCACAATCCGATCACAAAGACCAACTGGGAAGGCACGGGAGTTGAGCCCGATGTGAAAGTGCCTGCGGATAAGGCCCTTGAAAAAGCGCTTGAACTGGCGCGCAGCAAAACGGCAAAGCCAAAATAACCTCGACCACTTTCTAGAGTAAGCTTGCGGTGACCTCATTGGAGCCACCGCATGCTTGCATTTTTGATCGCCGCAGTTCTTTCACTCGCGCCCGCCGACAAAGCTGAGCCTGCGGCAACGCCGCGTCCGCTGCTCCATTTCACTCCAGAGAAGAACTGGACCAACGACCCCAACGGGCTGATCTATGTCGATGGCGAGTATCACCTCTTTTATCAGTACAACCCGTTTGGTGATCAATGGGGGCACATGAGCTGGGGTCACGCCGTCAGCAAAGACCTCTTCGCTTGGGAACATCTTCCCGTTGCGATCCCCGAATCCAACGGCATCATGGCGTTTTCCGGCACTGCTGTCTTCGATCGTGACAACACGTCAGGATTTGGTATTCCCGGTCACCCGCCGCTGATTGCGATTTACACTGGCCATCAGGCCAATCGGCAGGACCAGCGGATCGCATCCGGCACCGACCGCGGCAGAACATTCACGCAGTTCGCGGGAAATCCGGTGATCGATCTCAACGTCGCCGAATTCCGTGATCCCAAGGTCTTCTGGCATACGCCGACAAAGCGCTGGATCATGGTGGTCTCACTTGCCACAGAAAAAAAGGCTCTGTTCTATTCGTCGCTCGATCTAAAGAAATGGGACAAATTAAGTGAATTCGGGCCGCAGGGCCGCGGCGATATTCCCAATTGGGAATGTCCTGACTTCTTCGAGCTCCCGATTGATGGCGACGCGGCCAACACACGTTGGATCCTTGTCATCAACGTCGGCGGCAATGGTCCCAGCGGCGGCTCTGGCGTCCAGTATTTCGTCGGCAAGTTTGACGGTGAAAAGTTCACTAATGACAATCCGACTGATCAGGTTCTGTGGCTCGATCGCGGTAAAGACTTCTATGCGTTTCAGACTTTCAATGATGCGCCGCACAACAAACGCATCGGGCTGGCGTGGATGGCAAACACGCATTATGCTGGCCGCACACCTACATCGCCGTGGCGAGGGGCAATGACGGTTTCACGCGAATTCAAACTGTCACGCACCGCCGAAGGTCTTCGAGTGACGCAGATGCCTATTGCGGGAGTGGGGGAGTTCCTCATTTCTCGCAAGGCCACAGAGACCACCTTGGCCGAAACTGTGATCAAAACTGGCAATGTTCCGATCGACGCGAAAGGACAAGTTGCGTTCATTGAAGCCGAATTCGAGCCGGGGACTGCAGAGAAGTTTGGAATCCGTGTCCGCGAGCACGGTGAAGAATTCACCGCTATCGGATACGACGCCAAGTCTCACGAAATGTACATCGACCGCAGCCATTCCGGAAACATCGCGGTTCATCCGCAGTTCAGCGATCGACAAGTGTCGCCGCTCGCGATTCAGTCCGATGGTCGCATCAAACTCACGATCGTGGTTGATCAATGCAGCGTTGAAGCCTTTGGCAACAGCGGCTACGCAACCATCACCAGTCTCATCTTTCCAAAACCGATGAGCAGCGCGATGTCAATCTTCGCCGAGGGCGGCGACTGCAAGCTGGTTCGCCTGAAGGTGATATCACTAGAGACCAAGTAATTGCGACACTTACTTTGTTGTCTTCTCTTTCGGAGTGCTCGCATCTGGCTTGGTTGCATCCGCCTTCACCTGTTCCTTGAAAAACTTCACAATCAGCGGCGGAGCCTCCTGCGGATACTTATGCGATCCGTCATATACAAGCGTCACAAGCGGTGTGCCGCCCTTTGATGTATAGAGCGTGCAATCCTTGGCCCACTCGGTGCCCTTGTCATCGCAGCCGTTCACCTTTTTTACTGCGTCAATCATGCGTTCTTGATGCGAAAACTTAACGAGCTCATCTTTCTTGCCTGCGATATGCATGGCTGGTTTGGGAATGAAACTCTTCACCTGCATGGAGAACGCGCCCGAGGGCGCAAAGGCTGCAAACACATCGCCACGCATCTTCCACAGCAGATATGTAAAGCCGCCGCCGTTTGAGTGACCCATCGAGTAAATCCGCTTCTCATCGACCTTGTAGTCTTTCTTCAAAGTCTCCAGCACCGCATCAAAGAACTTCAAATCCCGATCGCCCTGAAGGCCCTGGCGACCCTGCCATCCGTTCTTCTTTCCTTCCGGATCAGTCAATTGCCCCGGCGTCGGCAACCCGTCCATATACACCACGATCGCCTCGGGCCATTCCTTGTGCATGTGGAACGACCGCGCAGCCTGCCGCGCACTGCCGCCGTGACCGTGAAATGCGAACACCACCGGCGAGTCTTTCTTGTCGGCGTCTTCGGGTACATATATCAGTGCAGTCCGCTCGACGTCTTCGACAGTCCAAGATTTGCGTTCAAGCTTGCTGTCGGCCAGCCGCCCTGGCTCCTGCTTTACCTCTGGCTTTTCTGGGACAGCAGTCTTCTGCGGCGCCTGTCCAAACGCAACATGTGTACAGCTCATCAGGGCCAGAACCAGACTCAATCCCGTAATCCGCGGCATGAGAACCTCCACTAGCCGTGTAAAGCAGCTTCATAGTAAACGCAGTATTCGATGCTTTATTGCATGTTGCGGCGAGTTCGTTTCAATCGCCTGAAGCCATGCGTCTTAGAACTCGTCAATCGTCGTAAGGCTGGTCAACCTGCGGTCCCAGTTCCCGCTTCATGTCGTCCTTGATTTGGTTCATCAGAATCGGAAAATGAACCCGGGGATCAATTGCATGCGAGGGCAGCTCTGATACTTTCAGAACGCGGTTGGGAATCAGGATCGATGGCTCAATCTGCATCTCCCAGAAGTCGACATAGTCTCGAGACAGCACATTGGTCAGTGCAGGCAGGCGCAGTGTCTCTGCTGCAACATCGCCCCATGGCGCTCCGCGCACGACCCATGGTTGCACTTCGCCGAGGCCATTTCCAAGGTCAATGTTCCGCCGCACACACACGCCGTTTTTCCACCACTTGCCTTCAACTAGCTTGACAGCGACCGAAGCGTCCTTTGCCGAGACAACCTCCATCTTTACCAGCGTGTTGTTCAGAGCGGCCGTGGCATCATGGTTCCACGAGCCGGTTGAGTTGCGAATTGCTACGTCTGCCGCAATGATCCCGATCAAGTGCGAGGCGGTATCTTCGTATGTAAACGCCGACCCTTTCTCGGAGACAATCAGCGTCGTGCGATAGTCAAACCAGGTAATGATCTCGTGCCACGTCATTGCATGAAACGCGATCGTGCCGCCGATTCGTCGCGACAGCTCATTGACGACGGCTTCTTTCTCCGCGTTCTCCACCATATCCCAATCGTCGGGGTACTTGAAAAAAATTCGAAATGTGCAGCCATCAATCCCGGCCAACTCGGCCTCTGGTGTGTGCTCTCTCAGTGCGGCGGCGACGTTTTGATTTGCGTACCACGTCCAATCCATGGCTTCCCGTACGTGTGCAAGATCCAGGAACCCAGCGCGCTTTGTGTACAGAATTCCGCGGCTGCGCTCATCTCCAACAAGTCGCGGCCCAGATTCGTATCGGGCGACACCAAGATCGTTTGGGTCTGCCAACGTGTACAACGTAAGGAGGCCCGGAAAGGGCAGAGCGCCCAGTCGCGTGCGCGGCGCGCCGGAGTTGCAGCCTGTCATTGCAAGCAGTACGAGTATGAACACGAAACTCGAAAATCTCATGGCTTCCTCACAAGCATGGGCTTCGGCCATCCGACTGCCCTTCTGGCGATTCTGCATGATAGTGAGTGATACCGAGCTGCCGGCGCTCCCGCGATCAAGCAATTGCCCCTGAATGTAGCATTGTGCGAAATCCGACTCAAGGCAGTCTTCCGCACTTGCCATATCCTCCAATGTGATAAAAGCCCTCTTTATCTGCGGCAAGAACCTTCTACGAAGCCCGACGGCGGAGCAGGTGTTCTCTACGTGGCCCGGCGTTGAGACCGCATCCGTCGGAATCAGTAACGACGCTAACAGTCCCGTGACGCCTGAAATTCTGGAGTGGGCGGACCTCATATTTGTCATGGAGCAGTCGCACCGCACGAAACTCGCATCGCAGTTTCAGCGGTGGCTCAAGAACAAGCGCGTCGTCTGCCTCAACATTCCAGATGAGTACAAGCTCATGGACCCGAAGTTGATCGAGTTGCTCATTCAGCGTGTGGGACCGAGTTTGAAGTAGTCGCCAGCAAATCAGAAATTCAGGACAGTGCTGCTCTCTCGAACTATCAGCTTGGTTGGCAGGCGCGAGCACACGATCTCGGCAGTCCGGTCTTCGATTCGGCGAACAAGCAGCCGGACCGCCATCGCGCCCATTTCTGCCATGGGAAGCGCGATCGTCGACAGCCGCGGCCGCACCAGCCGCGAAATCTGCGAATCATTGAACCCCACGATCCGGACCTGATCGGGAACATGCAAACCCGCATCGTGAGCGGCCTGCATGATTCCGCACGCAATCTTGTCGTTTGCCGCGAGAACTGCAGCGCCCTCAAGGTTCTTATGGCGCGACATGCGAATCGCCCATTCTTTGCCCCAATTCAGTGAGTAATCGCCAAATGTCACCTGTTCCGGACTGGCGGTCACACCTAGACGAGCCAGCGCTTCAGTGAAGGCCTTTGCGCGCTGAATGGTGTCAAAGTTGCCACGCGGTCCACCGACAAAATACAGCTGCTCAGGCTTTGCCCAGCGAAGCAGATGTTCAACCGCTTCACGCGTGCCGCGTTCGTTGTCCAGCACGACACTGTCAAGACCCTGTGCGCTCATGTCTGTATCAAGCACAACGGTGGGAACGCCAGATGCGACTACATCCTGCACAAGATGATCTTCTGCTTCGGTAATAACCACGAGCAGTGCATCGATCAGTGCTGAGCCCACAATCTGCCGCCGCGGATGTCCATCATCACTCGTTGCAATGGTGGTCATCATCAGGTGATAGCCAAGTCGCGTCGCCTCTTCATCAGCCCCATGAAGCAGCCACGTCATGAACTCTCCGTGGAATCGCGGCAATGCCAGGCCGAGCACGTGACTCTCACTCTAAGACAGCCCCTGGTCTGGGCCATTTTGAACATCCCCAAGA
>CAZAEQ010000077.1:0-8740 GCA_964484185.1 uncultured Phycisphaeraceae bacterium
CCTATTTTGATTCGGTGATGTACAACCGGCGCCTGACACCAGATGGACGTCTGGTTACTCCGTTCAGCTTTGGTGAATCAGTCGAGAACAACGCCTTTACATACGACAACTACATCAGGAAAACAAACAATAAGAGCAATCAGCCTCAGCGTGCAGGAGACTGGTTTGGCAATCGCGATGCATTGGACATCAATGGCTCTGGCGCACTCAGAGACCTGGTAAACGCCGCAGGTCTTGGCGATTGGAACAACGTCCTCAACCAGCACCTTGATGTTCAGGACGATGCCAGCAATCTCGTGCAAGACGGATCGATCGGCGTCTTCCATTCCTACAGCCACGATAACGGCACCACCGGCGATGGCGGGAGCGCTCCGCCGGCTCCGACCATTCGCCAGCAGGGGCTGTTGTCGTATGCGTATCTCCTGACTCGCACCGGTCTTCCCAAGATCTATCACAATGCACGCGGAATCTCGCGATCGGGCGGATTCTGGCCGCGCGGTGGTGTGGATATCGCACTGGGTCTCGACCCGACTGCAAACAGCGCTAACCCGGCGATCACGAAGCTGGTGCAAATTCACAATCAGTATTGCCGCGGCGATTTCTACCAGCTGAACTTCACTGACACGGTGAATTCCAGCAAGGCCGATGTGCTGATTTACGATCGTCGCAGCGGCGGTCAGTCAAACGTGCTTGTCGGTGTGAACGATCGCTGGGATGCGGGGACCGACAGTCGAAGCGTGCTGACTTCCTTCCCCGCAGGAACGCGGTTGAAAGAACTAACCGGAAACGCGGCTGATTCAATTGTCGATCCGACCAATGTAGTCCCTGATGTTCTTGTCGTAGGTGGCGATCAGCGAGTACTGATTACTGTGCCGCGAAACACGTCGAGCGCGGGGATTCACAGCAAGGGCTACGTTGCTTATGGCCCAGTCGTCCCCGAAGGAACGGTGACTTTCACGGGCGTCACTTCGACTTTGCCTGCGGATTCGTCTGGAGTTCCAGCGTCGCGGCGGCGACTGACGTCGATCCCGGTGATTACCAGTGCGACGTTTAATATCGACCTTGTGACAACGCCGGGTGATGTGCTTGATATCAATACCGATGACAATGCATTGTTCCGAATCGATCAGGGATATGCCGATCGCAACGGCAACGGGAATATTGACTATCCATACACGGCTGGTTCAAGCGCGGGCTATGAAGAGTTCGTGACTCTGAAGCAACCGGCGTATAACGGGACAACTGCGGTCAATGGTCACTACATGCAGACTATCAACGCCGCGAATCTTGGCGAGGGCATTCACTATCTCTCGGTGATCGCGTTCAGGCATCGCATGATCGGCGCAGCGCCGCTGTTCAGAGACTGGCGCATTTCATTCTGCATTGATCGTGCTGGTCCGGCCGTGACATTTCCCAATCCCACGACGCTGACGACGAGTTCGTATGCGTTCAAAGTGCTGGCGAGTGATCGCACTGCCAATCGCGTGCACACGATGTTGAATGTTGCGCCCGCGACTGATCCGCGTACGCTGGCAACGGTCTTCAATCAAGCGACACGCAATGATCGATTCGAGTGGCAAAGAACCACGACGGGGATGCAGCATGGCTTTAATGAGATCGCGGTTGTGACATACGAGGAAACCGGCAACAGCTCGGTAAATCGCTACAACGTGTTCGTCGATCTTTGTCCGGCTGATATCAACGACGACGGCACCATTGATTTCTTTGACTATCTCGACTTCGTCGATCTGTATTCCGCAAACGATCCGGCGGCTGACTTCAATGGTGATAGCGTCATCGACTTCTTCGACTATCTCGATTTTGTGGATGCTTTCTCGGGCGGCTGCTGAGCGGGTTGGCCGAAGCGACAATCACGGTGCGGGTGGTAAAAGTGCCTTGAACTTGGCCGCCTGGTCGGGCTTGCCCCAGTTCTGATAGAGCTCAACCAGCGCGGTAATAGTTCCGTTTTCTTGCGACTTATGCTGGCCTTTGGTGCGCTGCAGAACTTCATGGCCTTCGAGCAGGTGCTTCTCTGCTTCTTCGTAGCGTTTCATTTTGGTGAGCGCCATCCCGACCCAGACAGTACTCACACCGGTACGCCAGCTCCCGGAGGGGAGCGACACGCGGTGATTGTCGAGTGCTTCGGTAAGAAACGGAAGCGCGCCTTCGGGGTCTTCGCGCTTGACCAGAATGCGTCCAAGCAACTGGCAGCAATCGCCAGTGAGCGGGTGATTCGCGGGGTAAATTCGGCGCCGGATTTCAAGAGCCTCGCGAGTCAGTGATTCAGCCTCGTCCAATGTTCCAAGCACTCGTAGACAATTTGCGTGGTTGACTATCGAGGTGACTGTGTCGGGGTGATCATTGCCGAGCGATTTTCTGTTCGAAGCTACAACTTTGCGGAATAAGGGTTCGGCATCCTTGGAGCGGCCAGTTGAGTCGAGCTTGAACGCGAGATTGCTCTGACTTCGGATAGTTCGATAGTCTTCTTCACCAAAGAGCTTTCGGTTTCCTTCCAACGCAACTCGATTCAGCTCGATAGCCTCTGCAAATTCTCCCCGCCCTGAGAGCGTGGTCGCTAGATTGTCCACAGCTACAAAATACTCGATGCTTGAAGCGCCGAAATGGGCCTCGGTGCCGCGCAGAACTTCGCGCACGATCGGAACTGCGTCGTCGAGTCTACCCTGCATCCAGTAGATCGTCGCCAGATTGCTACGGACCTCAAGCGTCGGTGGTGCATTGGGCCCAAGAAGCTCGTTTCTGAGTCGGATGGCTTCAACAAGGTGTGCCTCGGCTTTTGGATAATCGCCCAGACCAATGTACGTTTTGCCAAGGGCAGCGCGAACTCCAGCTTCGACCTTAGGCTGATCGCTAAGCGAGTTGCCAATGTCGGCCGAGGCGCGATCCACGAGCTCGTGGACGGTGATCGCCTTTCCCTGTGCCGTTTCCGGGTCCGCTGATGCGAGCAGTTCTTCAAAGAACTCAGTGATTCTTCGCGAGGTCTCAGCTTCCGAGATCGCCGCAGCTTTGTCTTTGTCCGAAGCAATTTGTGCATCGCGGGCCAGATCGCGCTGGTGTGTCGCTCGAAATGCCTGCCATGTTGTGCCAACAGTTCCCGCGACCAGCGCTAGTACAGCAACCGCTACACCCGCCACCAATGGCCGATTGCGCCGCGCAAACTTGCGGAACTGGTACACCGCGCTGGGCTGCCGTGCATGAATTGGTTCATTGGCAAGCCACCGCCGCAGATCTGCTGCAATATCCCCCGCAGATTGGTACCGGTGCCGCGGTTCCTTTTCAAGGGTCTTGAGAACCACCGTTTCGATATCTCCACGCAGAGACTCGACGACAGTGGACGGTTTGAGCGGCGGCATTTCGCAGATAATGCGGGGGACGCTTACAACCGAACTTGAAGAAAGGTCGTAGGGAAGTCTTCCGGCAAGAAGCTCATAGAGCACGACGCCCAGTGAGTACACATCGCTGCGTGTGTCGATCTTGTTTGAATCTCCTTCGCATTGCTCCGGGCTCATGTAGCGAAGCGTTCCGATGAGTTGGCCGGCAGTGGTCTGTTGTGTGACGGCGGCAATGTCAGAGTTCATGGCGCGGGCGACGCCAAAGTCAATGATCTTAGGATGACCTGAGGCGTCAACCAGGATATTGCCGGGCTTGAGGTCGCGGTGGATGACGCCTTTCTGGTGTGCGTACTGCACAGCATCGCAGACCCGTGCCATGAGATCGATGCGATCGCGAAGCGAAAGCCCAGTTGCCGCGGCGTATTCGACCAGCGGACGTGCCGCTGCAACATACTCCATCGCAATAAACGCAACGCGGAGAGTGGGGGAGGCGGCGTGTTCTCCAGCTTCGTAGACCTGTGCGATCCCCGGATGCTGTAGTGAACCCAGCACCTGCGCTTCATATTCAAAGCGACGCTGAATGGATGCCGACACCTGGCCCGCGCGGATGACCTTCAGGGCAATGGTTCGACGCGGATGTTCTTGTGTCGCTTCATACACCGTTCCCATGCCGCCGGATGCGATTGGCTGGAGAATGCGATATCGTCCAATCTGTGTTCCCGCGGCCAGGAGGTATTCGGGGCTGTCAGCCACAATGTGTTTTGAGGAACCGTTTGCAATCGGGCCAGGAGTTCGCGCTGGTGGGCTGAGGAAGCTTGCGTTCTGTCCATCAGTGTCTGCAGCTAAGAGCGCTTCGACTTCGGCCCTCATTGCCTCATCGCCTGCGCAACGCTGGTCAAGGAACTCAGCGCGATGCGATGGTGGAAGTTCCGCGGCGAGATGAAACAGGTCGGCAATTATTTCATCTCGATCAGACGACATCTGTATTCTCCCGCTGACCATCATTGCCGCTGCCAGCTCCCAGCTCTCGATACAGCCACGCCCGCGAATAGCGCCACTCGCGGTTGACCGTACTGACTGAGGTGTTCAACACAGTGGCAATCTCTTCGGTTGTCAGGCCGCCAAAGAACCGCATTTCGACAATTCGGGCTCGCTCCTGGGAATGTTGAGCAAGTTTTTCAAGTGCGAGGTCAAGGTCCAAAAGCCCGGCATCGCGCTCGAAGGCGACCAGAAGGGCTTCGTCCAGGGCGATCCGTTCTGGTGCCCGTCCCTCGTCGCCGCCTCGCTTCTGTCGAGCACGATTTCTTGCGTAATCGACCAGGATCCGGCGCATTGCGGTCGCGGCGATCGCCACAAAGTGGCTATGGCTTTGCCATTCCACGCGAGTCTGGTCCACCAGTTTGAGATATGCCTCGTGAACAAGTGCGGTTGCCTGGAGGCTGTGATCCCGCCGCTCAGACATCAGGTGCCGCCTCGCCAGGGCGTGCAGTTCGTCATATACCAGGGGCAGGAGCTGGTTGACAACACCGGTCTCTCCGCCGGAGAGTCTACCCAACAGCAATGCAACTTCCTCCTGAGCGGACATGGATGTTCCTGGTTCTGAAATCTGTACAAAATCGTGACACGATGTGTGATCGGTTGTCGCGTTCATTGTAGAGGGCACGGTCTGTTCGAAAGTCGCCTGAGGCCTGACCGGCTTTATGGGGACTTTGGATTGGAAGCGTGCTCACCCAGCGCATTGGGCACTGGGGCCATATTGAAAAGGGAGAACGCACAATGAAAACTGCTCGAAATTGGACCAGAAACCTGACGCTCGCCGCGACACTTTCGTTGTTGGCCGGGATGCCTGCGGTTGCGCAAGTTGCGACGTGTCAGGGCGCACCTGGGGTAGATGAATCCGTAGCTAAAGCCGCGCGGGCGCCGCTATCAAAAGACCACGGCTTGGTCTTGCCCGCACAGTTGCCTGTTATTGCGCTGCCGCCGCTGGATAACGCCGCGCTGCTACTTCGCGATGAAACTCGAAATGATGGAAATGTCCTTTGGATCAGCGATGGGCGCGATGTGACCTTTGATTTCAATCAGGGTCAGTGGTTTGAAACGCGTGATGGCGGCCGCATCTGGGCCATCGACATTCTCTCTCCGACCGCGATCGGCATGCGATTGCACTTCACCAATTTCAAGCTTCCCGCTGGCGCATCGCTTGTCGCGTATGACTCGATCGAAAACAACTCCGTTACTGGTCCCTACACGGGCACCGGTCCGATGGATCTTGGCGATTTCTGGGCGGAAACTACGTTTGGGCAATCAACCCGCATCGAGCTCTATCTGCCCCCCGGCACAGCTCTTACGCAGGCGCCATTTGGAATCGACTCGCTTCAGCACCAGTATCGCGACCCAAATGCCCCGGATGTGCAGTTTCCCAGCTTGCTTGGTTGCCATCAGGATGCCACATGCTGGCCAGGTTGGGCCACAGTCGGGCAGGCGGTCGCGCGGATGCAGTTCGTTGTCAACGGTAACGGCGGAGCCTGCACAGGTCAGCTGATTAACACATACAGCGGCGATCTCACTCCCTATTTCACCACGGCAAATCACTGCATCAGCACGGAGACGGTCGCCAATACGCTTGAGGCGTACTGGTTTTTCCAGACTCCATCATGCAACGGCACAGCTCCAGCGATGACATCCTGCCCCAAGTCTGCGTATGCACGCATGTTCCGCAACAGTCCAACGGGCGATTACGCGCTGCTCATGCTTGAGGGTGCGGTTCCACGCAATGCCTACTGGCTCGGGTGGAGCACGGGCGTTCCGGCAACTGGAGACGCTCTGACCTGCGTCAGCCATCCCGCCGGATCAAACAAGCGAATTTCTTTCGGCAATATGAAGAGCACTGTAACTCCATGCAACGGCATCAGCACAACTACGGCAACTCACGTTGAAGCCAGCTGGTTCCTGGGAACGGTTGAGCCTGGCTCTTCCGGCAGCGGTATTTACGCGAACGATCAGTTGCTCTATGGCGTTTACTCCTGTCAATCCACCGTCTGCCCGGTGACTCCTGCAACTAATCTCAGCAACTACGGCAAGTTCAGCTATATCTTTAACGCCGCGGGAACACTACTGAACGGCGGCGATGATGATGGATATGAGCCCAACGATGCATGCGGCGAAGCTCGCTATCTCGGCGGCGTTGGATACAACAACTGGGGCGGCACCAACTGGGTCAAGATATACGATGAAGATTACTACCGTCTGAGCGTACCCAATGGCGGCACCATTGTTTCCGCGATCACCTTCTTCAATAGCTTCGGTGATATCGACATGGGCCTGTATGACGCATGCGGCGGCACACTTGTCGCATCTTCCACCAGCACCTCTGACGGCGAAACGATCCAGTACACCAACAACACCGGCGCTGCACGCGACTACTACGTCCGCATCTATCTCTACAACGACACACGCAACTACTACAACTTTGCGACCAATGTAGTCGCTCCATCGCCACCATCAACTGACGCATGCGGTAATGCCGCTCAAATGGTTGAAGGCGTGACTATCAACGGTTCAACCAGCTTTGCCAGCACCGATGGCTCCACAACCTGCGGCAGTTCAAGCAGCTCCCGCGATGTCTGGTATTACTACTACGCCCCGTGCAGCGGCGTGCTCAATATTGATACGTTCGGAAGCAATTATGACACCGTGCTCTCAGCGCACTCCGGTTGCCCGGGAACATCGGCAAACACCATCATCTGCAATGATGACGCAAATGCTCCTGAGCGGTGGTCGGCCATCAGCTTTAACGTTGATGCTGGTCAGGTGTATCGCATTCGTGTTGGCGGCTATCAGACAAATTTCGGCAACTTTGTGCTGAACTCCTCGCTGTCGGCTCCTTACAACGATGCATGCGGGAACGCGCTTGAAGTCTTTGAGGGTTCGGTTGCCTTCAATTCCTGCGGCTCGACGACCGATGGCCCGCCGGAACCATCGTGCGATCTCTTCAATGCTCCCCAGATCGACAATGACTTCTGGAACTACTACGTCGCGACCGCGACCGGCACTCTGACTGTCTCTACCTGTGGCGCTGACTATGACTCCAAGATTGCTCTGTACGATGGTTCGCTTGGTTGCCCGACCGATACAAACTCTGCCCTGATCTGCAACGACGACTACTGCGGCCTGCAGTCGAGTATTGACTACCACGTTACTGCCGGCAGCACCTACTTGATCCGCACCGGCGGTTATCGCGGTGCCCGCGGCAGCGGCGAACTCTCGCTGTCGCTGGTCGTCGATCCACCGACATGCCCAGCAGACTTCAATGGTGACGCGGTTGTCGACTTCTTTGACTACCTGGACTTCGTCGATGCGTTCTCCGCTTCAGATCCTGCCGCGGACTTCAATGGTGACAGCGTGATTGACTTCTTCGACTACCTCGACTTTGTTGATGCCTTCTCCACAGGCTGCTGAGAGACAGAACCCCCTATTTTGAGCGGATCCGGACAAGTTCAGTCCGGATCCGCTTTTTCATGTCCGCATGGATCGAGAGGTTCAGGCGATGAGGTTCTGCCGCGGTTCCTTGCGGCATCTGTCCCCACACTGGAGCCTTGGGATCTGGATCAGTCAGGCGGCGTGGAAAGATGTGCCAGTGCATGTGATGCACCATGTTGCCCAGGGCTTCGTAATTGAGTTTGTGGGATTGCGTGACAATTGCGACCGCTTCGGCGAGTTGCGCGACTTCTTCAAGCAGGCGGAGACGGCGGTCGCGGGGGAGTTCGTGGAGTTCGGTCACGGGGTCTTTGGCGATCAGGAGTGAGTAGCCGAGGAAGAACTGGCTGTCGCCAAGAACTGCGAAGCCGGTGTCGAGTTCGGCGATGAGGCCGGGATGCGTGCCATCGCGGCAGGATTGCAGCTTGGCGCAGAGTTCGCATGGGTCTTGGTGAATAGCCATTGAGTGTCCTCTGCAAAAAGGATAAGGGCCGATCGAGATCGACCGGCCCTTGGAATCACGTTCGTCAGAAATTACTTAATGCCATCTTTGGCTGCGATGTAACGGATGAGATCGACGCAGCGCGTTGAGTAACCGGCTTCGTTGTCGTACCAGGAAACGACCTTGAAGAATCGCTTGTTGAGTTCGATGCCTGCGAGTGAATCGTAGATCGAGGAGTGGCGGTCGCCGATGAAGTCGCTTGAGACGACTTCTTCATTGGTGTATGCGAGCACGTTCTTCATGGCGCCTTCGCTGGCGGTCTTCATCGCCGCGTTAATGTCGGCGAGTGAAGTGTCCTTGGCGGTCTTGAAAGTGAGGTCCACACAAGAGACGTCAGCCGTGGGGACGCGGAAGGACATGCCGGTGAGTTTGCCTTTAAGAGCTGGGATGCCAAGTGCAACGGCTTTGGCGG
>CAZAEQ010000078.1:0-8477 GCA_964484185.1 uncultured Phycisphaeraceae bacterium
GAGACAATGGTGCGCGTAAAGCAGCCGCCAGTTGAGTAGTTACTTCTTAGGCGGCACCATCATTGATGCGGGAAGTGGCTTGACGTCCATGATTACTGGCAGGTGATCGCTGCCGAGCGTGTCTTCTCTCGCCAATCCGGAACGGAAGAGCGCCTCATCGCTCATGATTTCAGTATCGAGCACAAATGCACGCGTGAGTTCCATTGTTGAGGCAGAGTACGTGAGGTAATCAAGACGACCTGCGGAGAACTCGCTCTGACTATCGACCCACGTGTATTTGGCGGTATCGCCGAGCACGGTTGGATCAACAACCAGAAGATCATCACCCTGATCGAGCTGGGACCGGAGCATGTCGAGCGGCGGACGCGAGCCGACGAGATTGAGATCGCCACCGAGAATGATCATATTTGCCGGGCTTTGCGTGAGTCCGGCGGCCATGGCTTCGTTGATCGATTGGGCTTCGCGCCTGCGGAGTTCATCTTCGGGACCGGTGCTTGAGCCGCAGCATTTCAGGTGGACAGAGCCAACTGCGATTTTCCCGAGTGGTGTTTCAACTGTTGCCCCAACCCAGCGCGGGCTCCAGGGTTTGTCGCGGCCGGGCATGCCTTCGACAGCTTGCGCGGATTCTGAGCCGAAGCGGAATGTGCCGTGGCGCGAGATGATCGCGACATCGCCGCCGGGGCTGGCGACAACGCTCCATGCGGTTGGTGACGGAACGAGGGCGGTGAACCAGCTTTTGAGGACCGCGACATCGCCATCCCATTCCTGCACCAGAACGATATCTGGATTCACAGATTCAAAAATTCGCTTGAAAGTTTCTGGCTTGGTCAGCGGTTTGCTCTTCAGGACGTTGTAGGACATGATGCGAAGTTCATCGGGGCCGTGGCGTGGAACTTCTTCGGCGACGATAAACGGGCGATCAGATGCGGCGGGCGCTGGCGGTGAAGAGATCCCGAATGGATCGGCGTATCCGACGATGCTGCCCTGCTTATCGAGCAGACAGAATGTGCCTTTAACAAGACCGGTAGAAAACAGTCCTTTCTGCGGCAAGTGCGCAGCAGAAATGATGTGGCGCGAGAGGCGGAATTCGTACCAGGGCGCGGCGTAGGTAGGCGTGAACATGACATCGCGCGGCTCGCGGCTGAGCAATGTGCGCTTGCCTGTCGCATCCATCGAATAAAATGCGACACCTTTTTTCGCGGGACCGCCCGCATCATCGAGGGGCGAGAGCTGAATTTCAAGATCGATCCCGAGCTTCTGCTCGCGACCTTTGGAGTCTTTGCCAAGATATGTGTAGCGGCCAGTGGATTGATCGCCATCGATGTCGAGTGCAACCGCGACGGTTTCAGGTGCGGCCTGCAATGCGAATTGTTCATTCTCAACACTCACGCGGAAGTACGCGAAGTGTTCATCCATCGCGATGGAGGCCTGGGCGGGCCAGTCCTTCACGCTCCCATCAAACTTCATTTGCTGGAGGGCGTGGCCTTCGCGGTTTGTCACTGTGCAACTGGCGACTGCAAAGCCAGCGGCGAGAATGACGAGTCCGACGCGGGCACGATCAAGAGGTGTAGGTGGAGAATCCATAATGAAACCTCAGTTAGGTAGTTGGGGAAAGAGTGTAGATGCTTACTTGCTCGCAGCAGCCCAGGTTGCGGGAGCGGGTGTATTGGGAGCCATGAGAGCCTCGAGAGCAAATGCCGTCCCAAAGTTGGCGGTGCGGGGGAAGACGCGATCGTTCCAGGAGCCATTCTCAAGTTGAACTAAAGCGAGCAAGTCATTCAAGCGGCGGCGGTATTCGGCTCTTTCCGGCTTGGGGAGTAGTTCGACAGCCTGAGCCGCGTAGCGGTGGCCGTAATAGAAGTAGTACGGGGCGATGTTGTATGGGGGGATGTGCGTGCCGGGCTGGGCGCGACGCTTGTTGAGCCACTCCCAGTGGACAATGAAGACATCGACGCTGGAACGGACGCGGGCGAGATCGCCGCGACCGGCGAGGTAGAGAGCAGTTTCACACGCGGCCATGCGTGCGGCGTTGGAGGGGATTTTCTCGCCGCTGGGGCCGGTCGATTTACCCGCATAGGTGAACGAGCCGGTTGGACCGCGGGAAGACTCAAGGAAGTCGAGCGCTTTTTTCACCGTCTCGTCGTTGATGTTCATGCCGAGCTTCTTGGCTTCGAAGAGTGTCTGCAATGTCGGCGCGGTCATGAAGGTTGAGGGGTTTGCGACTTTGTCTTTGCCTGCGGGGCGAGCGTAATTCCAGCCGCCAACTTCGGGGATTTGTGTGCGTTCGATTCCGTCGAGGTAGAACGCGCGGGCCTTGGTGATTGCATCTTTCTTGTCTGGCGGCATGGCGCCAGCTGCTTCGAGCTTACAAAGGAAGTGAAGTCCGTAGGTGTATCCCCAGCCGCGGACGTCGTATCCCGCGTCGTAGTCATCGATGCTCATGAGCGGGTGCGTGATCTGGGCACAGACGAAATCTATTGCTCGCCCCACTGCTTGCTGGCGAGCTGGGTCTTTGTCGTAATCAGGAGCATCGAGGAGCGTTGTGGCGGCGATGGCCGTGCCGCCGACTCGATAGCCGATCGGGACTTCGTTCTTGACGCGGTAGACACCTTCGTAAGGCCATTCGGATTTCAACTCGTTTTTTGGGTCGGTGAAGTTTTCCTGCATGCCGAGCAGGAGGTCAACGCCTTTGGTGATTGCGGCGGCGGGGTCGAAAGCCTTCGCGACTATTTTCGGCGCGGGGGGTTCGGTGGCCGGATCGGCGGCGAGGGCGAATTGAGAGGTGATGAGGATGGCGAGAGCTTGTGTAAGCATTGCGGAAGTGTACCAGAAATAGGAATGGGAAAGTTGAAGTGAGCTGATATTCGGGGTGAGTTCGATGGGGATAATGAACTCCTGATCCCGCGAAATTGGTTAGAATGCCGGGGTTGCCAATTCGATCTACCACGGTCAGGAGAGATATGAGACTCAAGCTATTTTTCGGGAAGACGATAGCGAGTGCATTCGCATCAGCGCTGTGCCTGATTGGATGTGTCGATGCAAAAGGGGCCGCACCGGAAGTGGCGAGGCCTGCCCTCACGCTTTGGTATGACACGCCAGCGGAATTGCAAGGCGGCTGGACGCAGGCGCTGCCCGTTGGCAACGGCCGGATCGGGGCGATGGTCTTCGGTGGCGTACTTGAAGAACGAATTCAGATTAATGAGAACACGATCTGGGCCGGTCCTCCGTTCCCCAAGCAACCTGAAGACGCCGCGGTGCATCTGGCCGAAGCGCGAAAGCTTTTCTTTGCGGGCAAACCCGCCGAGGGTGAAGCGCTTGTGAAGAGCAAAGTGCTGGGCACGCGCATTTCGCCCCGGAGCTATCAGCCGCTGGGAGATTTACGTATCACGCAACTTGTACAAGGAGTTGCGCTGGCGACTCCACGCACACTCGCCGCCTGGAAGCGAGGGCCAGTTGGAAAAGAGATTCTGGCAGAACAGACCAAGCCGAGCTATGACGATTCAAGTTGGAAACTCGCAAGTGGCGAAACCGACCGAGCCGTTCCAGAAAAGAGCGCGGTGGTGTTCCGCACGAGGATTCAGGTGACCGAAGCAGAGATCGCGGCGGGACTCTCTACGTTGCGGCTCAGCCCCATTGATGACTTTGCCACGATTTATCTCAATGGCATGGAAATTGGCCGCACCAGCGATTGGTCGAAACCGCACAACCTCTCTATTGGCAAGATGCTCCTGGTCGGCACCAATGACATTGCAATTGCGGTCAGCAACAACGGTGGTCCGGGGTATCTGGCCAAAGAGATCCGCCTGGAGGGCAATGGCCCTGCCACAAAGAACTATCGACGCGAGTTAAATCTCGACACTGCCATTGCAACTACCACGTATGAGCTTCAAGGTGTGACGTACACACGCGATGTCTTCTGCACTGGAAATGAAGATGTGCTCGCGGTTCGGATTACTTCATCGCAGCCAGGCAAACTCTCGTTTGACCTTCAGCTTGAGCGATCAGAACGCGCGGAGTCCGCTGCGCAAGGCAACGAGATCACTCTTCGCGGCAGAGCTGCTCAAGGCAATGCCCACCTTGGTGTGCGATTTTCTTCGCGAGCCCGACTCATTCCTGAGCGAGGAACCATTTCTGCCAGCGAAGCGACGTTGAAGTTGCGCGATGCGGATGCCGCCACGATTTTCGTTTCAGTGGCGACCGATTTCAACCGCGACAACCCAGCGCAGCCGCTTGTCAGCGATATTGATGCAGCGTGTGTGGTATATCTGGATGCCGCCGCGGGTAAGACTTTTGCCAAGGTTCACGATGATTCTGTTACAACACATCAAGCCTTATTCCGCCGAGTCTCACTCGACCTGGGTTCTTCTCCTGTGATCGATCAGCCCACGGATAAGCGCCTTGCACGCGTGCAAAAAGGTGAAATCGACCTTGCCCTTGAATCGCTCTATTTTCAGTACGGTCGCTATCTCCTTATTTGTTCATCGCGGCCCGGTCAGCAGCCTGCGAATCTACAGGGGTTGTGGAACGAGCACATGGAAGCGCCGTGGAATGCTGACTACCACACCAATATCAACTTGCAGATGAACTACTGGCACGCAGAGGTCACGAATCTCTCCGAGTGCCACGAGCCATTCTTCTGGTACATCGAAGGTGTGCGGCCGGCAGGGCGCGAAATGGCGCAGCGGCTCGGCTGCCGCGGTTTCTGCATGGGTCATGAAGGCGATGCCTGGCTGTGGACGGCGTGCGTCGGTGAACCGATGTGGGGCATGTGGCCGATGGCTGCGGGCTGGTGCTCAGCACATTTCATGGAGCACTATCGTTTCACGGGCGATCAGATGTTCCTGCGCAATCGAGCGTTCCCAGTTCTTTCTGAGGCGGCACAGTTCTATCTCGATTGGCTTGTTGAGAACCCAAAGACTGGTCAACTTGTTTCAGGCCCCACTACTTCTCCAGAGAACTCATATCGCCTCAATGGAAAAAACCTGAGCCTGTCGATGGGGCCGTCCATGGACCATCAGATTATCTGGGAGACTTTTACAAACACGCTTGAAGCTGCGACGGTCCTGAAAATTGAATCGCCGCTAATCGCGGATATTCGCAAGAGCCTGGCAAAACTCGCGCCGCCTGCGATTGCGCCAGATGGTCGATTGCTCGAATGGGATCAGGCATATGAAGAAGCCGAGCCCGGACACCGCCACCTCTCGCATCTCTACGCTGTTCACCCCAGCAATCAGATTTCGCGGAACAAGAGCCCCGAGCTCTACGATGCCGCGCGCAAATCCCTCGATTATCGCCTCAGCCACGGTGGCGGTCATACGGGCTGGTCACGTGCGTGGATCATTAATTTCTTCGCACGCTTTGGAGATGGTGAAAAAGCACACGAGAACATCGCCGCACTTCTTGCGAAATCGACGTTGCCGAACCTCTTCGACAATCACCCACCATTCCAAATTGATGGCAATTTCGGCGGCACAGCTGGCATTGCCGAAATGCTCATTCAAAGCCACGAAGGCGATACCCATCTGTTGCCCGCTCTCCCAAGCGCATGGCCAAACGGCAAAGTAACCGGCCTCCGCGCACGCGGCGGATTTGAAGTTGATATTGAATGGGCCAACGGCAAACTCGTGAACGCCACAATCCGTTCCTTCAACGGCAACACCTGCAAAGTTCGATGCGCGACAATGTCAGTTGAATTCTCAACAAAGTCCGTCCACACTCACCGCCTGGACAGCACACTCAAAGTTGTCCGGTAGAAACGCACGGTTTGATCGCACGCAAAAAGCAATACGGCTCGATGCCGTCGCATCGAGCCGTACTGATTGTTTGATCTCACCCCGGGAGGGAGACGGAGTGGACCATCAGAAAGAGTTCGCAATCAGTCACAACCGACGCTGAATGTATCCACAAAGTCAAGGTAGTCGAAGAAGTCGATCGCGGTGTCACCGTTGAAGTCCGCGGCCGGATCTCCGCTTGAGAACGCATCCACAAAGTCGAGGTAGTCGAAGAAGTCAACTCCGCCATCGTGGTTGAAGTCGGCGTGGCACGCGGGGGCGAGGGGAACCAGATTGGCTGGAACATCCACCGTGCCGTTGTTGATGAGGGTGTTGTAGTAGATGCGGCATGAAGTGTTGATCAGCCGACTTCCTACGTTGATTCGCAGTTCGTCGACGTAGATCGCTTCGCACGCGCCTTGGCCAAGGTTGTCGTTGTCGAAGTTGTCAACCAGCGCCAGTGTGACGTTGCTCGTGGGCGATCCGATGCTGAGAGTGCCGATGGGGTAGTGGCCGGCCATGGTCCGGTCCAGACCCGCGACATCCGGACCGATGTCGGTGGACATGACTTCCATCGTCTGCTGTGCAGCGACGTTCCTGAACTGGAGCGCGGCGAGCGAGAGATCAAATCGCGTGTTGCTGTTGATCGCCACGTCGAAGTGACCCGAGGCCATCTGCATTCGCGCGTTGGCGCCCGCCGTCAGCGTCGCCTGCGTCCCGAGCGTCAGACGCGATGCGTTGAAGATGCGGGTCCCCGAGCCCGGAAGGTTCAGCGTGCCGTAGAGCTCGATCGGTTCGCCGGCGAGAGAAGCCAACGTCGAGCTTCCGTTCAGGGTGAGTGAGGCGGTGGAGGGCATCCGCAGGTCGGAGGTTGAAAGAAGATCGTTCGAACCAATAGTGTTGACCGTCGAGGCCAGCCGCCACGCCGCGGGCGTGGCCGTGATCTGATAGCCGCTGACGGCGGCCAGCAGGGCGTCAGCGAGAGTCGGGTACGAGATCTCGTTCACATCGTCGCGTGCAACGGTGAAGTCATCGGCGGGAAGCTCAAACATCGACGCCGAGCCTTGGTCGGTGTTGGTCCCCACTCTGTTGTTTCTCGCACCTACGAGGGCAGTGTCGCCGGAGAGGGCGACGGAGTAGCCGAACAGGTCGGACGCCGCGCCGTCCGTGGCGTTAAGCCGGGCCCGCTCGGTCCAGTTCGTGCCCCCGGGGTCGCGGGTGAAGACATACGCCGAGCCCTGTTCGATGTTCGCGCCGACGGCGTCGACGAACGCCCCCACAATCGCCGTGTCGCCCGAGAGAGCGACGGAGATGCCGAACTGGTCGCCCGCCGCGCCGTCCGTGGCGTTGAGTCGAGCCTGTTGGGTCCACGTCGTGCCCGAGCGGGTGAAGATGTAGGCTGAACCCTGGTCGATTCTGCCGCCCACATCGTCATGGGACGCTCCGACGATGGCCGTGTCGCCCGAGAGGGCGACGGAGTCGCCGAAGTAGTCGTCCGCCGCGCCGTTCGTGGCGGTGAGCTGAGCTTGCTGGGCCCAGGTTGTACCGGAGCGGGTGAAGATGTAGGCTGAACCCTGGCTGATGTTGCCGCCCACATTGTCGAAGAAGGCCGCCACCAAGGCCGTGTTGCCCGAGATCGCCACGGACTTACCGAAGAAATCGCCCGCTGTGCCGTTGGTGGCGTTGAGTCGAGCCTGTTGGGTCCACGTCGTGCCCGAGCGGGTGAAGACATACGCCGAGCCCTGATTGAAGTTGCCGCTCACTCCCACTTCGTCGAAGGGCGCTGCGACGATGGCCGTGTCGCCCGAAAGGGCAACGGCCATGCCGAAACGGTCGCCCACTGTGCCGTCGGTGGCGTCGAGTCGAGCCTGTTGGGTCCACGTCGTGCCCGAGCGGGTGAAGATGTAGGCTGAACCCTGGTCGATGTTGCCGCCCACATCGTCCTGGAACGCTCCGACGATGGCCGTGTCGCCCGAGAGAGCGACGGAGATGCCGAACTGGTCGGACACCGCGCCGTTGGAGGCGATGAGCTGAGCCTGCTGGGTCCACGTGGTGCCTCCGGGGTTGCGGGTGAAGATGTACGCCGAGCCCTGGTCGGCGTTGCCGCCCACGTCGTCGAAGTACGCCCCGACGATTGCGGTATCGCCATCGATCGCGACGGAGCAGCCGAAGCGGTCAAGCGCCCCGCCGTCAGCGGCGAGGACTTGCAGGTCGAGGATCCACGTCGAGCCGAGGCGGGAGAAGACCCAGGCCGAACCTTGGGAGGTATTGCCACTCACTTCGTCAATGCTCGCCCCCACCAGCGCTGTGTCACCTGAGAGGCCGACGGAGACGCCGAAGCGGTTGCCCTGCTCGGCGCCATCGGGGGCGGTGAGCTTGACTTGCTGGGTCCACGTCGTGCCCACGCGAGTAAAGACGTAGGCCGAACCCTGGTCGGCGTTGGCGCCGATGTCGTCGAAGTACGCCCCGACCAGCGCCGTGTCGCCCGAGAGAGCAACGGAGATGCCGAAGTTGTCGTTCGCCGCGCCGTCGGGGGCGGTGAGCCACGCCTGCTGGGTCCAAGTCGTGCCGGAGCGGGTGAAGACGTACGCCGAGCCCTGGTCGGCGTTGGCACCCACGTTATCAAAGCTCGCCCCCACAATCGCAGTGTCGCCCGAGAGAGCGACGGAGATGCCGAAGTTGTCGCCCGCAGCGCCGTCAGTGGCG
>CAZAEQ010000079.1:0-8317 GCA_964484185.1 uncultured Phycisphaeraceae bacterium
CGCGATATGGACCAGGCGTGAACATGGCGCCACCGTTGTCTCCATATCCCACGATGACAGAGCCATCTGAATTCGCTGCAGTTGCAGAGGTACTGATTCCGGCAGGCATGAAACCCATGCTGTTAACACCGGCTGAATCCCAATAGGCGGCCTGGGGGCTGGACAAAATTCCGACACTTGCCGTGCCGCCGACAATGACCTGGCTGTTGCTGCTCACACCGGAAGCAAAGCCTGAGTTATGCCCCGATGGAAACGGGAGAAACGCAACGCCGCCGGACTGCGACCATTTGTAGGGAACGCTGTAAGGTCCAAACGTGGAGAACTGGTCTGTCGAGCCAACGACAATAGTGCCAGCAGGGTTCATCCCGACCGTTCGCGCCCCGATTGAAGTAATCGGTTGCGAAGATTGAACAATGCAACCAGGCGCATCCCAGCGACCGGAAAGGAAAATGCTGCCGTTATTTACGGCGCCCGCCGCGGCGTTGCCATTTGCAGAAATTGCGTAGAGGCCGGAATTTGCGCCGCAGGAAAGATTCTGCAGGCCACCGCCGACTGACCAGCGAATAGCGTAATTTACACCCGCGGAAATCTGGTTGGTCCCGACAACAACCGTGCCATCAGCGTTGATTGCCTCTGCTTTCGAAGAGATTGAAGGGTCTTGGTTGATGATGCCGATCGGTGTGATTGTCGGCGCGGCGAAGGCGATGGAACTGGCGATTGCCAGAGCCAGAGTCGCGAGCGAATATCTCGAAAGATTCACTGTGTGCTCCAGTTTCGGGAGGAAGCATCGGTCAATCCGCGAACGAATTGGCCAACACCACGGTCCTCCTAGAAGGAGTTGCCGCCGCAACAGTGAATCTTGCATCGCATTTTCAAAATTACCGAAAAAGGCTTTTTTGAGTCCAGAACGCGGTTTCTGATCATGCTTCGAAGGCGGAATCGATCAGATCCAGGCCGCGGTCGATAATTTCGAACGACTCCACGAGCTGTGCCGCGGTAATGCAAAGGGGCGGATTGCACATGATGCCGCTGCCCTGGAGGAGCGTGAAGAGACCGTTGTCGCGGAAGAACTGATTGAGTTTGGGCATGATGGGGTGAGAGCCGTTGTAGGGAACGAGCAGTTCGTTGGCGGAGTTCTTGCGAAGCTCGATGAGACCGAAGAGACCGATGTTGCGGTGGGTTCTCACTGATCGGTGTTTCGCAGCGAGTCTGGTCATGTGACCATGCATGAGTTGTCCCATCGCCGCGGAATTCTCAACCATGTGCTCATCGATGAGGACTTCAATTGCTGCGCTGGCGGCGGCGAGGCACATCGGGTGCGCGTTGTAGGTGAGGCCGCCCCAGAAGACGTTGTCGCGGAAGTGATTGGCGATTGGGTCGCTGAGCGCCATAACGCCCAGCGGCATGTAGGAACTGGTGAGACCCTTGGCCATGGTGCAGATGTCGGGAACTATGCCGCCGTGTTCAAAGGCGAAGAGTTTTCCAGTGCGACCCCAGCCGCACATAACTTCATCGCAGATGAGGAGGATGCCGTATTTTTCGAGGAGTGTCTTGAGGCCCTTGAGATAGCCCGCAGGCGGCGGGAGAATGCCGTTGGTGCCGGTGACTGTCTCGATGATCATTGCGGCGATATTTTTGGGGCCTTCGGATTGGATAACTTCTTCGAGATAGGGGAGGTTGTTGGCGACAACTTCGGCTTCGTTTGTGCCGAAGGAGTAGTTGTAGGGTTGTGGGTCCATGACGCGGACGATGCCGCCCATGCCGGGCTCATTAGGCCAGCGGCGTGGATCGCCGGTGAGAGAAATTGCGGCGTGCGTCGCGCCGTGATAGCTGCGATAGCGCGCGATGATTTTGTGGCGGCCGGTGAAGAGTCGCGCGGCTTTGATGGCGTTTTCGTTGGCTTCTGCGCCGCCGAGTGTGTAGAAGAAGGTGTTGAGATTTCCGGGGACGAGTTCGGCAAGGCGCTTGGAGAGGCGGGCGCGGACTTCGGTTGCCATGCCGGGATAGGCGTAGAGCAGCGTGGCGGCCTGGTCCTGAATTGCTTTGATGACGCGCGGATGACTGTGGCCAATATTGACGCTCATCAACTGGCTGTTGAAATCGATCCAGCGTTTTCCCTCTGGGGAATAAAGATAGATGCCTTCAGCGCGGGCGATGGGGAGCGGATCGACTTTGCCTGTGGCGGACCAGGAGAAGAGGGAGTGCTTGATGCAGAGGTCGATCATTTCCTGGGAGTTCATGGATGCGCTCACTCGTTGCAACCTTTCGAAAACTCCGCACACAGCGGCGTGCGGAGAAGACAGTGTAGTGAAGTGCCCGTATAAAAATGGCTTTGCAGCGGCCTTGCAGCGTCGTGGCAGCGGCTGTGGCGGCACGATTTGCCGCGTGGCGAATAGCCCCTATTATCCAGCGATTATCGCCGAGTTCCGCGGAGAGAAACCCGCGGGAACGGGGGACCCACTCAGTTTTTTGTGGCGAATCGCACTGTGCGTAGGGCAAGTTCCTTCGGCCCGAGCCCGTCAGCTAACCCCGTAGGCGTCGGAGGGATGAACCAACCCGGCATGCCGGAGGTCCATCCTCTGCATTTCGGGAGTTCGCATATATGAGTGATCACAATTCGGTTCCTTCTTCCTCCGGTGCGAACGGTGCGCCTGAGGACGAGCCCTCCTTGCGCCAGCGCCTGCGCAGGCTGGTGATCGGCCCTCCGCGCTCATTGAGCGACAAGGGGCTGTTCCACAAAGTTTCACTGGTCGCGCTGCTCGCCTGGGTTGGACTGGGGGCTGATGGGCTTTCATCATCCGCATACGGGCCTGATGAGGCGTTTCGCGCAGTGGGATCGCACACGTATTTGTTGCTCGGGCTCGCGGTGTTGACAGCGTTGACGGTCATCGTGATCTCGATTGCGTACAGCCGCGTGATTGAGCATTTCCCCAGCGGTGGCGGCGGGTATGTCGTTGCTTCCAAACTGCTCGGTGAGAAAGCAGGCGTAGTTTCCGGGTGCGCGCTGCTCGTGGACTATGTCTTGACCATCACAATCTCCATCGCCGCGGCGGGCGATGCACTTTTCAGCTTCCTGCCGCCGGAGTGGATCGCGTGGAAAGTTCCGGCTGAGGCGGTGCTTATTGGAGCGATGATCGTGCTCAATCTGCGCGGGGTTCGCGAGTCGGTGCTGGTACTCGCGCCGATCTTTGTGCTATTTGTCATCACGCACCTGGTGCTGATCGTGGGCGGGTTTGTCGCGCATGGTTCGCAGCTTCCACAGACGCTTGCACATGCGGGCACTGGGTTCCGCGAAGGGGTGTCAACGCTGGGATTTATGGGTGTGTTTTTGCTGTTTATTCATTCCTACTCCCTTGGCGGCGGAACATACACGGGAATCGAGGCGGTTTCAAACGGGCTCACCATCATGCGCGAGCCGCGGGTGAAGACGGGGAAGCGCACGATGCTGTATATGGCGGCGTCGCTTGCGTTTACCGCCGCGGGAATACTGGTTTTGTATCTGCTTTGGAATGTGGCTCCGCAAGAGGGCAAGACCATGAATGCGGTGCTGGTCGAGCGTTTTGTTGAGGTCGTGCCGCTGGGCAGGACTTTTGTTGTGCTGGTGCTGCTCGCGGAAGGATTGCTGCTGGTGGTGGCGGCACAGGCGGGATTTGTCGATGGCCCGCGTGTTTTGGCGAATATGGCGGTGGACTCGTGGGTGCCGCGGCGGTTTGCCGCTCTTTCCGAACGATTGACGACTCACAACGGCGTGATGCTCATGGGCATCACAGCGCTTGCGGCACTGGTCGCGACGCAGGGCGATGTCCGCTTTCTCGTCGTCATGTACAGCATCAATGTGTTTTTGACATTCTCGATGACCGAGCTTGCGATGTGCACGATGTGGGTGCGAGAGCGAAAGGCTCGCCGCGACTGGAAGAAGAAGATCGCGATACATGTCACTGGGTTCTGTATGTGCATCATTATCTTGATTGTGACCGTGTTTCAGAAATTTGTCGAAGGGGGATGGATTACGCTGGCGATTACTGGCGGCGTGGTGGTGCTGTGTCTTCTGGTCAAGCGGCACTATTCTGGTGTGGGAGCCAGACTTTCGAGAAGTTTCGAGAATCTGGAGAAACTCCCGCCGCAAAGTGGGACTTCGCCGGGAGCACCCAATCCAAATATGCCAACGGCAGTCGTGCTTGTTGGCGCCTACAGCGGTTTTGGAATTCACACGACGTACAACGTTTTCCGCGCTTTTCCAGGTCATTTCAAAGGACTGGTTTTCGTGTCAGTGGGAGTCATCGACTCTGGCGGCTTCAAAGGTGAGGACTCGATTGATCGGCTCAAAGCCGACACCGAGAAGATGCTGTCTCGCTATACCGAACTTGCGGATCGGCTGGGCGTTCCCTCTACTTCGCGATTGGTGATAGGAACTGACGCTGTCGAAGAAGCGGAGAAGGTGTGTTTGGAGGTTGCAACAGATTTCCCGCAATCGACTTTCTTCGCAGGACAAGTTATTTTCCAGCGCGAGTCGTGGGTCCAGAGGCTGTTGCACAATCAGACCGCGTATGCGATCCAGCGGCGGTTGCAACTTGCGGGGCGAAATCTGGTGATTTTGCCTGCGCGGGCCTGAATGTAGCGTGTGTGAGGATCAGGCGTACTCAAGCCTGCACCGATTCTCAAAACCCGATTCCACATGTGTCCTGATCGGCCGGAGGATCAGCGACGCATCTTCGCAAAGCGAATATCAGCTCATCCAGGTCTGGTCCTTCTGTACCGCCCACTTGCTCGTGATCTTGCGCTGGCGCGTCCAGAAGCGATATCCATCCCAGCCGGTGATGTTGCCATGGCCGAAGAGGGAGTCGTTCCAGCCGCCGAAACCGAAGGGTTCGCGAGGGACGGGGACGCCGACATTTACGCCGCACATTCCGGCTTCTACGCGGTCCATGACGCGACGGGCGATTTCGCCGCTGGAGGTGTAGACGCTTGATGCGTTGCCGTAGGGGTTGGAGTTTTCGATTTCGATGGCGTGTTCGATGTTGTCGACGTGAACGATGGAGAGGACTGGGCCAAAGATTTCTTCCTTGGCCGCGGGCATGTCCATCGTGCAGTTGTCGAGGATTGTGGGACCGATCCAGTAGCCGCCGGGAACTCCCGCGGGAGTGCGGCCATCAAGCACAACCTTGGCGCCTTGTTTCTCGGCCTGATCGATATAGCCGCGGATGCGTTTCATGCTTGCTTCGCTGGTGATTGGGCCCAGGTCTTTTCCGGGAACGATTTTCGCTGCTTTCTGCTTTACGATGTCGAGGATGTGGTCGACTTTGCCAACAGCGATGAGCACGCTCGCGGCCATGCAACGCTGGCCGGCGCAGCCCACGAATGACGCGACAACGTTTTCGGCGGTGAGTTCGACATCGGCATCGGGTACGACGACGAGGTGGTTTTTTGCTCCGCCGAGACAGAGTGCCCTCTTGCCTGCTACGCCGCAACGGGCGTAGACGGCCTTGGCAACTTTCGTTGAGCCAACGAAGCCGAGAGCTTTGATGCCGGGATGATCGCAGAGAGCTTCCACTACTTCGCGGCCGCCTTGAACGATGTTGAACACGCCTTTGGGGAGGCCGGATTCTTCGAGCATTTGCGCCAGGCGCAGCGAAGAGAGCGGAACTTGCTCGCTGGGCTTGAGGAGGAATGAGTTGCCGCCAACTAAGGCCTGCGGCAGCATCCAGAGCGGAACCATCATTGGGAAGTTGAATGGCGTCACGCCCGCGACAACGCCAAGTGGCTCGTATACCACCTCGCACGCGACGCCGCGGCTGACTTCCAGCTGATTTCCTGCCGCGAGATTTGGCAGGGAGCAGCCGTATTCGACGCACTCGATTCCCTTTTCTACTTCGGCCTTGGCTTCGGGGAATGTCTTTCCGTTTTCGTGGGACACGAGCCAAGAGAGCTCTTCGATGTTCTTCACCATCGACTCGCGCAGGCGATACAGGACCTGTGCGCGTTCGCGGATCGGCCACTCACGCCAATCGGCAAATGCTTTGGTTCCCGCTTTCACCGCGGCATCGACATCATCGGCAGCGCTCATGCAGACCTTGCTCATGGGCTTGCCGTAGCGTGGGTTGATGACATCGAGGTGCTGTTTCGAAGTCTTTGGTTCGTGCCATTCGCCGCCGATCAGGTTTCTGGCATCCTGAAAGGTCGTGAAGTCGTAGTTTTTTGCGGTGAAGGTGGTCATGGGTTGTCTCGTTTGACAGCTTTGGGTTCAGTTGTCTTGTTGCGAAGGGTTTGAGCGGTCCAGTATTCGGGGAAGCAGGGACGATTGACGTATTTTCCCCAGCCTTTTTCGGTCTGGAGTTTGTCGTTTTCCCAAAGGATCTTGCCGCGGCTGAAGGTGATTGCGGCGTTGCCCGTGATGGTCATGCCTTCATAGATATTGAAGTCGACATTCTGGTGGTGGGTCTTGGCGGAGATAGTGCGAGTCTTTTTGGGATCCCACACGACCAGGTCAGCATCGCTTCCGGGCGCGATTGTGCCCTTCTTGGGATAGATGTTGAAGATCTTGGCGGTGTTCGCGCTGGTGATGGCCACAAACTCGCTTGGAGTCAGTCGACCGGTGCCGACGCCGTGATGCCAGAGCACGCCCATGCGATCTTCGATGCCGCCGGTTCCGTTGGGAATCTTGCGGAAGTCGCCAAAGCCTGCGCGTTTTTGGGGTGCACAGAAACAGCAATGGTCGGTCGCAGTGGTCTGCAGGATTCCACCTTGCAGTCCGCGCCACAGTGCGGCCTGATGTTCCTTCGCGCGGAATGGCGGACTCATGACGTGCGCCGCTGCGCGGTCCCAGTTTGGATCGCGGTACACGGATTCATCGATGACTAGATGCTGGGCGAGCACTTCGCCGAAGACTCGCTGGCCTTCAGCGCGAGCGCGAGCGATAGCTTCCATGGAGTCGAAGCAGGAATTGTGCACGATGTAGATCGGCACGCCCAGGACTTCGGCGATCCGAATCGCTCGATTGGCGGCCTCTCCTTCCACTTCTGGCGGGCGCGAGAGCGGATGACCTTCGGGGCCGGTGATTCCTTTGTCAAAGACTTCCTTCTGCAGGCGGAAGACCAGTTCACCGTTCTCTGCATGGACGGTGCAGATTGCGCCAAGTTCTTTGGCACGCATGAAACTCGAAATCAGAACTTCATCATCGACCATGATCGCGTTCTTGTACGCCATGAAGTGCTTGAAGCTGTTCACGCCGTGGTCGCGCGTGAGCGTACCCATGTCTTTGGAGACCGAATCATCCCACCAAGTCACCGCCACATGCAGCGAGTAATCCGCGGCGGACTTTTCAGCCCATCCTCGCCATTTCTTGTACGCCTCGAGCAAACTCTCTTTGGGCGCGGGGATCACAAAGTCGATGATCATGGTCGTGCCGCCGGCGGCAGCTGCGCTGGTGCCACTGAAGAAGTCTTCGGAGGCGACGGTGCCCATGAACGGAAGTTCCATGTGCGTGTGCGGATCTATGCCGCCGGGAATGATGTACGCGCCGCTCGCATCGATCACTCGAGTATTCGCCGGCGCGTCAAGCTTGTCCCCCACCCCCATCACCGCTGCCACTGTCTCGCCGACGATGAGAACATCTGCTTTGCGTTGATTTTCAGCTGTGACGACGGTGCCGCCGCGGATGAGTGTTGACATGGCTTTTTTCCTTCCTCAGATCTCGACAATTTCGTCGTAGGCTTCTGGTCTGCGATCGCGATAGAACTGCCACGTGGAACGGACTTTGTCGATCATGCCCAAGTCGAGATCAGCGACGAGAAGCTCATCGTTGTCTTCGGATGCTTGAGCGATGGTCTCGCCGCGGGGATTGACGAAATAGCTGGTGCCGTAGAACTTGCCGATGTTCCACGGGGCTTCGGTGCCGACTCGGTTGATGTTGCCCATGAAGTAGCCGTTGGCCACTGCGTGCGCGGGCTGTTCGATCTTCCAGAGGTACTGGGAGAGACCCGCCGTCGTCGCCGAGGGGTTGAACACGATCTCCGCGCCGTTGAGCCCAAGGCAGCGGGCGCCTTCGGGGAAGTGGCGGTCGTAACAGATATAGACACCGACTTTGGCATAGCGGGTCTGGAAGACAGGGTAGCCGCCGTTTCCAGGTTTAAAGAAGAACTTTTCGAAGAAACCCGGATTCACGTGCGGGATGTGCTGCTTGCGGTACTTACCCAGGTATGTGCCATCGGCATCGATCACCGCGGCGGTGTTGTACAGCACACCGCTCATCTCGCGTTCGTACACGGGGACGATCATGACCATGTTGTATTTTTGGGCGTACTTGGACATGAGGTCGCAT
>CAZAEQ010000080.1:0-8293 GCA_964484185.1 uncultured Phycisphaeraceae bacterium
TCTCGCGATTCCCCGAGGGCCGAATATACGCCTCATGCACCAGGGCCGTCGCCTGCAACGTATGTTCCGACCGCTCCCCATCCATCCGCTGCTTGGCAATCCAACGAAGCTGCTCATACACCAGCGGCAGCACAGAATCCGCGGCGGCAGCATCGCCATCATTCGCTCGTCGCAGGAGTTCGGTAAGGTCTTCGGGCATGGCAGTGCCGAATCATTGGCCTCTAACGTGGCACCGGCTCACAGCCGGTGGTTTGGCAGATCGCGCGAAGGCCCCAAAGCGGGAACGGGAGCGGGGACACCGGCGCCGGGTCCGTCGACCCTGAGCCGGTGCCACAACGAGTCGCCTCAGGAGACCCGGTGGATTTCCAACTGGTCTCGCGCTCATAAGGCCCCGAAGCGGGCCAAGAGGCTGTAGCGGCGGGTGTAGCGAGTCCTCGAGCGCAACCCGCCGAAGCCTCACAATGCTCTTCAGCCCCAAAGTGGGCGGCGGACTCTCCTCACTTTCAACCTTTAACTCTCAACTCACGCCCCGCTCACTTGGCTCGCCCGCCCGCACTCCGGACACGAACTCGATCGAGCCAACCCGATGCGGCTATATCCACAAGCGGGACACCGCACCAAATCAGACCTGCGTGCAGCGCGACGGACCGCCGCGGCAAGTAGTGAAGCCAGTATCAACACAAACACCCAAAGCGGAATTTCAAGCCCCCAGAACTCCTGGAACGTTCCCAATTTGTACCACTTAAACCACCACTGAAACTCGAACACATCGTTGAGTTCAAATGAAATCATTCCGTCCGGGCTCGCGTTCGCCACCGTGTGGTTCAAGCTCACCTGTCCGTTATCAATAAACCCGAAGTAGAGACCGCTCGGGCTGTGGAAATGAACAATAACCCAAATACTTCCGATCCAGACAATCACGGAAAACAAGAAGGCAACACCGATCCAGATCACTGCCTTGTCGCGCAGGACCAGTCGCATTTGCGGCGAAGATGGGAGCCAACGTTTCAACATACATCCCGACCTTCCGATTCCTGACAGCCCCTTGGGCTGATAGTAATGAGCCAGGCGACGAATCCCGCTTCGGGCTCAGTTTACCCGATGGCGGGGCCACCCTTGGAAAGCTCCTCACCGCCGTCTGCCTCAACGCGGGCAGATTGAATGTCACCACGGTTGAAACGCTGTACGTAGTGCTAGTGGAAACCGTGGGCAACGAACTCAATACCCATCGGCCCGAAGTGGGCGCAGGCGCTTCTTGACCCAATTCCTAAACTTGGCCGAACCCGCTCCCGACAAAAACGCTATTCCTTAAACTTCCGGAAACTCGCAAGCACTTCCCCCATGCTCTTTGGCCGGTACTTTTCAAACGACTCACTGTCAACAAAGACGAAATCAAACCTCCTCGTCCCGCCTTCCTTTGACACATCTTGACACCACTGCCCAAGTCGCTTCAATTTCGGCTCAACATCTACATCCTGCTGCCCCTTGGTCTCAACAACAATCACCCGCCCATCCATCAACTTCACTAAGAAATCCGGGTAATAGTTGCTGATATCGCCATCAGCCTTCACATAATCAAGTTTGAAGTTCACCGCCAGATAGTTCTTTGAAAACGACTTCACATCCGCGCACTTCTCAAGAAAGCTGGCAAACTCCAACTCAAATGGGCTATCGCCAATCACGCGATTAAAAACACTCTTCTTGGTCGTCACATAATCCTGATTCTTCGCGACAAACGGCCGCACATCGCGCAGCCTGATCGTCTCCACCAATCGCGCATCGCCCGATTGTTGAACCGTCAGCGCATTAATCCCCTTCTTCATCGCATTCACCAGCGTCATCGTCACAACTACCTCTGAAAGATTGCGAATCGTGTTCGCATGCTCAAGGTCCACGCTCCGCCCAAAGAGTTCATGTTCAATAAACGCCTTCACTTTCCCATACAGCACGTCATATCCACTCACCAGCCGCAACTCTTTCATCAGTGTTCGCGCGAAATAGGCCACCACACTCCGGTAATCCGCGATCCCGCTCGAATCGAGCACCGTCGTGTGCGTAACTTCTCCGTTCACCACGTCCGTGAAAACAATCTCCCTCTGTTCTTCCTCGCTGAACTCCTTGTACTCCGGCTTCGTATGCCCAAGACTTCTCACATCCAGCTGCGCCAAATTCTTATATTCCCTGTGTGTCCGCGGCGTAAGCACCGGCAGCTCAATATCCAGTTCGTTCAGATCCTTGTCGGTATTCTCCTTCTCCACCTCAACCACCAGCGGAGCCTTCGGCTGCGTGCCCGCGCCCATCGCCTTCCGCTCCAGTGTCACCCCTTCCGCCTTGATCGACTCCACAAATTCCATGAACGCATCCGTCCCGATCACGCTCACATATTCCTCTGTGTCCCCCGCATACATCTTCCTTAATCCCCGCCCCAGCGTTTGCTCCGGCAGAATGTTGCTTTTCGCCGCATACGCGCGTAAACCCACGATCGTGGTCACGTTTCGCACGTCCCAGCCTTCTTTCAGCATCATCACGCTCACAATTACCTTAGCAGGCGATGCAGGATCGTCGATCGAGTTGGCCTGCTTCCGAAGCGCTTCAAGTTCTTCCTTCGCCTTGCCGCTCCCCGCCTCTGAAATCTCCCCATTCGCCTTAGTGTGAATCACCAGCACCGCGCCCTCATCCGCGAAATCCGGATACTTGCGCAAAAACTCCGCCACCTCATCGCAGTTCTTCGTGTCATCGGTCATCACAAACAGAACCGCTTTCTTCCCCAGCTTCTGGTGCTCCTCAAACGCTTTGCGCCACTCAATCACTCCAAGCTCAATAAAATCTCGATATTTTTCTGTGTACTTAATGCTCTTCTTTTCGTGAAGCTTCGCGCGGCTCGCCGCGTCCGGCAGCACCGGATGCTTCACCACATTCTGCGCAATCGCTTCCACCAGCGGATAGTCTGCGATCGTCTGCACAAAAATCGCCCCGTTGTCGTGCTTCGGCGTCGCCGTAACATCGATCTGCATGCTCAGTCGATCATCCTTCTGCTTCAACTTGTTGTCAATATCCTGGATGCTCTTAAACCACGCCAGTTTTTCATTGTGAACATGGTGCGCCTCATCGTTCAGCACCATCAATTCATCAATATCCCGCACGATCAATCCGAGGTCCACTTTGCTGTCCGTCGTCGCGCCCGTCGGCTTAGCCCCCAGGAAATAGTCCATCGTGTTGTCATCATCCGCGCTCGGAATACTTTCGTTCCCCGCATACACGCGATGGATATTGGTCAGAAAAATGTTCCCCGTCTTCCGCGTCACTCGCACATCATCCTGCACGTGCAGCGTTAACTGAAAATCCTCCCGCCAGTTTCGCCCATAAAAACCATTGTCAGGAATCACCGGGTCCGCAAAGAAAATCCGCAGCCCTTGGAAATCCTTGCAAATCCGGTCCAGCACAATAATGTTCGGCGTAATCACCAGAAAATTCCGGCTCAGCGTCGAATCTGCCTCATACGTCTTGTGAAAAAAACTCCACGCCAGCGCGAGGCTCAATACCTTCGTCTTCCCCGCCCCCGTCGCCATCTTCACCACAAACCGCCGCCAATCCTCATCAAACATTCCGCTGCTCACCAGCCCCGTGCTGTCAAATCGCATCAAGTCGTGCTTGTCCTGCACGCCCGCCACATCCGTCAGGTACACAATCGTTTCCATCCCCTCGCGCTGGGCAAAATAATACTGAAATACTCTGCTCGCGCCCCGCGCCTGCTCAATCAGGTGTTCCTCTTGAAACCACCACTTGAGCAAACTCTTGCTCGTCTCCGTCGCCCCCACATATCCGCTGTCCCGAAACTCCTTCACCTTTTTTCTCAAAGTCGCCACCAGCGGCGGCATGAGCTGATCCATCCGCCGCTCACGCAGCGACTCGTCGCCCGGTATCCACCGCATCGTCGGCTCAAGAATCGCGTGCGGATCAGTCGGAAAATCTTCGTGCAGGGCCATCGCTTGCTCTCTCTGTTATGCCGCGGTCGTTACGTCAAAACCCGTCGAATTCAACGGGTTTAAGAATTGCCACCGAGCTTCTTCTGCTTCTTCTGCTTTGATTCAAGTTTCTTAATGCTCTCCGCCACCGGCAAATCTTCCGGCATCGTGCCGCCAAGTTCCTCAATTGTCTGTCGCACCTTCTTACCAACCTCAAAATGGGTGTTGTTCGCTGCAGGCTTGCCTTTCACTTTGTCGCGACGGAGTTTCTCTTCGGCTTGCGTTGCGCGAAACAGATTCGCCGCAAGTTCCGTGCTTCCCATGTGGTCCAGAATGTGCTGACTCTTGCCCAGCCCCTTCTTATTGTGGATCCCCTGAGCAGTGAGCCCGCCATAGAGGCCCTGATAGCCGTGATTCTGGAAAATGGCGTAATCTCGGGGATCAACTACACCACAGTCTTTTGCGGCGTCCGCGAGCTGTGCATTGTGCTTCTTAAGCTCGTTTCGCAGAAGGATCCGCCGCTCCTCCTCGATCTGTTGTTCGCTGAGCTCCTGCTTACGCGTCTGCACAGCGAAGTAGGTCTGGCCGAGCGCGACTATTTCTTTGGCGGGGTCTGCATTCTGAATCACCAGGTAACATGCATATCGCGACATCATCGTCGCCTTGACTGGGCGACTGGTATTTTGGCCAAGCCGGATCATTTCGGTGATATCAACGAAATGATCCTCGAGCCTCTGCCCGCTGTTGAAGCAGGCGGCCTTAGCCTTGTCGATTACCTGCTCAAAGTTGCGATAATCCGAGTACCCAAGCACCTTTGCAAAATCCCGGCTCGACCACGATTCCCCGCCAGTGGCACTGGTACGCCTGATTTGCTCAAATGGAGACAATTCTCCGCTACTCCCCTCGCCGCTCAAATCCTCGGTCATCACACACCCGCCTTGTCTGAATCCATCGACTTCTCCCTCGGACATCCAAAAGCCGCGTTTTTGACCTCCCAGCCCATTTCGGTGGAATCACCGAAATGGCCAGCCGTTTATTTCTTCCCCTTCTTCCCTTCCACTTTCTCACCCACCATCACATCCACAATCGTCATCGTGTCGTTCCCAAAAATGTCCACCACCTTCACCGCGATCTTCTTCCGCCCGCTCTTCTCTACTTCCTTCGCCGCACTCGTCAGTTCCAGGGAGCGATCCTTCTTCGTTCTGAAACTTTGCCACTCATTCTCAAAGATGTACTCTCCAGTCCACTTTTCAACCCACTCCCCGCCCTCTTCTTCCTTCACCCGGATAATCTCCCGCTTGTTCTCATAATCAAAATCCACCGCCCAGTAATCCACCCAGTCGGTCCACTTCTCCGTCAGAGTCTCACGCGATGTGATTCCCTTAGCGTTCACACTCACCTTGACAATCTGCCCCTTCTCCACCACGATCTTGCTTCCGCCCTTTTTCGTTTCACTCAATGCCGCTTCCGCTGCCTTGATGCTGTCTTGCGAGTAAAACACCGAAAAGTCGGTCAGTTTCACCGCCACCATGTTTCCCTTAATAACTGGTGTCACTTCGATAAAACTCACATCGTGGAAAACCACCTGGTTCTTTTCCACCGCCCGCTTGTCAAACACCTCCGCCGGAATGTACTTGGGCTGAATATCAATCCCTTTCGCTCTCGCTTCATCCAGCACATTTGGAAACAATCCCATCTCAAACTCAAAACCCAATATGTCGCACTTGGTCACGTTCTTCTTGCGGCATTCAACAATGATCTCTTCCACAAATAATCGTGTCACCGGCAGATTCACCGGCCCAATCGCCACCAGCCTGCCCGCCCGCTTCCCTTGAAAAGCCGGGAACCCCGTTGTCTTTTCCGCTTTGTACGCCCGCAGAATCAACTCAATAAAAGCCGCCTCTTTCGCCTCAAGTTGCTTCTGCTTCTCGGCCTCCCGCAAATTCGGGTTCACTCCAATAAAATGCTGCCGCTCATACCGGCCCAGGTTGAGCACCTCAAACGCGCGGTAGTCCTTGCCATCCGCCTTCAGTTGCCGCTGCACGCCGATCATTCGCTTGCGCGTGGTATGAATACCGAATTTGCCCAGGTCGCTGGCGATCCATTTCCGCCCCAGCTTCTCCGCCACCGCCGCCGTCGTCCCGGAACCGACGAAGAAGTCGCCGACGAGATCGCCGGGGTTGGAGGAGGCTTTGATGATTCGCTCTAAAAGCGATGTTGGTTTCTGCGTCGGATAGTCCAAATACTCATGCGCTTGCGAATTGATCACGTATACATCCGTCCAAAGATTTTGGACGGGTTGACCCTGATACTCGTCGAGGAAAATTTTGCGTCGAATTCGCTTCGTCTTATCCGTGGGGATCATCAGCCGACCTTCTTTGTCCCATCGCTCCATGATCTCTTTGGAAATTGACCATCCAGTCGGTGGTGGCGGGAAGCCTTTGTATTCGTAGGTCAAGTTCGCTCGCGCGTGCGGGCTGATTAGTGGCGAGTCCATAAACTTGCGACCCGTTACTGGATCGATGCGAGTGAAGCGCGTTTCGATGTACTCCTTTGCCTCGTCGCTGTCCTTCGTGAACTCCTGCTCGAATTGAATCTGCTCCGCCTTTGAGTACCAGTAGATTGTGTCAGTGACGACGCCCAAGCGATTTTGTGGATTTGCGCTACCACCTTTCCTCTTCCACAAAATCTCGTTCCGCATATTTGAGTCGCCGAAGACCTCATCCATCACCATTCGGATGAATGCGTTCACCCGCCAATCACAATGGACATAGATACTCCCATCCTCCGCGAGCAGATCGCGCATGAGGATGAGGCGTTCGTAGATCATGGAGATGAACGAGTCGGCCCCTTTGCCCCAGGTGTCGCGGTAGGCGATTTCTTCGAGGATGTTGGGGCGTTTGGTGAAGGTGTCGCCGCCGTCGCCGACCTCGATGTCCATGGAGAAGTCGGCCCCGACGTCGAAGGGCGGGTCGATGTAGATGAGCTTGAGGCCGCCCTGTTTCTCGATCTCATCCCGCAGCGGGCCGTTCTTGAGGCTGGAGAGGATGAGCTTGTTTTCGCCCCAGATGAGCTTGTTGGTCCAGCCTTTCATCTGCCGCCCGCGCGTGTCGAACAGCCCACCCGCAAGTTCATCATCAACCTTGCTTTTCCCCTCAATCCGCGGCTCATCGACCTGCTCAATCGTCTGAAACGGCAGTACCACATTCGTCACTTCACTCGTCTTCCCGTTCCAGACAAGTTCCACCTCGCGCTTGTCATCAAATAGCAAAAACCGATACCGGTCCGGCAACGGCTTGTCTTGCTCAAGCAACCGCGCGATTTCGTGCTTCTCCTGCTCAGTCAACTTGGACATTCTGCGTTTCTCCTGCACTTCGCTAGAGCATACCCAATCCATTACTTCGAATTCAAAGTGGTTGCCAGTGTACCCACAATCGCTTTCTCCAGACATATCCCCCGACGTCCACCCCCAGGCCAATCCTTACGGCCACGCCTATCGATTTCCCTAGCACCCGACCCTTGCCACTCCCTTGCACCGACAAATTGGTCCCTCAAATACCATCCCTCATAAGAAAGCCGTGGTTCAACGCAACTGCAATGAATGTCCTTCAAGAGGAGCGAGGTGCGGAGAGATACCTCCGTCTACGCAATTCCCGCGCTCGAAAGAAGTCTCGCCCACTCCCCGAGTCACCGCCAACAAAAACCCGCCTCCAGAGCCCTAAAAACAATACCGGACACATTTTGAACTATTTTTGTCCGGTACAGATTTTTCCCGCAATTCACCTTGACCTGCACCGTACAACCTAATAAGGTGTAGCTATGAAAACCAAACCCCACCAACTCGGTCTCTGTGCGCATGCTCGCCAGATGAGCCCTTGCCATCAATCTCGCCCAGTCTTTGCCCACCCCTTATTTTCAGCCCAAAACCCCAAGGGTGCCACCATCGGTGGCCCTCTTCAAAACCCGTGGCCCCCTTCAACCCTCGTTTCTGACTCAGAAACAAAAGGGGATCAGGGGATCATGATCCCCTTAGAAATTTCGTTGATCCCCTCTACCCGTTCCGTGACTTCGGCTCCGCAACCTCAGCACTCAGTACCCAACCCCTTGCCTCCTTCCGACCTCAGATTGCCAGGTTGCCATGGCAATGTGAAGGGATTTCCTTGGCAATCTGAACCCTCGCACCCGTCAATCCCATCCACCCCTTCGTTTCTGAGCTAAAAACAGAAGATGCTCACCTAAAAAGTGAGCGACTTTCGTTTCTGACTCAAAAACGAAAGATGATCAGGTGATCATCAAAACAAATGATCACCTTTGAAATGAAATGATCA
>CAZAEQ010000081.1:0-7417 GCA_964484185.1 uncultured Phycisphaeraceae bacterium
CCGTCGCGGACGACTTGATCTTCGCTGAGATTCACCCAGATTTTTCTGGTGGCGGTGTCAGTCGCGTTAGAACTGATGGTGTCGGACTCGTTCGCCTGGTTGATGTCGGCGCAGGGGTCCGGTCTGTGGCGGTTGATTCGGTTGACCGCAAGATTTACTGGACGGATGTGGACAACTATGTGATAGCGCGATCCAATATGGATGGGTCGAGCCCGGAGAACATCATCAGTTCAGGGTTGGTTTTTCCATCGGCGATTACAGTTGATGTGATCGCTCGCAATATTTTCTGGCTGGATCAGGATACGTGGCTGGCTCGAACCACTACGGAAGGCGCTGACTTGCTGGTGCTGAACCAGACGACGACGTACCGCGGCATTGCGGTCGATGCGGCGAATGACAGGATTTACTGGACAGTGTCGGATACCGCCTCGCGCGGACGGATCATGGTTTCGCGGCTCAATGGGGCGGATGTTGAAACTGCGGTCGCAGGGGTCGCGCCAAACTTCAGGCCCAGCGCGATTGCACTTGATGCGGCGGCGGGCAAGATCTACTGGACCGATGCGATTCAGAAGACTGTTTGCCGCAGCAATGTGAACGGGACGAACATCGAGACCTTGTGGACAGGAGATGACACGTTCAGCCCGCGCGGGATTGCACTTGATCTGGTGCATGGCAATTTGTACTGGGGAAGAGACACCAACGGGGAAACTACGACCGGCGCGATCATGCGGGCAACGCTTGATGGGCTGGGGCCGGAGACTATTTTGAGCGATATTGGCCTGGTGAACTATCTGGTCTATGTGCCTGATTGTGCCGCGGATTTCAATGCGGATGGGACACTGGACTTTTTTGATTATCTCGACTTTGTCGCGGCATTTGCTGATGGTTCTTCGAGCGCGGATTTCAATCGTGACTTGGTGATTGATTTCTTTGATTATCTGGATTTTGTGATGGCGTTCAGCGGTGGATGCTGATCAGCAAGTTGAGGAGTAGGCGTCCACGAAATCGAGGTAGTCGAAGAAGTCGACATCGCCGGAAAGGTTGAAGTCGGCTGCACTCGCGCTGCTGCTGAAGGCATCGACAAAGTCGAGGTAGTCGAAGAAATCAACGGCGCCATCGCCATTGAAATCCGCATCGCACATGGCGGAGAGCTGCCGATGTGGGAGCGCGAGCGTTTGGTTGATCAAGCCGGGGAGCAGGTGTTCGGCGAGGCCCAGGCCGCCGAGGCCGACATCGGGAAGGCCAGCAGAATCGGGTTGATAGTTTCGCATGACATCGGAGCGACGATAGAGAATTGATGCGCCGCCGCTGAAGGTCTGACGGGCTCCGCGCCGATAGGCGTTGTAAGCGGCGACGGAATCTTGCATCGATGGAGAGCCAGTTGAGAGTCCAGCCGAAAGGGCTTCAAGTGAAGTGAAGGTGGTGACGTTGCCGGGGTGATCAGAGAGGGAATCAGCGTTGTAGCCGCCCCAGTCGGCGTGAGTTGTCCCGGCAGAGAAGACGGTCATGAAACGCGGCGAATTGTCATCGGTCCAGCCTTGGTGACTGAAGCGGATGTTTGAGATTTGAGATTGCCAGGATGGGGAGTTACGGAATTCGGGAATAAGGAGTTGCGAGTAGAGAGAAGTGAATGAGGCGAGGAACGAATTGGGGGAGTCTCCGGTAACGTTGTAGCCGGGGATGTATGCAGCCTGAGGCAACAGCGAACGATTGAGCCAGTGGCCGAACACTGCGGGACCGGGCGCCGCGCCGTATGCGGCAACTTCGGAGACGAAGAGCAACCCTTCGTTAAATGGAGCAGAACCAGAAAATACATTGGCATCCGTTGATGTGCCTGTGAGATACAAAGCTCTGGTCGAACCGTTGACGTAATTCTCCCACTGGTTGACATCACCGATGATGACACGGGCGCTAGCTTTAATATCGGGATCAAAGGGCCAGCGATCGACCGCGCGCGACGCCGCGAGAACGATTTTCATGGTGCTCATGGTGGCCCATTCATCAGGCCAAGTACCTTGAGTCAGTCCATTCTGCGGGTTTATCCAGTGCAGAAAGATTCCATCGGCGTTGCGACCGGGCCCGACACCATCGGGCATGCGGTCGGCGTATCGGGCGAGGATCTGACGGGCAAGGGCGCGCGCAGTTGGATCAGGTTGACCGGTTGTGGATTCGGCGATGCGGTCTTGAGCTATGAGGAGGAGAACTGTCCATGCGGCGGCATCGGGAGTTGCGGGGTGGAAGCGGGACCAGCCGATTTGAACATCGCCATCAATGACCCAGCCGGGACGGTTTCCGGCTGTGACGAGTGAGCGGGCGAAATTCACCACTTGTGTGAATTCGTCGCTGATCCACGCGTCGTATGACATGCGAGGATCATTCGTGTCGCGCAGCATCTGTGCGGAAGCTGAAGCTGCAGAGTTTGCGAGAAGGAGGCGACCATCGGCAGTTGCAGTGACAGAAGTTGGTGCGGGAGAGAGGACGGAGATGACGGTCGGGGCGAAGGTCTGCGTGGAGCGGGCTTGCGCGCCGGGGAGGAACCAGAGTTGGGAGCCACTGGTGATGTAGAGACCTGCACTTGCAATTGTTGTCGAGCCGTAGTTGTCCGACCAAGAGAGGCGAGATGCGCCCGTGATGGAGCCAACAGCAGTGAACGTGAGCGAGTTCCCGACCACAGAGGCGCGATGGATAGCAGTACCTGAAAGCGCGTAGAGATGTCCGTTATCGCGATCAACTGACAAGGAAGTTACTTGCGAGGGAAGTGATCCGGCGGCGATGAGGCTCGTGCCGCTGGCGAAGCTGGGGGCGGAGTACTCCACCACTACTGTGCCGTTTGCCACGATGAGTTTGGCTTTGAAGAATGCGAGCGAGACAGAACTGGTGAGTGTGTCGGTTGCAGAAAATTCGAGGCGGCCCCAGGTTGAGAGCGTGTTGTTGTGAGTGTCGTAGGCGAGAATGGCATCGGAGCTGCCGCTGGGTGCGGGATTTGCATCGTGAATTGTGAAATAGAGGATGCGACCGGAGTCGGTGAAAGTCATCGCAGTTGGGCCATCTGGGCCGCTGTCGAGATTCATCCAAGGGAGGAGCGCGGTTACGTCAGCGCGAGTGATTTCGCGGAGGAGATTGGCGCGGATGTCGCGGATCTGGATTGTGTCGGTGGACGTGGAAGCGGTTGCGTAGATGCCAGAAATTGGTGCGGCGGCGGTGGTTGCGGCGTTAGGTTGTGATGGCCACGGGTCGGCGATGGGTGCGCCGAGGGCAATAGAAGCAAGGAAGATGGGAAGCAGATTTCGCATGAGTGATTTGGATGTAGGGTAGTGTAAACAGTTGCAAATTCAAAGGGGATTTTAGGGGGAAAGGGGAATAGGACATATAGGACGTATAGGACCAATAGGAGAAATTCGGATCGAGGCGAAGGCAGATTTGAAATTTGAGATTTCAAAAGTCAGAGGGGCTCAACGAAAATTTCAAAGGGGCTCATGAGTCCCTGATCCCCTTTTGTTTTTGGCTCAAAAACGAGGGTGGCGCCGAGGCGGCGAGAATGAAAGTAGATGTGAAGCGCCTTGTCGCGGACGAGGGAGCAAGATGCCGGCATGATGCGGAACCATGCAAAGAGTCAGGTTGCCAAGAGTTGTGTTCACATTGCCATGGCACCCTGGCAACCTGGGGTTTTTGGCGTGATAACGAGGGCGATGCCGGATGTGGCGTTGCCAATGCGGCGGAGCGAGTTGAGATTGCGTGCGGTTTGGTTTTCATGGTGACACCTTACATGGTTGTACGTGCGAGGTCAAAACAAATTGCAGCAAAATGTGGTACCGGACAAAAATAGTGCGCGAGGCGTCCGGTACCGGAAAAAAGTGCTGAGTGCTGAGGAAAGAGGCGAGCAGTCATCAGTCCAGCACGAAGTCTGCAATTTCGCGTGCAGTGAAGCGATCTGTCTCTTCGCCCATGCGGAGGCCAGTGCAGCGGAAACCGCATTTCTCGAGTATGTGTCTGGATGCGGCGTTGTTGCTGGCGGTGGTCGCGTGCAGCGGGCGGCGGGATTCTTTGCGTAGAAAGGCTGCTAGCGCACGCGATGCGATGCCTTTGCCCCAGTGCTTTCTCGCGATCCAGTATCCGACGCAGTCGTGCCCATCGGCTTGGAAGCAGGCGATGCTGCCGACCAACTCGGTGCCTGCGGCGTTTTCGATTTCGATTACACAGCCGTTGATGCTTGGGTTGACGAAGTGGCCGTCCCAGACGCTGAAGAAGACTTCGCGTGTGCGCGGCTTGGTCCCGGCCATGGTGTTGGATTCCGGGTCGGATTGGATTTCGAAGAGCGCAGGTAAATCGCTCACCACCGTGGGGCGGAGATGAATTGTCGTAGCGCGATCCTGGTGCTGTTGCATGGGGAATTGTAGTTGGGACTCGCGAGCCTGAGGATCAGGGCTGGCTCGCCTTGCATTTTCCGGCAATACACAGGCCGCCGAGGAGAACTGCAACAGCGCCGCCGATCGGATTGAAGATCAAGAGCCATGTTGGTTCGCGTCCGACTTTCATGATCTCCTGAATCGTCATGCCGGGAGCTCGCGGATCGGCCGGAAACGGCTTCTGGAGCGTGACAACGGCGGTGATCGTTCCCAAAAGAAGCACCAAGCCAGCAAGCGCGATTACCGCCTTGGTGCTGCGAGCGATCTTGGCGCACATCCAGCCGCCGAGTAGGCCGGCAATCAGAGTGGTCGCCGGGGCGGCGATGCAGAGGAATGTGTTACCTTTGAAACTACCGGGTTCAAGCAGTCGATCAGGCCCCATTCCGAACCACATGCCCGCGAACACGCCAACGATGAGGAGGACCATGGCGATGTAAGAGCCGACGACTGCGCCGATTGATCTGAGCATTGTTGATTCCTTTGGGCGAGAATCTCGTGCCCACGACTGCCGAGGGCGGTTCCCTGAGTCTTCGGCAGGATTGCCCAGTTCAGACTATGAATTTCAGGCGTTTTGGCTACGGAGTCAGTCTTTCAGGCCTTCGCTGGCAATGCCCTGGACCAGTGCGCGACGAGCGATGAAGAAGAGAATGATGACCGGGGCGACGACCATGGTGCTGGCGGCCATGAGCAGGTTCCATGGTGTGTTGCCGGCTTTGGATTGGTAGAGCTGGAGGCCGAGGGCGAGCGTGAATTGATCGCGATGGCTGAGGAAAATGAGCGGGCCGAGAAAATCGTTCCAGACGTAGATGAAATGGAAGAGGGCAACGACGGCGAGTGCAGGCTTGGAAAGCGGCACGATGATGCGCCAGAAGATGCCCCAGTGGGAGCACCCATCCATGCGAGCAGCTTCGTCGAGTTCTTTAGGGATGCCCATCATGAATTGGCGGAGCATGAAGACGTTAAATGCGCCGGCGAACCAGGCGGGGACCCAGAGTGGTTTGAGTGAGCCGATCCAGCCGAGGTTTTTGAAGATGACATAGAGCGGACCCATGATGACTGGGAATGGGATCATCATGGTGGCGAGGACGAGGATGAAGAGGCCGGACTTGCCGCGGAATGGGATGCGGGCGAAGCCGTAGGCGACGATGGCAGAGGAGAGAGTCATGCCGCTGACGCTGAGGAGTGCGATGATGAGTGTGTTGCGGAGGTAGAGGGGGAAGGTGACTGTGGGATCGGTCCAGACCTGGGTGTAGTTGTCTTTGAGGTTGGAGAGAATAGATGAGGGAGGGTCAGGGAGGAGGCCGGTTGTGACAGAGGCAGCTTGGTTTGCGGTTTGCCAGCTGGTTGAGAGCATCCAGAGGAGTGGGAGAATGAAGAGTCCTGCGATCACTATGAGTGAGGCGTAGACAAGCACACGCGAGGTTGTCAGGCGTGGTGTGTTCATAAGAGAGGCACTAGGCACTTGGCACTAGGCACTAGGGAAAACAGAAAGTTGACATGACTGCTATGCATTGCGATAGTGGACCTTGTTTTTGCTGAAGAGGAATGTGAGGCCGGTGAGGCCCAGGACTATCAGGAATTGGATCCAGGCTTGGGCGGAGGAGTAGCCCATGTCGCCGTCGAGGAAGCCGGCGTTAAACATGGATGTCGTGAAGAAACGCATGGAGGAAGGATCGCCGCCGGGGATGGCGTTGGTGAGGATGTAGGGGATGGTGAAAATCTGGACTGCGCCGATGGTGAGTGTGACGACGTTGAAGAGGATGACGGGGGAAATGAGGGGGAGCGTGATGCTGGTGAAGCGCGAGATCGGGCCCATGCCATCGATGGAGGCTGCTTCGTAGTACTGCTGCGGAACTTCACGCATGGCGGCGAGAAACACGATGACCATCTGGCCGATGCCCCAGAGGGAAATGAGAATCAGCGAGCACATGATCCAGCCGGATTCAGCGAGCCAGTTGGGACCTTTGATGCCGAAGACCGAGAGTGTGCGATTGAACAGGCCGTATTGACCGTTGAGCATCCAGAGCCAGATCATGGCCGATGCGCCCATGGGGACGAGTGTGGGAAGGAAGACCGCGGCCTGGAAGAAGCCTTCTGCACGAACTTTTTGCTGGAGAAGGCCCGCGATGATGAGTGCGATGATGGCGCTGAGTGGAATCGCAATGAGTGCGTAGAGACCGGTGCGCGCGACAGAAGTGAGGAAGCCACTATCACTCAACATACGGCGGTAATTATCGAGGCCGGTCCAGAGCGGTTTCTCGAGGACTGGATAATCGGTGAATGAGTAATAAAGGCTCAGTGCCAGCGGCAGGAGCATGAACGCGAGGAAGCCTACGACCCAAGGGCTCACCCATGCCCAACCCGCGAGATCGGTGCGGCGCTGGTTCAAACTTTGGCTCCGCGGCGGCGGGCTTGAGTGCGGGCATTGTCCATCGCGATTTGTATGCGCTGTTGTGCGCTGGCGAGGAAGTCGGCGGGCTTTCCTTCCTGATTCCAGACGCGGTGGAAGACATCATCAACTTCTCGCTTGAGCAGCGGCCAGACGCGTGTGCGCGGGGCGACGTAGGAGCGAGGGCTGCTGACGATAAGGTTGTGAGTCGCGATGCCTTTGTTGGGATGGCGAGATTGAAATTCTGGGGTGCAGGTTGCAAGCACTGTGTTTTTGAAATGGGCGAGGGAGAGTTCTTCGACGTTGTCCTGACGCTGCGTGAACTTCAGGAACTCCATGGATTCGTTGGGGTATTTTGTGCCGCGGGGGATGAGGAGGACATCGGTGTCGACGAGGCCGATGGGTGCGGTAGGATCGAGGAGTGAAGCATCGACTGGGAGCGGGGCGACGCCGTAATCGAGACCGGGATTGAATGTGTTGATGACGTTGGCGAGCCAGGGGCCTTGCACGACCATGGCGGCTTTGCCATCGAGGAAGGCGTTGCGCGGGGAGGAGTACTCAGTGGCGAAGGCCGACTTGAAAGGTTGTGCGGGTTTGAGGCCGAGCCTGCGCGGATGAGACT
>CAZAEQ010000082.1:0-7040 GCA_964484185.1 uncultured Phycisphaeraceae bacterium
TGATGAAACCGCACGTGCTTCCCGATCGCCGCCTTGGGCACACACCCCGCCACCAACTGCTCGCTCACAATCCGCTGCCAGTTGCCATTGGGCACATTGATATGCACCAGTTCCCGCGGCACGATTTCGCGAATGATCGCCGCGATGTTCGCAGGGACCGTGTGATATTTATCCGGGAACGAAATCCCCTCAGGCTGCGGCCAACTGAACCACGTTGCCGAATGCTTCTCCCACTCCGCCGGAAAACGAAACCCCATCTCCGCAGGCGTGCCCGTTAATACTTTCACCTTTGCCATGCGACTCCCATTCACACACTGAACCGCTTCGTAATTCCCTCATACGCATCAATGCGACGATCCCGCAAGAAAGGCCAATGTGTGCGGCTGAATTCCACCTTCTCCAGATCACATTCAACGATCCCAATCTCTTCCTTATCAACACTCGCGCGATGCACGACCTGCCCATTAGGCGAAGCAACAAACGACTGACCCCAGAACTGGATCCCGTCTTTGCTCACAGGCTTGCCATCGGTGCCCAGAATCGTCTCATGTCCAATCCGATTCGGCGCACACACATAGCAACCATTCGCCACCGCGTGCGACCGCTGCATGAGTTCCCAGCTGTCATGCTGCGCAACGCCATACTCCGCCTTCTCCTTGGGGTGCCAGCCAATCGCCGTGGGATAGAACAAAATCTCCGCACCAGACAACGCCGTCAGGCGAGCTCCCTCGGGATACCACTGATCCCAGCAGATCAGCACACCAATCTTCGCCAGTTTGGTATTCCAGGTCCTGAACCCAAGATCGCCCGGAGTGAAGTAGAACTTCTCGTAATACAACGGATCATCGGGAATATGCATCTTGCGATACAGCCCCATCAGCGAGCCGTCTGCATCAATCACCGCCGCGGAATTGTGATATAGCCCGCTCGCCCGCTTCTCAAACAAGCTCGCAACAATCACCACGCCATATTTCTTCGCAATTTTACAGAACAGGTCCGTGCTCGGCCCCGGGATCGTCTCGGCCAGCTTGAAGAATCGATGATCCTCGGTCTGACAGAAATACTGACTGGTAAACATCTCCTGCGTACACAAGATCTGCCCGCCCTGCTTCGCCGCCTTCTCAAGCAGCGCTGCCTGGTGCTTGCGATTGGTCGCCACATCTTCCACGCACTTCATTTGCGTAAAGCCGATATTCACAACGCGATTGCTTGACTTTGCCACCTTTTTCACACTACCTCACCTTTCATTGCGATGCGGAGTTTATCCTGGTTATCGCCCCTTGTTGCGCTCCGGGGGCTGGCCCGGCCAAGGTTGTTTCAACCCCGCATGTCTTTCAAAAGCAAAAATTCCACAGTGTTGTTCCTTTTCGCTGACGTTCCTCACTTCTCAAATGCGCTTGTATTGTTTTCCGGAGCGCGTTGAATGTGGCTGATTCTGTCGCAGTTGTTCCGGATGGAACCATACGGAGTATCTATGTTCAAACTCAATCTCCATGTCGTGCCCGCGGTCGCTTTCATTTTTCACGCAAGCGGCTCTGCCGCACTGGCACAGGCTGGCTCGGCTTCATTAACCAACAGCAACTACCTCACTACTGCCAACACAGCGACCCTGAATCCAACTCAGGTCACTCTGGAGGCCTGGATCCGTCCTGACGGTAATGGCTATGGCCAACCCGACCTGGCCGGCGCGTGCATCATCGGAAAACCCAGAGAGGGTTCGAGCGGGTCCTGGCTCGATTCCTGGAACCTGATCTGGTCACCTTCTTCCCGCCGAGTTTCTTTCACAGTGACGCACCAGTTCGGTGCGATTGGAACAGGCGTAGCTGCAAATACCATTATTCCAATTGGAACAACAGCGCACGTCGCAGGTACCTTTGACGGTTCCACCCTCAAAATCTACATCAATGGAGTACTAGAGAACTCCGTACCCGCCGCACGACCCGAAATCTATTATGGTCCAACTGAACCCGTACTCATTGGCGCGTGCAACTTCAGCTTCGGATATACACGCAGATTCCAGGGACTCATTGATGATGTCCGAATCTGGGACGTGGCCCGGACCAATGCGCAAATCAGTTGCGATGCCGGTTGCCTCCCCGATGGCCCGCAACAGCACCTTCTGGCTAGGTGGAAGTTTGATGATGTCCTCGCTGTTGATACCAGCGGTAATGCTCGAGCCGCCAGTTTCGTCTTCGGCTCCGAATTCGGCGTTCCGATTGCAAATCCTGCACCTTTACTGGCAACTCCCGCCAATCAAAGCCTCTGCCCGGGAGGTACTGCAACGTACTCAGTTACGTCCTCAGACAATTCACAGTGCGACTACCACTGGCAGATCGACAATGCGACCCCAGATGCGTTCGCTGATCTGACCGATGGCCCGGTTTTTCTTAATGGCATCTTCCTGGGGAACGCAAGCGGCACGCATTCGCCACAACTCACTATTGCAAACGCTCAAGCTGCCGGATCAAGTGAACCAGTTTCGCTCAGATGCATTGTTTCCAATTCCTGTTCTACAACCGCAAGCATCCCGGCTGCTCTCACCGTGTGCCCTGCAGATTTCAGCTGCGATGGAACCATCGACTTCTTCGATTATCTCGACTTTGTAGCCGCGTTTTCCGCAAATGCTCCCGCCGCAGATTTTAACCACGACTCAATTGTCGATTTCTTCGACTACCTTGATTTTGTACTCGCCTTCAGCCTCGGATGTTAAAGTCGCCATGGCATCCGCGAATGCGGGTACCTATAACTCCTAGTGGCCCCTTCCGACTTTGAGACACTTCTGGTTCATTGCGTACTAGCCGATCAAGCGAGCTTGCGCCAACTCTTCGCCCGCGCTCGCACCGACTCAGACCAAAAACGCCTCATCGCCGAAGCCGAACTCTGCCGCATCAAAGCCAACAAACGCTTATCACTCCGCCCCACCGCTGAGTTATATCCCGGCTTGCCGATTTCGCAGCGCCGCGACGAAATCGCCGCCCTCATCAAAAACCACCAAATCACCATCATCTGCGGCGAGACCGGCTCCGGCAAAACAACCCAACTCCCCCTCATCTGCCTCCAGCTCGGCCTCGGTACCCGCGGCCAGATCGCCCACACGCAGCCCCGCCGCATCGCCGCCCGCGCAGTCGCCGCCCGCATCGCTGAAGAGGTCGGCACGCAAGTCGGCCCCGCCACCAGCATCGGCTGCAAAGTCCGCTTCGGCGATGAAAGCTCGCCGCTGAACACGCTGAAGTTGATGACCGACGGCATGCTGCTCGCCGAAACCCAGCAGGACCGCGACCTCCTCGCCTACGACACGATCATCATCGACGAAGCCCACGAGCGCTCGCTCAACATCGATTTCCTTTTGGGCTATCTCAAACAACTCATCGCCCGCCGCCCCGATCTCAAGATCATCATCACCTCCGCGACCATCGATCCGCAGCGATTTAGTAACCACTTCGGCGGCCCTGCTGTTGCACCCGTCATCGAAGTCTCCGGCCGCACCTATCCCGTCGAAGTTCGCTATCGCGCACCCGCACGCCAGCCGCGCGATGAGTTCGAACAAGTCGACGACTCCGCAATCGTCCGCGCCATCGAAGAACTCTGCGACCCCACACACGCCGAGGGCGACATCCTCGTCTTCCTTCCCGGCGAAAAAGAAATCCGCTTTGTCGAATCTCGCCTCCAGCGCGAACGCCTAAGTGTCGAGATCCTGCCGCTCTTCTCGCGTCTCACCGCGACCGAACAACACCGCATCTTCGCACGCCACACTCAGCAGCGTGTCATCCTCGCCACCAACATCGCCGAAACTTCACTCACCATCCCCGGCATCCGCTACGTCATCGACACCGGCGTCGCCCGCATCAATCGCTACGACTTCGCCAGCAAAGTCCAACGCCTCCCTATCGAACCCATCTCGCGTGCCAGCGCAGCCCAACGCTCCGGCCGCTGCGGCCGCGTTTCTGCAGGTATCGCCATCCGCCTCTACGCCGAAACGGACTTCAATCAGCGCCCACTCTTCACACAACCCGAAGTCCTCCGCTCCAGCCTCGCCGGCGTCATCCTGCAGATGAAGTCGCTCGACCTGGGAGCAATCGAAGCCTTCCCATTCCTCGAACTCCCCTCCGAAAAACTCATCAAAGATGGTTACACAACTCTGCACGAATTGGGCGCGATCACACTCCCCAGCGGCGATGGCAAGCTCACCGACATCGGCCGCCGCCTCGTCAGGCTTCCCCTCGAACCTCGCATCGGCCGCATCGTCATCGCCGGCAGCGATGAAGGCTGCCTGAGCGAGGCGCTCATCCTCGCCTCCGTCCTCTCCATTCAAGACCCGCGCGAACGCCCGCAAGGTCGACAGGATCATGCCGACCAGGCCCACTCACTCTTCACCAACGAAGCCTCCGACTTTCTGACGCTCCTCAACATCTTCCACGCCTGGCGTGACACTCATAAAGATGACGATGGCCAATCCCTCCGGGCCTTCTGCCGCGACAACTACCTCTCCTGGACCCGCATGCGCGAATGGCTCGACACGCACGCCCAACTCCGCTCCATGGCTCGCGAGATGGGCCTCACTCTTAACGCCGAGCCCGCAAGCGCAGACAGCATCCACCGCGCCATGCTCGCCGGTCTCATCGCCAACGTCGCCTGTCGCGAAGATGGCTCCGGTCGCGAATACACCGCCGCAGGCGGAGCCACCGTCTCCATCCACCCTTCCTCCGTCTACTTCAAACGCGGCCCCCGCTGGTTCGTCGCTTCCGAAATCGTCGAGACCTCCCGCCTCTACGCCCGCAACCTCGCTTCAATCGACCCGCTCTGGCTCGTCACGCTCGGCAGCCATCTCCTCAAACGCACATTTACCGATGCCCATTTCCACGCGGAAGGCGGCGAAGTCACCGCATGGGAACGCGCCACACTCTTCGATCTCGTCGTCATTCCCCGCCAGCGCGTGCCGCTCGCGCAGCTCGATCCCGCCGCCGCCCGCAAAATCTTCCTCTCTGAAGGCCTCGCCGCCAACGCACTCACATTGGATGCTCCGTTCGTCCATCACAACCAACGCATCCTCGACACCGCCCAAGCCGCCGAAGCAAAGGCTCGAAAACGCGGCATCCTCAAACCCGCCGACCAACTCGCCCAATGGTTCGATTCCCGCCTTCCCGCAAGCGTGGTCGATGTCGCAACACTGCAGACCTTCCTCGCAACCGCCCCACCGACTCTGCTGAATCTGCAATCCTCCGATGTGCTCAACGACACATCTCTTCAAGATGAATCTACATTCCCATCGACTCTTCCGTTAGGAAACGGCTGCACCGCCCAACTCTCCTATCGCTTCGAGCCCGGCAAAGAAGCCGATGGCGTCACCGCAACCATCATCCTCGACACATTGCCCGCTCTCGAACCACAGCGCGTCGCCTGGCTCGTCGCAGGCTGGCTTCCCGATCTCGTCGCAGCGTTGCTCAAACAACTCCCCAAGCAATATCGCAATCGCCTGCCGCAGGATGCGGAAAATCTGAACAAGCTCGCCTACGAACTTGCCGCTGTCATGACATTTGGCGAAGGTGCGATTGGCGATGCGCTCTCTGAAGCCCTTGAGGTCCTCGCATCAATCCAAATTCCCGCCGCCGACTGGAATTTCTCTGCCCTCCCCGATCACCTCCGCATGCGCCTGCAAATCATCGACCACCGAGGCGAAGAGGTAGCAGCCGGCCGCGACCCCGCCGATTTGCAAAACAAACTCGCCAGCCGCGCCAAGCGTGCCCTCGCCGCCGCCGCCCGCAATCGCTTCGAACAATCTGGTCTCACCCAATGGTCCTTCGGCGAACTCCCCGACCAGATCGAAGTCGACGATCACACCCAATACCCGGCGATCATCGATGAGGGTTCAAGCATCGGCCTCACGCTCTACGAAAATCCGGCCCAAGCCCAGGCCGCCACACACCGCGGCATCCGCCGCCTCTTCGCTCTCGCCACATACGAAGAACTTTCCCACCGCGTCGACTCCATTGCAGACATCGCCGACATGCGCAAACACTTTGGCCAGATGGGCACCGCCGAAGAACTCACCGGCTCACTCATCGACCTCATCGCCGAACGCACCTTCATCGAAAAGCAAACTCCCATCCGCACCGCCGCCGCATTCGAAGAACGCCTCCACGCACAATGGGGCCGCCTCGGCCAGGCAACCAGCGAAATCGCTGGCATGGTCGCCGAACTCTTGGAAGCCCGCGCCTGGGTCGCCCATCGCCTCTCCGGCGGCACACCCAAACTCTGGATCGCCTCCGTCACAGATATCCGCGAACACGCGGCATTCCTCATGCCCCCCGGCTTCCTCCGCAACGCTCCCTTAGATCGCCTCCGCGAATACCCGCGCTACGTCCGCAGCATGAAACGCCGCCTCGAAACCCTCCGCGAGAACGGAGTGGCCAGCGAAACTAAACCACTCGCCGATCTCGCCCCGCACTGGAAGCGATTCACCGCATGGGTCAATCAGGGCTACACCGCTGCCAAGGCTGAAGCAGACCGCGCTGCTGCCGAAGGAATCACAACAAAGGCCGCCGCCCCCGCCGCCAAAGGCAAAGCCGCTATCCCGTCCGGCCGCGCCAAACGCAACATCGCAGTAGTCCCCAGCGACAGCGCCGAATGGGCAATGCGCCCCGGCTCAATCCCCGCAACGCTGCTCCCCTACCGCTGGGCGCTGGAAGATTTCAGAGTGTGCCTGTTTACGCCCGACCTCGGCGGGCCGGTTGTGACGGCAAAGAAGCTCGAAGAACTTTGGGTCGCAGCGAAAATCTAACACCTCCGCGCCCAATCGCAACGCACTCGCCTTATTACCGCGCTGGTACCTCGAGCGTGAGCTCGACGGCGAGGTCCACAATACACACTTCGTGAAGCTTGCCTCAGAGTCACACTCTGCGCCTCTCCGTCGCGAGATCCAAGTCAAAACGCCAACGCGGGGTCCGATTCTGACCCGAAACCCCCATTTCCCCCAAAACCAAAACGCCATTTTTCAGATTTATTCATATCAAAAACCCAGCCAGACTGACACCTGGTGTCAG
>CAZAEQ010000083.1:0-6787 GCA_964484185.1 uncultured Phycisphaeraceae bacterium
AGGATTTTGCAGATGTCATCCCAGCGCGTGTACATGATGTTTTCTTGATTGTGGACGAGCATCCACTTTGCGAGCAGAGACCCGCCGCGGGAGACGATGCCGATCAGGCGGTTCTTGACGTACTTCAAATGTCCGCGGCGGACGCCGGCGTGGATGGTGAAGTAGTCGACGCCCTGCTCGGCCTGATGATGGAGGCTCGCTTCGATGGTGGGCCAATCGAGATCTTCGATCTTCTTTCCGATGATCATCGAGTAGATCGGAACGGTGCCGATGGGGACGGTGGAGTTTTTCAGGATCGCATCGCGGCACTCATCGAGGTCGCCGCCGGTGGAGAGATCCATGACGGTGTCGGCCCCCCACTTTTCGGCCCACTGGAGTTTTTCAACCTCTTCGTGCGTGCCGCTGGAGACCGGAGATGCGCCCATGTTGGCGTTGACCTTGGTGAGGCTGGCGCGGCCGATGGCCATGGGGTCGAGCTTGTGCGCGAGGTGGTTGATGTTTGCAGGAATAACCATGCGGCCCGCGGCGACTTCATCGCGGACGGCGGCGGCACCCTGGCCCGGGAAAAGGATGTCGAAGTGAGGTTCGCGGGCTGCGACGCGACGCATCTGCGGCGTGATGATGCCGAGGCGGGCGGATTCGAGCTGGGTGATGGGTTCGAAATTCTTGGGATAGGAAACGCGGAGAACTTCGCCGCGTGCGGTGGCGAATGTGACGGAAGGATGGTCGCCGATGAAGCAGGCGTTGGGGTTGTAGGTATCCAGCGGCTCGGTGCTCGCGAGTTTCTTGACCGACCAGCCATCGGGCAGGAAATCCCACGCAGTCTTATCGCTGGTCTGCGGCATGTTGGGAGTATCGGGGCTGCTGAACATGAGCGGGCCGCCGATGTCGGGGGAATTGGCGAAGGAGCCGGGGGTGGTGACATCGGGCGTGCGGCCGGGATTACGAGCGCCGCGGAGGGGAGCGTTGAATTTGGAGAGGGGAGTTGTCATAGATAGTTCCTTTAGGATGGAGTCTTGATTTCTTCGTTTAGTTGTGCAGGATCAGGAAAGGCGCTTTCAATTGTGCGACGTGCACGAGCGTACCACTCCACGAGCGGTCGCCATTCCGAAGGCTCGTTGCACCACCACTTGAATGTGCTTGCGTGAAACCCGGAATCTAGGTGCAACGAGTAACTAGTTCCATCCAACCCGATTGCTCGAGGTACTGGATACGCGGGGATTGAGATTCTCGCGAGTTCAGAGACAAGTTCTTCTTGCCTTGTTCGCTCAAATATCACCTCGCGAGAGGTCACCGTGGGGACTAATTGACGTGGATGACTCAACCTTGCGACTGGAGTCTTCAGCTTTTCGAAATCAACATCTTTTTGCCAGCTCCTCCAACGAGCTACCACGAACGTCTCGTTGCCGAGTTTTCGATCGCGGACTATTTCCTTGGACGCGGTACTCAGACCAAAGACCACTGGATTCGTGAACGACGGAAACTCTGTCAAACGAAGCTTCCACTCGCCATGCAGCAACTCCCGCTCCGCCGCGGCAGTGAGCGCCATCCATTCTTTTTGTTGCTCTGCTTCCAACTCGCATTCCCTCCGCCGGTATGAGCCGGATCAGGTTCGACGGGTACATCTCAGCCCGCACCTTGCGGACGCCCCGAGCTTGCTGGATAATAGGCGGTTGGAAGTGAAAGTTGACCCCTTGCCGACCAGCGGAAATCAGCCAATTGGCGGCGATTCTGTCGCACTCTGCCAATCCACTGCACTGGGCTCCGGCAGTTTGTCGCTGATACCTGGAACATTCAAACGCCGCAGCATGTTGAGACATTGAGCGCGATGGTGATATCCGTGTGTGGTCAGATGCACGAAGACTGCGCCGCGTGTGAACGTGTACGTCTTGGGCTTGCCATCATCGCCGGGCCAGTCGAGCGAGATCGTGGTGTGCAGCGTCGGCTTGCACGCATCGGCAACGATCAGCAGGTCTTGCTCTGCTTCATTGAGGAGCGCGAGCAGTTCATCGACACTGCGGTCTTTGTGCTCGCCGCCAACTTTGGGGAATTCGGGGAGTGTGTGAAGCATCGCACGCGGCGTGCGTTCGGCGAGACGATCGGTCCAGCGTCGCATGACGCTGATGATGTGCGTGAGCGTGAGGTGGAGATTTCCCAGGCCCATGTCAAATTTCTGATTGAACTGATCGTGCGAGATTCCGCGGCATGATTCGAGAATCTGGCGCGTGCCCCAGGCGTCGGAGCGGATGAGGATTTCGATGGGGTCGGAGGTGAGTGTGGGCAACGCGCATCTCCTTAATTGCGTGGGTTCTTCAGACCAGTCTTCAGTTTGTTGTTCACTTCACGCTTTACACGGGCAGCCAGCAGGGCATCATGGGTTTTCAGGAATGCACGCACGCTCGCCGAGTCTTTCACCGCGAGAACTCGCAGAGCCCAGGAAAGGCCCTTGACGACCATGTCATCGCGGTCGTTGATCAGTCGTTCGCAAATCGCAAGAGTTTTCGCTGGCTCACCTTTAGGAGCGGTCGACCCGCGAGCCGCTTGGTTCAGCGACACGGTCGAAACCAGTGCCGCGCGACGATACCAGCGATCTATGGACTTGATCCAGCGATGAATTAAGGCATCATCGACAACGCCCTCGCGCCACGCTACGCCGGAAACGAAACTCGCATAACAATCGACGGTTCCCCAGTCGCAGAGGCCGACGGAAAGCTTTTGAACTTGAGCTGGCTTGGCGACTCTGACCGCCGCGGGACACGCACGCAGGAGTTCGTATGCCAGGAACAGATCGCCGCGTGAGTGTTCAATGAGCGCCCGCTGAAGGACAGCGGATGGCTCCCGCTTGAGCGTGCGCACGGCGGCGACCGCCTCGGCTCGCAAATCCGCGACCTTAAATGGTCCTCTTACGAATTGTTTGGTTTGAGCCTTCGCGGACATTGGGGATGGTACCTCTGAGGGATTTGTGATGCCAAGAATGCGACATGATTACAGGCGTCTATGAAGCAGTACTTTACAGCAACGACATTGACGCTGCTGTTACTTTCTATCGAGATGTGCTGGGCTTGCGGCTTGCCAAGCCTCCCACGAATTACAGCGCGGTCTTTCGAATGTCGCCCGAATCGATGCTGATCGTGTTCGATGCCAGCGTGAGCAAACTGCCCGGCCGCGGAGCGCCGCCGCATGGAACGGTCGGTCAGGGGCATGTAGCGTTTCATATTACTCCGGGTACATATGACGACTGGCAACGGCGATTGAGCGCTGCTCACCTCATTGAACTTGAACGTGATTGGGAGCCGGGCGGTCGCTCGATCTATGTACGCGATCCGGCGGGAAATTCGATCGAACTTGTCGAAGGTCAGGCGTGGCCGGGATGAAAGGTCAATTCAAGGCTTCGAGGCTCCGGGGTCGAACCCCAGTCCCTTGTTGTATTCACTCGACTTCCCGCGCGGCACAGTGAGCGTTTTCCAGGATGCCCCACTTTGCGAAGCAAGCACGCGCGTGGCTTGCACAATCTGGCCGCTGTGATAGACGATATGCGAAAGTGATCGAGCAAGGGCAAGTGCGAGCGTGTGCGGCTCGCCACGAATCGTCAGCATCCGCGGCAAGTCTGAGTCGGTGCACCCAGCTAGCACAGATTCAACGACTGCCCAGCCTGCGTTCCAATCTGCCAGCAACTCTTCGCGACTCGCATAACTATCAGTGAATTCAGTATCGCGATTTCGCCACGGTTTTTCTCCATCAGTTGTAAACGGCTCCGTCCACCGCGAGCGGAGATTGCCCGCGACGTGTTTCATGATGATCGCAATGGAATTGGTTTCAGGGTCAAGCGACGTGCGAAGCTGCTCCCACGACACTTGGCTTGAAGATTCCTCAGAAAGCCTTCGATAGCGGCGGAATTCCTGCTCGAATGCACTGATGGTGATTCTGGGGTTTGCGATACTCATGGCAGCAACATCCTCCAGTCCCCTACTACGAAAGCGCGCTCATCGCTACGGAAATAGCTGTTTCCGAATCTGTCAATCCTTTAAGATCAAGCACGATCGGCGCCGCAGCATTTGCCACCGATGCAGCGACGACATATTGCGTCAGGTCGAGATTTCCCTTTCCCAGCGGCACTCTGGCCACACCATCGAAATCACTGAGTCGAATCGATACCGGCATCGGATTCGTTCGCGACAGTTCTTTCGCTGCGTTAGCACCAGCGGCCAGGACACGCGCTGGATCAAACGCGGAGCGAAGCTTGGGAACGGAAGCACAGGCGGCACGCAGTTCTTCCGTCATGGGCCAGGAGATGAGAGCGAGCATCGCTGATGAACTGTCGGTCAGTTGCGCGATTGATTCAATGTCTTTGGCAGTCAGCGTTGAGGGCGCGAGCACAGTGACAATCGGAGATGTGCTGTCGGCAAGCGCGGCCAAATCAGAAGCAAGCGTGAGAGCTTCGCGGATCGCGGAGAACGCCCGATCTTGAAACGCGGGGTCAATCAGATGCGTTGGCGGAATCAACAGGTCGAGACCAGCGAGCGAAAGATCGTTATGCCGCAGCAGTGAAGCGACATCACGCCGTCCGCTGCGATCGAGCATCCGCGGCCGCATTTCCGGGGCAGTTGCATCGAGCACCACGCCGCGCAAACCGAGCGAACGCACCCAGGGCAACTGCATCCGCGTGTTTGCGGCAAGGTTGGCGTTCTTGCTCTGGGGACGAAACGAAAGCCCCGAAAGCGAAAGTGCAACGCGGCCGACAATGTCAAGGGTCTGGTTCAAGTTCACCAATGGTAGAGGTATGATCCCCGCATGAATGTGCGACTCTGGAGTTTGATGCTGGCGTGGTCGCTGGGTGCGTGGGCACTGGTGATTGTCATGAGCGGCGCGATGGCCGCGGTCATTTTCCCAACCATGAAACAGCTTGACCCCGTCTTGCCCGAATTCGTCTCAACTCCCGGCGATCACTGGAGTCTGGCGGCGGGACTGGTGATGCGAAAGGTCTTCTTCATCAGCGATATTGCGCAGCTAGTTCTCGCGATGATTTCCGTCGTCTCGCTGACAATCGTTTTGAAGGCTAGTGAACTTTCCACGCTGGGACGACGCGTTCTCTCGGGCTCTCTGGCTATTTCGTGCATTGCCATGCTGGCGTCGGCATTCTGGCTTTCGCCCGCGTTGCGGCGTGACATGGATGCTGCACTGATTGCGGGACGAGCGGGTAATGCGGCAGCGATGAAAACTGCAAGAACTCAGTTTGGAGAGAAGCACAAGACTGCCACCACGTTAATGGTCACCACTCTCGGCGGCGTCGCGCTCGCTTCACTCGCAGTGGCGGCAACACTCAAGCCATTCTCGAAGACTGGATCATGATGGCTAAGAAGGCGACAACATCTCGAGTAAAGAAGAAAGAGCCCAAAGTAACATCAGCGCAGAAGTCGCGGGCAAATGCGCTGTTTGAAGATCTGCTGGCCGCGTATCCCGATGCGCACTGCGAACTGAACTATCGCAATCCATTTGAATTGCTGATTGCGGTGATTCTCTCCGCGCAAACGACAGATGTCGCAGTAAATAAAATCACGCCCGCGCTCTTTGCAAAGTTTCCAGGTCCGCGCGAGCTCGCGGCGGCTTCGCTGCCCGAGATCGAGAGTCTCATCAAGACCATTGGACTTTTCCGAAACAAAGCAAAATCAATCAATGGGGCCGCGAAAATGATCATGGCAGATTTCGGCGGCGAGGTGCCGCGGAAGATGGAAGATCTTCTGAAACTGCCAGGAGTCGCCCGCAAGACCGCCAATGTGCTCATGAGCGAGGCGTTTGATACCGCTGTTGGGGTTGTGGTAGACACCCATGTCCAGCGATTGTCTGCCCGGTTCGGATTTGTGCCATTTAATGAACCTCCGCCCAAGATTGAGACAATTTTGATGCAGCTTCTGCCGCAGGACCGCTGGGGGATGATCAGCCATCTACTTATATGGCATGGACGGCGAAACTGCAGCGCCCGAGGCGGGTGTTGCGGCGAACATCCGGTGTGCAAGAAATACGGTACAAAGTGCGAGAAGCGTGGTTAATAAAGTGTTAGTGCAAAAACCCAGTGTTTTTACCAGAATCACAATTTCTCGCAGTTGAACTCGCACAGACCCGTATATTCTGATATGCTCGTGCTAACAGCATGTGACTCGTGAGGGACATAGGCTCCAAGCCACTATCAGTTTGGCAACAAATTGGTATTGCGCAATGGCGAGCCGAAAGCGAGCGGCGCAGAACGTCAGTCAGAAAGTACTGACCACCCACACACCCGCCGCGCACGGATCGAATGAAGGCGTTACAGTGACAGCCCCCTTCCGAAAGAATGGGGCTTGGTGTGCGTAGCGGTGCGGAAAAACCGCTATGCGTGATTTTGTAATAAGTAGTTAAGAGTCGCTTGCGTACTCGGCGCAGGGACTCAACAAAGGGATCGGACAAATGAGTCGATTCAAGAGCGTTGGGACAACGATGGACTCTCACCCCGCACGTCAAACGGCCAGGATGGCCGGGCGCGTTGCCTCACTTCACTCAAAGCTGGCTATGCGGCTTGAGCAAATGGAGGCTCGTCAGTTACTCGGCGGCGATCACCCGAGCCTGTCCCCATTTCCCAACCCGCCAGCAGACGCGATCACCCTTGACGTAAACGGTCAAGGCTCAATCACGGGCGTACTGGAAACCAGTACCGACAACGACGTGTTTTCGTTTGTCGCTGCTGCCAAAGACTTAGTCTCCGGCCTCGCGGATTGCGTCAAAGAGGGCGATGATGCACCGCGCCAATTACGGC
>CAZAEQ010000084.1:0-6716 GCA_964484185.1 uncultured Phycisphaeraceae bacterium
GTGGGGGGTTACAGGCATGGTTGGTCTTGCCGTCGGGAGAAGTGTTCGCTGGCGGATTCCACACTGCGGCAGGGGCGACGCCGGTGGGTTACGTCAGTTCGTGGAACGGTTCGGCGTGGAGCGCGCTTTCGACGGGATTCAATGGTGTAGTGAACGCGATTGCGTCGGACGGTGGCACTCTCTATGTTGGCGGCGACTTCACGATGGCTCCCGAGGCGATCGCGACACGAATTGCGCGACTTGATGGAACGACCTGGTCGAACATGGGTTCGGGGTTTACCGCGCCCGTCAACACCATCTTGACGCTGCCGGGGAATCGGATTTTTGCGGGCGGGAATTTCACCACATCGGGCGCGATGCCGCTGAATCGCGTTGCGATGTGGGATGGCGCGGCGTGGTCGGAAATGACATCGCAGGGAATCAACGGGCAGGTGTTTGCATCTGTGCTGCTTCAGAACGGCGACATTTTGATTGGGGGCGAGTTTGGGCTTGCGGGCGGTGCGGAAGCGAATCGATTGGCGCGATGGAATGGGGCGACGTGGAGTCCGGTTGGAACCGGGGCGAACGCGACGGTGAGGACGATGGCGATGCGGCCCAACGGGGAAGTGATCATTGGCGGCGATTTCACCGCGCTTAACAGCGCTGCCGCTGCGCGAATTGGTCGTTGGAATGGGACGACGTTTTCTACGCTTGGGTCGGGATTGCTCGCGCCAGTGCATGGATTGCTGGTGCGCGGCGATACAGAGATCATCGCGGTAGGCGATTTCGCCATTGGCAACGGTCGCGGCATTGCGAGGTTCAATGGAACGACATGGTCGAGTGTTGGTACGGGGCTGGGATCGCCCAACCGCGTACGCGCGGTTGTCGAGTTGGGGGATGGTCGAATTGTTGTGACGGGACAATTTGGAACCGCGGGGGGTCTGCCAGCGACGAATCTTGCGGTGTTGACAGGCACGACCTGGTCGGAGTTTGGGGGCGGACTGAATTTCTCAGGAAATGCGCTGCATCTTGCCGCGGATCACACGCTGCATGTGGGCGGTTCGTTCTTTGCGTCTGGCGCGGAAGTTCATCCTTATTTTGCGAGCTGGGCGACGTGTCCGCCGTGTGCGGCCGATTTCAATGGCGATGACACACTAGACTTTTTTGACTATCTGGATTTTGTCGCCGCGTTTTCAGTGCAGAATGGGAGCGCGGACTTCAACGGCGATTCGGTCGTTGATTTCTTTGATTATCTCGATTTTGTGCAGGCTTTCGCGGCGGGCTGCTGATTATCCCGAGGTGATCGTTTCCGCAGGATCTGCTCGCATGAAGAGCGCATCGCCTTTGGCAATTGTCTGACCGGGTTGCAGAGATGCGCTGCCGCCGAATGCAGCTAATTGGGCGAGCGGCGTGTTGGTGGGCAGGGTGTAGTTCCAGGTCTGCCAGAGCGCAGCGGTTTTCTGCGGCATTGCGGGGGACATGAGGATGCTGGCAACGCGGACGGTTTCAGCGCAGTTGTAGAGGATCGCGGCGAGCTGGTCTTTGGCGGCTTGATTACCTTCGACAGTCTTGGCGAGTTTGAAGGGCGCGGTGACGTTGATGTAGCCATCGACCTTGCGGATGAGTTCGTTGGCTTCGTGGAATGCGCCGCCGATGTCGAAGGCGTTGATCTTTTTCTCGAAGTTGGCTGCGGCAGCAGCGCAGAGCGCGGGGAAGTCGTAGCCTTCGATATTGCCGGCGGTGCTGGGCGTCGGAATCTTGCCGTCGAAGTATTTGACGATCATGTTGCTGACGCGGCTGGCGCAGTTGCCGATGCCGTTGGCCAGGTCGGAGTTAAAGACTTCGATGAATTTGGCGTGGCTGAAATCGGCATCAGCGCCGGAGAGCGGGCCTTGCGTGAGCAGGTACCAGCGGACGCCGTCGAGCGAATGCTTGGCGGCGTAGGCCTCGAGCTTTTCGAGATCGATGAAGTTGCCCAAGCTCTTGCTCATTTTCTGACCTTCGGAAACCCACCAGCCATGGCCGAAAATCATTTTGGGCAACGGGACATTCAGGGCCATGAGCAGCGCGGGCCAGATGACAGCGTGGAACCAGAGGATGTCTTTGCCGATGAGATGGACGCTTGCGGGCCAATATTGCTTGCGCTCAGGGGTGTCAACGGCGGTGTAGTAATTGAAGAGCGCATCGATCCAGACGTAGACGCGGTTTTCTGGATCGCCGGGCATGCGGATGCCCCACTGTGTTGCGGGGTCGGCGGTGACGGGGCGAGAGACTGGAACATCGCGCAGGCCGCTTTTGAGACGACCTAAGACTTCGGTGCGACGCGAGTCGGGCTGGATGAATGTGGGATTAGCGTTGATGTGGGCGATCAGGCGTTCTTGATAGGCACTGAGTTTGAAGAAATAGCAGTCCTCGGAGCGTTGCACGAGTGGTTTGTGGGTGATTTTGCTTTTAAACTCGGCTTCGCGGGCTTCGTTTTCGGGGACGTATTCCTCCTGACCGGGGTCATACCAACCGGTGAAGAGGCCTTTGTAGATATCGCCGGAGGCTTGGAGTTTGGCGATGTAGCCGGGGACTTTGTCTTTGTGGCGGGGTTCGGTGGTGCGGATGAAGTCGTTGTTTGAGCAGTTGAGTTTGGCGAAAGCGTCTTTGAACTGCTGGGCGTTGATGTCGGCCCACTTGAGCGGGTCGTAGTTGCGTTCCGCGGCACTGGTGACGACTTTGTCGGCGTGTTCATCGGTACCGGTGAGGAAGAAGATGTTGTCGGATGTGCCGCGGATCATGCGGATTGCGCGGGTTGCGGCATCGGCGACGGTGGTGGTATAGCAATGGCCGATGTGGGGGCGGTCATTGACGTAGTAGATGGGCGTGGTGATGTAATAAGGCTGCATGGGGCGATGGTAGGGATCGGGGAACCAGGGGGTTGGAACAAGAGAAGCGGACAAAAACAAGCGGAGCGGACCCTCGTCAGGGTCCGCTCCGAGAGTTTGCAGATTGCGTTTTTGATCAGCAGCCGGAGCCGAAGGCATCGACGAAGTCGAGATAATCGAAGAAGTCGATCACGGCATCGGCATTGAAGTCTGCGGCGATTGCGCCTGCGCTAAACGCGTCCACGAAGTCAAGATAGTCAAAGAAGTCCACTGTGCCGTCGGCGTTGAAGTCTGCGGTGCAGACTGGTGTGCAGACGTTCAGCGGTGAGAAGGAGGCGCGGGGGTTTGGCGTCAGCAACTGGAAGTCGTGGAAGTTCTGGCGAGTGTCCTGGCAACCTGCGCCCTTGCGGGTTGTTGCGGTGAGCACGGTAGTGTCGAGAGAGGTACCTGCGCCAAAGTAGCAATCGGTTGAGCCGCCATAGCCGACGAGATCGGCGAGGTTCAGATCAGTGCCGGGTGTCGGGCAGCTTGTGACAACATCGGAAGTGCGAGCGAGAGCCACTTTGCCATCGGGCTGGCCGATTCCAAAACCGGGCGCGCCGATGAGGTCGGCGATCAGGGGCAGGCCGTACTGGCCGCCGGCGGTTGCGGTCAACTGCACGAGGTAGTAGCCGCCAGCGGGAAGAACTGTGCCACCCGGTATTGTGATGAGTTTGTCTGATGAGAACGGGAGGTCGTCGCTGGCGCCCTGGATTGACCAGCCACCGATGTCAACCGGGCTGGTTGAACGATTGAAGAGTTCGCAGTAGTCGGCGTTGTATGCCGCGCCGAATGCGCCACCGGAGCTGAAGAGCTGGCTGATGACAACCGGCGCGGTGCTTGGTGTTGGCACTGCGACTTCGAGGCGGGCATTGGCGGTATCGACACGACCCTGGAGGTCGGTCGCTGTAACGGTGATGTGATACGTGCCGGCTCCCACTGAAGCGGGAACGGTGTAATTGAATGACCAGCGGCCATCGCCTGCGCCCAGGTCGCCATTGAGACCGCTGTCGTTGAGGGCGACAGATGAGCCGCCGCCGATTGGGGAGAAATCGGCGGTAACGGTCATACCGGTTGAGATCGGCGCGACACCGGGAACAACTTCGGCCACAAAGAGTGCGCTGCCGGAACCGCCGGTGATGGCGGCGTGGGGCTGAGCCTTGGCATCGACATTGATGTTGACAGATGTGTTGACTGACTTCACCGTGACTGCGTCATAGCGGTAGCGGCCGTTAGAATCCCAGGTTGCGCCGCCAGAGGTCTGATAGACGCTGGTTGCCGGTGCGAAGGCAGCAACTACGCGCCACTTGAAGTTTGGGTTGTTGTTGACAGCGGGGATTGAGGAGAGATCGATCGTGCGCAGGTTGAACCAGACATCGCCAGCAGTGGCGGTGAAGAGACCGTTGGCGCCGATCGCGGGTTGATCTGTCAAACCTGCGCTTGTGAAGTTGACACCGTCAACGGAATACTCGAACTGCACGTGTTTAGCGGCACGATTTGAGTGGCGCTGATCGAACGTGACAACGATGTTGCTGCGGCCGACGGTTGAGACTGCGACTTCGAGGCCGCTGGTGCGATCGCCTGTGCCTTGAGCAGGGAATGGTGACTGATCGAGACCTGCGTTATCAGGGAATGCGGTGGTGTCACCAGAGCCGCCACCAGAACGGAACATTGGCAGAATTGGGTCGCCGTTGGGCGCGGTCGCAAATGATCCGATGTATTGCAACGTGCCGCTACCGATTGAAGGCACCACGGTTCCCGTAATTGGCACAAGCTCTGCGCCGGGGACATTGAAATTCCACTGGCAGATTGTGGTGGTTTGCGCGAAGCCAGCGCTTGCGACCAACGCTGTTGCCGTGATACCAAGAAGCTTTACCATCTTAACCATGTTGCTCTCCTCCCGGACTCTCGTCCGTCTCTCTCAAAATTCAATGTGAACGCCGAAACACGCGGCGGCCACTGCTTACCAGGGCAGGCCGGGGTGTGTCAACCACCCGCCGAAAACCTTGCCCTCTAATTCGTCGTATTTGATCGTGACTGAGCCGTTCACCATCGCGCCGCGGAAGCCGAATGAGCCATCGCGAATGGAGTCATTGAACGGCTCAACGTGCCCATCGGCGAATGAAATTTGGCCGGTTGATCGGACTGTTCTTCCCGCGCCGCCAGCGACAGCAACTCGGGCCGCCTTGCCATGGACTGGGCCAAAGTCTGTGTAATCCTGACGACCCCATACGGTGCCCACGCCCTGAATGTTGTTCTGGCTGGGACCATCGGTTGTGGTCTTACTGCCTTTGTACTGCTGGCCTTTGTAGATGACGATGTCTTCCGGATCATCGTCCAGAACTGGACCATCGCCAAAGAGCGGAACGCGCGAGACCGATGCGTTTTGGCCGAGGTGCTTATCGTTCAATGGACCGATTGAGAACCGAAACTCTTCGCGATCTGCGCTCAAGTCGAAGAGGTCGATCATGTCGGTGTTGGCCATGTACCAGGACTGGCAGTAGTTGGTGTTGTACCCCTCGTCGATGAGGTTGTCGAGATCGGTGTTGCTTGGCTGTGACCAGGTTGCGCCGCGGATACGGGCTGGCGCGAGGCGGTTTGAGAATTTCGAGGAGCTGGAGGCGCACAGGAACTTGCCGGGGATGGCGTAGCCACCGTTGACGAAGTCGGCGACCCATCCGGTCTTGGTCAGACCGCCGAGTTGCTCTTCGCGGTTTGGGCGGCTGCGGGTGGTGCGATTATCGAAGCCGCCGGAGCAGTAGTAACCGCGGTTGCCGCTGGCGTAGTTGAGGCCGGCGACGGCGAGCTGGCGGAGATTGCTCGCACATGCGACCTGGCGGCCGGCTTCGCGGGCAGCGCCGATCGAAGGGAGCAGGATACTGATGAGGAGCGCGATGATGGCGATGACTACGAGCAGCTCGATCAATGTGAACGCCGCAGAACGGCGGAGAACTTTGTTCATGAACACCCTTTCAAGGCGTTGCGATAGCGGAGAAATCCGGATTTCTCCGTTATTGCATGGGGCAACTGTCAGTTCGAAATGTAAAAATGGCGTTGGCGAACTGCGAAGGTTCAGTAAAGATTCGGTTCAGAAGAGAGCTCTTTGAGGGGCCTTGGTGCAGAATCGCGACACTACGATGTTGAACCTATGACCCAACAGCCAACACCTCCGACCGGCGCTGCGCAGAGCGCGGGCGACGACATTCCTTCCCACCGCTATACCGCCGCGGTTGCCAATGAACTTGAGACACGCTGGCAGGCTGCGTGGGAAAAAGATGGGGCGTTCAGGGTTCCGAATCCTGGTGAACCCGGATTTGATTCGAGCAAGCCCAAGTTCTATTGCCTTGACATGTTTCCATATCCAAGCGGCGCGGGGTTGCACATTGGGCACCCGGAGGGGTATACGGCCACGGATATTTTGAGCCGCTATAAGAGGATGAATGGCTACAACGTGCTGCACCCCATGGGCTGGGATGCTTTTGGATTGCCGGCGGAGCAGTATGCGATTCAGACTGGTGTGCATCCGGCGATTACGACGCGCACGGCGATTGACAACTTCCGGCGGCAGTTGCAGCGGTTTGGGTTTTCGTATGACTGGTCGCGCGAGTATGGGACGATTGATGAGGGGTATTACAAGTGGACGCAGTGGATTTTTCTGCAGCTCTACAACGCGTGGTTTGATGCGAACACACAGAAGGCGTCGAGCATTGCCGACCTGATTTCGCGGCTGGAAGCTGGCGAATTTGCAATCAATATATTTGGTGAACTGGTTACACAGCTCGATTCGCCGACGAGTCTGGTTGGCGAGGCGGTAGGCGTGCGGCAGTG
>CAZAEQ010000085.1:0-6658 GCA_964484185.1 uncultured Phycisphaeraceae bacterium
ACGGGCCCCGAACCGTTGTCCACGGTCCAGGCGTAGGTGAACGGACCCGTTCCGCTTGCCGCGACTGTGAACTGCATGGAGCCTGCCGGGCATGTCGACTGGTTCAGAGGCTGGGCCGAGATTGTCGCTGGTGCGATTACAGTCAGCGCTGCCGCATTGCTGTTCACGCTGCCACAGGCATTCGCGATTACGCACCGGTAGTTGGCAGCGTCTTCCGAAACTGCGCCGATGATTGATAGAACTGCTGTTGTCGCCCCTGAGATACGGCCGCCATCACTCAGATTAACTCCATTTTTTTGCCAGCGATAGGTGAGATTCGGCCCACTGACGACCACGCTGAATGTCGTATCGCTGCCAAGGCACACGCTGTGCGCGGCTGGCTGGGTGGTCACTGCGAGCGTGGTATCCACATCTAGTCTCGCGGCATCGCTGAACGTATTGCCGCAGGCATTCGTAACACGGCAGCGATAGTTTGCAACGTCGCTTGCTGAAACATTGAGGAGAGTCAACGTGTCAGTAAGCGCTCCGGAAACCTCTGCCCCATCGCTGAGGTTCAAGAAGCCTTCTGATGGACGAGCACGCTGCCACCGATACGTCAGTGTTGGCGAACCGGAAGCGACGACGCGGAAGGTGACTGAGTTTCCATTACAGGATACCTGGGCGATTGGCGGCGTCACAATTGTGACCGGGTTTGTCACTGTCAGCGCTGCGACGTTGCTCATCACCGTTGCACAGGTGTTAGTGACCAGACAGCGATAATTTGCCGCATCTCCCGAGGTCACGCCACTGATCGTCAAGGTCGGCGTAGTCGCTCCTGCGAATTGTCCGCCATCAACGATGTTCACATTCGCTTTCTGCCACTGATAGGTCAGATTTGTACCGGTTGCAGCGACGGTAAACGAAGCTACGGATCCAGGACAGGTGGCCTGTGCGGCTGGTTGAGTATTAATCACTGCTCGAGCTTCATTCACTGTCACCGCCGCGGTTGGGCTGGTCACGTCGCCACAGGCATTGGAGATCGTACATTTGAAGTTTGACTCGTCGGTTTCGATCGCACCGTTGATCACCAGGGTCGGGGTGTTGGTGCCCTGATAATGTGGTCCATCAATCAGGCTGTTGTTTCCCTTTTTCCACTGGTAGGACAGACCCGAACCAGTTGCTGTGACACTCAAACTCGTATCTTCGCCCAGACATACCGATGTCGCATCCGGAGGATCTACCACGGTTGGCGCTGCAGAAATGAGCGTAACGGTGGCTGGCAACGTCGACACAGTGCCGCATCCGTTCGATATCTCGCAGACATAGCTACCGGCTGTGTTTGTGTTACTTTGCAGAATTGTGAGCGTCGCCGTTCGGGTTCCCTGATAATTGTTTCCATCGGAAATTAAGCCGCCGGGCGTTTTGCGCCACGCGTAAGTCACATTGACACCGGTCCCACCGGCAGTCAAAGTGAATGGAGAGGTGCTCCCCGTGCAAGCGTCCACATTTACTGGATTGAGTGAGACAACAGGCGGATTGTTGCTCTTGCTTCCGACGACTGCGTTCGAAGTCACTGAGCCGCAATCATTGCTTACAACACAACGAATCGTCCTGTAGTACTGTCCTGTTGCAGGAAGTCCCACGATATACGTGTCAGCGCCGGATTCTGTCATGTTCACGAATGAACCATCTGCTTGCAGCTCCTGCCACTGATATGCGGTGGCTCCGGTTGCGATCACCGAGAAGCCCAAACCCTGTCCGGGAGAAAGATCAGATGAACAGACTATTGCAGATCGCGGCTGAGTGGTTATGACAGGAATTCCGGTTCCCACAGTTACTGTTGCAAAATCAGACGTTACCGAGTTGTCACATCCGTTGGATTGCGGATTGTCTATAAAGCAATAGTAAAGTCCCGCGTCGCCAGCGACTGTCTGCGTAATCGTCAAAGTTCGTGTGTTACTGCCGGAAATTCTGGCTCCATCGGTGAGATAAATCCCTTGGCTACCGACAATGTGCACCCACGAATATGTAACATCGGGTGCACGATTCTGCGCGACCAGGCTCAGGGTGAGTGTACTTCCACCACACACCATGGTGTCATCCGGCTGATTGCTGATTGTCGGCGCTCCGACAGTCAATGTAACTTCATCGGTATAGATAGTCCCGCACGCGGCACTTGTCAGCCGGCAACGGTACTTGCGCGCATCGCTTTCCTGCACCGGAGCCATTGAAAGGACAAAGTCTGTCTCACCGACTAGGCTCGACCATCCCGAACCCGTGGTGTCTTTGCGTTCCCACTGATATGTGGGAGATCCGGTTGCTACGACATACATCGTGCACGGTCCCCCCACACAGCTGTTCACGGAGACCGGCTGAGTGTCAATTGTCACCGCGTTCGTGACCGTCAGAGCGGCTGATGTGCTCGTGCTGGTTTCCCCACACGATGTCGAGCCCCAGTGGCACACATAGTTCGCCTGATCATTTTGCACAATATTTGCAAAATTGAGTGTTGCCGTCAATCCAGTTCCCGATGTGCCGGTGATGCGCGAGGTATTGTTCATCACGGCGCCATTCTTGGTCCAATACCACGTCGCACCAGATGCCGTGCCGCTCGCCGTCGCCGTCAGTGTCTCCGGTTCACCTAGACACACCGAATGTGATTGCGGTGATTGAAATGACCGCGGTCCGGCGGGGGTAATAACAATGTGGACATTGCGGGAATAGGTCGTACAGCGCGGGAGTACAGCCCGGGTGAACACAAAGTAGTAATACCCGGTCTCAGAAGTCTGTGTCGCCGCTATCACCGAGTGTGCGGTATATGTAGATACGTTACTGCTATCAACCATAAATGGTCCGCCACCGGAGGCGGGCAACCAATAGAGTGCCCATGTACACTCGGCGTCTATCGAAGCACTCAGAGTGAAAGAATTGGCGCCACCAATGTCCGCACACACCGTCACATCCGGCGGTTCACTGGTAATGACACACGGTCCCGAACCCTGGGCGTATGCGCTTACGGGAATCAGAGTTGCAGCCGCAACAAAGGCAGCAGCTCGAACATTCCGAATCAGCAATGTCGCCCCAACAAACCTCGAGATGAGCTTTCGCATGACAAGATCCCCAAAAAAGTGACCGAGAGGCGGCATCAATCCACCTCGTACCAAGTTCCAAACGAAACCGGGACCTGTGAGGCGCAGCTCACCTGGAAAAATAATTTCCACTACCCCTGAAATGATCGCGGTGGCCACGGTGCCACCAAGTTTTGGCTTACGGTTGGGTTCAAATGATCCCGACAGGTTCGCCGCACGTCCACCCACCTTCCTATCATCGCTCCCCGACCCTAGATTCGGGTCTTGTGAAGGACTGTGAATGGACCAGATTGTCACTGCACAACTACTCGTCAGCGCTATCACAATCGTCGTATTTGTGCATGTAAGCCTTATCTGTGCCGCGTATCTCGTATACGCCGAGCGCAAGATCTCTGCCTACATCCAGGACCGCATCGGCCCCAACCGCGTCGGCTTCGATTTCGGCCTCCCCATCCTTGCCCCACTAAAAGGCATGCTCGGACTCGGTCAGGCCCTCGCCGACGGCATCAAGTTCCTGCTCAAAGAAGATTTCACACCCAACAACGTAGATAAATTTCTCTTCTCACTCGCGCCCTGTGCTATCGCCATCGCGGCGTTCCTTGGCACTGTCATCGTCCCCTGGGGCGGCGTCTGGGTCTGTCCATCGTTCACAATCCCCTTCATCAATCTTCACATCGAAGGCGGCCCCGTCACAGTCGGCGGCCTCGCTCACATCAACGTCGGTGTTGTCTACCTGCTCGCCGTCACTTCACTCGCTGTCTACGGAATTACACTTGGCGGTTACGCCAGCAACAACAAATACTCCTTTCTTGGCGGCCTTCGCGCCACCGCCCAGATGATCTCCTACGAAATCCCCATGGGCCTCTCCATCCTCGTGGTCCTGCTCATGGTCGGCAGCCTCAAAGGTCAGGACATCATCGCCCATCAGGTCAGCGGCGGCTGGCTCATCCTCGCTCAACCAATTGCCGCGATCATCTTCTTCATCGCCATTCTCGCCGAAGGCAACCGTGCTCCGTTCGACAACGCCGAGTGTGAACAGGAACTCGTCGGTGGCTATCACACCGAATATTCCTCCATGCGATTCGCCCTCTTCTTCCTCGCTGAATACATCGGCATCCTCACCAGCTGTGCAATGTTCGCGCTCTTCTTCCTCGGCGGCTATCACGTCCCCGGCTGGGAACTCACCTCGCCAGAAAACACAACGCTCCTGGGCGTCATCGCCAAGATCATCGTCTATCTCACCAAATCAATTGGCTTGGTCTGCTTCACAATGGTCATCCGCTGGACGATCCCCCGCCTGCGTTACGACCAGATCATGCACGTGGGCTGGCAGGGACTCATTCCGATCTCCCTCGCGATGGTCATCACGGCCAGCGTGATGGTCTATCTCGGCCGCACCGATCTCTGGGCAAATCTCGCGGTAAACCTGGGCCTGATCGCCGTCATCCTGGTCATTCTCTCGCTGTCAAAGGCCAAGATTCCCAACCGCAAGATTCGCCTCGCAGGCTCGCGCTTCAATCCGCTCCCCGGCGAAATCGTCCGCACACGTCCATCGGCAGCGATGGCGCTCGCCGACAAGCCGTACGAAGGCACAGTCGGCGCTCGCTGATTCGGCCCATTCCGAGTTAAGACTGCTCTTGCAAAAGTCTCACGATGTCTTGCCGTTCCGGCATCGAAGGTATCGCTCCGCGCCTTGTGCACGCAAGTGCCCCCGCCGCCGAGGCCCAGTAGAGGCAATCTCGTACCCCCTGCTCATCCAGCGCGTTCCCGATTCGTAGTTCCGCCCATCGCATCGCAAAAACGCCAACGAACGCGTCACCCGCGCCAACAGTGTCAATCACCGGTGCGCTCTCAGGCAATTTGCACGCTGGAATCGAGTTCTCTTTACCCTTGAACCAGTACGTCAACCCCGCAGCGCCTCTGGTCAATACCACAAGTGACGGCCCTAGCGTCGTGAGCCCGCGCCTCACTTGCTCGACAATCGCGGCGGCCTCAACCTCGTTCACAATCAGACAATCCGACGTCTCGAGCACGGTGAGCATCTGCCGCAGATCCGCTGGAATCGGAGCGGCATTCACAATCACAGGCGTTCCAACTTCGCTGGCCAGGTGAACTGCATGAATCAGCGCGGCGGGTGGAATTTCCAATTGCAGAACCAGCGCATCGGCTTCCATGATCGATGCCCGTGCTGCGTCAATGATCGGTGGATCAACCGCAAAGTTGGCACCCGGATCGACAATGATCGAGTTCTCGCCCGTCGCCGCCACCGCCACAATCGCGCACGCAGTCGGAGTCAAAACGGTGTGCAAAAGAGCTGTATCAATCCCCGCGTCAAAGAACACTTTCCTCGCATCACGCCCCGCTTCATCATCCCCCACCGCTCCAACGAAATGCACTACCGCTCCGCCTCGCTGTGCGGCCACCGCCTGATTGGCGCCCTTGCCGCCAGTACAGCGCAATAAATCTCTTCCAAGAATCGTCTCGCCCGCCGCCGGAATCCGCGGCGTAGACACAAATGTGTCCTGATTCACCGATCCGATGACGCAGAGGCGAGCAGTCATAGATAACCCGCAATTTTAGAGGATTTCGAGAATCTTGAACTGCTTCATCCCACGCGGCGCGTTCACGCGGATCACACTGCCCACGCGAGCTTTCATCAGCGATTCACCCATCGGGCTGGTCGCCGTCACTTCAAAATGTTCGCTCAATGGACTATTGCTCGACTCGCCCACAATCTTGTAGGTATCGACATCGCCCGAGCCAACTTCTTCCAGCTTGATCACTGATCCAAGAAACACGACGCCGTCAGCTCGTGCGCTTGCAAGTTGAGCTTCATCGACAACCTGAATCCCGCGCAAGCGTTCACCCAGGCGCTTGATTTCCGATTCTTCCATCGCCTGTTGCTCGCGGGCGGCGTGGTAGTCGCCGTTTTCCTTAAGATCACCCAACGCGCGCGCCTCGGCAATGCGATTGGTCACCGCGGGACGATTCGCCACAAGCGCGGCAAGGCGTGCTTCCAACTGCTCTTTTTCTGCCTGAGTCACCATGTCCATCGATCGGTCTCCAAACGGGGACTGCTGCCCCGATTTTTTAGCGAAAAGTCAAAGTTGCCTGAAGCGTCTTTTGGAAGAACGCCGGGAAAGTTCCGTGCTTAAGAGTAAAAGTGCCGCGTGTAACGAATTCGTGCCGTAAATGTCGTCGTGCTTTGTTCACACCCGAATTGCCTGGCGGCACCGAGAATGACTCGGGGTGAATGATCGATTCAAGCTCCGGATTTTAGGTCACGTCAAACGCCCGCGTCGGGTCCACTTGGCGTTTGTATAACCTGACCTTGAACCCCTAAAACTATGCCGTCTCGACCGGGCTTTCCGGACGGCAGCGCCTGGTACACCCAGGCCGCCAGAATGCCCGCAATCCCCGCCCCCAGCATACACCAAAGTACCTTCCAGTGCAACGGCTCCAATTGAGCCGATGATCCAGTCCAGAATCGATCGCGCGTCAATTCAAATGGTGCGGAGACGCCGCTCGCGAGCATGTATAAATCCGGGTCCGGACGTTCCCCCTCTGCAGTCCATCCAAAACACGCAGGG
>CAZAEQ010000086.1:0-5882 GCA_964484185.1 uncultured Phycisphaeraceae bacterium
CGGATGCACGTCCCGCGTGGGCTGCTGTCGGGACTTACACGTGAATGTGCCATGGGTCTCGGTCACCGCCGCGGTGTTGTACAGCACACCGCGCATCTCGCGTTCTTACACTGGGACGATCATGACCATGTTGTATTTTTGGGCGTACTTGGACATGAGGTCGCATGTTGGTCCCGGCACTTCTTCTGCGGCCTCGTACCAGCGGGGATCCTGACTGGGGCAGAAATATGGGCCGTTGAAGATCTCTTGCAAGCAGAGAATCTGCACACCTTTTTTCCCGGCATCTTCAATAAACGGAATGTGCTTGTCGACCATCGCCTTCTGGATGTCGGCGACAGAACGCTTCTCATCGTTGAGCGGATTACTGCACTGAATGAGGCCACATCGGACAATCTTGCTCATGCTGATCACCTGTAGAAAACGCTAATGCGATCCTTTTTTCGGACGCAGGGGTTTGCCCTGTTCAACTGCTTCATTCCACGTTGCTGAAGTGTAACCGTTGTTGACCTGAACCATGGAAATGCAGTCTTGCACCGGACAGACAATCTGACAGAGGTTGCAGCCCACGCACTCGGATTCGTCGATCACAGGTACGTTGATCTCGGTTTTGGCTGTGCTGGGATGAATGCACTGGTGCGCCCCATCGTGGCACGCTGTGACGCACAGATGGCAACCGATGCACTTGTCAGCATCGATCTTGGCGACCGTCTCATAGTTCAGATCGAGATCGCCCCATTCGCTGAACCCAGGGATTGCCTTGCCGACCATCTGATCGATTGTGGCAAATCCCTTAGCGGTCATGTATTCGCTGAGACCCTCGTTCATGTCTTCAACGATTCTGAACCCGCGCAGCATGACTTCGGTGCAGACTTGCACCGATGTTGAACCAAGAAGAATGAACTCAACCGCATCGCGCCAATTGCAGATGCCGCCGATTCCGCTGATTGGCAGGCCGAAGTCCTTGTGGCGAGCCAGAGCTGCGACCATGTGCAGGGCAATCGGCTTCACCGCTGCACCGCAATAGCCGCCATTGGTGCTGAGATTCCCAACTCGGGGCTCTGGGACGAACCGATCGATGTCCACGCCGATGATGCTCTTAATTGTGTTGATCAGGGAGACGCCATCTGCCCCGCCGCGTTTGGCGGCCATTCCGTGCGGCAAGATATCCGACACATTCGGCGTCAATTTCACCAACACCGGTATCGTCGAGAACTCCCGCGCCCATCCGGTAATGCGTTCATTGATCTTTGGCTCCTGCCCCACTGCTGAACCCATGCCGCGTTCGCACATGCCGTGCGGGCAACCGAAGTTCAGTTCGATGCCATCGGCCCCGCTGTCAATGGTCTGCTTGATGATGTCGCGCCATTCATCGCGTGTCTCCACCATCAGCGACACAACTACCGCGTTCTTTGGAAACAGTTTCTTGGTCTCGCGGATCTCGCGAAAGTTGATCTCGAGCGAGCGATCTGTGATCAACTCGATGTTATTAAAACCCGCACCTTGTACGCCGCGGATGGTGGTTGCGCCAAAGCGGCTTGACACATTTTGAATCGGCACACCCAATGTCTTCCACACTGCGCCACCCCAGCCCGCTCCAAACGCGCGCTGAATCTGAAGTCCCGAATTTGCCGGTGGCGCAGATGCGAGCCAGAAAGGATTCGGCGACTTGATGCCTGCGCAGTTTGTAGAGAGATCAGGCATGCACACTCCCTGACAGGAATTCGTGAATGGCGTGGGCGGCAGCTTTGCCTTCGGCGGCGGCGTTTACAACTTCTTTACCGCCATTGGCACAATCGCCACCGGCGAAGAAGCCTTTACGCCCGGTGCGGCCCCTCGCATCCGTCACGATGCGGCCGCGATCCAAGGTGATTCCAGCAGTTTTCGCAAGCATGGTCCCGAGCTTGGATTGACCGATAGCGACGAGAGCGAGATCCGCTTTGACAGTAGATTCTGAGCCCGCAATGGGTTGCCGCTGTGCATCGAGCCCTATGCACCGAACGCGCTCGAGCTTTCCCGACCCTTCAAATGCTGTGGGCAATGACTGCCACTGGGCAACAACTCCCTCATCCTTGGCGGCGGACCACTCGTGCTGATAGCCTGACATTGAGCTTTCTGTGCCGCGATAGATCATGGTTACTTGCGGAACTCCCAGGCCGCGGAGTTCACGCACGGCATCGAGCGCGGTGTTGCCCCCCCCCACTACCACAGCCGAGCGCACCTCCTTCATCGACAGCTTCTGCAATTTCATGCGCTCGATCCAGTCGACTGCGCCGAACACTCCGGGAAGGTCTTCGCCGGGAATCCCAAGCGATGAATCTGAGCCCAGGCCAGCGCCGAAGAACACCGCATCGTGCTGAGTTTCGAGTTGCTCGAGAGAGATATCGGTTCCGACCGCGATGCCGGTTCTAGTTTCTATGCCGCCGATCCTGAGGATCCACTCAACTTCCTCAACTGCCCGATCGGCTCGCATCTTGTACGGCGCGACACCAGAACTATTGAGACCACCGAGCGTGGCTCGTTTTTCGTAGATTGTGCAGCGGTGACCCATGCGGCGAAGTTCATGTGCGGCGGCGAGACTTGCGGGCCCCGCTCCGACGAGCCCGACAGATTTGCCGGTGTCCGGGCCGGCTTCGAAGAAGCGCCAGCCGCGTTCAAATGCGAGGTCGGTGGAATATCGCTGCAGTTTGCCGATTTGGATTGGCGGTGCATCTTTGTGGTTGTAGACACATGCGCCGACACAGAGAACTTCAACCGGACAGACGCGTGCACAACTCATTCCCAGGATGTTGGCATCGAAAATGGTGCGAGCGGAGCCTTTGATGTTGTCTGTGGAAATCTTGCGGATGAACTGGGGAATATCGATGCGCGTCGGGCAGGCGTTGATACACGGTGCATCGGTGCAGAAGAGGCAGCGATTTGCCTCAGCGATCGCCTGGTCGCGCGAGAGCGGGAGCTTGTAGTCTTTGAAGACAGATTCGGATCGATCCAGAGGCAGGCTGTCCGCCATGATCCCTCCGCTCGCCACGAACAAACCGCACGCGGACACATCCGCAACAAACAAAATGCCGAAGGGCGGACTCGAACCGCCGACCTGAGCGTTATGAATGCTCCGCTCTAACCAGCTGAGCTACTTCGGCTACGAAATACGGGGGGAAGTATAGCCGGTTCTGGGTGGAATGCCAAACGAAAGCCTTTTGGCGGCCCATAAATACTGATGGGGCAGGATGCTAGGAATATTTGGTTCTGGCAGACGTGGAATGGGTGATTTCAAATCTTTCGAGTGGCGAAGACCAGCCAGGTAGCCTCGACTACTTCGATTCGAGTGGCGGCGTTGTCCTGGACAGTAAAAGACACCTTTACATTTGGAGCCCCCACTGGATGAAAGGTGTGATCGCCAGTGCGAATGAGTCGGCAATCGCCGCCGGTACCGGCTTTCACCGCGAGGCCGAACCGAGTCTGGCTCACCGTCACCGGCTCGCCAGTCTCGCGCAGGTAGGTCCCAAGATACGACTTCATTTCCTCAGGAGTCAGCGGGGCCTTTGAATCGTCATCTGCGCCGGGGTAAGCCTTCAGCATTTCGGCGAGTTCTGCGTTTTCGCCGGCAGTCGCGTGGGCGGTGAGCGCGATGCCGTGAGGGCCGCGGGTTTTTGCGAGTGCGGGCATGGCTTTGAGCATCGCCGCGACGGTGTCGTTCATTCCCAGCATGGCGGCGGCGAAGATATCAAGTCTTGCTCCGTTTTCGAGGAGCAGGTTGGCGATGTCTTTGTTGCCGACGTGAGATGCTGCGCCCAGTGCACTTTCCCAGTCTCCATAGCCCCAGTCGTAGCTTGCTTTGGCGAGCGCTGGGTGGGCGGTCAAGAGTTCTTTGACTCTGGCGAGGTTGCGATGAGACGCCCCCACTATTTCGCGGACGAGCGCAGGGTCTTGTTGAGGGAAACCGGGCCAGGAGTTTTCTGGAATGGAAGGTCTGGAATCTGCGGGTTTATCGATGGTGGCAGAACAGATAGCGCTGGATGCCAAAACGCCTACGCAAGCGGCGGAAGTTTGCAGGAATGCGCGGCGGTCGGTGGCGGAAGTCATGATTCTGGTCTCGTTTGTTAGCTTGCTTGAAGCAAACGCGATGTGGCAAACTACTTAGACGCAGAGCAAAGCTACTACCGTCAAGGAATTCCGGAGATTCGGCGCGTTGGATGCACTTTGAGAGTGCAAGGGATTGATGCAACAACTACGCGGAGGCCGTCTTACTTCACAGTCAGCGGAAGCAGTGTTCGCACGCTTGCGAGATTTTCCATTGAGAGAATCGCTTGCGCGAGCGTGTCGCATTTCTGTTTGCCGATGACGCTGTCGCCCAGTGCGTGGAATTTCACACCGATTTCTTCTTCGGTCATCGGGTCGCGCGGGTCGCCCTTGGGGACATCGACGCGTTTTGTGTAGCTCTTGCCGCTGGTTGTGGTGATTGTGACCTGGCTGGGCTGGAACTTGGGGAAGAGGGCTTCGAATTCCTGATTGGCGACGACTTTGACCTTATCCATCACCGGGATGAGCGACTTGTCCATGACGCGCTCTTCTTTGAATTGCAGCGGCGTGACCATGCCATCGATGAGGCCGGCAGCCATGCAATACGGGAGCGAGTGGTCGGCGGTTTCTTTGGAATCGGGGCGATATTTGTGAGGATCGCCGAGGATATCTGCAGCGCGGGCGATGACTTCGACCTTGATTTCGGTGACATCTGCTGGCTTGATGTTGTTTTCTTTGACGCACTTCATCATGGCCGTGAGCGGGGCGTGGCTGAGGGCTTCGATGGGGAAAGACTTCATGCCGCAATCGAGGATGCGATAGTGGTCTTTTGCTGTCGTGGGCAGGCCGTTGATGAGGATGTCGGTGTCAAACTTTGCGGGTGCGCCTTTGTATTGCACGTGGCCGAAGACTGCGTAGAGACCTTCTTTGCCGTCGATCATGTGCTCGGGGCCGGAATAGCCCTTTTTGGCGAGGAGCGCGGATTCGACACCCATGCGTGTTGCCCAGGGGTCGACCGTGTTTTTCATGTTAGTGAGTTTGCCAGCCGTGACCGCACCGGGTGTGAACGTGCGGCTGGCGCAGATGCCGATGGCCTGGACCATTTGATCGACGGTGAGATTGAGCACGCGGCCGGCGGCGATCGGCGCGGCAAAAGCTGTGAGCGTTGCGTGATGCCAGCCGTATTCGCGGATTCCGGGGAGGCCGAATTCGCAGAGCCGTTGTTCGACTTCGTAGGCGATGATGGTGGCGAGGAGGAGATCTTTGCCAGAAAGATTTAGGTATTCGCAGAGGGCGAGGGGACCGGCGATGATGTCGGATGGATGGCAGGGGTCGGCCTTCCAGTAGATGTCGTTGTAGTCCATCGCGCGGATCATGTGGTTGTTGATGAACGCGGCATCGACCGGGTTGGTTTTGAAACCGGAGACGAAGCAGGTGCAGGGGCCGTTGTTGGCTGGCGCCATTTCGCGATGGTGTGCGAGGAGGATGTGGGCATCTTCCTGCTGACTGCCGCCGAGGCCGCAGCCGAGTGAGTCGTACCAGAACATTTTGGCGCGTTGAATCGCGGCTGGAGAAATGTGTTCGTACTTCAGGCCGCAGGCCCACTGGGCGAGTGTGTGGGAGAGGTATTTTTTGTTGGGGTCGGTTGGTGCGTGGGCCATGTGGTTCTCCTGAGTTAGGTTGGGGAGGGTAGGGACTTGAAGTGTCAAAGTAACGGGATGATTGTGCGACCGAGCAATAGTTGGAGCGAATCTAAACTCTGAGATTTGAAAGCTCAGTGGCTGAAACCGGATCCAGTTAACCTCTGATTTTGAGTCAGAAACGAAAGGTGATCATTTCAATTCAAAGGTGATCATCAAAAGTGA
>CAZAEQ010000087.1:0-5426 GCA_964484185.1 uncultured Phycisphaeraceae bacterium
GGCAAAGAGCCGCCGAATCGAGTGGTCTGAGGGGGAGAATCGTGGGTGCAGCCGAAAGACAATCCGCTAAGAATCAGTGTCAAAGCCTGAATGAACAGGTGATTGATCTTTGTGCTTTAGGAAAGTTCACAGAGGCTTTGGAGGTAGCTCTGAACTCTTTAAACTTGGCGGTTGCGGAGTTAGATCCAAAGGGTCCAATTATTGTTTTGTGCCATGATCTTCTCTACTGGATATACCTTAACATTGAGTGCCCAATTGAATCGGAGAGTGCGGCTCGCTCGGCCGAGAGAATTAGAGTAGAGCGAAGAGCTCTATTTGCTGAGAAGTACGGAACTTCAACAAAACCGATCAGCGGCTCCGTAATCCGACGGGCACAGCACCGACCTTTAGAGAGCATGCGGGCAGTAGCGTCTGCATTTATGGGCTCAAAGCGATACTCGCTCGCCGCGCCCTTGCTTGAGCTAGTCGTCGATCGTGCGGACACGACCACCAACGTGGATACCGAGTACCTCGCTAGCAATCTGGCATCGTTGGCGGAATGCAAATGGCGAATGTCAGAACTCTCTGCTGCGGAGGCGCTTTGTGACCGCGCAATCGATCTTCGTGGGGTTGTAGGTATCCCAAAAGATAAGTGGTTACTGGGTGATCTGGAGCTCTTTGAAGTGGTGTATTTGCAATCCGGTCGCTGGTCCGAGTCCCAGTATTACTTGAAGCTGAGGACAAAGATGTACGAGGACATGGGGTTCTAGTCTGCACTCCTCCGCCCATAAAATGGGCGGGCGAAAACTAGAATCAAAGCAATCAGCACAAACTCAACCTACTCCCTCTTCTCCGCTGCCCCAGTTAGCATTGACAATCCCAAACCATCTGATATCTTGGGCTGGATACCAACGGAGACCCGAATCATGCAATGGAATCGCATCGCCGCTATCTTCCTGAATCTATCACTCACTCTCGCAATCTGCACAGTCGCAGCTCCCGCACACGCTCAAACCGCGGCAACAACAACCTTCACCTATCAAGGCCAACTGAGGTCCGGCACCACTCCAGTGAACGGTCCACGCGACCTCAAGTTCCGCCTCTATGACGCCCCAACCGCCGGCAACCAGATCGGGTCCGAGATGTTGGCTTCCGCCGTCGAGCTCACCGAAGGCCAATTCACAGTCCAGCTCAACTTCGGTGTAAGTGCATTCACCGGCCAGGCCCGCTGGATTGAAATCAGCGTCAGCGACAACGCAAGCGGCCCTCCATTCACAATCCTCGCTCCGCGTCAGGCACTGACCGCAACTCCATACGCGATGTACGCACTGAACACACCAGTCGGTCCCGGCGGAATCACTGCATCAGTCAACGCCCAATTCAGTCAAGACGATCGTTCCGGCTGGACACGCGTCGAGACGCTTGGCGACGATTCCTGCTTCGGCAGCATCCCACTTGGATTCACATTTACAGGGTGGGGCCGTGCTGTTACATCCATTAGCGTGTCAAGCAACGGCCTGCTCTTCTTCGGGCAGAATTGCAGCGCCACGTTCACCAATACCCTGCTTCCAAGCGGCATAAGCCAGGATCCATTTCTTGCGTTCTTCTGGGATGATCTAAATGATTTTGGAACTTCAGAATTCTTCGAGTACGCAACGTTTGGCTCTGCAGGTGGTCGCGTGTTCAACCTCTATTTCCACAACCGTCTGCTTTCCGGCGTGTGTGGAAGCAACGCGGTCAACATCATGGTTTCAATCCATGAAGGTTCCAACCTGATTCGAGTCAGCTACACAGCCATCACTGATTGTGCGAATATGAAGGGTTCCACCGCAACATTCGGCCTTCAAGGTCCAGGCGGCGCCGCCGCTCAAGCTTACGTGGTTTCGGTAAATGCTCCGATCTTCGATGACGATAACCCGGCGGGACAATCGATCAGTTTCCAGCCCCCGCGTTAACGAGCGTCAGGCTATTTCTTCTCTGCCCGCTTCTTCGCCACGTTCCCCGACAACTCCTTCAACGCAGTCTTCCCCACCCACCGCGCCGCGGCACTCTCTGCTTCCATCAATCGCTCCGCAACCATCAGCGCTTCCTGTCGCATCTCAGCATTGCGGCTCCCAATTCCGCGCAGCGCCCACACTACGCCCTTCTTCACAAAATTCCGCTCATCGCTCGCCGCAACCACAATCAACTCGAGCCCCTCCGCAAACTCCTCATTCGCCAACTTCTTGTTATGCAGCGCGACACACGCCAAAAGCGCAAACGCCCCTCGCTTCACAAACTCCTCATCCCTCTTCGCCCACTTCCGCACCTTTCCAAGCGCCCCGGGCACCTGATCAAACAACTTGAAACACACCGTGTCACAAATTCCCCAGTTATCAAAGTCATTGCACCACGCATCCATCTGTGCACTGGTCACCTGCGCCGGATCATCCACCATACACGCAACCATCCGCGCTTCGTACCACCCTGTCTCCCACAGCGCAAGCGCTAACTCATGATCCTGCCCCAGCTTCTTCGCTGCCATCTTCATATTCGCCATCGACACGCCAAACGCCTTCTTGGTATGGATCCCATACCGCGGCCCCATCTCTTCCAGCGTGCGACTTGAACTCAACTTCTTGAGCATCGCCAGGCAGTCTTGCGCTCTCTCCTTGGTTCCCGCACCAGCATGCTTCTTCACGGCCTTCTTCTTCGCCATCGCTCACTCATTTCAGACAGAACACACGTTTGTCATTGATCACTGCAATCTTGAAAAGCCCCGCATCGGCGCACGCAATAGCAAACTTCTCCTTCGCCTCCTCATCCGAAAGCTCATCATTTACAACAAATCCCTGGAACTCAATCCCCGCGAGCTGCGCTTTGAACGTGTGCTTCAGTTCATCGTCTCCCGAGTACACAAGCGCAATCTTCCCAGTCCATTCAATGTCAAAAGTCCCCGCTCGAGCGCCCTTCTTGAATGTCACCTGATGACCCGCCGTGGCATCGTGTCCCGTCAAGTAAATAAGAAAGGCCGGTTCGACATCTACATCCACGCTATCGCCAATCTCGGCCTCATCCGCAGTGAAAGTTGATCCGTTCAGATCAGCCCACTTCAGCGGCGAGCTCTCGCCTCCAACTGCCAGCCCTTTGCTTCCTTCATCCGCCCAATTCGTCGATGAGAGCGTGCAACTGTGGTAATTCTGCCAGACAACCGCAGAATGCCAGTCATCATCGAGATCAACCGTCGCCTCAGCCTCTGCCTTGTAATTCACAGTCTCAAGGTGCAAGTCAAACCAAAGCGACCCATCCGCATCAAGTCTTCCCGACCACACAAAGTTCTCAACAGCATGTCCCCCCGGCCACGGATTATCAATGAACCAGATTCTGCCAAATGTGGTACTCATGCTGAGACTGTACCCGAAAACCCCCCAATCTGCCTACCCGATCTCGTGAAACTGGTATACTGCATTTCCCAACAATTGGCCAGCATCTTGCGGCCATCACCTGGCGTCCTGCCTCGTACCCGGAGCCTGTTTCATGAGTCCACTGCAAATCGGTCTCGTCATCGCTGGTAGCGTCCTCTTCATCCTGATCGTCATGGCGATCATGATCTACAACCGCCTCGTGCAACTCAGCGTCGGCTACACCAACGGCTTCGCGCAGATCGATGTTCAGCTCCGTCGCCGCCACGATCTCATTCCCAATCTCGTCGAAATTGCCAAGGGCTACATGGCCCACGAGAGCAAAACTCTCGAAGCGGTCATCGCCGCCCGCAACGTCGCCTCCGCAGGTCTCAAAGCTGCCGCAGCCAACCCCGGCGATCCCGCGGCCCTCTCCGCGCTTCAAGGCTCGGAAGGTCAGCTCACCGGCGCACTCGGCCGCCTCTTCGCAGTTGCTGAAGCCTACCCCGATCTCAAAGCCAATCAGAACATGCTGCAACTCACTGAGGAACTCACCACCACCGAAAACCGCATCTCCTTCGCGCGTCAAGCCTTCAACGACGCCGTCATGACATTCAACGCCTATCGCCGCTCGTTCCCGCCCATCTTCTTCGCCTGGATCTTCGGCTACTCGCGCGATGCCGCAGTCCTCGATCTTGGCGGCAAGGCCATGCTCGACCAGGCTCCCGTTGTGAAATTCTGAGTGCTCTGCAGAGCCAGGAGAGAGCTTCGTGCTGAATTTCTTTGAGCAGCAGGCAAAAGCCAAGCGCAGAACTGCCGTGCTTGTGGTGCTCTATCTACTCGGCGTCTTCATCTTTGTCATCGCCTTAACTCCAATTGTCTTGGCAGTTCTGTTTCTCATCGCCAATGGATTGTTTCGAAAAACGGGACTGATCGATGAAAACCAATTCCGCGAAGTGATCGAGCTTGCACGTACCTCGCCCATGGAGGTTTTCACAAGACCAGAAGCACAGTTATTCTGGGTCATCGCGTTCGCGGCATCCGTACTTCTGGTCTTCGGCGCAAGCATGTGGAAGGCGAGCGTGCTGCGTTCTGGCGGCGGCCAGGCTGTAGCCGAATCCCTCGGTGGGCAATTGGTAGTTCATAGTGCAACGCTCGGGCTCCACCACAAACGGCTTCTGAACGTGGTCGAAGAGATGGCGATTGCTTCCGGTATTCCAGTTCCCCAGGTCTACATTCTCGACGACGAACACTCCATAAATGCGTTTGCCGCTGGATATACATCTTCTGATGCCGTGGTCGCAGTAACGCGCGGCGCAGTAACTTCGCTCTCGCGTGAGCAGCTTCAGGGCGTCATTGCCCATGAGTTCAGTCACATTCTCAGCGGCGACATGCGACTCAATATTCGTCTCATTGGTTTGCTGTTTGGTATTGTCGCGATTCAAGTGGTCGGATCGACCCTGTTAAGGGCTGGTTTCTCCGGTGGATCCAGGCGGAGCAGGGGTTCGGGCAAGGCCGCCCTCGTGATCATAATTGTCGGCGCTGCGTGTTTTCTCTTAGGGATTGTCGGTGCAACTATCGCTCAGTTGATCAAAGCCTTGATCGCTCGCCAGTGTGAATATCGAGCTGATGCAGCCGCAGTGCAATTCACTCGTAATCCAGAAGGCCTGGCACAGGCTCTGCAGGTAGTAGGGGGGACCAGCAATCGCGGCATCATCGATCACTCTGGCACCCAGGAATGCAGCCACCTGTTTTTCGTGAGCGCATTGACCGGCCCCTTGCTGAACTCCCATCCGCCCCTCAAGGCTCGCATCCGCCGCCCCCATCCTTCATGGACCGGTGCGTGGCGCCCGCCGCCCCCGCACCCAGCGCGATGCACAGGATCGCGGTGAACCCCAGCACCGGATGGATGCCCACCGGCGCCGCCAGCATGCCGCACAGCCCGGTGAAGACGACGAGCGTCATCACCCGCGGCTTGGTCAGCGCCAGGAAGTCGCGCCAGTCGGCGGGAGGGAGCAGGGGCGTCGCGGCCGTCATGATCGCCGGCCTATACGCGTCGGGGGGGCG
>CAZAEQ010000088.1:0-4746 GCA_964484185.1 uncultured Phycisphaeraceae bacterium
TCGCATGCCGGAAGTTGGAGTCCTGTTCAAAGACATGGGTGGCTTCCACCTGGTTCTTTGCTCGTTGCAGCTCTTGCTCTGTCGGCAGATCGGTCTGGAGACGTTTGATTTCTTGGTGAAGGGCATCCTCGACCGATTCCGGCTTCTGGCCTGGGCTGACGAGAGCATAGAAGTAGAAAAGGCCGGGATCGGCCTGTAGCAAGCTATACTCTGACCCAACGGCCAACGCCGACTTTTGCTCGTAGACAAGACTCTGATACAACCGCGCACTTTTCCCATGCGAGAGAATGGAATCGAGAATGTCGAGTGCATACGAATCTTCACTCGTGAAATTGGGTACACGATACCCGATCATGACGAAGGGGACTTGTGCCTCTCGCTTCAGGAGAAAGCGGCGTTCACCTTTTTGCTCCGGCTCCATGGTGGTGATTGATTTAGGCTCCGGTCCCCGCGGGATCGGTTCGAAGAGCTGTTTGATCGTAGGGAGCAAGCGGTCGGCATTGATGTCGCCTACCACGACGAGGGTGGCGTTATTGGGGGAGTAGTAGGTATCGTAGTGCCGTTGCAAGTCATCGAGAGTCATCGCCTCTAAGTCGCCGAACCAGCCGATCACCGGCCAATGGTAGGGGTGACTGAAATAGGCCTGCGCGAAGAGCGCTTCGACCAGTGCGCCTTGTGGATCGTCTTCGGTGCGAAGGCGTCGTTCTTCCTTCACAACTTCTCGTTCTGTCGTCAATTCAGGTCTGTCGAGCACGAGTCCTTGCATGCGATCAGCTTCAAGTTCCAGTGCCAGATCGACGCGGTCTGCCGCAAGATTTTCGAAGTACGCGGTGAAATCTTGGCTTGTGAACGCGTTGTCCGTCCCCCCGTTCTTGCGAATCAATCTTGAAAATTCACCTTTTGGGTATTTGCCGGTGCCTTTGAACATCATATGTTCCAGCATGTGGGAGAGGCCTGCGCGGCCCATCACTTCGTTGCGTGAACCGACTTTGTACCAGACCTGGACAGTCGCAACCGGAGCTTTGGGGACTTCGACTAAGAGGACTTTCATCCCGTTGGAAAGGATAAATTCGTGAGGTTCCCCTGCAAAAGCAGGCGATGTGACGAAGAAGACAAGACTACCGGCGGCAGCCAACCATGATAATCGCATGATGGATTGAAAATACAGCCAGATCATGTTTGGGCGGTGCGCACTCTGTATGCTAGCAACGAGATTCGATTTGTGTCAAGGCATGTGCTGTGTATGTGGGGGAGAGGTTCCCTAATTGACCGCAGGCGCCGAGAACGTCGCGCCCTCGGCTTTTGCGCACGAACACGTCGAGGCCTGCCTGCCGCAGGATGATTTGAAAGGCAGAAATATCGTGTTCAGATGGGCGGCGGAAGGGACTTCCTGGGAATTCATTGAACGGGATTACATTGATTTTGCATGCGATCCCCCGCACGAGTTTAGTGAGGCGGCGAGCGTCGTCGCCATGATCGTTCACCCCGGCTAGCAGGACATACTCAAACGTGAGTCGCCGGGTCGGCGGTAAGGGGTAGCGGCGACAGGCGGCGAGCAACGTTTTAAGCGACGCGATCCCATTGGCGGCCGGCATCAGGCGCGCGCGCTGGTCGTCCGTGGTGGCATTCAGCGAAATGGCGAGGTTGACACCGAGTGGCGCGATATCTTTCAATCGCGAGGCAAGGCCGGCAGTGGAGACCGTCATGCGTCTCGGCGACCATCCGAGCCCCCATGGTTTGTTGGTGAGTCGCCGGATGGCCTCTGACAAGGCCTCCATATTAGCCAAAGGCTCTCCCATTCCCATAAAGACGAGGTTGGTAATCCGCTCATCATGGTCGAGATGATCTTGGGCTGTCAGCACTTGCTCCATGATTTCATGTGCCTTCAAGTTGCGCTTCAATCCCATCGTGCCAGTTAGGCAGAATCCACAATCCAATGTACAGCCGACCTGCGTCGACACACAGAGGGTTAAGCGGTCTTCATCGGGAATCAGCACGGTTTCGACGGTGAGCCCATCGCTGAGCGTGAGGACGAGTTTTCTCGTGTGATCAGTCGAACGGAAGACGCTGCACCCTGCGGCGCGCTGAATCGTGGCATGTGAAGCCATGGCGATTCGCTCCGACTGGCCAAGGTCTGTCATCTGGTTGATGTCTGTGGCTCGACGTTGATAGAGCCAGCGCAGAATCTGGCCGGTTCGGTAGCGAGGCCATCCGAACTGATGTACCAATTGGCCTAGCCCTTCTTCATCAAGGGCCAGAAGGTTTGTGAACGTGGGGGCCGATGGGAGTGTGTCTTTGTTGTGCCGCACGAGCGTATCCTACCACAGCCTCAAAAAGTGGAACAAGGGAAAGGATTTAGGCGGCTTTGCTGGTAACAAGGGAGGCACACTGTTATATATGTAAGATCAAAAGGGAGACGAACGGTGCGTAACACTCGACATCAACGGACCAGCCGGCGCGTGCTTTGCGTTCTGTCTATTGGTCTTTGTTGGATCGCTGTGCTTTGCGGCAAGGCGTTCGCCGATTCTTCCTCTTCGCCTCATTCGAGTGGCAACGATGTGTGTGAGCGGGCGGAAGATTGCTTTCAGGCCGCTGCATTGCCGAAGGGGCGGATCGGTAAAACCCTCAATAAGGAACAAGTCTTGTTGCTCAAGCTCGATCGGCTGCAACGTCTGATGGAGCGATTCCCCGCCACAGTGTGGGCCAAACGTGCCGGGTTACTGTCCGGCGTGTTGTCCCTCGAACGAAATCCTGCCGTGGCGATTCAATTTCTTCGAGCGGCACAGCAAGACTTTCCAATCTTGGATGACTATATCCGACTTTGGATAGGGGAAGCGCTGTTGAACCTTGGCGACCCCAAGCAGGCGGCAGGCATGTTCGAGAGCATTCGGCAAGCGGTGCCGGACTCTTACTTATTGACGAAGTCTGCGTATCGAGCAGGGGAAGCATGGTATCAGGCATCGAGCTGTCCTGAAGCGGCAGCCTGGTTTGCTAAAGCGGTGGAGTCGAACGATAAGGAGCCGGAGGCCCCTTTGGCGCTTCTTCGACGGGGCGCGTGCCAACTGCGGGATAACAACATACGGGAAGGCCGTGAAACGTTGATGCGGCTTTGGGTTCGGTTTGCGTACAGTCCGGAAGCAAAAGAAGCAGAAGCGTTATTGGCCTCGAATCTGGGTGGGGAGCCATGGGTAGTTCAGTCAGGTGAACGGCTTGCCCGAGCCCAAGCGTATCTTGGACAATCGTTCCATGCCGAAGCCATTGAGGAGCTCCGAAAGTTTTTTGCAACTGACCCAAAGTCGCCTAGGCGCGCCGAGGCCAAACTGAAGCTCGGGATTGCGCAGGTACGCTTGAAACGGTATGACGAAGCCCGAGAGACGTTCCGTGCATTGGTGAAAGACGGAGGGGTGGAATCTCACGAAGCCTCGGTCTGGTTGGCTCGTGTCTATCTTCGACAAGGACAGGGAGACAAGTTGCTGGATCTTGCTAAGACGTTGCCGACCACGTCACTCTCTGCGGAGCAGAAGGGCCAGATCGCCTTGTTTGCCGGAATGTGGTTCGAGGATCAGGGACGTTTTGACGACGCGATTCTATGGTATCGGCAAGTGGCAAAAATTGGAGAGCCGTTGTCCCAGCGTGCCGAAGCACGCTGGCGCGTGGGCTGGGTATTCTACCGTACGGCGCGCTACCGTGAGGCGGGTGACGAGCTTCGGCCGCTTGTCGATCAGCATGACTATGATTTTGAGCCACAGGCCCTCTATTGGATGGGGCGTGCAGCCGAATTGAGCCAGCAGCCTCATGCTCGTGATCTGTACGCACTACTTTGCGAACGATATGTCCATACCTATTATTGCCAATTGGCTCGCGAGCGGGTCGATCTCACGCTATCGGAGCCTCATGCGGCAGAACCGATTGCGGTAACTCCCTTGGCGAATGGTGGCACGCCAGTGAATGGTGAGGCGACTCGTTCGGTGACTGCGAGGGCCGAAATCGGGCAGCAGCCGGCATACCGTCGAGCGCTTGAGCTCAAGACGCTAGGATTGGACTCGGATGCGACGCGTGAGTTGGTCGGGTTGACTGATCGCTATAACCTAGATCCCGATGTCCTCATGGTGCTTGCCACGATGTTGAACGAAGTGGGTGCCTACCATCATGCGCTCCGACTCGCCAGGGCGAGGTTCCGTGATAAATTGGAGCGAACCAACGGCATGGTCGATTCGTCGCTGTGGAAGGTGGCCTATCCTACCGGGCTTCTGCCCACCATAAAGAGTCAGGCTGTCAAGAGTGTTGATCCTTATCTGGTGGCGGCGATCATTCGAGAAGAAAGTCAGTACGATTGGCAAGCTGTGTCGCGTGTTGGTGCGATTGGGCTGATGCAGGTGATGCCTGGAACCGCACATACTGTTGCGCAACGGCTTGGACTTCCTGCCGTTGGACGAGATGACCTTTTCGATCAAGAGACCAATATTCAGATTGGGGTCCACTACGTCGAGCAGTTACTTGAGCAATTTTCTGGAGATGTCGCACTGACCATTGCTTCATACAATGCAGGGCCACTCGTTGTTGGAAGCTGGGTTGCGCTGCATCCAGGACGAAGTCAGGATGAGTTCATCGAATTAATTCCGTATCAAGAAACGCGGCAATACGTGAAGCGTGTTCTCCGAAGTTACCGAGAATATATTCGGCTTGACAAAGCCTCCTGATGGCTATTTCTTGACAAGATGTAGACAAGTTTCTATAGTGCCCCCC
>CAZAEQ010000089.1:0-3667 GCA_964484185.1 uncultured Phycisphaeraceae bacterium
TTGAGTCAGAAACGAAAGGTGATCATTTCAATTCAAAGGTGATCATCAAAAGTGATGATCATCTGATCACCTTTCGTTTTTAGGTCAATATCGCCAGGGGCTCAAGCGATTGGGTCAGGGACTCACGGTTTTGGTTGAGCCCCTGAGCTCCTGGGGTTTTCAGAGCAGAATCGCGGGTTGTTGTGGCTGCACGAATTGCGGTTGAATGCGATCGTTGTTTTTGGCGCAGAAACCTAAGGTGGCCACGATTTCTAAGAAGGCCACTTTGGTTGGCCTCCTTAGGTTTTTGAGCTGGAAATGAGGGTGCGTGGGTTGATGACGTCGCAGCGTGAACGTAATCAGTATCTATCGCAGGAGCGCGGCGGTTGAGTTGGTGGGGTTTGGTTTTCATAATTGCACCTTAGAGAGTTGTACGTGCAAGGTCAATGCAAATTGCAGCAAAATGTTGTACCGGACAAATATTGTGCGCGAAGCGTCCGGTACGAGAATTTCTCGGCGAGCAGCGAGGTCTGAGTTTCAAAGGTGAAGTACGAGCACCCGCAAGGGGTGCGCCGGAAAGGACGATGAGATGACCGTGGGTGCAGAGCCACGCCACGGCTACTAACGAGCACCCAAGGGGTGCCTCAAGGCAGTGTTAGTAACTCAAGCGCTACTCGCACATTGGAATAACTAAGCCGATGAAATCCGCCAGGGAAGATTTACCTCGGACCGCGTGCAAGGCCGAGGGCTCGGCGCCAGGTTGAGAGTTGGTCGAGGTGGCCGGATTCATGTTTGACCATGAGAGTCACAAGCATGTCGCCAATGATTGGGTGAACAATTCGCCAGCGTTCGAGGGCTACGGCGCGGATGCAGTGTCTTTGCACGTGTACCAGCTCATGCCGCGGGCGGGGACATCGATCTTGATTGCAGCGCGGCCGCGCTGGTCGAGCGTGACTATTGCTTTTGGTCCAGCAGCGCCGGAGACAGTGATGCTGTCGGCGAGGCCGGAATATGCAGTGTCGATTGAGAGAGTTCGCTGCACGGGCTGATCTGTGGGGTTGTAGACGACGAGCATGAGTTTGTTTTCGAGCGCAGGATTCACGTGATACAGCCAGTCGATATCGCGGCCATCTGCTCGGCGACCGTGGATGATGTCGGATTCAAGAATTGCGCGGTGCGACTTAAACCAATTGACCCAGGAGCGGACCGCATCGCGTGTGGCAACGGTGTCGTAGAGGCGTGGGCCGCGGTAGCAGGCCTGTACGCCTGCGCCCAGGAGATTGGCGAGGCGGCGCTGGTAGTGATCGAGGTGTTCGTGCAGTGGCTCGATGGTCGCGGCGGGGCCGCCGCCCTGATATTCGGTGAGTGGCACAAACATCCAGCCCATGCTGGGGGTCTTGGTCCAGGTGCCATCGAAGATGTTCTGGCGTTCGATGATTTCCTGCTGTTCGCGTGGTAGAGACCAATTGGTTTCGCGATATCCCATGCCGCATTTGTTGGAGCCGGTGAGGTAGTACCAGTCGGGGACGTTGAGATAGATTCCCTTCGAGCGGCACCACGCATAGAAGCCGGAAATTTCCTTCCACTGTGACCACTGCGAATCTGCGAGGCCCTTGTGGCCCAGATGGGCGGTTGATGCGCAGACATCGCCGGGATAGGAGCCATCGTGTTCGAAGACATCGAGGCCGGTTGCTTCGAACGCGGCGTAGAGCTTGCGGAAGTAGTTCTGCCCCCACTGCGAGCCGATGCACGGGGCGTTGCCGAAGCGGGCGAAACCGCCGACTTTTCCGGTTGCGGGATTTACTACATCGTTGGCAGCATCGATCGAGCGACTTGAGAGCAGGCTGTAGCCACCGAGAGCGATGCCTTTTGAATGGGCGTAATCGGCAAGAGTCTTGAGTTGAGCGATGTATTTGGGATCATCGTTTTCGATTTCGAAGCCGCTGCCGAAAGTCATGAGTACGAGTTCGAAGCCGACTTCGGCGGCCTGATCTACTGCAGCGCGCACGCTTGCGGGTTCGGCGGAGCGAACGTGGAAGATCAGTGGGTTTTCGAGGACCCAGGGGGAGATTGTGCGATACATGCGGCGGACGGCAAGGCCGCGACGTTCGCGATCGGTTGAGTCGTGGAGGAGTTCAAAGACGCGGAAGGTATCGAACGTGTGACCGGGTTCAAGCACTGCGCCGGGACCGATCTCTGGCCCGCATTCGAGCAAGCAGGGTGTGCGGCGTTCGTAGTGGACTTGTGATTCAAAGAGAGGGTCGGACTTCCAAGCGACGCCGGGGGCATCGGAGCCGGAATTCATGCCGCCACCGAAGGCGAAATCGGTTTCGACGTGGAGCGAGCGTGGGAAGGATTGGAAGATCTCGGGCTTGCCATCGACCAGCGATGCGGGTTCGACTGCGGCGAGGATTTCTGCTTTGAAGGAGTCGATTGTGATGGGGGCGGCGCCGGTGTTCGAGATGGTGAGCCATTTGCCGAAGAGCGGAACGCCGTCGTAGAGCTCGTAATGGACCGTGATTGCGACGCCTTCTGGGCCGGAAGCGGGCGCGGTGAATTCAATATCAAGGGCAACGCCCGGTGGCGGCCATGCGGCGGGAGAGGACAGCCATTGTGATCGCGGCTTCCATGGGAAACGCTCTTTGGTTTTGCCGATGGTGTGTCGGGAGTACTTGAATGCGTTGGCGCTGGACTTCATCGTGTCGAGCCATGCGGGCGAGATGTAGTTGTGGATTGGTTGTCCGGTGAGGCCGCCGATTTCGAAGGAAATGCCGTTTATTGTGACGGCGGCTTCAGGGCGCACGCTGCGAATCTCGTTTTGGCCGGTCATGAGATTGTCGAGCGCGACGGTGGCGGCGTTTGGAGCGATGCGGATTTCGCGGCGAATCAGGCCGTTGGAGAGGAGGATGGTACCTTTGGTTTCTTCGATCTTTGCCGCGTAGGGCGAAGTATCGATCAGCCAATCGGGTGTGACCTGAGCGGGAGCGGCTGCGGAGACGATGGTGATGGCAGCAAGTACGGTGAGAGATTTGTGCACGAATCCTCCGGAGAACGAGAGCGTATTAAATGAATAGTTTTGAACTGCGATTCACATTGGAACGCGCGCAAGGCCTATGGCTCGGCGCCAGCTTGAGAGTTGGCCGAGGTGGCCGGATTCGTGTTTGACCATGAGGGTTACGAGCATGTCGCCGATGGTTGGGTGGACGGTTCGCCAGCGTTCGAGTGGGTTGGGTTGGGCGAAGACTGTGTCGGCGGCGGCGAGGGCTTGTTCTGCCTGGGAATGAGTTGCGAGGTATTCGGCGAGGATTTTTTCGCCGGTGCTGTAGTCTGATGGGTTGGTGCTGACTTCGGATTTTTGGCCGAAGGGGTGGTCGATTGGGTCGGTGAAAGTTTCGCCGCGGGCGAGGGATGTGCAGATTGGTGCATAGACGTTGAGGTGAGAGAGAATCCATGCGGGGTGGTTGAGGATGCGATTGGGGACTGGCTGTTGCGTCCATTGGTCGGGAGAGAGATCGGCGACCAGGCGATGTGCGTATGCGCCGTTGCGACGCCATGTGATGAGAATTGCGCTGGCGAGTGGATGCATGGGAGAAAGGATAGAAGGGGCAATCAAAGCGCGTGAGTAATTGGGGTGTGCTGCGTTGTCAGTTTTATGGATGCGAGTGGACACGATTTGACGGATGGGACA